>CAZVZS010000061.1:0-23893 GCA_964631535.1 uncultured Leptospiraceae bacterium
GCCCTCCGGCCGGAGAGCCCGGTCCGCGTAAGCGGATGCGCCCTGAATTGACCCCAACGCCTGGTTTCATTCGTTGAAAACGGAAGTTACGTTCCGGAACGCTGAATCCTGGCTATGTGCGAACTCTCTCCGGGTTCCCTGTTGCAAAAAATTCGCCTGTTTCACCGTAAATCGCGAATCACGCGCAATCGTTCGCGGGCCAGTGAAAAACGCGCGCGCCAGGCCGGCGGAAAGGGAAAAGTGCTTTCCGGGTGCGCGTCCACGCTGATCATCCCGTCCATTTCCGAAACGATTTCCAGGACGCCCTCCTCATCGATCTGACCCGATAAATACTTTTTGCCGCGGCCGGGCGGGGCTCCGACCTCGCGCGCGAAAAAACGAAAGAAGGGCGAACTGCGCACGAAGGCGGCCGGTCCGCGTTCGGAGGGCGGGAAACAATTGCGATACCAGCCCGTCGAACCGGTGCCCGTGGCCAGCAGAAGGCCGGAACTTTTTTGTTCTTCCCAGGGGCCGCCGTTCACGCGCAGGAGATAACGCGAGGTGAGTTCGGGGTAGTCGTTGCGGATTGAAATTTCCGAGGTGCACGGGTCCGTGCGACGGTGTTCGCCGTGCGGACCCAAAAGTTCGCAACTGATGCGCGTCCATTCGTCCAGATCGAAGACCGGCGGAACTTTCGGTGAGAGGGCCTCCAGGAAAACGGGTACCGTGAAATACAACAGGGCGCCGATGGAGGTTTCCGGATCGGAATTGATTCCCGCCAGCGGTCGGTCGCCGACGAAATGCGAACAGTATACGAAATGGTTGTCCCCGCCCAGACTGATGACGTAGGGATAAGCGCTCACGTCGAGCCCCGGTAGCTGGCGCCGTAATACGAAGTGGGCCTGGGGCAGGGCCGCGCGCATGGCTTCGAGCGCGGCGCACTGGCGCAGATGAGACTGATACACTTTCGCGTACGCGTCGTTTTGAATGAAATATAATTCGCGCACGGCTTCGGGCGAACCGAACCGTTCCAGATCGCGTTCCCACTTGCTGCGTTTAATGACGATGAGGGGTTGGTTCATACTGATTTTAACGCGAGCGGGCCCACTGGACCCATTCCTGTTCGGTCCCGAATTGTTTGCCGGTATTCTTACGGAGAGCGGACATGGCCGCGCGGCGCGTTTTCGGGTCCTGGTTTTCGAGCAGTTTCAACAAAAAGTCCAGTTTTTCCGGGTCCTGAAAATGCAGGAGCGTAAACCGCGCGACCCGGCGTTCGTTGAGATCGTCCGCGTCGATCGCCCCCCGCAAATAGGCGAAAACGGTTTCGCCGCCCAGTTTGCCAAGGGCGCGGCCGACGAGGTCGCCCATCTCAGCCTTTTCATCGAGGGGCAGGGCGATGATGGCTTCGGCCGCGGTCGGATCGCCGATTTCCCCCAGGGCGGCCACGCAGTGTTTTTTCAAATTCAGGTCCCGGTTATCGCTTTTTAAAATACGAATCATCGGCGCGACCGCTTCGCGCGCCTTCATGGCGCCCAGCCCGAAGGCCGCGCCGTAAGCGGCCTCGCCCGCGCGTTTTTCCAGGCCTTCGAGCAGGAGCGGAATGCTTTCGCGGTCCCCGATGCGACCGAGGGCCTGGGCCGTGTAAAACGCTTCCGGGCCCGCGTGCTTTTTATACAGCTCGCGCAAATCGGGAGCCGCCGGGACGAAACGTTTCAAGCCCAGCACGTACGCGGCGGGCACGACCACGCGCCGCGAACCTGATTTTAAAGCTTCGTGCACCCGCGCGGGGATTTCAGCCACCGTCATTTCCGCCAGGGTTTCCGCCGCGACCAGACGCATGGAGACGGTGCCCGCTTCGAAGAACGTGATGAGCGGGCGCACGCTTTCGCCCGAATCAAGGCGGGCGATGGCGCGCCCCGCCTGTTTTTCCAGGAGATCGGCTTCCTGGCCCTGGTGATTCTGGAGGATCGATAGCAGCGCGGGCAGGGCCGGCGCGTATTTGAGGGCGCCCGCGCCGTTCACCGCCGCGATCTGCCCGCGCGAGGAGCGATTCCAGATCATTTTCAAGAGCGCGGGGCCGCTCCGCGGATGATCCAGGGAGCCGAGCACGACGGCCACTTCCTTGTCGTAGCGGCCGAACCGATCCCGCGCGTGCATGGCGAGGATTCCCTCCACGGCCGCGGTGGCCTTCATGGCCACCAGGGCGTTCTGGGCCTTGAGCTGGAGCTGCGAGTTGTCGCTCTGCAGAGCCGCGATCAGCGCGGGGATGGCGCGTTCATCGCCCATGCGGCCGAGTTGTTCGAGTAAGATGCCGCGGTCCATGGCCGCGTCCGCTCGTTCTCCGCCGGGCAGAAAAGACAGGAGCAGCGGTACCGAATCTCTGTGGCCCAGATCCGCCAGCGCGATCACCGCGCAGTTTTTGACGGCCGGGTGCGGTGCGTCGCGTAAGAGGCGCGCGATCTCGGGGGCCAGTTCATCCGCGCCGATCCGGCCGGCCGCGAGCAGGGCGTGCGTGCGCAGGCGAAAGTCCTGGATCCGGTCGTCAGTAAGAATTTCGCGTATTTCTGGAATCGCAGTTTTTCCGCGTGCCAGCCAGTTTTCGTACTTTTGCTGCACCGGATCGATCATCACGACCGCCTGGGGGACGTTCGAACGTTCGCAGGCCAGGAGGCAGAGCAGCAGAAGGCCGGCGCGGGGCAGGTTCAAATTCATAAGTTGTACCTTCCGGAGCCGGGCCCGGAACCGTTGGTTCAGTTCGGCTGGATTTCCGCTTCCAGTCGGGAGATTTCGATTTTTAATTCGTCGATTTTTTCTTTGCCCGCGCCAATATCCTTCCGGGTGAACCAGGGCTGGTCCGGGGTTTCCTGCGCGCGTTTGATATAATATTCGATCAGGGCGATCCGGTCCGCGGTAATTTTTTTGCGGTGTTCGATGTAACGGCGTTTTTCTTCGGCCGTGGCCGTTCCGGCCCGAACTTTCCGGCGCAGGCGTTCGTTTTCGCTGAACTTCTTTTGTTGCTCCTCGTTCGGCGCGTTGTGTTCCTCGCCCGGCAGGGGCGGGAGCCAGTGATTGCCCGGCAATGCCTGGTGTATGCGGCGAATTTCGGCGATGTCTTCAGCCAGTTCCTCGGGCGTGGCCGCGCGGCGGTGGTAGGTGGGGTCCATGTCCCCGGACGGGTAAACGGGTTCAACTTCTTCGTCCGGGGGATCGTTCGACTCCTGGTCGACTGTTTCGCGGTCCTGGTCCTCACGGGGACCACCTTCTTCTGGCAGGGCGATTACGAGCACGACGACGAGCAGAGCCAGAAGAATGCCGACGACAGCGACGATGCCGAGCAATTTTTTCCGGGCCATGATCCGGTTTTCAGCGCTGAATCCGGGCCTGGCAACCGTTTTTCCTGGAGCGACCCGGCCCGGTTTTCACGGGAGGTTCAGAGCGACGGAGCGGTCAGGGACGCGTGGCGCTGTGGAGAACGGCCGAGCCCAGGAAAAAGTTTCGATAGCGTACGGCGGAAAAGCCCGCCGCTTCAAGTTCGGCGCTGACGGCGTCCTGGTCGGGATAGGTTTCGGCCGAGGCCGGCAGATACGCGAACATCTCGTGCGGTGATCCGCGCAAAAGGCCCCCGATGATCGGAACGATCCGCTTGAAAAATAGCCCGTGGAAGAACCGGACCACCGGCCAGCGCACCCGCCCGACGTCCAGCACGGCCAAACGGCCACCGGGCCGGAGTACGCGCAGAATTTCACGCAGACAACGACCCCGGTCGTTTACGTTGCGCAGGCCGAACCCGATACTCACGGCATCGAAAGTACCATCCGCGAACCGGCCGAGATCGGTGGCGTCCCCCTCCACGATTTCCAGGGTGACCTCCGGCCGCGCCGGGGCGGTCCGCGCGCGCGCCGCAAGGATGTTCAACATTTCCCGGCTGAAGTCCAGCGCGACGACGCGCGAACCCGGGCCGCACATCGATCTCAAGTACAGGCTGATGTCCCCTGTGCCGCAGCAGAGATCCAGCGCGCGGACCGTGGCGCCTTCGGCCCCCAGCGTCCGCACCAGGGATTTCTTCCAGAAACGGTGAAACCCGAACGTGATCAGGTCGTTGAAACGGTCGTAGTCCCGTGCGATGGCGTTAAAATTATTCTGAACGTAGAGGGCCCGGTCGGTTGAACTCATCCTGTCCAGAGCGGGAAGTTTTGTTTTTCTTGTCATCAGGACCTGGCCTGTCCAGCGTGGGATGGTGCCCGGGTACGGCGCCCGGGTCCAGTGAATTAAGAGACCGTGAGCGATCAAGACATAAAAGCGGCGGTGGCGGCCCATCTTGAGGTCATGGAAGTGACCTCGGCCACGGATATGGTCCAGCAACTGGAGGCCCGCGGCGATTTTAAATTCAAGGGAATTTACGAGGTATTCAACCACATTCTGAACTGGTCGGACCGCCTGGCGGGCAACTCGATTCTGCCGGCCATCGATTCGCTTCAAAAAGACATTAAACTCTCCGAAGACAAAATTCGCGATTACCTGAACGAACTGCTCGGACGCGGCAGCTCGCGCGCCAGGCTCGCTTTCGCCATGCCGGCCGTCGACTACGCCCCCGGTCAGGGCGGCCTGCGCAAGATGGTGGTTTTCTGCCGGCCGACGAAGAAAGACGGTACCAATACGTCGCGCTTCGTGCTGGCGTACGTCGAAAAAAACCATACGGCCCTGGTGAAGTGGCTGCAGAATCGCAAACCCCGCTCCGGCGGCGCTTTCCGGGAGCTGCTCGTCGATCAAATCGCGCAGGGGCAGTTGAATCAAAGCATGGCGGGGAACGAAATCAGTTCCCTGTTTTATTCGGACCTGGAACGTAATAATCTGGAGCGCCGAATCACCTATCAGCTGTACGCCAAGCCGGTCATCGAAAAACTTTTGAAGACCGGGCAGTTGATTCTTTTACAGGGGACCCTGGCGGGGCACAGCGTGCGCGCGATTTATTTTAACAACAAAACTGAAATGGAAGAACGGTTTCGTATTCTGGCCGGGGTGTTCTTGAAAGAAGTGTCCGGGCAATCGGTGGAGAATCTCACCGAAGCTCTGGACCCGGAGAATATCAAAAACGCCATCGCCGCCGTCGATAGGACGAAATTCGAAGGGCTCTCGCCTGGACTGCGGCAGGCCGTGATGGAGGTTTCGCTCCTGGCCCCGCGCATGCAGTCGATGACGAAAGAGGCGGAGGAATCAAAAAAGCGCGAAACCCTGGAAAAGATCATGGAAGATCTGGTCCGCGCGGCGTGCATCGTCAATCTGGATAATGTCCGGGACCTGAGCGACGAAGTCCACGGGACTCTGCTTTCGGTAACTTCGGTACTCAACTCCAGTTTCCCCGTGCGCGGCAAAGTCTCCGATTACGTCGTTCATAAGAACGTACTGGCCGACGCGATCAAACACGCCAGGGACCTCTTCGATACGGTCGGGGACGATGTCGAAGTCCAGATCCTGGCGGCCATGAACGTCGAACAGCACCTGGACAAAGACCAGCTCAAGTTGTTCATGGACCTGGAACAGCGCATGTTGTTCAACCGCCTGCCGTTGTTCGTGCGCCTCTGGCGCAGTCTGTTCGGCAGCGGCAAACTCAAACCGGTCGAAGCCACGAAATTCAAACAGAAACTCGTAAAGGATCAGACCGACGCCAAAATCAAGATCCAGACCGAAGACGCGCGGCGAGCGCAGAAAAAACTGGTGAGCGAACGCCTGAAAGAAAAAGAAAACGCGAAGGAAGCCGCCGCGAAAACGGCCAGGCAGGAATCCAGGGTGCCCGCACCGGAAGCGGCACGGCCGACGCCGGCGGAAGAAGAACCGGCCGGCCCGTCCGCGGAGGAAGCCGAAAAACAGGCGAAGGTGGAGGAAACTCTGGCGAAGATGACCGCTCTCCTCGACGAAGCCTGGCTGCACGGGGAGTTGCCGAACCGCACGTTTTTATTACAAAATTTTCCGGAGCTGGACGAGAACATGCTGATCCATTTCCTGAAAAAACACGCGGTGAAAGAAATCCTTTCGTTCCGGGTGCGATTCGAGAAACCAGAGTACCAGTGGCCGATTCTGATCTCAAAGAATTACATTCGCAAAAATGGGCGCAGAATGCTGGATAAGGCGAAAAAGGACGCCGACACCCAGCGCAACGCGAGCATGCCCAACCAGGAAAAATTCGAGGTGGCCACGGCCATTGAGGATTTCCTCTCGCGCCTCATGGCCAAAAAGGGCGCCTGAGGCGCCCCCTTCCTCCAGAAACCTTATGATCACCACGCAAACGCGACGCGATTTTCGCAAGACCAAAATCATCTGCACGCTCGGTCCGGCCTCCAATTCCTCGGAAGTGATTGAAAAGCTGGCTCAGGCCGGGATGAACGTGGCCCGGCTCAATATGTCACACGGGGACCAGGCATACCACCACCGGATCATCCGCCAGGTGAAAAACCTGAACCGCCGCCTGAACCATCCCATCGCCCTTCTAATGGATTTGCAGGGGCCGGAGATTCGCACCGGTGAAATCAAACAGAATATCAATCTGAAAGTCGGTGAAATTTTCAGATTCACCGTGGCGCCTCTCGAAGACCCCGAAACGAAAAGCGTGCACGTCAATTACAAAGATCTGCTCAAAGACGTTCGCGTCGGCGAGCGCGTGACCGTGGACAATGGGCTCATCAACCTGGAGGTCCTTGAAATCACCGAACACGAACTCAAATGCCGCGTGCTGGACGGGGGGACGCTCGGTTCGCGCAAGCATATCAATCTCCCCGGCGTGCGCGTGAACCTGCCGTCCATCACCGAAAAGGACCACCGGGACATCCTGTTCGGCATTGAGAACGATCTGGACTTCATCGCGCCGTCTTTCGTACGTTCCCCCGACGACGTCGTGCGCGTGCGTACTATCATCGAAAAAGCGAACGGCCACGCGCGGATCATTTCCAAGATCGAAAACCACGAGGGCGTCGAAAACTTCGACGCGATCCTCGCGGCTTCGGACGGCATCATGGTGGCGCGCGGAGACCTGGGCATCGAGATGGAGTTGCACGAACTGCCTGTGATCCAGCGGCGCATCGTTCGCTCCTGCCAGGCGGTGGGCAAGCCGGTGATCGTGGCCACGCATTTGCTCGAGTCGATGATCCAGTATCCAATGCCCACGCGCGCGGAAGTCACCGACGTGGCCAACGCCGTCTACGAACAGGCTGATTGCCTCATGCTCTCCGGTGAAACCGCGGCCGGAAAATACCCCGTGCGCTGTGTGGAAATGCTCGATCAAATCGCCCGGCGAATCGAAAAAGAACCGAGTCTGAATTTTTATCTCCTGCGCGAACCACACAACAATCGCGAAGAACTGGCCCGCAGCGCCTGTCGCCTGGCCGACTCGCTCGGGTCCCCGGCCATCGTCGTGATCACGCGGCGCGGCCGGTTCGCCGAACAGGTCGCGTCGTTTCGTCCGACCGGTTCGATCATCTACGCGTTTACGAATATGTCCAGCACCCGGCGCAAACTCTGGCTCATCCGGTCGGTCGTCCCCTTCCTCATGGATTTTTCGCGCGATCCGGAAAAGACGATTCGCAACGCGTTCGAAAAACTGCGCAATCGCAATCGCGTGTTTCCGGGCGATCCGATCGTCATCGTTTCGGATGTGGCCGCGGGCGATCAGCGCGTCACCAGCATTCAGGTGCGCGTCTTCGGGGAGGACTGGATCAACCAGGATCTGGAAGACCCCGTTCCCGGCGCGGGGGCCGATCTGGCGCTGGCCTCCGATCCGGAATAGGGCCCGCGCGGGGTACGGATGCCCATCCCGCAGCTATCGCGCGGGCAGACGACTGGCGAGGCGCGCGGTGATAGCGGGAAAACAGGCCCCGCTCAGGTGCGAAGAATCGATAAACACGCGGCAGGTCAGGGACTCATCGTCATACGGATCCAGAAAGGCGATGGAAACGTCCGGGTTCTCACGCGCGGTTTCGGCGAGGAATTCGCGCACGGGCGCCTGGAAGGATTCGAACAGACCGTTCGCCTGATACTTCGCGCGCAGAGCGGGCGCTGACAGCGGCCAGTACACGACCACCGGGATTTTTTCGAGCGCGAGGCGCGTAATCAGTTTCTTGAAAAAAATAACCTGGGTGGGCGCGGGGAATCCGGACTTCAAATGCAGTTGCTCCATCCGGTCCGCGTCCTTCGCGATTTCGTCTTCCGGCAACGAAAAACTGAGCGGGTTGGGGATCCCGCCCAGGTTGCGACGGTTGGCGTCCAGGACGATTTCGCGTAAATTTTTCTTAAAATCGCGTCCGCGAATCGTGATCAGGCCCGTGCCCGGGACGATGGCCGAGTGTTCCTCGTTGTTTTCCTCGATGGTTTTCCATTCCAGCGGGTAGCGGTACAGAGCGAAAAGTCGTTTTAGAAAAAACGTTTCTGATTCGTCCACTGAAAATCCGGCGCCTTCCGCGCGAAAATCGCGGCGTGTATCGCGAAAAAAATCCGTGTGCCGCAACATGAAGGCCGCGTCGTAGCCGTACGCGAGCGAATAACCGGCCGCCTGCTGGCTGAAGAGCAGGGGATCACACTCCACGACCGCGAAACCGGGCCGCATGCCCGCGCTCAGGATGCGGTCCAGCCAGTAATAAAAGTAGGAAGGCGGAGCCAGGGGCGCGCTGAAATTATAGGTGAAGGCTCCCGGGCGGGCCCTGGTGAATTCTTCCGCGTTGAACTCCCCCCCGCGTGAAGAGCCGAAAACCAGGCCCAGGTGTTCACCGCGCGCGGCCCGCGTCCCGTACTCAGTCCGCAGCTGAGCGAACAGGTCCACGCGCGATTCGTAAAAAAGCGGCTCGATTTTTTTCCAGAGGACCGTGTGTTCTTTTACCGCGTCCAGGAGGAACACTTTATCGACAACGATGATCGCCAGCAGTACGGCCAGCGGGTACCAGAGAAATCGTGCGCGCAGCAGGTCCATAAAGTATCTCGACTTCGGGTCGTTAAAATTGAAAGTAAATAAAATCGTTCGCCCCGGGCGCGAAACTGGCCAGCAGCAGTACGGTCAAAAACGCGAGCACGGTGCTCAGGATATAGCGGGTGCGCCGGGCCAGGCCGTGCCAGACGTCCCGCGTCTGCATCGCGTTCAAAAGAAAGACGAGCGGGATCAGGCCGGCCAGGTATCCGTTGTGCGGCGAAACTTCACCCGAACCGAACAGGGCGATCTGCTTGAGCAGCGCGAGCGCCGTGGCCATATCGCGCGCGTTGAAAAAAATCATCCCGAAACAGAACATCCCGTACGCGTACAGGGTGGCCAGGGTCGCGATGCCGAAAGCGACGAGCGGGGAACGTTGTTTTGCCGGCGCGCCCGCCCTGGCCGCGTTCCCGCCAGACAGCCGGCTCCAGAACGCCCCGATCACGCGTTCCAGGGCCAGCGAAAATCCGCACAGGAAACCCCAGGTAATATAGGTGTAATTCGCCCCGTGCCAGAGGCCCCCCAGCGTAAACGTGAGGACGAGATTCAACTGCGTGCGCGTGAAACCGGCGCGGGAGCCGCCCATCGGAATGAACAGATAATCGCGCAGCCAGGTGGAGAGCGTGATGTGCCAGCGCTGCCAGAATTCGCGCACCGAACGCGAAAGAAACGGGCCGCGAAAATTTTCGGGCAGGTCGATGCCCATCAATTTCCCCAGGCCGCGCGCGATGTCGGTGTAACCGGAAAAATCGCAGTAGACGCGCAGGGAATACCCGATCACGGCGAGTATCCCGCTGGGCGCGTCGAACCGGGCCGGGTTATCGTAGACCAGGCCGATGGCCGTGATGGTGTTGTCGGCGATCACCACTTTTTTGAACAGGCCCAGGCAGAGCAGGTAACAGGCGCTCAGCATTTGATCTTCATCCGGGCGGACATTGTCCAGTTGCCAGAAAAAGTCGGAATGGCGCATAATGGGTCCGGCCACGGTATGCGGAAAAAAAAGAACGAATACAGCGAATCTGGTGAACGAAACCTGCGTTTCGATCTGACCGCGGTAGGCGTCCACCGCGAACGCGCCCATCTGAAACGTGTAAAAGCTGATGGCCAGCGGCAGAGTGATCGAATCGACGCCGAAAGCCTGTTCGAGCCAGCCGTTGAACTGATCGGTTCGAAAGATCGGCAGGCCCGTGACGTCCAGCAGGGCGGTCAGGAACAGGTAAAAATACTTGAAGAAAAAAAGATTCGCGAAGTCGATCCCGAGAATCAGGAACAGAAGCGGTCGGGAGCGTGAAACGAACAGGCGCGAAATCAGAATGTGATTGAGACAGGCCAGCAGGAAAAAATGCACCGCGAACGCGACCGACCAGGCCGCGTAAAAAACCAGTGACGAGACGATCAGCAGAACGAACCTGGCCCGCCCGCGGAGCGTCCAGAACAGGACGAACACGGCGATGAAAAACAGGAGAAACGAAAGGGTGGTGAAACGCATCAGTTTCCCCCGGTTTTTTCCGTCTTTTTCGTGGCCGGTTGTGTTTCCGCGCCCGCTGCCGTTCCGGGGTCCGTTCCGCCCAGAATGGCGGGTGCCCGGCGTGACAGCATTTCGGCGAAGGCGCGCGTGAAACGCAGGGCGCCCTCGCGGTTCAGGTGGATCGTATCGTAAAAAAGATCCCCGTTATCCGGCCCGTCCAGGGAGCGGCGCAGATCGGCGGTGTAAAAGGGACGATTGCCGTAGATAGTCTGCAATCCTTTGCGCCAGATATTCAGACGATCGTCGCGATTGAGATCCGGAATCAGGCTCGAGTAGGGCGGAAAAACGGTCAGGACCTGGCGGCCGTCGGCGCGGACCTCGTCGTGGAACAGTTTTAACTGTTTGAAGAATAACTCGTTCCATTGCGCGGCGCCCGGCCGATTGATCGGATCACGCAGTCCGATTTCGCAGGTGACGATCAGAGCCTGGCGGTGGTCTTTATCGGTGACCTGGTTGCCCGCCGCGTCCTTTTCGGGGATGCCTTTTTTCGCGAAATCCAGGCACTCTTGAAGATCACGCGCACCGTAGGCGGACAGGCGGAAGCGGTGCCGGTTTTCGTGGCCCCATTCGGACGCGTAGACCGGCTGGCGATACTTCCGGCCCAGCTGTTTGATTCGTTCCAGGGGGTTCAGTACGAAGTCGCGTAAATCGTTCTGGTAGGTCACGGAACGGATCAGGAGATAGGTCCGGTCGTTCTGGGTCAGATGAAAATCATAGTCGAACAGCAGCGGGACGACCTGGCGTCGCGGAAACTGGGCCAGCATGGAACGATTGCTCGCGTCCAGCAGGTGGCGCGCTGTCCAGGGGAAGGTCGTTTCACTGACGTGGACCACGAGTCTGACGGAGGGGAGCTTCTCTCGTAAATAACGGTAGATTGAATGCTGGGTGATGAGCAGGGCCCCCTGGCTGGCGCCGGACAATACGCGCAGGTCCCGTGGGGCCAGTTCCTGGCCGAGCAGCGGCATGTTCAGGCCCTGGTAGGCCACGCTGGTGCCGAGCACGAGGACGTTCGGCTGAAGTGTGGAGCGTTCCACGAATCCCACGTTCCGGTTCACGTTTTCCGCGTAGGATTCCGGGCGCAGAAGGAATTTGTACACCGGGGTCTGCAAAAAACCTTCGAAGCCGACCAGCACGAACAGCGGCACCAGGAAGCGCGGATCGCGCAGGAATTTTTTTAATTCGTTGTTCATCGGTTTCGGAAACCCGCTAAAACTGAAAATACATGAAATTGGGCGTCTCGGGAGAGGAAAAAATCAGGACGGCCAGGATCATGGTCGAAAGAACCAGAATGAGTTTCGTACGGTTCTCCTCTTTCCAGAAGTACTCCAGTTGCAGATGATTGAACACGTACTCATACAGATAGTACAACACGAGGAGCGCGAGGTACGGAGTATACTGACCGGGTAAAAACGTCGCGCCGGCGGGCAGCCGCAGCGCGACCTGGGCGGTCTCCAGCGCGCCGTCGCCCAGGGCCCAGGAGCGGAAGCTCGCCCACGCCCCTGATAAATCGTACGCTCCGAACAGGCGACCCTGCATGCGCGTGGCCTGGGTCATCGTTTCCGCGCGAAACCAGATGAAGCCGAACACAAGATTGAACTTCAAGAATACACGCGCGAAAACTCCGTACGCCACAGCCAGGGCACCCGTACGCGCGTGGAGAAACCCGTGGATTCGCGTGCGCGTCCATTCGCGGTGAATGCCGAGCATTACGCCCTGCCAGACGCCCCAGGCGACGAAATGGTACGCCGGGCCGTGCCAGACCCCCCCGAACAACCAGGTGACGAGCAGATTAAAATAGATCCGCGGCGGACTTCCGCGCGAACCGCCGAGCGGGATATAAATATAATCGCGAATCCAGGTACCGAAGCTGATATGCCAGCGTCGCCAGTGGTCGCTGATGTTCCGGGCGGCCATGGGATACAGAAAATTGATTTCGAATTCGTAGCCGAACAGACGCGCCACGCCGCGCGCGATGTCGGTGTAACCGGCGAAGTCCAGGTAAATCTGCCAGCCGAAGGCCACCGCACCCACCCAGACGTCGAGCGGTCCGAGCAGGGACGGTTCTTTGCGCGCGAATTCGCCGAAGACACCGTTGACTGCGGGGACCAGATTGTCCGAGAGCGCGAGTTTCCGAAACAGGCCGACGACAATGCGCGTAAAACCGATGACGATGTCGTTGTGCGTGACGGGGACAGGATCGTCCAGGCGGTCGAAGAACGTGGTGGCCCGCACGATGGGTCCGGCCACGAGCTGCGGGAAAAAGGTGACATACAGCGCGAAATCCACGAGCGATTCGCGCGGGCGCGCGATGCCGCGGTAGACGTCAATCGTATACGAAAGCGACTGGAATGTGTAAAATGAAATGCCCACGGGCAAAAGAATGTACGTGGCCGGCCAGGCGAAGACCGTGTCACCCAGGGGCTGGATGTCGTTCAGGACCTCGATCCCGAAATTGGTATACTTGAAGTACGCCAGCAGGCCCAGGTTCGTAAAAAGCGAAAGCACCAGCCAGGTCCGGGGGCGCAGGACGGCCAGCACGCGGAACCAGCGCCCGGGAGGCGGACTGCCCTGGTCCATGGACCGGCGTGTTTCGATTCCGAGGCCGGCCAAAAAATCCCATCCGGTGGAGAACGCCACCAGGATCAGATACCAGGGTTCGAACGCGCCGTAAAAGTACAGAGACGCGAGTAAAAGGAAAACCCGGCGCGCCCGATTTTTCAGCATGTGACCAATCAGGATGGTTACGAAGAAAAAAATGACGAAGTGAAACGAAGTAAAATTCATCCCGAACCAGGGTCCTTGCGGGCCAGAGATACAAAGCCGACCTGGAAAACGCGGGGGTCAAGCGATTTGGGCGGGTTTTTTTATAAAAGCGGGGCGCCCCCGTATAATACTTCGGTTTGACAAACCGGCTGACTGTACGAATGTGGCATTATGTTCCGAACCAAAACAATTTATTTGACCCTTCCCGTACTGATGATGACCGTGGCCCTCTTCTGTGGAAAAAAAGAAGAAACGGATCTGAAGAAGTTCACCGCAATGTGCGAACGTGCCGCGCAATGTGATCAACAGGTTAAGGCGCAGGGACCAAAAGGTATCGAAATTTGTGAAAAAAGCATGGGCCTGCTGGAAAAAAAATACCCCGCAAAAGTTCCCGACATGCAGACGTGCGTCATGAACACCAAATGCGAAGAATTGAGCATCGGTAACTGTATGGCGGAAATGGCCAAAGGCCTTACCAACCCCTGATTCCCTCCCGCCCTGAACGCCTCCGGATTTTTTCCGGGGGCGTTCGCATCTGTTCGTGACTCGCACTGTCACCCGCGCATTTTTTTAAGAATGCTTTTCAGGCTTGCCGATCTCCGCGAACATACGGCGAACCGGATCTCAGACTCCCAGTAAGGTGTGCAGGGGATCGCTCGCGGTAACCTCGAAAACGCTGGCCAGCAGCTTCGCACGCGTGGGCCAGGACCAGAAGGCGTGGTCCATCCCTGGTCGAACCAGGCTACCCCTGCGCCACTCCTCATGCGCTTCCAGCAGGGCCGCGGACCAGGCGGCTGTGTCAAGGGGCGGGACGTACCGGGAATCCCCGCCGATTTCGCGAAAAACGGCAATGTCCGAAATGATCGCCGGCAGACCGAGCGAACGGCCCTCCAGGACCGGCAGGCCGAAGCCTTCGTGCAGGCTGGGGTTCAACAGCAGCGACGCGTTCCGGTAACACCAGCGCAGGCAGCCGTCGGACGGTTTTTCAAGAAAGAAGATGCCGCGTTTTTCATCGCGACCCGATTTCAAACGCCGGAACAGACGTTCGCTTCGCGAGCCCCAGCCTTTCTGTCCGCAAAAGACCAGGTCCGGTAATTCCCCGTTCGCCTGGCGCGCGGCCAGATACGCGTCGATCAGAGTTTGCTGATTCTTGCGCGGTTCGATGGTCCCCACGCATAACCAGAAATCCTTTTTCGCGCCCACCACGCCCGCTGGAGCGATTTCTTCAATGTCCGGAATTTCGCAACCGGGGTATACGACGATCAGACGGCGCGGGTCGGTGCGCGGGAAATTTCGTAAAATGTCGTATCCGGTGGTTTTCGAAAGACAGAGCACGCGGCTCGCGTTTTCAATCGTGTGTTCGTCCAGGAGGCGATGTTGCCAGCGGTTCCAGCGGACCATCGTATCCGGCCGGACGAAGGCGTTCAGGTCGTGGAAGTTCACGACCGCGGGCAGGGGCACACGCTTGCGATACTGGAAGGGCAACATGGCCAGAGTGGCCCAGAACAGTGTTGGTTTGAGTTCTTCCAGCAGCGCGGGCAACCGCCGGTGCAGCCAGACCGGGCCGTAGCGACCTGCGCCCTCCGCGTCCACTTCCAGGCGCACGGAGCTTTTCTGAACCAGCGCCGCGTAGAGCGGGTGGACCCCCCGGTTGGAAAAAAATATCCAGTCCCAGTGCGGTCGCAGTCGCATGAGTTCTTCCAGCATGTGCGCCAGATAACGAGCATTCCCCGTTCCTGGAAAGGCGAGCGGCCGCACGTCCACCCCGATGGTTATACTATCCATAGCGACTCCCGTACCGGCCTATCGCAATCGTCGGAGCGCGCCGAACTTTCGGTTTGCGCGCCGGCGGGCGAACCCTGGCAGGCCGCTGCCGCGGCCCGCTAAATCCAGTAGCTCCGGATTGTTGCGCGGAGTGGCCGAAGTCGATAATAAAATTAACGGGTTTTTCATTCCCTCCAGGACCTTCATGAAAGCGCATACCATCCAGGAATTCATGGAGTCCATCGATGCCCGCACCCTCCGCATCCTTGCCGAATATCTGTATCCCCTCAAAGTGTTTCGCGAGGAACACGTCACCGATACCATCATCGTGTTCGGTTCGGCCCGCATTCCCGCCCCGGAGCGGCCCGACCAGAAACGCGCGGCCGCCTACGGGCGCTTTTACCAGGACGCGCGCGAACTCTGCGGGCGGTTGACCGACTGGAACCGTTCGGTCGCGGGCGTGCGCGGCAAAAACTATTTGATCTGTACGGGCGGCGGGCCGGGAATCATGGAAGCGGCCAATCGCGGCGCGGCCGACGCCGGGGGCGAATCGATGGGCCTGAATATTACCATCCCGGCCGAGCAGGCCGCCAATCCGTACATTTCCGAACGATTTCAATTCGAGTTTCAGTACTTTTTCATGCGTAAGTTCTGGTTCCTCTACTACGCGCGTGTGCTCATCGTGTTTCCGGGCGGGTTCGGGACCATGGACGAATTGTTCGAAACCCTGACTCTCCAGCAGACCCGCGTGATCAAGAATTCCATCCCGGTGATATTATTCGGAAAAAGTTTCTGGGAAAAAGCGGTGAACTTTGAGTTCCTGGCCGAAGCCGGTATGATCCAGCCGGAGCATTTGAGTTTGTTTACCGTTGTCGATTCGGTGGAAGAAGCGTTGCAGGTCATTCTGCCCCTCCTGAACGAACATCTGGATGATCCGACCAATGGCGTACGGCGGTTGCGTTGAGGCATGGCGAATCAGGCCAGATACCCCTTTCTGGAAACGCTCACCGAGAGCGAGGCCGTGGCGCGCGGCGCCAATCTCGACGACAAGATAAACTTCAGCGTTTTTAACACGATCAAGTCGCTTTCCACCCAGGAAAACGCCCGGGTGGCCGGGTTGTTCACGCTCGATACCTTCCTCCCGGAAATTTTGAATCTGACCCGGGGCGATCTCACGGCCGTCGTGCGCAAGCTGGTCGTGGATCGCCTCATTATCCAGATCTTCCGGCTGGAGTTTGAAACCACGCGGCGCCAGATGAAAACCGTGCCCTGTTTCCTGGCAACCCCGCCGGGCGACCGCGATACGACCTTCGGTCTCTGGGCGGCGGCCAATTCGTACAGCGTGGCGCAGATCGAAAAACTGCTGGCCGCGCGCCCGCCCCTGGACAGGAAGCATTTCGCCGAATGTCTCGCGCGCGATCTAAAAAGCGAAGCCATGCCGTCGCGCGACGATCTCAAATACCTCCTGTACGATTTTTTTTCGGAAATCCATCCGGGAAAATTCGACATCGTGCCCCCCGCGCCGATGATCCCCACAACCCTGGGTGAGATTCGCGACGAACTGACGCGTCGCCAGATCGCCGCCGAAATTCCGGACTACGGATTTTTCCCGTTGCGCGAGGCCGATCATGTGCCCGTATTCGAAATGGCCGGGCGCTTCCTTTTAAGCAAGGTGGTGCCCCGTTATAAAAGTCGCGGCAATCTCCGCGGCGAACTGGAACGAATCCTCCTTGAGGAAACCCGGTACTTCGACGAAGGCGATAAACCCGGGACCACGGAGTTTAACCTGGCGCGCGCGGGCGCCGTCAAAAAAGAGGCCCAGGCCGAACGCCAGGCGGTTCAGAATGGCATGCGCTTCCCTGGCATGCTGACGGTGGAGTTGATCCAGCGTACCGCCCCTTTCGCCCGTGAGGAATACGAATCGGCCTGGCGCGCGAAAAACGAGGATGCCCTCCAGGAATTCGTGGACGCCCTCAACACGGGCACGAATTGGCCGCAGGTGATTCGGTTTTTAACCGAAGATGAAATCGCGAAGATCCCGTCCGTCGCGCGCGAGAAATTGCTTTCGGGCGATTTTGTCTACCACGATACCTGGCTGCGCGAAGCGGCCGAAGTGCACGTTTTCATCCGGCGCGATCCCGCGGCCTTTCGTTTGCTCGTTGAGGGTATGCAGACCCTGCCGGTTTTCCAGCAGTGGCAGATCCTGGCGATGAAGTCCGTGCTCGAAAAAAACGAGTTCGAACTTCAGGCCCTGTTTCATGATACCGAGTTCGTCAGGTCCTACGGGCGCCTCCTGCGTCTGGTCTACCAGCGTTATTTCCCCTGGTACGTGCGGCTTTTTCTCGCGCTCGGCATCAATTTCCTGCGCGACCAGGCCTTCAAGAACGCGAAACAAAAAATTCAGAGCGAACAAAAAGTCCTGCGCGACAGGTCCCTGCGCCGCAAAGCCGGGGAGGCCCAGGAAAAAGAAGAGGAACGGCGTGCCGCCGCCCTGCGCGTGCGCGATACAACGCTCGCCAATCGCGTGATTGAAACGCTTGATGAATTTTATTATCAGAAAAACCGTATTCCCACGATCGAGGAAGTGGGCGCTGAAATCGACATGGCGGTGGGCGATTATAACGACATAATCAAGCGCGGCACCTTCCAGATGGTAAAACTCGCCGACGGCGGCCTGCTGTTGCTGTACCCGCTGGATCATATCTGGCGCTCGCGCGTCGCGCGTTTACGCCGGGCGCTGGACAAAATCCGCGAGCAGGCCGGTGATGATCCGGGCGATCTCCTCGCCGAACGGGTAAGAAAACTGGAAAAACATTTGACCGCCACCGAGTCCAGACAGCCAGATCCCGGGGGGGACGATCCGTACGACAAATTCTCCCGGGCCGTCAAGGACCACGAAAAAAAAATGAGCCAGCCGCTGGATGTGGATTTCAGCGACGACCTGGAGGTTTAACCGCATGTCCGAAACAAAGGAACTGGAAAGCCAGATAGAAATTCTGACCAGAGAGGTTCACGAACTGCAGGAGGAGATCAACTTCATTCGCGAATCGCCCTACCTCCAGTCGTCCATCAAGCAGATGGTCTATGAGGTCAATATCGACCGGGAAGAGGTCGTCGCGCGCGAGTTCGGGCACAAGATCAACGAAAAACACGGCACCATGTACGAGGTGAAAAACCAGGCCAAGCGGATGTCGCACCTGCTCGGTCTGGACGGAGACCTGATCCGCATGATGGTGACCGAGGCCGTACAGAATATTCTCGAACACGGCACCGGCAAGTACGTACACGTACGCCTGGAGATCAACAACGACGATCTGAATCCCAGCCTGATCTGCACGTTCAAACACGATATGCAGCCGGGCCAGACCTATACGCTCAGCGATATCAACCAGAACGCCGCCAAGGGCGACATCACCTCCGACCAGTTCGACTTCGAAAGCGATCGCGGCCGGGGTGAGTACATCATGAAGCAGCTCACCGACGAACGCCGGATCATCAACGGCACCGAAATCAACAAAGACGGCCGCAAGGTACACTATTTCAAACGAATGTTGATCAATTACAAGTATCCGGGCGGCCCGCGGAACAAGGTTAATTTTGAGGACATCAAGGCCGAGATCGATCGCCTGGATTACGACGACGTGGTGTGTTGTTTTCACGTGCATCATCGCCATGATTTTCCGGACGCGGTGACCATCGCCACCACCAGGGTGCAGATGGAAAAGGTGGCCCGGATCATGGTCGAAAACGGATTTCGCGTGATCGAACAGGAACCGTATTATCGCACCGTGTTCGCCACCTTCGAGCCGACCAACCCCGTGGACAAGGAAGCCCTGCTGAAACTGTTCGCCAGGGTTCGCCAGGTGGCCTACGAGGAAACCGAAGCCGCGCGGGCGCGCTGACCCGGATAATGCATGAAACGAAACTATGATGCGCCCCACAGGCATACGCAGGCCGGCTGTACGGCCCTCCGTGGCCGAACAGCCGGCGCTTCGCCCTCATAGCTTCGCGGCAGCGTATGCCTGTGGGGGCAACACACTGTTTCATGCAAAAATCCCGGCTACTGAGGAATGAAGAAAACCGCTTTGAAAGGCGGTTTTCTTTGAGCAGTATAATTCATGGAGACTGCATAATCCGGGTTAATGCCCCCGCGCTCCAAAAAAACACTTCCCATTCTGGCGGGGGGTGATCTGCTTCCACCATGAGCAACCAACCCATGTATTCTCCGTCCGGGGAACAGATCCCGGCCGGTTTCACCCCGGAAGTCTGGGGTCAGCTGACCCCTCAGCAAAAGGCGCAGTATCTCCAGGCCCCGCAGCAACCCGTCGGCGCCCAGGCGAATCAACAGGAAGACATGATGAAGACCGTGAAAAAAACCATGATCCTCAGTATGGTGTTCGGGTTTATCACCTCGATTGTCACCTCGATTTTTCACATGGTGCTCGGCCGCTTTCTGAACAATCGCAATTGACGCGTACCGCCTGTTCCTTCACCCCACGGTAACCGCAAAACGAGGAGCGAAAATCTCCGGTCGGGTCTGAGGATTTTCGGTATTCTTGCCATATGAAGACTACCATAAATATTCCGGACGCCCTCGGAAAACAGATAAAAGCCGTGTCGCGCAAGCGTGGTATGACCGTCACGGCGTTTATCGAAGAATCCCTGCGGGCACGCCTCAAAGCCGAGGAAAACCAGGCGGAAACCTTCCAGATTCACCTGACGACTTTTCACGGGGCCGGAGATGAGGCAACGGAACTCAGGTGGGACGTGATTCAGGGTCGCGTTTATCCATAATATTACCCTGCCATGATCGCCTTCGATACGAACCTCCTCGTTTATGCCCATCGTTCGGAAAATCCCTGGCACCGCGGGGCCATGACCGCTTTGCTGCGGGTTGCCGAAGGGAGGGACCCGTGGGCCATTCCCTGGCCCTGTGTGCACGAGTTTCACAATATTGTGACGAATGGGCGAATTTTTAAGAATCCTTCACCCCTGCCGGACGCCCTGCGGTTTTTCCAGGATTTAATACAATCGCGCGGTTTGGTATTTCTCGGGGAAGCCGCAAAACCGGTGTTTCACGCTGTTTCACGAAACACCGGTTTCGGCGCTACCTCCTGTAGCGTCTCATTCGCAGCTTTTTCAGCTGCCTGCTAATTCACATCCCGGTCACGCGAATATCGTCCGGTGAGATGTCGCGCGGATCGCTGTGGCCCATCGAGCGCGTCAGCGAGAGCATGTCTTCGTGGAAGAGCTTCAGGTAGTTGTGAACGCGGGTGGCCTTCTCGGGCACCACCATGCCATTCGTACGCCAGGGACTGTTCGTGGCGATACCGGTGGGGCAGTGATTCGTATGGCACTTGAGCGACTGGATACAACCCAGCGAAAGCATGGCCCCGCGCGCGGTGTTGACGTAATCCGCACCGGCGGCGAAGGCCGAGGCGGCGTGGGCGGGGGTGAGCAGCCGACCCGAACAGTGCAGGGTCACCCGGTCGCGGATGCCCGCCTTTTTTAAGAGGCGATCGAGCATGATCACAGTTTCAGTGGCCGAGCCGTAGCCCACGTAGTTGACGTACAGATTCGGCCCCGCGCCGGTACCCCCGTCGGCGCCGTCGACCTGGATCGCGTCCGGTCCTTCGCCGGTCACTTTCATCGCATCCACCAGCAGATCCATTTCGTCGGGAAGACCCACGCAGAGTTTGATGCCCACCGGCAGCCCGGTGATTTCGCGCAGGCGTTTGCAAAAATCCATGAGTTTCGCGACCGACTCCTTTGGCGTGGCCGCCTCCAGTTCCACGTGCTGGGCCGGGCTCACCAGGGTTTTGCCTACCGGTACGCGGCGTACCTCGGCGATCTCCTGGGTGACCTTATCGCCCGGCAGATGGCCGCCGAGCGAAGGTTTGGCGCCCTGCGAAATTTTGATCTGGATCATTTTGATGTTATCATGATCGCGCACGAGATCGCGCAAGAGTTGTTCGTTGAGCACCCGCGTGGATTTTCCGCCGTGCCCGGTGGCCCAGTCGCCCACGCCGAATTTGCCGGTGCCGAGCTGGAAGACGACGTCGTTGCCCGCCACCCCGTGCGGGCCGTACCCGCCTTCGCCGGTGTTGACGTACGCGATGTCTTTCGCGCCCACGCTCAGGGACTCCGCCGATTTGTAATTGATCGAGCCGTAACTCATGGCCGAAACGTTGATCGTGTTTTTCACGGCGAAGGGGCGCACGCCGGGGCGTTTTTCGCCGATCAGGACCAGGAACGAGGGATCGTTAAAACGTCCCGGAAAGTTTCGGTGCAGGAGCCGCCCGTGCACCGAATTGTCGTAATCGAAATTGTCGAGCTCCGTGCCGAAGCTGGAGTACGCCCCCACGTTGTGCGCCTTCTGGTACACGTAATCGCGCACGATGCGCGCCATGGGCCGGCCGTTCGTGTTCGTTTCGTTGAAGTACTGTAAATATTTGTCGCGAATGAGGTTTTCGAAGATATACCGCAGCCGACCGAAGGGACCGTAGATGCGCACGATCGCGTGATCGTCCTGGATGGCGAGTTCTTTCAGGCCGAAGAGCGCCAGACCGCCGGCGAACGCCGCGAGAGCGAACCGCCAGTCATACAGAAAAAAAAGCACGGGGCCGCACGCTACGGCGACGATCGATAACAATGTCACCGGCCGCTCCAGCGGGGGTTTGTAGGATGTCGGCCGCAATGCGCGGTCTTTGCCGAGCTTCTGAATTTTCGAGATTAAAGCGCGAGTGGAGGGGGAGGCGCGGTAAGGCATAGGTCCATCCCTGCTTCCCGGGCATTTTTCTGGGAATCAAAAAAGGCCGTCAGTTTTCAGGAGCGGGGTGGTGGCGCCGCAAAAACCAGACCTGCTCGTCCAGGCGCTGCAGGCCCGTGGCCAGTTCCGGTAACTCGGCGCGCACGTCCCGGGTGCCGACCTGTCCGACGCTCCAGCCTGTCCCGTACAGGGTTTGAATTTCGTCGGCCAGCACCGCGTGGGGCGGTCCTTCGCCTTTCGCGGCCTGGTCGAAGTTCAGGGTAATGAGTAACATGAGCGCGCCCGGGCGCGCGAGTTCGGTGATCTGCGCGGCGTACTTCAAACGCAGCGGGGCGGGCAGGGCGATCAAGGCCGCCCGGTCGTACACGGCCCGGACGCGCGGCAATTCCTGGGTGCGCAGCGTAAAAAAATCGCGTCGCCACAGCGCGATCCGTTCGGCGATCGGCGGCGAGATGCCCTGGAAGCAGCCGTCGGGAAATTCCTGGAACAGTAAATTATGTTCCCTGAAAAATTCGCGTATGGCCTGCTCCACGAATTCGACGCCGGCCACGGAAAAACCTTCGCGCGCGAGGAACATGAGATCGGACGATTTGCCGCAGAGCGGAACGAGCATACACCCGTCCCCCGCGCGGGGCCGCAGGAGGTCGAGGTGGGTTTTCAAATCCGGATTGATTTCGTTCTGGTGAAAACCGATGCGTCCGGTCTCCCAGCGCTGGCGCCAGAACGATTCTTCCATAAATAACAGATGGTCAGGGGGTTCCATCCCTGTCAAAGCGAAGATCCCCCGCTCCGTTGATTTTTCCGCGCGCTTTTTTTGTTTGCCGGGCAGAGTCCGCGGGGGTATCCCGTAGCGGTGTCTTCGCGCGCTCCGGTACTCCTCAGCCTGGTTTTCGCCTGCGCGTGCGCCGCTCCCGAACTCCCGCGCGCCCTTCAGGGGCGAATGGACCTCGCCGGATATGATTTCCGCGGCGGGCGGCCGGTCGCTCTGAACGGTGAGTGGGAATTCATTCGCGGTGAATTCATGGCCCCGGAAGAATACCTGTACTGGACCGAACTGGAAGCGCGCAACAAACCGGAAGATGAAACCGGACCGCGCACGATCCGGCTCCCCGGCGAGCGCGATCTCCCGGGCATCCCCGGGGTGCCCCCCGGCACCGGGCACGGAACGTTTGTGTTGCGTCTGACGGGGCTGCCGGTGGACGCGGAGCTGGCGCTGCGGATGGGGCCGGTCGGCGGTGCTTACCGCCTGTATCTCGTGCCCGCGGCCTTGCTGGAGGCCGTGCGCGAACGCCACGAACCGGGCAGTTCGCCTTTTCGCCCGTTTTTGCGATCAGGATACGCGGACGAAATTTACAGTATCCCGCACGCAGCGCCCGCCCTGCGTGAGTTCACCGTGACGGACCCGGCCGTGTATTTGATTCTGCACGTGGCCAACCACGACGCGGCCCGCGGCGGCTTCCAGGAGGAGGTCCTGCTCGGCGCCGGGCCGGAATTACGCGGGTCGGAGGAACGCTGGCGCGCGGCGCATTTCGCTTTTTTCGGTTTTTTCGCCGCGCTGGGACTGCTCCATCTGGGGCGGCTCCTGCGCGGTCCTTCCCGGGCGGGCGGGTTTTTTACCCTCCTGATGTTCCTCGGAACGTTCTGGTTGTTTTTCGCGTCGCACCGCGCGGAAGAATTGTTTCCCGCCTTCGATCGCGATCTGTTCTATTTTTTTCGCCGCTCCGAATTTCTGTGCCGGAGTCTGTTCATCGCCGTCGCTCTGAGTTACCCCTTCGCGCAGGGGCGCGTCGGACTTCCTGGCCGGCCGCCGCTGGCGGTACTCTGGTCGGTTACGTCCGTATTCGCCCTGGTCGCGCTGTTCGCCCCGCTGCGCACGGTGCTCGATGTCGAGAAATACAACGATCTCGTGGCCGCCGGTGTGCTCGCCTATGCCGTGGCGGGCATTTTGTTAGCGGTGCGTTCCGGCGATCCGCGCGGCCTGCCGTACCTGGCCTGTGTGCTGGCGGTCGTGGCGGTCCTGGCGATGGTGGGCCTGATGGTCGCGCTGGCCTTTAACCTGGCGGTGCTACGGCAACAGGTGGGGCAGCTCCAGCGCATCGCGGTGGGCCTCGATGAACAGCTCAAGAGTCAGCAGACTCACGGG
>CAZVZS010000061.1:23903-29546 GCA_964631535.1 uncultured Leptospiraceae bacterium
TTACCTGGCCGGGCGACTGCCCGCCGGACTCTGTGCGCTGGGGCTCGTGGCCGTGCTGGCCAGCAATCTGTTCGGCGGCCGGGCCCTGCCCGCGCTGGGGCGGCTGCGTCGACTGACGCGCGGACTGTGGATGAGAATTTCGCGTAAAAAAAATACGGCGGAATAAAGGCGACTTTTTACAGGAGATGCACGCGGACCCCACCCTCGCGACCGCGGACCTGGACCAGGTGACTCGCGCGGGCGGTGGCCCCGGCGGCGGTGAGCACCTCGTCGGTGACGATCAGATCGGTCTCGAACTTTTTGGTCAGGGCTTCCACCCGCGAGGCCACGTTGACCGTATCGCCGATGATCGTGTAGTCGAAGCGTTCTTCCGAGCCGAGTTTCCCGGCCAGGACCAGACCCGTGTGCAGGCCCATGCCGATTCGTAAAAAGTCGCGCCCGGCGGCGGCCCGGGCCGCGTTGAAACGTTCCAGTTCCGCGCGAATCGCCAGGCAGGCGTCGAGCGCGAGACGACAGTGCACCGCCGGGTCCCGGTCGTCGAACAGGCCGAACACGGCCATCACCGCGTCGCCGATGAATTTATCCACGTGGCCGCCGTATTCAGCGATGATGCGCGCCGTGTCCGTGAAATGCCGGTTGAGCAGGGCGAACACTTCCTCCGGCGGCAGGCGTTCGGAAAGCGTCGTGAACTGCCTGATGTCCGAAAAAAACACCACCACCTGTTTGCGCCGTCCCGCGAGCAGGGCCGGGTCTCCCAGGAGATAATCGCGAATACGCGGATCCACCAGGCGGCCGAATTGATCGAGGATGCGCGCGCGGTCGCGCAGCCCGCCCAGCATCGTGTTCATCGCGTCGCCCAGCACGCCGATTTCGTCGTTGGAAACGACGCGAATGCGCCGGTCGTAGCGACCGTTTTCGATTTCTTCGGTGGCCGTCTCCATGGCGACGAGCGAAGTCGAGAAGGAGCGCGCCAGGACCAGGGTCAGGCCGATCGACATCAAAATAAAAATCGGGGCGATCAGGGCGCTGAAGCGACTCAGATTGCGCAGCGCGACGGCGCCGTCCACTCCGATCGCGATCTGAAACGCGCCCGCGTTGAGTAACAGATGATAATACACGATCGGTAAAAACGAAATGGCCGCGGCCAGGAGCAGCATACGCGTCAGCAGGCGCAGTCGCACCGTGCCCCGTACCTGACGCAGGCGGCCCTCCGGGAAAACGCGCGGCGCCAGATAATAGCGTAACACAAGTTCGGTCAGGAAGAGCGAGGCGATCACGGCGATGCCGCCCGCCATGTATCCATTCGTGGAGATGCGGATGGAAATCGCGTCGTACCCCGCGCCCACCAGGCCGATCGTGGGACCGGCCAGCCAGGGAATCGCCGCAAGCAGCGCGAACAGGATGGGCGTGTTTATCGCCCGGCGCCGAACGGTCTCGATCAGTTCGTCCGGTGCCTCCCCGGGCGCGAATCGCGCGAATCGAATCGTCGGCAGAAAATGTAGATATGCGATCAGGAAAACGGCGGGGAAGGCCACCGCGCTCACGGTTATCGTCAGGGTCTGGCCGGAATTTAAGCGCTCCAGCAGCCCCGGCTGAACCGCGAGCACGGGATCGAAGATGATCCGCGTGGTCAGGAAATTAAAAATCACCCCGAGAAAATTCGCGCCGCTGGCGGCGGCGGAAAAAAGTAAAAACATGTACCCCGGGCGAATTGGCAGTTCTGGTTTTGTTTTCACAGGCTTGTCCGCTGGCGACTCAGGGTAATACTGCAACGGTAGATGACTTCAAACGCGAATTTTTTACCACGGGGACAAGGGGGTCACAGGGAGCACCATTCAATTCAGCGAATTTCAGCGTTCCGGAACGTTCTGGAATCCGAAAGGAGCATTCACCCTCCGTGGTCCCCGTGATCCCCGTGGTAAAAATTTTTCTGAAAAAACAGCTACCGTTGTAGTAGTAGGCGGGCCGTGATCGGGCGGCAAGCAACAATTTTCGCTGGCACGCGTCCCCTGGACATGAGGCGGCATTTCGCGCGTTGAAAATATCGCGCGGACCCTATTTTTTTCGGTAAAATTCCTTGTGTCCGGTCGGCGGTCACGTAAAACTGATGTATGGTCGCTTCGCAGGCTTCCTTTTCGCGTCCGGTGGCCGATGCGCCGTCCCTGCTGGCGGAGTTCCGGTCGGTTCGCGCCACGACGCGGAGCATCTGCGCTCCCCTGGAAACTGAGGACTTTGTCATCCAGGCCATGGCCGACGTGAGTCCGCCGCGCTGGCATCTGGCGCATGTGACCTGGTTTTTCGAAATTTTTATCTTAAAAGAATTCGACCGCGCGTACCGGCTGTTTAACGAGCGGTATCCCTTCCTTTTTAATTCGTATTACGAACACGCGGGCGAACGCTGGACGCGGAACCGGCGCGGACTGCTCTCGCGTCCCACGGTGCGTGAAATTTTCGCCTATCGCGCGTACGTGGACGAACACGTGCACGCGCTCCTGGGCCGTCTGGACGCGGAGCCCCCCGCGGTTCGCGCTGAGGTCATCCGGCGCCTGACCATCGGCCTGCAACATGAACAGCAGCACCAGGAGTTGCTCTTCATGGACATCAAATATAACTTTTCCATCAATCCGCTGTTTCCGGCCTATCTCCCGGCCGAGGACGCGCGCGGGCAGGCCGAAGGGGTGGGGGCAACGCCCGCGAACCTGGCCGGAGCGAATCCCTTCGTCCCTTTTGACGCGGGCCTGTACGAAGTCGGCGTGGACGCGGACCAGGCCGGGGCTTTCGCGTACGACAACGAAACCCCCCGGCATAAAGTGTATCTGAACGCGTTCGAACTGGCCCGGCGTCCGGTGAGCAACGGCGAGTATCTCGCCTTCGTGACGGACGGGGGTTACGGCGATTTTCGCCACTGGCTTTCGGATGGCTGGAGTCTCGTACAGACGGCCGCCTGGCGCGCGCCGCTCTACTGGCACCGACTCGATGACGCCTGGTTCGAGTTCACCCTGCACGGGCTGCTGCCCCTGGACCCGCGCGCGCCCGTCTGCCATCTGAGCTTTTTCGAAGCCGATGCCTTCGCGCGCTGGGCCGGTGCGCGCCTGCCCACCGAGTTTGAATGGGAAATCGCCGCTGCCGGGCAGGCCGAACCGGCCATCGCCGCCGGGAATTTGCTGGACGCGGGGCGGGGCGATTTCCGCCCCCTGCCGGTCCCGGACGGTGCCACGGCGGGGCCCGGGCCGCTCGCGCTTTTCGGCGATGTCTGGGAATGGACCGTGAGCGCCTACCTGCCGTATCCTAAATTTCGCCCCCTGCCCGGGGCGCTCGGCGAGTACAACGGCAAATTTATGAACGACCAGCGCGTCCTGCGCGGCGGAAGTTGTGTAACCGAACGCGCGCACATTCGTCCAACCTATCGGAATTATTTCCAGAGCGATAAACGCTGGGCCTTCAGCGGACTGCGCACTGCTCGTGATCATGCGTAACACGTTTCAAATCACCACGATCGAACCCGCTCTGGAAGCCGAAATCGTCGCATCGTTTCGCGACGCGGTCCAGGAGGGCCTGGGTCGCTCCCCGCGCGGTTTACCTTCGCGTTTTTTTTACGATGACCTGGGCAGCGAGTATTTTCGCCAGATCATGGAGCTGGAGGAATATTACCTGACCGGGGCGGAATACGAGATCCTCTCCACCCAGGCCGGGGCCATCGCCAGGTATTTACCGGACGAGCCTTTCAATTTGATCGAACTGGGATCGGGGGACGGGAGCAAGACCGTCGCCCTGCTCGAAGGTCTGCGCGAACGCCACGATTTTATTTATTACCCCATCGACATATCCGCCGGCGCCATGGAATCGTTACAAACGAATCTGGGCGCGAAAGGGTCCTGGCTCTCCTTTCACGGCGTGGTGGCCGATTATTTCTCCGGCCTGGACTGGATGCGCACGGCCAGCGACCGGCCCAGCGTCGTGCTTTTTCTCGGATCGAACATCGGCAATTTTTCGGCGGTCCGGGCCCGCGAGTTTCTGGATCGGCTGCGCGCGCGCCTGCGGCCCGGGGATTTTTTTTTGCTGGGCGCCGATTTAAAAAAAGACATTGAACTGATTGAACGGGCCTACAATGACTCGCGCGGGGTGACCAGGCTCTTCAATTTGAATCTTCTGGAACGAATCAATCGCGAACTCGGTGGCAACTTCGCCCTGGACGGGTTCGACTTCCATTCCTACTACAACCCGGTGCTGGGCGCGGTCGAAAGTTTTATCATCAGCCAGCGCGCCCAGACCGTCCGGATCTCGGCCCTGGGTCAAACCTACCTCTTCCGCGAGTTCGAGTCCATCCACACCGAATATTCGCATAAATATCGCCTGGATGAACTTGAGGCGCTGGCCCGCGCCTCCGGCTTCGCGCCCGTCCGGCATTTCCTGGACTCCCGCGAGTACTTCGTGGACAGCCTCTGGCGCGTCGAAAAAATATTTGACCAAAAACGGCTTCCCGCCGACACGGATACCGGTTGATCTTTTGATGAAACTCGCGCAGCAAATACCCGTCCTGACGACCCTGGTTGTCGCTGTGGTGGTACCCGTGGTGGTACTGCCAGGCCGGGCTGCGCGTCAGGGATAAACCAGAGTCCCCCGCCGCGGTCGGCGGGGGACGGACAACACACAACCGCTCGCCGCTGATCGCCTGAAAACGGGGGACTCACACACTGTGAACCCGGAGAAAAGGCGATGCAACAAACAACAGATTCCAGTTCTACTCGCACCCGTATGCGCACGGGGGCCGAACTTGTCGTGGACGGCCTGGTCCAGGCCGGGGTGCGCGTCGTGGCTGGCATGCCCGGCGGGGCCATTCTTCCATTATATGACGCGTTGTATCAAAGTCCCGTGCGCCATATTCTCGCGCGGCACGAACAGGGCGCGGCCTTTATCGCGCACGGCATGGCGCGGGCCTCGGGTACGCCGGCGGTGTGCCTGGCCACGTCCGGCCCGGGCGCGACGAATCTCCTGACAGCGCTCGCGGACGCGGCCGCCGATTCGATTCCGCTGGTGGCGATCACCGGCCAGGTGTCGACCGGGTTGATCGGCACGAACGCGTTTCAGGAAGTCGATATCCTGTCCATGGCGCGCGGAGTCGTGCGCGCGGCCTGGCAGATCCGCGACGCGCGCGAAATCCCGTCCGTTTTGCGGCGCGCTTTCGCCATCGCGCGGGGCGGAAGGCCGGGCCCGGTTCTGATCGACATTCCCCGAGATATCCAGCTCGCGCAAGTGCACGAGCGTGAAAACGCCGGGGACGCGGCGGTGGAGCGGAACGCCCCGGCTCCGCTCCCGCCGATTTCGCAAGAAATCATAAACAGAATGGCACAGGCGATTTTCGCCTCCGATCGACCGGTACTGTACATCGGCGGGGGGATCATCCACGCGGACGGCGCGGACGTGCTGAGGCGTTTCGCGCGGGCCCAGGGCATTCCGGTCGTCTCGTCGCTCATGGGCCTGGGAGCTTTCGACGCGCACGACGCGAATTTTTTCGGGATGCTCGGCATGCACGCGGCGCGGTATACGAATCTTATGCTGGAAGAAACGGACTGTTTGATCGCCGTCGGCGTGCGTTTTGACGACCGGGCCGCCGGCCGGGCCGCTGAGTTCTGTCCGCGCGCG
>CAZVZS010000061.1:29642-31908 GCA_964631535.1 uncultured Leptospiraceae bacterium
CGGTCTGGCGGGGGCGCACCCGGGACCTCAGAGCCCGTTATCCGCTGGATTTTGATAACCGTGACGGACAGGCCATTCGTTTTCTGCGTGAACTTGACGCCTGTCTTGATCCGGAGGATACGGTCACGACGGACGTCGGCCAGCACCAGATGTGGGTGGCCCAGTACCTGCGCTTTCGCCGGCCGCGCTCCCTGCTGACTTCCGGCGGCCTCGGGACCATGGGTTTCGGTCTGCCCGCGGCCATCGGCGCGGGGATGGCCCGGCCGGAAGGCCGTGTGATCTGTATCACCGGAGACGGTTCGCTTTTGCTCAATATCCAGGAGCTGGCCACTTTACGCGAAATTGGCGCGAATGTTAAGATACTGTTAATGAATAATAATTCGCTGGGGTTGGTGCGCCAGCAGCAAAATCTGTTTTTCGAACGACGCCTCAGCGCCTGTGATCCAATCACCGCGCCCGATTTTCTGGCCCTGGCGCGCGCGTTCGGTATTCCCGCGCGGACCCATCCAGACGGGGCCGGGTCCGTCGCCGAATTCCTGCGTGAACCCGGCCCGGCCCTGCTGGAAATTCCGATCGGCCAGGGGGAAATGGTCTTCCCGATGGTTCCTCCAGGGCGATCCAACAGCGAAATGCTGGGTGTGGAACAGGCGACGCTTTGACCCCCACGGCGCCCGGCCGGTTCCCGAAAAATCGGTCGGGCGGGTTTCGCCAGAAATTTTTAAATATTCCACGCGAACTTTTTTTATTTTCCGGGATACTTCGCCCGGATAAAATCGTAATCATTTTGAACCATTCTTGTTATCTATGAAGGAGACGCGACTCATGGGGGAGGGGTTTCGCTCCAGACAAAAAAAATAATGTTCATTGATTCGCGTACATTGCCGGAAAAAAGCACAGTCCAGGCCGGGATCTGCATCGTCGGGTGCGGAGCGGCCGGCATCATCATGGCCCTTGAACTGGAGGATCGGGGAGTACCCGTCACCATTCTTGAATCGGGCGGTTTTAAAGAAGACCCGCCCACCCAGGACCTGGCGCGCGGTGAACTTTCGCGTCGCATTTATTTCGCGCTGGAACGGTCGCGGCTGCGTTTTTACGGGGGCTGTGCCAACCACTGGGCCGGCCTGTGCGTTCCCCTGGACGGCCTCGATTTCAGCGAACGCGAATGGGTGCCGCTGAGCGGCTGGCCCTTCGGCCTGGCCACGCTTCAGCCCTACTACCGGCGCGCGCGGGGTTACCTCTTGCTGGATTCATTCCCATCGCCGGACCGATCCGCCGCTGTGTTCGGGAAAGACGCGGATGACGAATTTGAAATCAACTACAGCCAGTTTACTCTGAGCCCGCGCATCGCCGCCAGGAATCGCAAGCGCATCGCGGCATCGCAATTGATCAAGGTCTATCTGTGGGCCAATGTTACCCGGTTTCACACGGGCGAGGATGGGCGCCTCATGGCCCTGACCGCCCGGACCCTGCCGGAACACGGCGGGCGGACTCTGAAAGTGCAAGCGGAAAAATATGTTCTGGCGACAGGCGGGATCGAAAACGCGCGTCTGTTGCTCTCCACCGCCGCGAACCACCGGGTCGCGCTCGGCAACCGGCATGGCCTTGTGGGCCGTTATTTTATGGAGCATGTGCACGCGCTCGGCGGGGTTTTCGCCGCTCACAATCCGCATTTTCCGTATCGCGATCTTTTTGGTCTGAACAAGACCGCGCAGGGGAACGATACGCGCGGTTACTTTCGCCTGCGGGACAGTTTTCAGCGCGAGCACAGTCTGCTCAACGCGCGTGTCTTTCTGGAAAAAACGACGGTCGATCCGGACCCGCTGTCCACCGCAATTTTTCATTCGTCGCGGATTCTGGACGAAAACCCGGCACGCCCGCGTTTTTATCGCATGAATATTATTTGCGAACAGGCCCCGTTCCACGACAGTTACGTGGCTCTGCTGGAAGAGAAGGATTCGCTCGGCGTACCGCGGGTGCGCCTGAACTGGCGGGTTTCGGACCTGGATAAAAATACCATCGACTTTACGCTCAAACGGCTGGCCGCCGCTCTCGCGCGGGCCGGCCAGGGCCGCATGCAGATCAGAGTCGGAAACAATTCCGCCTGGGAGTGGGAGTTCCTGACCGGCGGCAACCACCACATGGGCACGACGCGCATGGCGCGTTCTCCCGTGCGCGGTGTCGTCGATGAGCAGGGTCGCCTGTTCGACGTTCGGAATTTATTGATCGCGGGCAGTTCGGTGTTCCCCACCGGTGGGCACGCGAATCC
>CAZVZS010000062.1:0-23947 GCA_964631535.1 uncultured Leptospiraceae bacterium
CATAATCCGGGCTAAGAGCCCATCTCCAAACTGCAGGGAGGCAGTTTGGAGATGAACTCTGACACCGCGCGTTTTTTTTTGATTGCCCTTTCCGTTTCGGTCTCCAGCATACGGCACCACTCCCATGAACATCGCCGCGAAACTTTCCCAGAAAACCGCCCTGAAGATCATCCCGGGCCTCATGCTCCTGAACCTGGCCGCCATCCTGATCGGCGTGCCGCGTCTGGATTTTTATATGCGGCCCCTGGTGCTTTTTTCCCTGCTCATCTTCGGGGTCCTCTTCGGCGAAACTCATCGTTCCGGGTCCTGGTTCCTGCTCGCGGGCCTCGGCATGGCGGTTATTGTGGAGGCGCTCCAGAAGCTGGAAATCATGGCCGAGATCATGGTGGTCGGCACAGCGCTCTATTACACGTTTTACTGCATCGCCTTCGTGCGCTTTCCCACGTTTCGTTTCTCACGCTCCACGTTCGGCGCCTGGGCCTTCGTGGGCCTGTACATGGTGCTGATGTTCTCCTGGCTGGAACCGTACGCCCTGCGCCTCCCGGCCATGGTGTATATGGTGGTGACCACCCTGATGGTGGGCCTGGCGCTCACCCCGCAGTTGATCGGAGACTCTTCCCTGGGGGCGCGACGGCAGACGATCGGCGTGTTCTTTTTGCTTTTTTCAGACACGCTGCGCGCCTGCGCCATTTTCCGTTTTTCGCAATATAAAGGCGAATTCTGGCTCGAACACGGGCTGGAAACCCTGATCATGGTGCTGTTCTTCGCCGGACAATTTTTCCTGGTACGGAGCCTGGTCCCCCGGCCCGCCGCGCATGCGGAGGGCGGCCAGTAAAATGCCCGACGAGATCAAAAATGCGCACCGTTGCCTGGGTACCGGGTTCCGGGCGCTGGTGTTGCTCCTGGGCCTGTTTCAATTCGCCTGCATCACCTGGAACAAGGGCCTCAAACCCGTTCAGCCTTCGTACTGGCCACTACGAAACAATACATCGGTCGAATCGCTGACGCCCGTGTTCGAATGGAAAGCGTACGAAGACGCGCTTCCGGGCGCGCAGAACCTGCGTTACGAGTTGCAGATCACCTGGCAGACTTCGATCGTCTACCGCGTCCTCACGCCGGATACGTCGCATGCGGTGACGAAAACCCTGCTGCCAGGTCAGACCTACGCCTGGTACGTCCGGCCCGTGTTTACCGTGAACGGAGAGGTCCTGTCCGGCGAATGGAATCGCCAGGGATATTTCTACATCACCCCGCTGATCTTCTTTTTCGGCTGGGGTGAACGGTATTACAACTTCGAAACTCCCGAGTAAACGGCCGGCTCCCCCTCCCAATTTCGGCCCCTTCCCAGGTCCCCGCGATTCACCCCGCCCGCAGGACGGCCTTTGGGCCGTAAATATTTTTATTGAATATTATGCGCAATTTTTGATTACTTTACGTAAATTCGATTTTTTACGAGAATAAAGTCAGATGAAACGAGAATCCTGCATCGTCGCGCGGGGACCCGGTTTCGCCCTGCATCGGATGGGTCGCGACCGGGCCCGGGAATTGACCGATTTTGTGTATGAAACCTACTTTGAACGCTTCCAGGACCGCTACGGAAGCCTGGCCCATGACGATTATGTCGCCATGGCCATCGAGGACCTGTTCACTCTGAACCGCTCGACCATCTTCGCGGCGATTTCGGACCAGACCGGCCTGATCCTCGGCTCGATTCGGATCATTGAGCGGTCCGCGGCCCTCCCGGCGGAAAAGGAATTCGGATTCGACGCGCTGGAGCAGTTCCAGCGTCATTTCGGGCCAGGCGGGCGGGTGAACCGGATTTTCGAGATCGGGCGTTTCGCGACCTGCGCGCGCAACCTGGCGGCGGCCGGCCTGCGTAAGGGGACCAGCCTCAAAATTACCGACTTACTTTTAAAACACATGTTCGCCAGCATCGCGGCGGAAGCGGACAATCTAACGGTCGCCGCGCTGGACGTGACCACTCTGCGGATTCTAAAAATGCGTGGCATTCACTTTCGCGTCATCGACCGCCCCCGCGACTACCTGGGTTCGCCCACGGTCCCGGTGCTCCTGCCGGTCGACCTGTGTTTCGCGGAGATGCGCCGGACCCATCCGGCGCGGTACGATTTTTTCCGCGCTCACGCGCGGGGGGCGAGCCTGGCCTCGGCCTGAAGGGCCGGTTTTTCGCATGGACACTCCGGATTCGCTGTTTTCAAGAAACTGGGCCTATATCAGTTCCGCGCTCCAGGAGCGCCTGGCCGCCACCTGTCTGTTGATCGCCGGCACCGGACTCGGGGCGGTGGCGGCGTTGCAGGCCGCGCGCACCGGCTTCGGACGTTTTATCCTGGCGGACGGCGACCGGGTCGAACGTTCCAATCTGAACCGGCAACCCTTCGACCACTCCCAGATCGGGCAAAACAAAGCCGAGGCCACCGCGGAAATGATCCGGAGGATCAACCCGGACGCCCGCCTTCAAATTCTGCCGCGTTTTCTGAAACAGGGCGACTTCGAAGAACCCCTGCGCGACTGCGATCTGGCGCTCAATACGATCGATTTCGAGAACCACGCCTTCATTCACTGTAACCAGGCCGCGCGGCGAGAAAAGCGAACCGTCCTCTTTCCACTGAATATCGGCTGGGGCGGCGCGTTGTATATTCTGTCGCCTTTCGCGGACCCGGACACACCGCAGGCGCGCTGGTTGCTCGAAACGCGTCTTTCGCCGATCGAGCTGAAACGAAAACTGATCTTGAACGCCGTGGCAGCCAGCGGCCAGATGAAACCATATTTGCGAAATTTGCTCGACCGCTTCCTGGACGATAAGAAAAAAAACTGGCCTTATGATCCGCAACTGGCGGTCGGCGCGGCGATTACTTCGGCATTAATTGTGCACGCCGCGGTGGCACTGGTGGCCGGCGAAAAACTCCCTCACGTTCCGGAGGTCATATACGTCGATTTAGCGCGCGCGGAAGAAGAGTAAGCGCCGGTGTCCCGGACTACAGGGAAGTAGTTCCGGGACCGGTTCTGAAATGATTTATCTTTTTTAGTTGAAATCTCGCGGAAAGTTCTCAGACTGATACACCGCTCAGTAAAAATATACAGGGCATTGATCAGGAATTTCCTCTCAATTGTCTGGAGCGAACACCTGGCGAAAATTCGCGTGAACGATTGCGAGGAATCGCGGGTTTCCCGCGATTCCGACGTCACCGAATCGATGGGTGGTGATCCGGCGAAAACTTTAATGAATATGAATCGATTTAAGGACGAACTGGGGCGTTCGGCCACAAAAAACGCGCGGGTGGTGTGCGGTTTCGTGATTCTGGCGCTCGGCCTGGGATTGCTGGCCGATCTGGGGAACCTGCCGGCCTCCCGCCAGTTCGCGGGAATTCTCCTGCGTCTGGCCGGAATCGCCATCTGGGGCACGATGTTTGTCCTGGCTCTGGCGGCGCCGCGCTGGTTTCAGGCGGCGTACGAATCCCTGCTCGTGGTGGGGGTCCTGACGATCGCCCTGGCGGTCGGCCTGATCGGAGCCTGGGCGGGCCCCCGGGGGCTGACCTACTTCGTGGGCATTTTACAGGTGGAATTCGCCCTGGCTACGTTTTTCACAATTTCTCGAATTAAATTCATTTTTACCGTAGTGATTTGTAACGTGTTTTTCGTGGCATCTTCGCTCTGGTTCGGGGGCAGTTCGGGGGAGCACCAGATCAACGCGGGCGTATCGCTGGTCCTGTTCGGTTTCGTTTCCATTCTGACGCACCACATCATTCACGCGTACAAATTCCAGAATTTCACCCAGCGGATCGGCCTGGAAGAATCGAAGACGCGCATCGCCAACATTCTGGAGAGCATCACGGACGCCTTCCTGGCCCTGGACCCGGACGGCCGCCTGACCTTCCTCAACCGGGAAGCGGAACGTTTTTTCAACAGGGACGGCAAGCAATCGGAGGACATGATCGGCCAACGCCTCTGGGACCTCTACCCCGCGCTCGTGCAGGATTCCCGTTTTTACGACGAATGCAACCGCGCCATGCGCACCGGTCGGCCGGTGCAGTTCGAGGAATTTTATCCCAGGCTGAACGGGTACTTTGAAGTCCACGCCTATCCGTCCGCCTCCGGGCTTTCGATCGCGGCGCACGAGATCACCCGGAGACGCGAAGCCGAAGAGCGACTGCGGGCGTCCCTGGAAGAAAAAGACGTTCTGTTGCGGCACATTCATCACGGTGTAAAAAATAATCTACAGGTTATCTCCAGTTTGCTCAGTCTACAGCAACACCTCGCGCCCGCCAGCGCCGACTTCCTGCGCGAAAGCCAGAACCGAATCAAGGCCATGGCCCTCGTGCACGAAAGACTGTACCAATCCGGGGACCTGGCCAGCATCCATATGTTCGATTTTATCCAGGGGATGGCGGGTAATTTGTTCGACTCGTACGGAGTGGATCGGGAACGAATCGTTCTGGATATCCAGGTGGAACGCATCGCGCTGGACGTTGATACCGCCGTCGCCTGCGGTATGATCATCAATGAATTGATCTCCAACGCGTTGAAGTACGCGTTCCCGGTTGCCAGGGGCCGCATCGAAATCGCCATGCGCACCGGCGCGGACGCGGACGAAATCCTGTTCGAGGTGGGTGACGACGGCATCGGGTTTACGCCGGGCCAGGGTCGCCAGAACGCGCTGGGATTGCGGCTCGTTTCCATGCTGGTCGAAAAACAACTGGGCGGATCGTACCGGTTGACGCACGAAAACGGCACGCGCTTCGCGATTTATTTCCAGCGCAAAGACAGCCATAGCGGCAACGAAAGCGGCCCGCGCGCCGCCGCGGTTTCGCGCGAACCAGGGGCTATCCCCCCCGCCGTCCCCACTGACATTGAGGCGGCCCTGCGATGAACCTGAACGTAATCCAAGATACCCCCGACGACGAGCAGCACCCACCCGCCGGCCCTGACTCCGATCGAACACTGCGGAACGGCATTCGCATCAATATCGTCGAAGACAGCGTCATCGTGGCCGAAGACATCCGTGTCAGCCTGGAGACCCAGGGATATTCGGTTACGTCCATCAGCGCGACCTTCGCCGAAGCGGTGGCCCAGGCGCGCCTGCACCGTCCGGACCTGGTGCTCATGGATATTTATTTACACCGCGGCGATAGCGGCGTGGCCGCGGCCGAGGAAATTCGCCGGGCGCTGAACATCCCGGTCGTTTTCCTGACCGCTTACTCGGATGAACACACGCTGGAAAAAGTTAAACATTCCGACCCCTACGGGTACCTGATCAAACCCTTCGAAGCGCGCGAATTGCGTACGACGATCGAAATGGCACTGCACCGTTTTCGCCTCGAAACGAAGCTGCGCGAACGCGAAGCCTGGCTGTCCACCACGCTGAACAGCATCGGCGACGGGATCATCGCCACGGACAATCTGGGGCGCGTTACGTTCATGAATCCCGTGGCCGTGGAGTTGACGGGCTGGTCCGAGGCGGAAGCGCGCGGCCGGGCACTGGAGGAAATTTTCGTCATTCATACGCCGGATACGGGCGAGCTGGCGGAGTCGCCCGCGCGTCTGGCCCTGCGCGGCGGCGGCGGTACAATCCACCTGGAACGTGAAATTTACCTGACCAAACGCGACGGCATCAGTTTTCCGATCAACGATAGCGCCGCCCCGATCATCGACGAACGCGGCGAAACCTTCGGCGTCGTGCTGGTGTTCCGCGATTTCACCGAACCGCTCGCGGCGCGCCGCGCCCTCCAGAAAGCGCACGACGACCTCGAACTGCGCGTCCAGGAACGAACCGCGGCCCTGGAACGCGCGAACGAAAAACTAAAAGAACACATCCACGAATTGCAACTGGCCGAGGAAAAAATTCAGCACAACGCCTACCACGATTCGCTGACCGGCCTGCCCAATCGTTTATTGTTCAATGACCGTTTACAGAACGCGCTGGGGGCGGCCGGACGCCGGGAAGAAAAACTGGCCGTTCTGTTCCTGGACCTGGACCGGTTCAAGTTCATCAACGATACGATGGGCCACGCCGTGGGCGACCGCCTGATTCAGCACGCGGCCGAACGATTAGAATCCGTGCTGGGCCCGGGCGATACCGTGGCCCGGCAGAGCGGGGACGCGTTCATGGTCATCCTGCCCGGAGTCAGCAGCCCGTCCGAAGTGGTTCTGGCCTGCGAAAAAATCATTCAGTCCTTCGCGCTGCCCTGGCGGCTCTTCGAACAAAATTTTTACCTGACCGTGAGCATCGGCGGTGCGATCTATCCGGACGACGGCGATTCGCCGCTTGATCTCATCCGCCACGCGGAAACGGCGATGTACCGCGCGAAGGAACGCCGGGGCAACGACTTCCAGCTGTACAGTCCCTTCCTCCTTGAGCGAGCCACCCAGCGTCTGATCCTGGAACATCGTTTTCGTCGCGCTCTGGAAAACGGCGAGTTTCTTCTATACTATCAACCGCAGGCCAACGTGCGTACGGGACGGGTCACCGGCCTGGAAGCCCTGGTCCGCTGGCAGGACCCGGAGCTGGGTTTGATTCTGCCCGGTCAGTTCATCCCCATGGCCGAGGAAAACGGCCTGATCCTTACGCTGGGAAGTTGGGTACTGCGCGCGGCCTGTCGCCAGTTTCGCGAGTGGGTGGACCGCTTCGGCTCCGATCTGCGACTCGCGGTGAATATTTCCCCGCGCCAGTTTCAGGACGAAAATTTTATTCCGCTCGTGCGCCAGGTTCTCGCGGAAACCGGACTGCCCCCGCACTGCCTGGAACTGGAAATCACCGAAAGCGTCATGATGGAAGATGTGGACCGCACGCGCGAAACGTTCGAGGCCCTGAGCGAGCTGGGTCTTTCCATCGCCATCGACGATTTCGGCACCGGGTACTCATCGCTCAGTTATCTAAAAAAATTCCCGATTCACCGGCTGAAGATCGATCGGTCCTTCGTACGCGACGTGACGCACAACCAGGCGGACGCGGCCATCGTGCAGGCCATCATCGCCCTGGCGCAACGCCTCGATTTACGCCTGATCGCCGAAGGCGTTGAAACGCACGAGCAATGGGAATTTTTTTACGATCGCGATTGTGAGGAAATCCAGGGTTATTTTTTCAGCAGGCCCCTGCCCGCAGCCGACATTCCCATGTTGCTGAAAAATCCGCCGCCCCCGCCCGTCTGAGGGCGACTCTTCGGAAACGCGCCGGTCCGAGGCGAACTGTGGCTCCCTGAAATGTTTCTTGACCCCGGTATTTCTGGAAATCAGGATGGACGGTTCCTTCGGCCTGCCCGCGGGCTACCAACAATGGAGGGTCGCGATGTGGCGCCGTCTCGGGTTCGCTTTTTTTTCGGTGGTGAATGTCTGTGTTTTTTCTACCTGCAGCCTGAACGATGCGGATTTCCGGAATGCCACCGACCCGTTGTATAACCTGCTGCTCTTCGATTGTTCTCGCTACAGCGATTGTAAAAAAACGGACGAAGGCCCGCGCCTGCCTGTGGACGGCGCGGTGCTCTGGTTCCGGGCCGATCAGGGTCTCGACTTCAATGGCTCGACCTGGATCTGGCGCGACCTTTCCGGGAACGGCAACCAGGCCCGCGGCACCATCACCGGCCTGTCCGCAGCCGGTATCGGCGGTCGCCCGGCCCTCGCGTTCAGCGAAAATAATTCAGAACGGCTTTCCACGGCCCCGGTCACGCTGGGAGCTTTCACGGTTTTCAACGTATTGCGGATTTCATCGACAAGCGCGCTGGCCCTGGGCATCATTTACGAATTCACCGCCGATACCAACACGGGTTACGGTTTTTACTTTTCGATAGGAATCTCAAATACGATCTTCGCGAATAACGGCGGGACCAGCTCCGGCTGGAACCAGAGCTCGGCCACCTGGGCCAAGGACGATGTGGCCCGGATCGCCACCATGCGTATGGACGGAACGCATGCGGGACACAGCCTGCGGTTGAACGGAGTCGCCGCCGCGCCCAACCAGAACCAGACCGGGAATCCGGGCACGAATTCCATCACCGCCAACTTTTTCATGGGCAATCGCGGCGACATTTCGCAGAATTTTCCGATCAAAGGCGATTTTGCGGAAATCATCGTCTATTCGCGTTCCCTGAGTGACGCGGAACGTAATACAGTGGAATGTTATTTATCGGGGTATTACGCGATTTCAGTAACGGGTTGCTGACAGGAATGGGGCCGGATGGGAACTGAAGATAGCGCGCTTAACCATTATCGTCGTCTGGAGAACATGTACCACGGCGCGGGGATCAACCGTTTTTTCGCGCCGCGGCTGGCCATTGATCGCGGAACCGCCACGCTCAAGATCCCCATTCGTGAGGATTTTTTTCACGCGGCCGGGGCCGCGCACGGCACGGTGTATTTCAAGGCCGCCGACGACGCCGCGTTCTTCGCGGCCAACTCGCTCGTCCGTGGGTATTTCGTATTGACCTCGACCTTTCATCTGAGCCTGCTGCGGCCGATCAAAGAGGGCACCTTACGCGCGGAAGGGCGAGTCATCCAGAAGGCCACTCATCTCATTCTCGCCGAGAGTTTTTTATACGACGACCGTGACCGCGAAATCGGCCGCGGCACCGGAAGTTTCGCGATCAGTAAAATCGCCCTCACCGAAGAGATCGGCTACCGCTGAGCGCGGCGCGACCCGCGGCAGTTCATGAATCTTGCGTGCCAGGCGCCGGCAACCAGGGCTCAGCACTCGCGAGGCGCGCGACCATTTCATCGAACGTGAGGGGCCTGGCGATACAGTAGCCCTGCACCATATCGCAACCGCGTTCGCGGAGGATGTCCAGCTGGTCGCAGGTTTCGACGCCCTCGGCCACCGACACGAGCCCGAGCTGGCGGGCCATCGCCAGAATGGAAGAGACCAGGGTCAGATCGCCCGGGTTCGTGAGAATATCGCGAATGAAAGAGCCGTCGATTTTTAACGTCTGAAACGGAAAATCGCGCAGGTAACGCAGGGAGGAATAGCCGGTCCCGAAATCGTCCATGGCGATCTGGATCCCCGTCGCGCGCAGGCGGTCCAGGGCTTCCCGCGCGTCCCCGTAGTCGTGCAGAAACAGGCCCTCGGTGACTTCGATCTCCAGCATGGTGGGGGGGAGTCCCGCCGCGCGCAAAATTTCGCCAATCACTTCCGGAAGATGACCTTCGGCGAATTGACGCGGCGATATGTTCACCGCCACGCGAAACTCGCGCAGACCCGCACCCTGCCAGGCAAGCGCCGCCGCGCAGGCCTGGCCGAGTACCCAGCGGCCCACAGCCTGGATCACCCCGGTTTCCTCAGCCAGTCCGATAAAATCGAGCGGAGCCACCCGACCCAGTTCGGGATTTTCCCAGCGCAGCAAGGCCTCGACCGACCTGATCCGGCCGGTGGTCAGCGATACGATGGGCTGGTAGACGAGAAAAAACTCGTTCCGTTCCACCGCGCGTCGCAGCAGGAATTCCATACGCAGCTTTTTTTCCAGTTCGGTGTTCATCTGGGGCATGAAAAACTGAACCGTATTGCGCCCGATTTTTTTCGCCCGGTACATGGCGGTTTCGGCGTTTCGTAACAGGAGATGGGAATCAGTCCCGTCGTCCGGCGCGAGCGACAGTCCGAGTGAGGCGGTCAGATCGAATTCGCGACCGGCCACGAAAAACGATTCCGCGAAAACGCCCCGGCTGAGTTCCAGCGCGATGCGCTCGGCCTCTTCCAGGTCCTTGAGGTCTTCGCGGATCATGAAAAACTTATCGCCGCTGAAGCGCGCGAGCGTATCGTTCTCGCGCAGAAAAACCCGCAGACGCTCGACCACATCCCGTAACAGAGCGTCACCCACCTGATGACCGACCGAATCATTGATCTTCTTGAAATTATCGAGATCGATGAAGATCAGGAGCACGCGACGTCCACCTGGTTCCAGAGAATTCGCCAGGCGATCCATTCCGAGCGCCCGATTGGGCAGCCCGGTCAATTCGTCAAAGTGCGCCTGGTAAAAGAGCCGCTCTTCCTGCTGCTTCTGGATCGAAATATCGTCCATGTAGGCGATAAACCCGGTGATCGTTTCGCCCGCCTCATAGATGGGCGTAATGGTTACCGTTTCCCAGAAGAAGTTCCCCCCCTTCCGGCGATTGAGCAACTCGCCGCGCCAGATGCGACCGGAGCGAACGGTATCCCAGAGATCGCGGTAAACCGCGTCCGGGGTCAGGCCGCTTTTTAGAATGCGCGGCGTCAGGCCCAGGATGTCGGCGGAACGAAACCCGGTCATTTCCTCGAAGGCGGGGTTCACGTAGATAAAATGCCCGTCCGGATTGGTAATGATCACGGACAGCGGACTTTTTTGCACCGCCTGGTAAAGGGTATTGACCTGGTCTTCGATTTTCCTGCGCCTGGTGATGTCCCGGTTATTACCACATACCCCGGCGATACTCCCGTCCGCGCGGCGAATCGGGTTCAGGGTGATTTCATAATAGTGGGGCCCGTCCTCAAAGGTATACGCCTGCTCCCAGGCAACCCGCTCACCTGCCAGGGCGATTTCGTATTTTTTGCGCCAGTCGGCCAGAAACTCGGACGGATAAACATCATAGAGGACAAAATCGCCGGGCCGGGGGTCCCGGCCGATCATTTTGCCCTGGGCTTCGCGAAACGCGGAGTTGAAGGCGGTCAGGTGCAAGGAACGATCAATCGACCAGATTAAATCCGGAGTATTCTCGATGATCTCAAAGGCGTTGGATTCCATCCGGGAAGCGACCGGCCTGTGAACACACTGCCGGGGACAATATTCAATCAGGTTGAGTAATAATATCAATCGGTTTTTTTCGCGCGGAGCCGGTCAGAATCGAAGAATTTTTCTAAAAAAATCCAAAAATAAGTGGATTATAAGACGATTATCGGGGATTTTACAGCCCCGACCATACAATCGACAGTAGATTTCAGGGCCTCAGTGTTCGGCCCAGTCCCAGGGGGAAACCATGAATCACTCAGTATCGAACGGGTTGCGTCTTTTCACCAGCGCGACATTGTTCTTCCTATCAGCAACGGCATTGCTGGCTTCACGGCCCGCACCGCCGCCACCGGCCGCGCCGACTCCGACCCAGACCATGGCGGTTTCGAACGGCCAGGATTGTTTCGGAAATACGAATTTTAACGTCGGCCGCGGCATCTACGACGTAACCGGCCCCGCCGCCGAAATGGGCATGATGGGCTACGCGGTCCTCGGTCAGAAAACCACGGGGATTCACACCCGCCAGTGGGCCCGGGCCTTCGTAATCGAATCGCCCTGCAACGCCAAACGCCTGGTGTTCGTAAGCTCGGACACGGGCATGGTCTTCCAGGCCGTGAAACAAAAAGTTTTACAAAAACTGCGCGGCTCCTACGGCGATCTCTACGACGACGACAACGTAATCCTCTCGGCCACGCATACACACAGCGGTCCGGGCGGATTTTCGCACTACGCTCTGTACAACTTTACCATCCTGGGACACGATCTGCAGACTTTTAACGCGGTCGTGGACGGGATCTACAACGCCATCGTGCGCGCCCATAACGACGTACAGCCGGGTCGCATCAAAATCAACGCGGGCGATCTCATCGACGCGAGTTTCAACCGCTCCGCCAACGCCTACGCCCGCAATCCGGCCGCCGAACGCGCTCGCTACGCGTACGATACGGACAAACAAATGACCCTGTTGCGCTTTGAATCGACCTCGGGCGGGCAGCTCGGCATGCTCAACTGGTTCGCCGTGCATCCCACGAACGTCGGCAATACCAACACGCTGATCAGCACGGATAACAAAGGCGTGGCCTCGTACTGGTTCGAGCGCGATAAATCCGCCAGCTACGGCGCGGGCAGTTTCGTGGCCGCGTTCGCGCAGGCCAACGAAGGCGACGTATCGCCCAATCTCTGGGGGCATCCGGACACCACGCACGACTACGAGCGTATGGGGATCATCGCCACCCGTCAGTACAACAAAGCGAAGACCTTATACAACGGCGCCGTCCAGGAACTGGCCGGGCCGGTCGATTTTCGCCACACGTTCGTGAATCTTTCCAATGTGGCCGTCGGCACGGAATTTTCGGGCGGCGGTTCGGCCAATACCTGTAAAGCGGCGATCGGCATGTCCTTCGCGGCCGGGTCCACCGAAGACGGGGTCGGCATGTCCTTCATCAGCGAGGGGATCGTCTACGGTCTGAACTGGCCTTCGTTCACGCTCGTGCCGGACCTCCAGGCCTGCCACCAGGAAAAAACGATTCTCCTGCCCACCGGCACCATGTCACCGTATCCCTGGACTCCGGAAGTTCTGCCGCTGCAGGTGGCCACAGTCGGACAACTCGCGATCGCCGCGGTTCCGTTCGAATGCACCACCATGTGCGGCCGTCGCATCCGTGATACGCTCGGACCCCTGCTCGCGAGCAAGGGCGTCAATACAATCGTCATCGCCGGCCTCTCCAACAGCTACGCCGGCTACGTGGCCACCCGCGAGGAATACCAGGCCCAGCACTACGAAGGCGCGTCCACGCACTTCGGCCCCTGGACCCTTGGCGCCATCCAGCAGACGTTCAAACGCCTGGGTCAGTCCCTGCGTGACGACACCAGCACGAGCGCCGGGCCCACGCCGCGCGACCTGACGGGATCGCAAACCTCGCTCATTACGGGCGTCGTATTTGATGACATTCCGCTGTTCAAAAACTTCGGCGACGTCATCACCAACGCAAACGCTTCCTACAGCCGCGGCCAGACTGCGCGCGCGATCTTCTACGGCGGTCACCCGAAAAACAATCTGAAGACCATGGGCACCTTTCTGGAAATCCAGAAACAGTCCGGGTCCTCCTGGGTCACGGTATACCGCGACCGTGATCCGGAAACGCGTTATCGCTGGGCCCGCGACGGGATCGCCTATTCGCGCGTAACCATCGAGTGGGACATCCCCACGACGGCGGCCACGGGCAACTACCGCATCGTCCATTACGGCAACTGGAAATCCGGCTGGACCGGGGCGATCTCCGGTTACACCGGCACCTCGCGCACCTTCAGCGTAAATTGAGTAATCGTGTCCGGCGCCCGGCGCCACATAGCCCTCGCTCTTCGGAGCGAGGGCTTTTTTTTGTACTTTCCGGGCGACCTCCCGGTCGGCTGTTTTCGTCTAATTCGGATATCAGGCTGCTGAAAAAGTAGCTTTCCCTTTTCTTTAGTTTTACCGGATAATTTACCACATAATATGGAGCCCCAAATGCTTAAATCGAGACCGGCACTACGAACCTTCGCCCGCGTCCTGGCCCTGGTTTTCGCCCTCAGCGTGGGCGGGTACCTCGTCTACTGCGCCCAGCGCGACGCGCAGCGGGTTGAAGAACGAGAACCGGTGTTCATGCCGTCGAGCAAGGCGGCGCCGGTTCGCATCACCCGCGATCCCGGGCCGCAAAAGCACACCCCCGTGCAGCAACAGGAGACCCAACCGGGGAAGAAAAAAACCCTGCTGCCCTCCTCTAAATCCGGCGTGTTGCGCCTGCCTGGCGAAGCCGGTTGAGGCCGGCTGAATTACGGCGATGCTCGCAAACCTGACTGACACTCTTCTGAACGGAGCGGGCTCCTTCGTTCTTCTGTTTCTGGTTTTTCTGCCGCTGGAACGATTGTTCGCGCGCCACACCCAGCCGGTCTTTCGCGGCGAATACCTGAACGACCTGGCTTTTTTCGCGGGACAGTATGTACTCTGGACGGCGCCGGTTGTCGCTGCCCTGGGCGCCCTGGCACGGTACGCGGATCAGCTTCCGCTGGCGGAGTTGCGCGCGATCCCGGCCGGCTGGCCGGTCTGGGCCCAGGCCACGCTGGCGATCGGGCTCGGCGATCTGTGCATTTACTGGGGGCACCGTTTAGCGCATCGCGTAAATTTTTTATGGCGCTTCCACCGCGTGCATCACACCGCCGAGCGCCTGGACTGGATCGCGGCGTACCGCGAACATCCTCTTGACAATCTGTATACGCGCGTCATCGAGAACGCCCCCGCGCTTCTGCTCGGTTTTCCGCTGGAACTCGTGGCCGGTCTGGCGACGTTTCGCGGCCTCTGGGGGTTGTTCATTCATTCCAACGCGAAGTTGGCGGTGGGTCCGTTCAAATATATTCTGGGCTCACCCGACCTGCACCACTGGCATCACGAAATCGATCGCAGTTCGCGTTGTAATTTCGCGAACCTGTGTCCGCTGTGGGATCTGGCGTTCGGCACGTACTTCAATCCAGCCGGCGCGGAACCGGTCCGCTACGGAATCCCCGATCCCGTCCCCCACGGGTACCTCGCTCAACTCGCGCTGCCACTGCTTCCACCGCTCGCGCGGGCCCCGGTGCCAGGGTCCTGAGGCGCGTTACGAAATCCTTCGCGGTCGCGCCCGCCTGTTTTTTTAGCCGCGAACAGAATTTTTCTTGATCCGCAAAGCGCGAAAGGGTACCGTTTACCCGAATTTTTTCCAGGAACGGTACCATGCAAATTGCCAGAAACTTATTCTGCCTCACCCTGCTCATGCTGGCCAGCGCCGCGAACGCCATGTCGCTGCGTTTTGAAAACCTGAGCCCGGACGGTTGGTACATTCTAATCGAATCGCGGGACGGCAGTCAGTTTCGTATGCTCGCGAATGCGTTCATCGGCCCCTGGAAAAAAGATTCCACGAAAATCGAAGCGCATTCCGGGGACGAAATCTACGTTTCCGTCCACAAAACCAGACAGATTGAGGATAATCGCGAGCGGCAGAAGTTGAAGCTCAACTCATCCGACGGCACGTTTACGCTGCATATCACCGCCGGGAGCAACGGAGAGCCGAAAATTTCCCTTTTTAATTGAGAGCCGCGGCGAACGATTCAGCCAGTGGCCTGTTTTTCGAATTTGAACGTCTGAAGAATTCGTTGCAGATTCTTTTGCGAAATCCAGGGGTACAGGTCAGTTAAGCCGGTTTCAATGGCGGACAGATCGGGGAGCTGGTCTTTTTTCGCGCGAGTCAGATTATGTCCTAATTCGAGCGCGCGCCGGCAGGTGTCTTCCACCTGGGCCAGGCGTTCGGCGGTCAGTTTCGGGTAAAACTTGCTCAGGCGATCGTGGATTGGTTTGATCCCTTCCGCGCCCAGTTTCAGGGAGAGCTCAAGTCCCTTGTTGAAGATTTCCGTTTTCGAATCGCGGCTGCCGACCATCTTGATACCCCTGATTGCCATTTTATTGCGCAAACGAAAATGTCAAGAAGATCACGGATTTATTGCGGATTGCCCCCTGATTTCGCGCGAAATTGTTAAGATTGTGTTAGGGCGAGCCCGCTTCGCGCATCAGGGAGGGCGCGGCGTCGCCGGGCGGGCGGATTCCAGAACTGGAATGTTTAAATCAGACCGCGATACGCGCCCCCGTCGACGAGCAGATTCGTGCCGGTCACGAAGGCCGCGTGGTTGGATGCCAGAAACGCGACGACCGCGCCAAACTCTTCGGGCAGGCCCATGCGCCCGGCGGGAATGGCCCCGACCATTTCGGCGCGCGCCTGCTCTTCGGTAATCCCCTCGGCCTGCACCCGCGACTGGAGCAACTTTCGCACCCGGTCGGTATCGTGGATTCCGGGCAAAACCGCGTTCACCGTAATGCCCTCGCCCGCGAGTTCGGTCGCGATCGTTTTCATGAACGCGGTCAGGCCGGAGCGCGCAACATTGGAAAGTAAAAGATTTCCGATCGGCTGCTTCACGGCGATGCTCGTGATCATCACGATGCGCCCCCAGTGTTTGCGTTTCATGGCCGGGGCGCAGGCATGCACCAACCGCACCGCGCTCATACAGTTGAGCTCAAACGCGCGGACGTAATCCTCCAGCGCGGTTCCGGCGAAATCGCCAGGCGGGGGACCACCCGCGTTGGTCACCAGGATATCGGGATCACCCAGGCGGCCGCGGACGGTTTCAAACATGCGCTCCTGGTCGTCCGGCCGCGCCACGTCCATGGCGACACCAAGGGTTTCCGCTCCGGTGGCGGCGGCGATTTCCTCCGCCGCGGCGTGCACCTCCGCTTCGGTCCGCGCCGTCAGGGCGACCCGGCAGCCTTCCCTGGCCAGCGCGGCGGCGGTGGCCCGACCGAGGCCCCTGCTCGCTCCCGTGACCAGCGCGATTCGATTTTTTATCCCGAGATCCATATTATCCTGCTCTATGAGCGCCGGCCCGCTCTGTCCACCCATTTGGCAGCCTACCCCCCCGATGGAGCCCGGACCCGGCCGTTCACAAGGTAAATGAAAAACAGAATGCCCAAGACCTGCAGCGCCGCCCCCAGCATTCCCGCCTGGCGATAGACCTCATCGAGGGGTCGCAAGGCGTCGCCGACGCTGCGCAGAATCGTTCCGGCATTAAAGATCAGAAACAGGGCCATGCCGCTACGTTCGGACGTATAGTGCGGCGCGTCCGCATAGCGCGGAAACATCCAGAGGGCCACGCCCATGATCATCTGGATCACTCCGCCCACCAGAATCAGATGAACGTGGACGGTGCGGATATACGGCGCGAGCACGACATCCGGAGCCAGGGGCTCCGCGTACATCAGAAACCCGAGTACCACCCCCAACCCGAGGCAGGCCAGAGCGGCCCGAATTAACCGGCGCTGATAGGAAAATTTCATTTGGTCCAGGTGTCCCGGACCCCGCAGGAGTTCCTACACTTTTGCGCCCAAACACCCGAAACCGGGTCATACAGGGCGATTTTGTAGGAACTCCTACAACCGTCACCGGGGACCGACGCCTGATTCGGATGAAAAACCGGTAGAATTTCCCGAAAAAAGTTGACAAACAGACCAGTCTGTCTTTTTTAGATTCAGGGGCTTAAAGTTACCCTGCATCCAAAAAAATCGAACAGGAGCAATTTTCATGAAACTCAATCAGAAAATCGCGGTGTGTAATATCAGACGCACGCCTTTTGCGCAAATCGCCAAAGGTCTCGGGAAAATTCCCTCGCATCATCTGGGCAAGATGGTTGCGGAAGATATCCTGAAAACCTCCGGATTGAAAAAGGACGCCATCAAAGGCGTCATCGTGGGCGAAGGTTTTCCATTCGCGCCGAACGCGGCCCGGGTGATCTCCACCCTGATGGACCTGCCCGCGGCAATTCCAGCCCTGACCGTAAACCAGAACTGCGTCTCTTCCATGGAAGCCGTGGCCGAAGCCGCCCGGCGCATCGTAATTGGAGAAGGGGATGTGTATCTGGTGATCGGCGAAGAGTCGCAATCCTCCATGCCCTTTGTCGTCGCGAACGCGCGTTCGAATAAAAAAACCGGCACCGTAGAAAAAATCATGAAGGCCATGCCCAACGACCTGCCTGAAGGCGTCGAAATCCGGGACACGCTTGAAGACGGCCTGGGCGACGGGGAAACCAGCTACGGCATGCACGTCACCGCCGAACTCGTGGCGCAGAACTACAAAATCCCAAAGGCCACGCTGGACAAATTCGCGTACGAAAGTTACAAACGCGCGTACGACGCGACGCTGGCCGGCAAGTACAATCGCCATATTATGGCGGTCAAAACCGACGACGGCGAAACCCTGGATTCGGACGAGGCGGTACTCCTCCGCAAAGGCATCGTGGAAAATCCCGGCCGCATGGAAAAGGCGATGCTGCTCTTCGACAACCCGGTCATCAAATGGGACGATTTCAAAAAGAAATACGGTAAGGATCTGACGAGCAGCGGCGATCCCACCACCTCCATCTTCAACGCCTGCCCGCGTTCGGACGGAGCCGCCGGCGCCATCGTCACCACCGTGGAAAGAGCGAAAGCCCTGGGCCTGAAAATCGAAGCGATCGTGACCGGTTACGAAATGCGCGGCGTCGCGCCGAACAATATGGGCATCGGTCAGGCTGAAGCATCGCTCGCGCTACTGAAAGAAATGGGTCTCAAACCCCAGGACCTGGACCGGATTGAAATCCACGAAGCCTTCGCGGCCACGGCCACGGGCGCACTGGAAGAAATCAAAAAACAAACCGGCTTCGACTGGGAAAAAGCCCACGAAGAGAAAAAAATCAATACCTTCGGCGGCTCGATCGCCATCGGCCATCCGTTTGGAGCCACGGGAATTCGATTGATCTCCAACGCGGTGATGGACATGGAAGCCGATGCGTCGGTGAATAAAGTTCTGATCACGGCCTGCGCTCACGGTGGAATCGCCGGAGCCATGCTGATCGAACGTCCGTAAGCGAGGGACGATTCAGAGCGTCTCAAAATGCGAGCTGCGCTCTTATTTGGAAGCCGCGGTCGGCGGGTCTTCGGACCCCGGCCGCGGCGACCGCACCGATTATGGCCAGACAAAACGTAAAAGACCGGATTCTCAAACGGGCCATCGACCTGTTTTACACCCGCGGCTATCACAACACGGGGATCAATCAAATCATCGACGAGTCCGGCACGGCCAAGGCCAGCTTTTATCAATACTTCAAGTCCAAGGACGATCTGGCGCGGGCGTACCTGTACGCGCACAGCACGATGTACATCAATCGCGTACGGCGGATGATGGAAAAACACCCGTCCCTCGTGCCGTACGTAAACGCGAAAGTCGACCTGCTCATTCGCAGCATTAAACAGACGCGCGACTTCAACGGCTGTGCGCTCGGCAATTTCACCACCCAGATCGGCCGACTCGAACTCGAAGAAGAAGGCAAATTCGGCCAGGATATCATGGCCATCACCGAAGAGTGGTTCGCGCTGTACTCCGGGTTTTTTGAGCGTGCCATCCAGCGCGGTGAACTGCTGCCCGGCACGGACACGCGCGATCTGGCCAAAAAGTTCACCCTGATTTACGAAGGATCGCTGACGCTCTGGCGCATGACCGAGCAGACGGGCGCGCTCGAACAATCACGCGATCTGTACCACGCCTCCCTGGACCCGCATCGAACACGTCCGCGGGCGACCGACACGGCCCGGTAGGCCCGGAGCGAGCATTTTCGCGACTGGCCCCGCCCCCCGGTATTTCTGTTGCCACAGAAAGGCCCTCCCGTACCATGCACCCCATCATGGCACTTGAACCCGATCAAATGCAATTGCTCGAGACTTACAACCAGGGTCTGGCCCTGTACAAGCTGCGCAAATTTAGCGAAGCCCTGGCCGTGTTCAAAAAGGCCCTTTCCATCGTCCCCGGAGATGGTCCTTCCACCGAGTATGTGAACCGGTGTGAGGCGTACATCAAGAACCCCCCGGATGCCGACTGGGACGGTGTCTTCACGATGAAAACGAAATAAGTCCGCGTCCCCATCCGAAATTATGGCCAGAAAAAAAGAGTCCTTACTACGCCAGGTAACCGAGGAAGGCAGCGTCGCCACGGTCCTGGGGAAAGAAACCGCGTTTTACGGCGTGCTCGAATTCAACCGCCCCCTGCAGATCAACGGGTATTTTGAAGGTGAAATTATCACGCCTGGCGTTTTATTGATCGGGGAAAGCGCCCGGGTCAAGGCCAGTATCAAAGCCGGAACGGTCATCGTCGGTGGTGAAATCACCGGCAATATCGAAGCCACGAATCGCCTTGAGATGCTCGGCACCGGCAAAGTCTACGGAAATATCAAGACGGCCAAGCTGCAAATCGCCGACGGCGTCGTCTTCGACGGCAACTGTGAAATGATCGAACCCGCCGGTGCCTACAGCGCTTCGGCCGGCTGAGAATCGAACCACCAGCGCGCGGCCCCGCGCTTTCTCCATGAATTTTTGTGCTCAAGGAAAACCGCCTTTCAAGGCGGTTTTCCTCATTCCTCAAGTGGCACCGGATTTTTTGCATGAAACAGTGTGTTGCCCCCACAGGCATACGCTGCCGCGAAGCCAGGAAGGCGAAGCGCCGGCTGTTCGGCCACGGAGGGCCGTACAGCCGGCCTGCGTATGCCTGTGGGGCGCATCATATTTTCGTTTCATGCATAATCCTGGCTAACTTCCAGCAATTCATCGAAGGCCGCGCGGTGCATGCGCGCGGTACGCTCCCAGCTCCACTCACGAATCGGAAAACGAACTCGTTTTAAACGGCCTTTGCGGTGGCGCGCTGTCGCGCGCGCGAGCGCAGCCGCCCAGGCCGCCGGATCGCGCGGCGGCAAATATTCGATCCGGTCACCGCCGATTTCCCGGAAAGGACCGATGTCCGCGGCCAGGGCCGGCGCGCCCCAGGCAAGCGCCTCCAGCAGCGTCAACCCGAAACCTTCGTACAACGAAGGCAGACAGAAAAACGCGCAGGCCCGGTAGAGTTCTCGTAAAAGGTCGTCGTTCGGCCCGTTGATCCAGAAAATCTTTTTCGTCTGAAGCGTAAGTTCTTCCAGCCTCGCGAAAAACGCGGGCGATTCCCAGCCGCGCCGCCCCGCGATCACCAGCGGGTACGCCCCGCGGGGATCCGCCAGGTGATACGACGCGTAAGCTTCCAGCAATGTCCCAAAATTTTTGCGGGGCTCGAGAGTCGACGCCGCCAGAATAAATCCGTTCGTTTTTAATCCGTGCGGTAATTTTGCTGGGGCTTTTCGGGGAGCGGCCGGCGGATCGTACCCCAGCAGGGCCACGGCCGCCCGCCCGGGCGGATAGGCGAACTTCGCGAGTAAATCGTCCTGGGTCTGCCGCGAGATCGAAAGAATCCGGCCGGCGCGGTGAACGCTGTAGGCCTGGACCAGGCGCTGCTGCAAACGCGCGGGCCAGCGCATCGCTTCCGGGAAAAAATACAACACGAGGTCGTAGTACGTCAGCACGGCCGGCAGGCCGCGCGGCAAAAAGGGCGGCAGAACCTGCTGCGAACCCCAGAACAGATTGAGGCGGTCTTTGCGCAGAATGCGCGGCAGCGCGAAATTGAACCAGGCCCCGCCCTTGCGCGCGAACGGCCCCCTGCCCTCGACCCAGCGCACGTTCGGCAGCGCGGCCGTGGCCGCGTGATCGGGATGCGGGGGCCGGTGCGAATACAACACAAAACGGTAGCGGTCTGGAGCCGGAAAACGTTCCAGCACCCGCGCGATGACCCGGCCCACGCCCGACATCGGCGTCGAAAGCGGTCGCGCGTCGACACCGATCACGAACGGTGCGGGCGGTTCATGGGGAGCAGCTGCCATGCGTCGGTCAGGCGGCAGGCGCAGGCTCAGCGACGCGCCAGACGGGCCGGAAAGATGGAAGTGATCGAATGTTTGTACACCAGGGATTTATGTTTTTCGTTATCCATGAGAATGGTGTAGGAATCGTGGGCCAGGACGCGGCCTTTGATGTGCACGCCGTTTTTCAGATACACGGTCAGCATCCGCCCTTTCTTGATGGCCTGGTTGATGATCTGGTCCTGGTTGGCCTTAAACCTGGGAGCGGGCGGCGGGTTCATCACCGCTCCGTATTACCGGGGACGGGCGCATCCGTAAATAGTTTTTCGTGCGATTTTAGGCTACGGGGACCCGCCCGCCTGGTTTTTCCACGCCGCGCTTATTCGTACGTGGTTTCCAGTTTTAGCCCTTTGCGCGCAAAATATTGTAGGAACTCCTTCACAAGGCCCGCCGGACCGGCCACCAGACCGAGCGAGCGGGGGTCGGCGGAGTTAAAACGTACCGGACCACCGTGCTCCAGCTCCATAACCGCCGTGCCGGGCCAGGCCAGCACCAGGGCCGTGCCGCCGCAGATATCCCATTCGTTTTTTGGGTAAAGCGAAACCACCAGGTCGCCCTGCCCGCCGGCCAGGAGCCCGAGCTTGCGCGCGATCGAGCCCGAAGGGTGGACGGCAAAGTCGCCCTCCAGAGGCGCGAACTTCTGGCGCCGGTGTTCGGACGCGCTAACCAGCAGCGTAGCGCCCGGGAGTTCTTTTCGATCGGAAAAAAAAGCCCGCGTGACGCGCGACTCCTGCACGGCGTACGCACGGTCGGTGCGAAACGTGAAACCGCCCGCGAGGGTTTCGCCCACCGTGGCGGGGGTCGCTTCCAGGACAAAATTCCAGAAGGCCGGAGTGAAATACTCACGGCCAGCGGGTTCGTGGCGCAGGCAGCTCACGCCGGCCCCACGCAGGCCGTAATAAATGAGACCATCGGCCGGCAGGGCGATTACGCCCAGCACCGGTTCGCCCGCGCGCGCGAGGCCGACGGAAACGGAATACTCGGGAATACCTTTTACGAATTCGCGCGTGCCGTCGATCGGATCGACCACCCAGACGTATTCGCGATCCAGTCGGGCGGAGGTGTCGACGGATTCTTCGGATAACCAGCCGGCGTCAGGGAGCAGGTCCATCAGGCCGCGGCGTAAAATGAAGTTGGCGACGATATCGCCGGACGTGACGGGTCCGGCTTCGCCTTTGGAGGATACCTGAAACTCACGCGCTTCGAACAGGACCTGAACGGCCAGGGCCGCGTCGAGTACGACGTCCCGGACGCTGGTGAGAATCCGCGCCTTCTCCTGACCCTGGATTGTTTCGGACAAAGTCAGAACCGGCGACCTGGATCAGGTCCCCGGTTTTTCGTGCTCCGGACCCTCTTCAATCAGGAGAAACTTCTCGTAATTGGGACGCAGGATGAAGAGCTGCGGATCACGCACATAATCCACGCGCATGATGAAGTTTTTGTACTTCACGAAATACGTCGTGGGGGATGTGGGGTTTTCGTAGGAAATGTTTTCGATGTTCAGATCTTTGAGGTACTGGTCTTTTTCACGGTAATAGCGGCGTTCGATGGCCATTTTGACGGCGCGCACGATATTGTCTTCCAGCGTCCGTTTCATGGCCTCCGGACTGGTCCGTGACATCCGGGCCCGGATCGCTTCCTCGACGGCCCGGAATTCTTCCATCACGCCCTGCTTGGGTCCCGCCCTGAGTTCGAGGGCCGGCGCTGTCAGAGCCACCATGATACAAACCAGCAAAAAACGTTTCATCGTTGTTAGTTCCCGTGAAGAGAATGATTCCTATATCTATCTTTCGGCCCCGGGGGTGGCCAGGTTTACCCCGGGAGGAAAACTTTTCCCCAGGATTCCATTTTAATGCCGGATTCGGGGCTCCGCCAGCCTTTTTTCAGATTTTTTCGAGCGGGGTGTAGCGGTTCAGGAACTTTCGGGCGCGCTCTTCCCCATCGAAAAGAATCGTCACTTTCTGATCGGCCACGGTATCCTCGGTGGCTTCCACCGTACCTTCGCCGTATTTCGGATGGCGCACGCGTTCGCCCACGGCGAAGGTTTCGACCGCCTGGTGTTCCCAGGGCTGGACCGTTTTCGCGCGAACACCGTCCAGCGCGCGAACGCCGTCCTGGGCGCGCGGAGGCGCGGAGCGCGCGGTACCCGACGGGAGCGGCCGCCCCGGCGGCCGGTCGAAGACGGTCGGGTCGATTTCGTTCAGAAAGCGCGACTGCATGCGCCCCTGGAGGGTACCGAACACGCGGCGGTACCCCGCCCCGCTCAGATACAATTCTTCCATGGCGCGCGTGATGCCGACGTAGAGCAGTCGTCGTTCTTCTTCCAGATTCCCCTCCTCCACCGAAAGCGAATGCGGAATCAGACCTTCCTCGAGACCCGTGAGAAATACGACGGGAAATTCCAGACCCTTCGCGTTGTGCAGCGTGAGCAGATGCACCGGATCGCTCATGTCCACCCCCGATGCCTCGGGGTTGGACTCCGAGGTATACAGCGTGATACTTTGCAAAAATTGAGCCAGGGGCGTACCGACGGGCCGGGCCGGGGTTTCCGGCTCTCCGGCGAGTTCCTGGGCGGCCGCGTCCGAACGGAGCGCGGATTCGTTCTGTTTTTTTTCGAAGTCCGCGATGGAGTTGAAAAACTCATAGATGTTTTCGAGGCGCGCTTCGCTGTCCGGCGTGTGCTCGGCCTTGAGAGCAGCCAGGTAGCCCGATTGTTTCAGCATCCGGTCCGCGATGCGCGAGGGCGCCGCCCCCTCCGCGAGCATGGCCCGGGCCTCCTGGATCAAATCGTATAATTCTTTGATTTTGTTTTTCGCGCGAAAATTTTTGATCTCATCCGCGAACGGCAGCGTCTCCAGCAGCGACAGACCGCGCTGTTCGGCCATGGA
>CAZVZS010000062.1:23957-31069 GCA_964631535.1 uncultured Leptospiraceae bacterium
GAGCCGCGCCAGGCCCCCGTCGCCCACTCCGCGCAGGGGCGTATTGATGATCCGCTCCAGACTCAGATCGTCGTCCGGGTTCACGACCAGGGTGAGATACGCGATCATGTCCTTGATTTCTTTGCGTTCGTAAAAACGAAAACCCCCGATCAAAAGATACGCCATATTTCGATCGCGCAGGATCTGCTCGAACAGGCGTGATTGCGCGTTCGTCCGGTAAAAAATCGCCATTTCCCTGTACGGGCGACCGGCGCGGCGCAGAGAACGCACGCGCTCGATCACCCCGTGCGCTTCGTTATCGTCGGAATCGTACCGGGCGAATTCCAGCGGGATCCCGTTCGCGGGTCGCGTGGGAATCAGGGTCTTCACGTGGCGATTTTCGTTGTGCGCGATGACGGAACTGGCGGCCTTCAGAATGAGCGGGGTGGAGCGGTAATTTTCCTCCAGGCGCAGGACCTTCGCGTCCGGATAATCCTTTTCGAAACTCAGGATATTGCTGATGTCCGCGCCGCGCCATGAATAGATCGACTGGTCCTCGTCGCCCACGACGGCGATGTTGCGGTGCGCGCGTGTGAGCATCTCGCCCAGGACGTACTGCGAATGGTTCGTGTCCTGGTATTCGTCGATCATGAAATACTTCCAGAGTTTCTGGTACCGTTCGAGCACGTCGGGACTGGACCGGAACAGGCGCACTGTTTCGAACAGAAGATCGCCGAAATCGAGCGCGTTGTTTTCGCGCAAACGTTTGATATATTCCTTATACACGCGGGCGACTTCGTCCGCCTGGTAGTCCCCCCGCGCCGCGCCGGGGTACGCGTCCGGGTCGAGCAACCGCTCGCGCGCGCGGTTGATGGCCGCGGCCACGGAGGCCGGACCGAGCGCGGCGGAGTCGATCTTCCAGTCTTTGAGTATGCGTTTGATGAGCGTGGTTTGCGCGGACGCGTCGTACACCGTAAAGCCGGATTTGAGACCGACCCGGTCGTAGTGATAGCGCATCACGTGCAAACCCAGCGCGTGAAACGTGCGCACGAAGATTTCCTCCGCCATCGGCCCGACCAGGCCGTGGAGGCGGTCGCTCATTTCCTGGGTGGCCTTGTTCGTGAACGTGACCGCGGCCAGGCGGTAAGGCGGCACGTCACGTATGCGGCACAGATAGGCGATGCGGTGCGTGATGACGCGCGTCTTGCCCGATCCGGCGCCGGCCAGGATCAGGAGCGGCCCTTCGTCGTGTAACACGGCCTCACGCTGGACCGCGTTCAGGCCGAGGAGGAGTTCCTGTTCGATTTTTTCGCGAAGACTGATCATGAGCGCGCCGGTCCCCGGCTTTTATTAAATTCGTACGCGGTGTTCGCGCCGGCGGGACGCGGGGAGTTTACCGTACCCCGCCCCGGGAAGCGCGGCCGGGGCGCTATCTTTTCGCTTGCTCTGGCAAGCCAGCGCCCCCAGCATGGGGTTTTCCCGGACGGACCGAACGTTTCCATGATCAAGGCGATTTTAACCCTGCTGCGGCCCCACCAGTATTTAAAAAACACCTTTATTTTTTTACCGTTATTTTTCGGCCTGAAAATCCACCACCTGGACCTTTTGCTGGCCTGCGCGTACGCGTTTGTCGCCTTTTCTTGTGTGGCCAGCGCCGTTTACATTTTTAACGATTACCAGGACCGGGAAGATGACCGTCAACATCCCCGCAAAAAATTCCGTCCGCTGGCTTCGGGCATGGTTTCCAGCCGGCAGGCGGGAATCCTGTTTTTGAGCCTGCTTCTTGCCGGCCTTGGTATCGCGTTCTGGCTTGATCTGCGATTTTTTTTCCTGCTCACGTTTTATCTGGTTTTGAATCTGGCCTATTCCGTTCGCCTGAAACACATCGCCCTGGTCGACGTGTCGATCATCGCGTCGGGTTTCGTGCTGCGCCTGCTGGCCGGCCATTTCGCTTCGGGTGTCGATCTTTCGCTCTGGATCGTGATCATGACGTTTCTGCTGGCCCTGTTCCTGGCTCTGGCCAAACGCCGCGACGACGTTATAATTTTCCTCGAAAGCGGAACCCGGGCGCGCAAGGTCATCGACGGCTACAACCTCCCGCTCCTGGACGCCGCCATGGTGATGATGGCCACGACGACGGTCGTCTGTTATATCATGTATACGGTTTCACCGGAAGTCGTTCACCGCGTCGGCAGTGATCGCCTGTACCTCACGACCATCTTCGTCATCATGAGCATTTTACGCTACATGCAGATCACGTTCGTCGAAAAACGCAGCGGCTCGCCCACGGAGATTCTGATTCACGATCGATTGTTCCAGGCGCTGTTACTCGCCTGGCTCGCCACCTTCGGCGTGATCATCTACCCGGTGCTGCGTCTGGCGTTCTGATTCGAAACGTCTCCAGCGCGTCATCGCCCAGGTCATACGTTTCCGCCCGCCCCGCGAAAGTCGGTCCCGGCCGACCCCGACCGGCCCTGCGGACGCGCGAACGCAAAACGGCGCCACGATCGTCCGGTCCCGGTTCACGCGCCAATCGTCCGAGCAGAGTCGGACCCCCTTCCACCAGCACCTCGTTGTACCCGCGTGCCGAAAAAAAAATTCGCAAACTTCTGGCGAAATCCGGATCCGCGAGATCCGGCAGGACGGTCGCGGCGCGCCGGAGCCAGGTCGCGGCGTACGACGCTGTGGTCAAATAAACGGCCGCGCGACCGGTCCGTCCGGCGATCGCATTTTGCTTCGTGAAAAAATCGCCCTGGCCGGGGAAAGGTCGTCCCAGCAAAAATATTCGATCAGGCTGCCGCGCCCTGTCCGCGGCCTGTCGCGTCACCGCGTCGAAATGTTCACAGAGTGCTTCCAGGAAAAGATCCCCATTCGCGCGTGCGGCCGGCGCGATTTTCGCGAAATCGAACGCGGGGCCCGCTTCCGGAGGACGCACATCCAGGCCTGGCAGATCACCGGCGACGGTGCCCGGTCCGACAAGCACCGCGTCCATGCGTGAACGCAGCGCCATGGTAAAACGCCGGGCCACGATACCCGAAATCAACAGGCGTTCCGCTCCCGCCCCGGCCATATACCCATCGACGCTGAGCGCGCATTTCAGATGCAGGCGGGGGCCCGTGCCGGTCACCCGGCCCAGAAACCCGGCCAGAAACGCGGGGCCGGGTTGAAAAGAGGGCACGCGGGCCTGCCAGGCCCGCCGACCCGCATCCCCTAAAACCAGGACCGCGCGCTTCGGCTGGGCCGGATCATTTTGAAAAAAGATAATTCTGGCAAGCGCCCCTTCCCCGATGATGCGGTCCGTACAGGGCGGGGTGCGACCGAACGTAGCGCACGGCTCCAGGGTCACGTACAGGCGCGCGGGGCGTCCGCCGTCCGCGCGACAGCGGTCCAGAGCGACAATCTCCGCGTGGCGCCCGCCCGCCGGTTCGGTTCCGCCCGCAAAGAGAACCGGTTCCCCCGGCGATGCGGAGCGCGTGGCGATAACCACGGCCGCGACCGGGGGATTGGGAGCCGTGCGACCCATCGCCAGAATCGATTCTCGCGAAAGCTCGTTTCGCACAGACAGAATTAATTTTTTTATCCGCGAAATGCCTATGGGAAATCCACCATTGGGCCTCCTCGCGCGGAGCCGATGCGTGCGGCGCCGCCTTCAGCGACGCAGACGTTCGCGTACCTGAACGTAAATCTGGACCAGCGGGGAGGCGACAAAAATTGAGGAGTACGTTCCCACGACGATCCCGAAAACGAGAATCAGCGCGAAATCGTACAGGGATGTGGCGCCGCCGAACAGCAGCGCGATTACGACCAGGAGCGTCAGGAGCGATGTGATGATCGTTCGCGAGTAGGTCATCGTGATGGCATTGTCCATCGTTTCGCCGACCGTCAGTTGTGAGGTATTGTCCACGGACGCCCGAATCCGGTCAAAGATCACGATCGTGTCGTTGATCGAATAACCGACGATCGTGAGCACAGCGGCGACAACCGGAATGCTGGGCTGGATCTGCATGACGCCGATAAATCCGATCGTGAAGATCACGTCATGTAAAAGGGCCAGGGAAGCGCCGAGCGCGAAGGGGAAATCAAAACGAAAGGTTAGATATACGCCGATTAAAATGAATGTAAGAATCAGGGAACGGGTGGCGATGACGAATAGGTCGGTCCCGTAGCTGGCGTCGATGGTTTCGCGCGAGATGATGCTGCTGGCGTCCATACCGCTGATCTGAGCCAGGAATTTTTGTTCGATTTCCTGGGTTGACATTTTATCCCGAATGGCGGGGCCAAATTCAAGATCGAATTGATTGCCCCGCGCGCTGACCTGGCGCACCTGGAAATCCTTGAACTCAGCTTTTGCAAGGGCCGAATCCAGCTCCGCCTTACCCTGCCCGGGGGGCATGGAAAGCGAAAAGCGGACTCCACCGTTGAACGCGATGGATTGCGCGAACCCGCCGTAAACGGCATAGGTGATAACAAACAGGGCGATGATTCCAATCAGGGACATCATCATGAAGGGGACGCGGTAGCGAGTGACACTCATGCGGCGCCTCCCTGGTTATACTTTCCCCAGCCGATGGAAAGTTTACGAAGAACCGTGAAGCGTTGCACCCAGTCGAAGGTTAGCTGCGTCAGTACGAGCGAGGTGAACATGGAGCTGACCAGACCCCAGAACAGGGTAATCGCGAAACCCATGATCGGGCCGTCTTTCGTATAAAACAGAATGATAGCTGCGATGATCGTGGTAACATTCGAATCCAGAATGGTCCAGAACGAGGCGTTATAGCCGCTTTCGATGGCCAGTCCTGGCGATTTCCCCTCCGCCAGTTCTTCTTTGATTTTTTCGAAGATAATCACGTTCGCGTCCACGGCCATACCGACCGTCAGAATTACCCCCGCGAACCCGGGCAGAGTCAGCGTAAATTCCAGCAAGCTCAAGATCGAGCCGATGATCACCACGTTCATGAACAGGCCTAAAACGGCCACCAGCCCGGAAAGCCGGTAGTAACCCACCATGAAAATGATGATCAAGAAAAAACCGAGAACCATCGAAAGGATCCCGGCCACGATCGATTCCTGACCGAGCGAAGGACCAATAAACGAAACGGACAGGATTTCGAGCGCCAGCGGCAGAGCGCCCTCGCGAATCACGTTGGAAATTTCCCCGGCTTCATCGCGAGTGAATTGCCCGGTGATGACCCCGTTTCCGCCGCAGATAGCGCCCTGGATCACTGGATCGGAAACGACCCGGTCCCCCCAGAGGATGGCCAGCCGCCGGTTCATCCCGTTGGTGGTCAGATCGCAGAATTTGGTGGCGCCCGGGCCGTTCAGAACGAAATCGATTTTGTAATACGCGCTGTTGGGATTGATACTTTCCTGGGCGTCGGTCATATCGTCCCCGTCCATGACGACAGGACCCAGCACCCGGAATTCGCGCGGCAGATTGGGCGATCCGACTTTCTTGCCGCGGCGCCAGTACAGAAAAATACGCCCGTCCTTTTCCGGGTCGATGCCCGCGATCCCCGGCAGGGACTTGAGAACATCGTCGATATCACGACGATCCACGAATCCGGAGCGATAAATGTCCTGAATCCGTCCCAGGGCCTGGGCCATCTCGGGATTCTGGTTGACGCGCTCGGTCGCGGCGTCGTTCACCAGGCGGTATTCGACCTTGACGGTATCTTTTATTTTATCGAGAACTTCCGACGAATTGGCCACGCCGGGCATATCAACGGCGATGCTGTAGCTGCCGGGCTGAACCCGAACTTCCGGTTCGGTCAAATTCTGCGAGGCCATGCGCTTGTCGATGACGCGCTTGGCCTCCCCCAGCATTTCCTGCTTCCGCGCTTCGCTTAAATTGAGTTGCGCTTCTAATTCCGCGATCCGCCCTTCCAGGCGACCCTTTTCATCATCGGTCGCCTTCTCCAGTTGTTTCTGATAATCCTGGATGAGCGGGGTAAGCTTTTCTTTTAGCGCGGCAATGTGCGATTCGAAATCGGCGCGAAATACCGCGCGCATCCCACCCTGGAGGTCAAGGCCGAGCTTGATTTTTAAATTCTTACTGTGTTCGACATGAGCGCCCGGGGCCAGGTCCTGTTCGCTTTCTTTTCCCGGGAGCGGTAAACGACCGATGAAACTTTCAATCGGATGCGGCAGCAGCCGGGTCCGCTTGTCATCGATCAACTCGGGATACGCCTGGGCGATTTCGTTCACGCGCGCCGCGGTGATGAAGCGACCTTTCAATACGCACCGGTGTGTTTCGGGGATTTCCGCCGAGCTCCGGGGGACGCAGGTGGCGCCCTGAAAATACAGCCCGAGGCCGTTTTCCCGGTCGTTGATAAAATCCTGAATTTGCCGGGTAGCTACGGGAACTTTTTCGCCCGATTCAAGGCGCGCGGTCTGGCGGAACACCAGAGCGAGTTCCTGTTCCAGAACATTGGGGGCAACGAGCAACAGGCAGATGAAAATAAGCCCGAGACTGAGAATTGTTCTCCTGGTCAATGAATCCATTAATTTGGCGGACCGCGAAAATCAGGCACCGGAAGGCTGGCCACCCGTCGGGAAGAAATAGGAGACCGGCTTTCTCAGTAAACCTTTTTTCTTTTCTGTAGACGGTGCCGCAGCAAGAAAATTAAAAACATGGAAAGAACGATCACCACGTTCAGAATACTGCGGTCCGTCACTTCGTAATCGGAAAAAGCCTGGAAAAACCAGTCCGAAGTTTTCACGCTACTTTCGCTGGAGGTTTCTTCAACGTCGCCACCCGCGACCTGGTTTTGGTTGAGATGGGGATAGGCCACAGGTTCGTAGCGGAATTCGGGCAGATAACGGTCTTCCGGGAATAAAAACGTTTCCGTGATGCCGGCGGCAGGGTCATTCGCCACAGGCGCGAGATAACCCGATCCCGCGTCCGTTCCCGCGGGCAGAGCCCCATTCACGGGAGCCCCTGGAATGGGTGCGGGTAAATTTCCGGCCATAATCGGAGCACCGGCAGGGGCTGCGGGGGCGGCCACGGGCGGCACCAACGCGGGAGCCGGTGCGGGTACCGGAGTCTGCGGCTGGGTTACGACCGGAGGCGCGGGTGCCGGCTGAGGACGCCGGGGGACCGGTTGCGGCTTCCGGGCGGCCGGAGCAACCGGGAC
>CAZVZS010000063.1:0-18615 GCA_964631535.1 uncultured Leptospiraceae bacterium
CACTGTTTCATGCAAAAATTCCGGGGCTACTGAGGAATGAAGAAAACCGCCTTGAAAGGCGGTTTTCGTTGAGTCCAAAAATTCCTCGAGAATTTCGTGCATAATCCGGGTTAACGTCCTATGCGCGGCTTTTTCAGTTGCCTGCACCTGCGTGGTTTTCAGCGCCCGCGCAAAAAATTCCCGCCACCGATCCACTTCCGTAAAAAAGCGATCGCCGGTCGCACCTGTTCGGTCGCGCAGATTTCCCCGCGAGCGTGTCCCAGCGGGAGCTCCAGATATTCGACCGGGACTTTCGCGCGACGCAGACGCTCCGCCATACGCCGCGAATGATCGGGGCTTACGATCCAGTCGTACGAGCCGTGGTATAGAAACGTGGGTGGATCGTCCGGACTTACGTGCGTGATCGGCGATGCGTTCTTGAAGACGTCCGGAGCCTCCTCGCGTGAAGAACCGAACACGCGTTTCAGGCTCGGCAGATCCGGAAACAACTCCAGGTCCGTTGGAGCGGCTCCGGCAACGACAGCCTGGATTCGGCCCGCCGAATCCGGAGCGGCGTCGGTGGCTAGAAGCAGAGCCAGGTGTCCGCCGGCCGAATACCCGAAGGCGCCCACGAACCGTTCGTCCGCGCGAAAACGTCGCGCGTTCGCGCGAATCCAGCGGACGGCCGCGCGCGCGTCTTCGATCTGCGCGGGAAACGGGCTGCGCGGCGCGAGTGAATACTCGATGTTCATGGCGACGAAGCCGGCCTTCTGCAAATCGCTCGCCACGTCCGCCATGCGTCCACGCGACCCGCGCTGCCAGCTCCCGCTGTGCAGAGTGATCACGATCGGAAAAGGCCCTGGTCCGGAGGGCACATACACGTCCGCCAGCAGGTCGCGCCCATCGCGACTGGAATAGGCCAGGTCCGCCAGCACAACCGCCTCGACACCGCCCGGGTCGGCGTAAGACAATGACGCGCCGGACCCGCACAGGGCCAGGCACCCGGCGGTCAGGCAAACTGCCAGGAATTTCACGTCCGGGACAGGTGGCATAAAACGCGCGGGGACGTCAGTAAACATCGACGGATTTAAAACTGATGATTTCGCCTAATTTGCGGCGACTCAGTTTCTGGTGAACCGTGAGGCCCTCCAGAATGAATTCGATGGAGGCGGCGAGCATTTGATCGCCTTCGTCCCAGCGATGGTCGCGTACGAGATCGAAGAAAGCGGGGATTTTTTTGAACAAATCCCGGTATCCGGAAGCCGGCATATTGTCCGAAATTTCCACGCGATTTTGCGCGAACACCTGCTCGGAGACCGCCGCGAAAGAAGCTTCGTACTTATCCAGGGGGAAATACTCCGCGAACACTTCCTTGATGGCCGCGTCCAGGATTTTCATGATGACCTGGTATTCGGTGACGGCCTCGTCCCGGTAGGGGTCCAGTTCGATTTTGCCGGAGCTGGACGCGAACAGGTTGCCCAGGTCCGTCATGCGCGCCATGCCCGGGTCTTCGCCCAGCATCAGGGCGCGGCGCCGCGCGCTGGACACGCAGGTCTCGTAGTTCGCGATCGAAAGGCGCGCGGAAACGCCCGATTTCTGATTCACGAGGTGATTGGTCCGGGCCTGCACGGTGAACTCTTCGATTATTTTTTCGATGAATTCCGGCATGATCACGTCCGGTTTGATCCGCGGCAGTTCGATTTCCTGGCGCGTGATCGCGTGGCCGACTTCCCGTGAACGTGGGTAGTGCGTGCGAATTTCCGCGCCGATGCGGTCCTTGAGTTGCGTGATGATTTTTCCCGAACGCGAATAATCCGCGGGGTTGGCCGTGAACGAAACGAACACGTCAAGCGGAATGCGTACGGGCAGACCGCGAATCTGAATGTCCGCTTCCTCCAGCACGTTGAACAACGCCACCTGAACCAGATAGTCAAGATCAGGCAATTCATTAATGGCGAAAATGCCAAGGTTCATGCGCGGCAACAGACCGAAGTGCAGGGCGTCTTCGCTGGAAAGGGCCTGCCCTTCGATTACGCGCGCGGGATCAATGTCTCCAATAATATCAGCGATGCGACTGCCTGGCGCCAGGCGTTCGCCGTACCGTTCGTCCGGAGTGAGCCAGCGAATGGGCGCCTGGTCGCCCTGTTCGGCCATGATACGCCGGCCGCGCCCGGTGATCGGCAGAAAGGGACTTTCCGGAATTTCAGTGCCCACGATGACCGGGAGGCCGACGTCGAGCAGGCCGGTCAGCGAACGCATGATCCGCGATTTGGCCTGGCCTTTTTCACCGAGGATGACGATATTGTGTCCCGATAAAATCGCGTGTACGAGCTGGGGTACTACCGTTTCTTCGTACCCGTGGATGCCCGGAAAAATTCGTTCACGCTTGCGCAAACGGTTCGCCAGGTTCTCGGCCATTTCCTGTTTCACGGAACGTGGCGCGTAACCCATCGCTTTGAGCGCGCCGAAGGTTTGTATGTCTTTCTGGATCATCGTCTTAAAATACACATTTCCCGCGGCACCGGCTTTTGTGTAAAGGAAACCGCGCGGGAAAATCCTGAATTTCGATGGACCCCGGGGCCCGTGCCGCCAGCCTGCGTCCGATGGTGTCTATCGGAGTGATTGCCGCCGCCGGGAAAGGTACCCGCGCGTATCCCCGGACTTCTTACGTTCCCAAACCCCTGTTTCGCTTCGAAAATCGTTCGCTGCTGGAGCGCAATGTCGACATTCAGTTCCGCGTCTTCGGCGTCAAAAAACTCTACATCGTCGTCGGTCATCTGCGCGACCAGGTTGAAGTCGAAGTCGAACGCCTGCGTCAGAAATTTCCCGGCCGGGAAATCGAAACCGCCGCGTGGACCGGTCGGGGTCTGGCCGCGGACATCGCATCGCTGCGTGACCGGGTGCGTTCGGATTTTTCGCTGATCCTCGGCGATGAATTTTACGACGGAACGAATCACAGTACGCTCGTTAAATTCTGGAAAACCCGGCGTCAGGCGCGGGCCTTGATCGCGGTCATGCCTACGAAGATGATCGCCCACATTCGAAAAAACTACTCGGTTAAGCTGGATGGCCTGCGCGTCACCGAACTCATCGAAAAACCGGAGAACCCGCCGAATAATCTCCTCGGACTCGGTACGTACATTTTTTCACCCGACTATTTTCGATTCTTCGACGAGACACCGCCCTCCCGGCGCAGTGGCATCGTGGAGTTGACCGACGTCATCGACCACATGGCCCGCGCGAGCGGCGAGGTATACGCGGGTATTCTTAAAGGCCGTTACCTGAACATCAATTCCCTGGCCGATTATTACGCGGCTCATTATCTGATACGCAGTGAAAAATTTCCTCAGTATAAATTATCTCTGGTGCTGCCGGCTCTGAACCACGCGGCCACGCTCCCGGATGTCATCAGCGATTTCAAGGATCACGTGCACGAAATCATCGTGGCCGATATGGGCAGCACGGACGGTACGGTCGACCTCGCGAAAAAAGCGAAAGTGAAAGTGTATTCGCGCTACGGGCCTTCGGACTTTCTACCGGGTGGTGTGCCCGAATCGCCGTTCGCGGCGCCCCCTTCGCCGGACCCACGGCCGGGCGAACGTCTGCACGACGGCTGGAGCGTGTACGAAGCCATGTATCATTGTTCCGGTGACATCGTCGTGCTCGCCCCCGCCGACGGCAGCTTTCGCGCGCTGGACCTGCCCAAGCTCGCGGAGTATCTCAAAGACAGCGATATGGTCGTCGGCACGCGCACCACGCGCCAGATGATGGAACAGGGCTCGAACCTGCGCGCGTCCTATCGCTGGATGAACGTCGCCTTTGGGAAGGCGGTAGAAATCCTCTGGTGGAGCCAGGAGCCGCGTTACACCGACATCGGTTGTATGTACCGCGCCATATGGAAGGAAGCGTTCGATCGCATCGCGCCCGATCTGCATCGCCGCGATAAAACGTACTCCGTGGAAATGATGATCGAAATCATGCGTTACCACATGCGCTGCATCGAAATTCCGGTTTCGTACTACCAGGGCTACGGCTTGGTTGCGGCCGAATCGATGCGCCAGGATCTGCGCTACTTCTTCAACGTAAGTGCCTTCATCCTGGCGCGTCGTTTTACCTGGCTGGCCTGGCTGGAACGGGTCTTCCGATAAAGCGCGGCAGTAATAATAAAGGTTGTTATTCGCGAAAGGAAACAGTTGTAAGGGCGGGGTGTCTTACCAATCATGACAGATCCCGCCTTTTTATGTCAGAAACTGCCTCATCCCAAAAAACCTTCGCCGAATTCGGCCTGTCCGAACCGGTGCTCGCCGCCGTCGTGGACGTCGGTTACGAAGTCCCATCGCCCATCCAGGCGCGCAGCATTCCGCCTCTGCTGGAAGGCCGCGATCTCGTGGGCCAGGCGCAGACCGGCACGGGCAAGACCGCCGCTTTCGCATTACCCCTTTTAAGTCGAATTGACGCGAATATCGCGAAGCCGCAGATACTCGTCCTCACGCCCACGCGTGAACTCGCGTTGCAGGTGGGCGAGGCGTTTTCCACGTACGCCAGGCATATTCAGAATTTTCGGATCGTTCCGCTGTACGGCGGACAGGGCATGGACGCGCAACTCCGCGCGCTCAAACGCGGCGTGCAGGTGATCGTCGGCACGCCCGGCCGGGTCATGGACCATCTGCGGCGCGGAACTCTGCGTCTGGACGCGTTGCGGGCCCTGGTACTGGACGAAGCCGACGAGATGCTCAACATGGGGTTTCTGGAGGACGTGGAATGGATCCTCGAAAAAACTCCGGCCGGGCGGCAGGCCGCTCTGTTTTCAGCAACGATGCCGGACGCGGTGCGACGCATCGCCCATCGCCATTTAAAAAACGCGGTCGAAATCAAAATCGAATCGAAAACCACCACCGTCGATTCCGTGACCCAGCGCTTCTGGCCGGTGGCCGGGACGCACAAGCTGGACGCGCTCACCCGTATTCTCGAAACCGAGGATTTTGACGGCATGATCGTTTTTGTGCGCACCAAGAACACGACGGTTGAGCTCGCCGAAAAAATGGAAGCGCGCGGGTATTCCTGCGCGCCCCTGAACGGCGATATGAACCAGGCCCTGCGCGAAAAAACGATCGAACGACTCAAAAACAAAACGCTCGATATCCTGGTGGCCACGGACGTGGCCGCGCGCGGATTGAACGTGGAACGGATCTCGCACGTCGTCAACTTTGACATTCCGCACGACACGGAAGCGTACGTGCACCGTATCGGTCGAACCGGACGCGCGGGACGCAAGGGCGCGGCCATTTTATTCGTGGCTCCCCGCGAAATGCGAATGTTGCGCGCGATCGAGCGCGCCACCCGCCAGCCGATCACGCAGATGAAACTGCCGTCGCGCGAGGACGTGGCCGATCGACAGGTGGCTCGTTTCAAAGAAAAAATCGGCGCGGTGATCAAAAGCGGAGAGGACCTGCGCGCCTTCGAGGATATCATCGAATCCGTCAGCGCGGAGTACGAGGTTTCACCTCGCAAGGTCGGCGCGGCTCTGGCCTATATGGCCCAGACCGAACGCTCCCCGGCGCGGAGCCGTGCATCGGCTGATACCGGTCACGCTCGTCCGTCCGGGGAATCGAAGTCGAGCCGGGGCGAAGCGCCGCGTAAATCGCCCGGTTCATTCAATGAAGAGAAATCGCATAAAAAACAAAATACAATAGATAGAGCGAAAAACGAATTCGTCGCTCCCCGGCGCGAACCGCGTCCGGACGCGGCTCCCCGGTCGCAGCGTGGCGAACGGCGCCCCGACCCCGCGCCCGCCGAAAAACCGGAAACCGGGTCCGACCTGGAACTGGTTCAGTACCGCGTGGAAGTCGGTCGCGACCACGGTGTGGAAGCCAAACACCTGGTGGGCGCGATTACCGCCGAAGCCGGGCTGGACCGCCAGTTGATCGGACTCATTCAGATCTATTCCGAGTTCAGCACGGTGGATCTGCCCGGCGGGATGCCGCGCGAGATCTTCCAGATTCTGAAAAAGACCCGCGTCCAGGACCGCCCGCTATCGATAACGGTGACGGGCGAAAAAGCTCACCCGGTACTGAAAAAACGGAAAGTGAACAAACCCGCGCGGGGTGGTTCGCCAAAAAAGGGCGGAAAACATAAAAAGGCGAAACGGGGATAGCGGCCCCGGTTTCCGGCGCTCCGCGAAAGAGTTGACCGGTTTTTGAAAACGGAAATCCTCCGCGTATGTCGAAGATCGAGATTCTGCGCGCTCTGATCGGCCGCGTCTGTCCGTCCTGGATCGTTCCTTCCGGCGATTCTGATCCGATAAAGTTTTTACAGAATATCATCGATCAGGTTCTGCCCGGATCCCTCGGTGTCACCATCGAACATTTGGACGAGGAACGCATCGCAGGCAGTTGCCCGTTTCGACAGGCGACGGCCAACGTGGCCGGGCTCATGCACGGGGCGACGATCTTCGCGCTGGGCGATACCCTGGCCGGGGCGTTGCTCTGGTACGGAAGCGACGGGACTTACTATGGAGTTTCGGCCAGTTGTTCCATCGTGTACGTACGACCTCTGGCGGCCGGGCGACTGATTTGCCGCGTTACGGAAACCGCGCGCGACGATAAACGGATTCACCTGGTGGCGCAGTTCAACAACGAAACGGGCGAACGCATCGCGCGGCTCAAGATGCAGTACGCGATTGTTCGTTTGTGATCGACCCTCCCGGCCAGGGGTTGATCGTTCGCAACTCCCGCACGCTCAGATCCCCGGCTTCAATCAGTCCTGTGGCCGCGTCCCGAATGCGGTAGGGCAGTCGGTCGCTGCCGAGCGCCTGCGATTCGATCATGATACAGCGCAACTCGCCGGGACCCCAGGCGCATTGTTCCTGGAGATTCTTCAACAATTGTTCGTTGTGCAGATGGCCTTCGCCAAAATTCCAGCCGAGCGCCAGGCCCGCCACCAGTTCGCCTTCCACCCATTCGTACTCCTCGAATTTACCTTCAAGCGCGCGCGGGATCAATTTCTGAAACGCGCGCCCGTGCAGGTGCATCAGGCGAAAGGCTATGACTTTGCCCACCAGGCCAACGGCTGTCGAACGATCGTAAAACCGGTCGAGCTGGTCGAAGACCCAGGGGGCGCTTTTCGTGAGCCGGTCCAGTTTGCGGTACGACTCGCCGCGAAAGAACCAGACGCTACAGGCCCAGTTGCCCGCGTAGTAACGCATGGCGAGTAAAAACGAAACCCATTCCGGTTTCAAGTTGCCGAGTACTGGCACAAACACCGAACAGACGAAAAGGAACACGCTCAGGAGCGGCGCGTCGAGATCGAAGGGCGTAACATCGCCATGGGCCAGGAAAAAGAAAAATCCGGCGTACACGACCATCACGTTCCATTCCAGAGGAACGCCCATGGGCACATTGCTCGTGATGTACGAATGAAGCAGGATCATCATCACGAGTCCGGCCACCAGCACCGGCCACTGGCCGGTGAGAACGCCGATCGAAAAAACGATCGGCACACCCAGCTCCAGCGCAATGCCCATGCGCGCCTTGATCAGGGCCAGCCGCGAGGGACGCAGATCGTCCGGATACGCGCGGTACATTTTTTTTCGAAACCAGGCGAAAGGCGTGGCCGGACTGTTGGACGCCATCACGCAGACCACGGTAGGGAAATGGTGATTGAGTTTGGAAAAACCCGCGAAAAACCAGAGCGCGAGCTGAACGGCCATGGCCCCCGGAAGCCAGCGTTCGGTCCAGGCAAAACAGACCAGGGTCACCCAGTAGTGTTCCGCGCGAGCGGCGAGAAAGATCGTCTTATCCAGGACGCCCAGCAACGCCAGCACCAGAACGATGTACAAAAAATGATCAGCGCGCGGGAACGGCTGCGCGAGCGCGAATACGGACAGGGCGAGCAGGAGCAGATACAGGCCCGCGTCCAGAATCGTACGGCGATTCGTCCCGATCAGGGGTGTTCCAGGAAGCAGGGCCAGTTTGGTGGTGCCAGGTCGCGCGAAATACAAAATACCCCCGATCGGCGGAAAGTAACGACCGGTGAGCGGGCCACTTCCGCAGCCGAGGCCCAGCACCTCGAAGAGCATGGACCAGAGAATCGCCTTTTGAAAGGCGACCGGCTGCGACCACCAGCGCCCAATCTGGGAGAATTCCATTCCAGGCGAAAAAGAACAGAAGAAAATCCAGCCAAATATGTAAAATAAGATTTTGAGCGCGTACACGATGTAAACGGCCGCGGGTGAACCATAGCCCTGGATGGCCCAGGCCTGGCAGACCTGGCGCGCTTTCTCCGCGAAGGGCAGGGTGTTCCAGACCAGGGGATCGTACGGGGGCGATTTGGGATGAATCATAAAGGTCTATCCTCTCAACGAGTGTTCCGGACGCGACCGCGATTTCCAGTCCGCCTTTCGCGAACGAGGCTCCGACACGCACCCCGGGTCAGGCTGCAGGGAAATTATAGAACATCATTTTGATTCTGTCAATAAAAACGGAAAAACCAGGTAGAGTCTGTTTTCCCGGGCCGCAGCCCAATATCGAGGATGCGCGGCCTGGAGGGCAGATCGGCGACCATGGCGAACGCCTGGCGGGTCAGTCGGTCTGGCCCCCACCCTTGCGGGGGAGCCCCGCGTGCAGTGTGAAAAAGTCCCGACTCTCCATGATTGCGCCAGAAAATTATTTTCGAATCATTCCGCGAATTTCTTCCAGGATTTCGATCTGGATTTCCTGGATTTTCATCATTTTCGACCACTGGTCGAGCAGGAGGTGGTCGACTTTTTCGTGCAGGGTCCTGATTTCGATTTCCGATTTCAAATTGATCCGGTAATCGTTTTCCGCGCGGAACCGATCTTTGATTTCCTGTCGATTCTGGCTCATCATGATAATCGGAGCCTGGATGGCCGCCAGGCAGGATAAGATCAAATTCAGAAGAATGAAGGGGAAGGGATCGAAGGGACCCCGGAGCAGAGACACGGAATTGATCGTGATCCAGGTGGCCAGAGTCAAAAAGAAAAAAATGATGAACTTCCAGCTTCCGCCCCACGCGGCCACGCGGTCGGCGATTTTTTCTCCGAAGCTTACCGGTTCACTGTTCAGGCTCGAGTTGAAGGTGATGATCGCGTTTTGTTGAATGCTGTCGATTACCGCGGCTTCCAGGGCCTCGATCTTTCCCTTTTCCTCTTCAATAATGTTTACGATGTACGTGTTTCTATATTTTTCGAAATCGTCCCGGCAGATCAGGCTGTTGTCGTCCCAGTCAGGTCGCGAGTTGCGGATGAGATCTTCGATTTCCTGACGAATGCCGTGGCCTGTGTACAGTTCAGCTTCGGGAAAAGTTTTCCCGCAGATAACACAGCGTGATCGCGGAGTATTCATGTTCCCATTCTGAACCGGCGCGAGGTCGCGTAAATGGTTTTTTGGAAAGGTGTTGCGCGGGGGCTCCCATGGAAATTCCAGCGCCAGGCAAACGGTCGCCTGAATATTTCTCTTGCCCGCGTCCCTGGACCCGGGTGCCCTGGCGTGCGGCCGTCCGGTCGCACCGGGGGACCTTGAACGATGTTACAGACTCTGGCGATTCAAACCCTGGTGGTTTGTATGCTGGGCGCCGTCGGACTGCGCCTGCGGCCGGTCGATCTTCTGGAAGTGGTTCGCAAAAAAAAGGCGCTGGCGGTGGGGCTGGCCTGGAATCTCGTACTGATTCCCGCGGCCGCATTTTTTGTTTGTAAACACCTGGATGTGGAGGGGCCGGTGGCGGTGGGGATCTTTCTCTGCGCGGTTGCTCCCGGCGGGCCAAGCGGACCGGTCTTCACAAAGATGGCCGGCGGTCATCTGGGCTTTGGTACGGCGCTCATGGTCGTCCTGGCCCTGGTGAGCGTACTCACGGCGCCGCTCACGGTGACTCTGCTGCTCGGGCGGCAGACCGTGGATGGTGATCTTCTTTTTTCGATGCTGCGTACCCTGCTTGTGTTCACGGTATTGCCCCTGACGGTCGGGATGGTATGCCGGCGCGTGCGACCTGCCTGGGCTGACTTTTTGGCCGGGCCCGCGCTTAAAGTCGCGAACGGGTTGCTGCTGATCATCATCGCCGCCCTGCTTGTTACAAAAGGCGCGGCGCTATTGGAGGTCGGCTGGCGCGTCCAGCTTGCGATGATCGGGCTGGTCGGGTTATCGCTGGCCGCGGGAAGCCTCGCGGGCAGGGAGACGGAACTGGTGCGTGCGGTTTCCGAGGTGACCGCGGTGCGCAGTCTTTCCGTGGCCCTCCTGCTGTCCGCGAGTTATTTCCCCGATCCAAAAACGGACGCGATGATCCTGGCATTCGGTTTTTACATCATGTTGATGCCGGGCGTGGCCGCCCTGCTCTGGAGCCGGGCGGGAAAATAAACGCGCGGAATTCGCGTTGAAATATCGCGGGTCCTTAGCAGGGTGCTGAAAAAGCTGCGAATGAGACGATACAGGATGCGACGGCTGAAAAAGTCCATGGAGGGACTCTTTCAGCCGCCTGTTAGAGCGGTTCAAACAAAATATGACCTTGACGTCCGGGCCGTATCCGGTCACCCGTCAACCATGTTATCCGCGGAAGAGTTCAAATCCCTGGCGCACCTGGCCAGGCTGGACGGCAACGATCCTTCGCTTCAGGGCCTGCGCGGGGACCTCAACCGGATCGTCGATTTTGTGGAAAAAATAAAGGAACTCGATACCGGTGGAGCGGACCAGGTCCCTGCCGCGCACGAGACGCGTAACGTGACCCGCGCGGACGAGCCGGGCCAGGGACTGGATCCACGGACCCTGGCGGAACTCGCTCCGAAATGGGACGCAGGGCATTTTGTCGTGCCCCGGGTCATCGACGCTGAATAAATCGCGCGGGCAGGCCGGACCGAAATGAATCAGCAAGAACAATTAATCCAGCGGACAGCGGGCGAACACGCGGTGGCCCTCGCCGCGGGCGAATATTCAGCGCGAGAACTGGCGGAAGCCTGTCTGGCCCGCGCGGAGTCGCTGGGAAATCTGGGAATTTTTTTACGAATCGGCCGCGAGCGGGTACTCGCCCAGGCCGAAGGATCGGACCGGCGCCGCGCCAGAGGCATGGCCCTGAGCCATTTCGACGGGATTCCCGTTAGCGTAAAAGATAATATTCTCGAAAAAGGCGAATACGCTACATGCGGTTCGCGCATGCTGGAAAATTTTTTCGCCCCGTACGACGCGACCGTGATCGAAAAACTGCGCGCGGCCGGCCTGGTTCTGTTCGGCCGCACGAATATGGACGAATTCGCCATGGGTTCGTCCACCGAAAACTCGGCTTTCGGGGTGGCGCGCAATCCCTGGGACCCCGCGCGCGTGCCGGGCGGTTCCTCGGGGGGGGCGGCGGCCTCCGTCGTGGGGGGCGCCGTGCCGCTCGCGATCGGATCGGACACGGGCGGTTCGATTCGCCAGCCCGCCGCGTTTTGCGGTTGCGTGGGACTCAAACCGACGTACGGTCGCGTGTCACGCTACGGACTGGTGGCCTTCGCCTCCAGCCTGGACCAGATCGGGCCCTTCGCCCGGAACGTGCCCGACGCGGCGCGCCTGCTGGGCATCCTCAGTGGCCGTGACCCGCGCGATGCCACCTCGCACCCCGAGGCCGATATTCGCAAAATCGAAGAATCGCCTGAGATTTTGCGTAATGGCGACTGGCGCGGCGTGCGCGTCGGCCTGGACCTGCCCGAACCGGGGACGCCCGGCTTCGAAGCCGACGTGATCCGCGCCGGGGAGCGGGCGCGCGACTGGCTGGCCGCGCGGGGCGCCGAAATTGTCCCGCTGCGCAGTCGCTTTCGTGATTACGTCATTCCTCTCTATTATATCCTGGCCCCCGCCGAAGCTTCGAGCAACCTGTCGCGCTACGACGGCGTGCGTTACGGACACCGTGTGGAGCATCCCCGGGACTTAATCGATCTATATATCAGAAGTCGCACGGAAGGTTTCGGGCCCGAGGTGAAACGCCGCATTCTGCTCGGCACGTTCGTGCTGTCATCCGGTTACTACGACGCGTACTACAACTCGGCCCAGCGCGCGCGCAAACTGATCCAGCGTGAATTCGACGCGTTCTTCCAGAAGGTGGACGTCATCCTTTCACCCACATCGCCCACTACGGCTTTTCCGATCGGCGAACGCGCCCAGAGCCCGCTCAGCATGTACCAGGCGGATTTGTTGACCATCGGCGCGAATCTGGGCGGAGTGCCCGCCATCTCGATCCCGGCGGGACTGGACGCGCGCGGATTGCCGATCGGACTGCAGTTGATGGCCAACCATTTTGAGGAAAATAAACTGCTCCGGATCGCGGCCTCCCTGGCGGCGGCCCCCGGGTTCGATCCGGGCCTGCCCGCGCTGACCGCGCCAGCACGCAAAACCGCCCCGGTCGTTCGTGAGGCGCCTAAAAAGGAAAAATCGCCAGAAATTATAAAATCGAACAAAAAGGCGAAGGCCCGGACTGAGAAAAAAGTCGCCGGGAAAGGCGCCGAAAAAGTCGTAAAAAAAAGCGTCGCAAGCACCGCGAAAAAAGTCGCGAAGAAAGGAACGAAAAAAATAATCGGCAAGGCCGCGAAAAAGGCCGTAAAAAAGGCGGCGGGAAAGAGCGGGAAAAAACGTTAAGACCAATTAGGAACTCGTATATGAGTTTCTTAGTACTACAGCGGTAGATTGCAATTTCAAAGAAATACCACGGGGATCACGGAGGGTGAATTCTCCGTTTCGGATTTCAGAACGTTCCGGAACGCTGAAATTCGCTGAATGAATGGTGCTCCCTGTGACCCCCGTGTCCCGGGGTTTGAAAAATTCGCGTTTGGAGTCATCTACCGTTGTAGAATTAGCAGGCCGCGGAAAAAGTGGCCGCAACCTGTCAGGGGGATTGTCATGAAAAAAGTCCTGGTTCGCGGGCTCATCGGCCTGGTAGTTCTGTATTTGCTGCTCATCATCGGCGGCGCCTGGTACTTCGCGGAGTTGTTGCTGTACCCGGGCGAGCACGTCTGTTCCACCGAACACTACGCGTACTGCGGTGACCCATCCGTGGTGGGACTGAAATTCGAAGACGTAAACTTCCCGTCGCGCGACGGCCTGAAGCTCAGTGCCTGGTTCATCGCCGGCCAACCTGGCGCTCCCGCGGTTCTTCTCGTGCACGGCCGCAACGCGACCCGCCGCGAGGGGTTACGATACGCGCCTTCGCTCCACAACGCGGGATTCAATCTACTCATGGTCGATTTGCGCCACAGCGGGGTCAGCGAAAAGTCCTTTAACTCGATGGGCTTTTACGAACGCCTCGATGTGAAAGCCGGCGTCGACTATTTACTGAATACGAAAAAAATGCCCGCGGTGGGAGTGTTCGGTTTTTCCATGGGCGCCGCCACGTCCATCCTGACCATGGCCGAAGACGTTCGGATCAAGGCCGGGGTGTTCGAATCGCCCTTCGAATCGCTCAGTCAAATCCTGGCCGATCGCGCGCGGATCGATTACAATCTGCCGCCGTTTCTCCTGGTGCCCCTGACCGAGTTCTTTTTCGGCCTGCGCGGACACATGGACACGAACGAACTGCGGCCGATCGACCGGATCGCTTCGATTGCTCCGCGCCCGGTCTTCATCATCCACGGCACGGCCGACCTGGGCGTCCCTTTCGAACACGGCAAACACCTCTTTGAAGCCGCGCGCGAACCGCGTCAATTCTGGGAAGTCCCCAACGGGCTGCACACGCGGGCCTGGAACGCGGATCGCCAGAAGGCGGAAACCGTGATTCCTGAGTTTTTCTCAAAAAATTTACGATAGTTTTTTTTAGAGAAAATATAACTGATCATTCCCGTAAAAACCCGTAGTCGGATTCCACGCGGCACACGCGCAGTTTATACTTCGCGTACCACCGCGCGCGCCCCTGCTCACGGGCCATGGTGTGTTCGGCGTGTTCCTTCCAGCGCCGGATCGATTCCAGGTCCGCCCAGTAGGATACGGTGATTCCGAGCGTTTCACGGACGCTTTCAATGCCGAGGTACCCGGGCTGTTTCCGGGCCAGTTCTTCCATGCGCCGCGCGGTGGCCGCGTATCCTTCGTCACCGGGCGTGCGCAGGGTGGTGAAGATCACAGCGTAGTAGGGCGGTCGGGGAGTGTTCGCGATTTCCACCGGGAAACGATTCATGGTCGGCGCCAGGATTGGAAGCAAAAAAAGGTGGAGCGGTTCCGGAAGGCGACGCCGCGATCAGCGGTAACCCCGGGCCTGCAAATCGAAGAGCCGGGCGTAGATTCCATCTTTTCGCACCAACTCATCGTGCGTCCCGAGTTCGCGTAAAACGCCCCTTTGTAAGACGGCGATCCGATCGGCCATGCGGACGGTGCTGAACCGGTGCGAGATCAGAATCGCCGTGCGACCCGCGGTGAGTTCCTGAAAGCGCCTGAATATCTCGAATTCTTTTTCGGCGTCGAGGGAAGCGGTCGGTTCGTCGAGAATGAGAATCTCCGCCTGGCGCATGAAGGCGCGGCCGATCGCGATCTTCTGCCATTGCCCGAGGGAAAGCTCGCGGCCCCCCTGGAACTGGGTGCCGAGCACGCTTTCCAATCCCTCCGGGAGTTCTTCGATCAGGTCGTCCGCGCCGGCTCGTTTGGCCGCGGCGAGAACCCGTTCGGTGTCGGCCAGGCGGGCTACGTCCCCGAAGCCCAGGTTTTCGCGCAGGGTCAGCTGGTAGCGCACAAAATCCTGGAAGATGACACCGATTCGTTCGTGGAGACGGGCCGGCTCCATCTGCCGGATGTCGACTCCGTCCAGAAAAATCGCCCCCGCGGTCGGTTCATAGAGCCGCGTGAGCAGTTTTATGAGCGTGGTTTTGCCGCTGCCGTTTTCGCCTACAACAGCGAATTTTTCACCGGGGCGAATTTCAAGATTCAGATTTTCGATGGCCCATTCTTCGCGATTCGGATAACGAAACGAAACCGCCCGGAATTCGATCCCCGCGCGGGCGCTCCCGGGGGCCCTGACCGTTGCGGCCGGGCCGGCGGGGGCCCGCTCCGTCCCGTTCGGGGCAGCGACGGTTTCCTCTCCGGTCGCCAGGAAAAAGAACAGGTTTTCCATAAACAGGCCATTTTCGTACAGCTTGCTGACGTGATCGAGCAGACCCTGAAAACTCCCCTGCGAAAGTCGAACCGCGCCCAGATACAGAGTCATGTCGCCGAGGGTGATCCGACCGGCCACGGTTAGATAGATGATCCAGGCGTAACAACCGTAGAAACTAAGGCTGGAGACGAGGCCCCAGAGGTACGAAAGCCAGAGACGGCGACGCGCCAGGGCGACGTCCTCGGTGAAGATGCGCTGGAATAATTCGTCGAATCGGCGGAGGAGTTCGGCGCCGAGCCGAAAGAGTTTGATTTCCTTGACCGTCGTATCCATGGTCAGGATCTGCTCGAGGTAATGTAACATGCGCGTCTCGGGAGCGCGCCAGGATTGCAGGCGAAATTTGAGTTTGCTGTAACGCGTCTGGACCGCGAAGGCCGGAATCGTACCGAGAAAAAGTACGATCGCGATGATCGGACTCATGGCCAGCAGGACGAACAGAAACGAAAGCAGAGTGATCAGGTTCTGCGCCAGCGAAAAAACGCCGTTGATGATGGCCAGCGCGCGGTAGTCGGATTCCCTGCGCGCGTTTTGCATCCCGTCGTAAAAACGCGAATCCTCAAAATACCGCATCTCGAGGGTGAGTGCCTTGCGGATGATATGCTGAGTGATCGCGTGGCCCGCGCGTTGATTGAGGATCTGTTCGGCCAGCCGCCGACCGTGCGCGATGAAAGAACCGATCGTGAAAAGCGCGAACTCGACGACGAGGTATGGCCAGATGTTTTGTAAGGCGGCCGCGGTTGGAAGACCGGCCGCGAGTCCGTTTACCACACCGTCGACGATGAGCTTGCCCGTGTAAGCCTGGCCCACCGGCAGCAGGGCCTGGGTCGCCGTGTACGCCCCCAGCAGAATCGTATTACGGCGGTCGGCGTTCAGGACCAGCCCGAAGGCGGCCGGCACATTGCCAAAGGCAAGCCGCCAGTCGCGCCAGCGGTCGCGAACAGATTTTTTATTAAACGGATTCAGAGGCGGCCGTGCCTGAAGACAAAAAACGAAAAAAAAGGTTGCCGGGGCGGTTGTTTGTGATACATTTGTATGACATGATCTCCCTGCGAATATCCGAAGAACTGGAACGACGACTCGACCAGGCCGCCAGGGCCGAAAGTAAATCACGGTCGGAGGTAATCAAGGATTCCATTTATTATTATCTTGATCGCCTGGAAAATCGCCCCACAGCGTATCAACTCGGTGAAAAGTATTTCGGCCTGTTCGCATCCGGGCGGGGAGACCTGTCGGTCAACCACCGCAGTATCATCGCCGAACGGATTCGAAAAAAACACTCATGATCCGCGCGCTGATCGATACCGGTCCGATTCTCGCCTTTTTCGACGAATCTGATCGGTACTGCCGGCCGTTTCGCGAGTATTTGCGCGGCTTTTCCGGTACCCTTTTTACCTCGGTCGCCGTGATCACCGAGGTTTCTTACCTTTTAGAAGGTTATAAACTCGTCCAGCTCGCTTTTCTCGAATGGATTCGCGACGGCGCGATAGCCGTGGAAAACCTGGATGGGGACGATTTTTTTCGCATTCACCGGTTGATGAAAAAATACTCCGATACCCCGATGGATTTCGCGGACGCCACGCTGATGGCAATCGCCGAGAAAAAGAACATTTTTGAAATCCTTACCTTCGATTCTGATTTCAGCGTTTACCGTATCGGGCGTGGCAAGAGCCTGTCCAACCCAATCGCGCATGTACGCAAAGGGAAAAAATAGCCGGTTCGTTGCCTACTGGCCCGGACCGGTCTTCGTGACTTCCTCAACCCAGGATCTTCAGATACTTTTTTTTCCCCACCCGCACGGTGTACTGCCCGGGGAATTCCAGCTCGAACCCTTCGTCCGCAACGGTCGCCAGGTCATCGCCGATTTTCACCGCGCCCGATTTGATCAGGCGACGCACCGCGCTCTTGCTCTGTTCCAGGCCGGCGTCGGCCACGATCGCGGCCAGCTGGAGGCGACAGGGCACGGGCGCTTTCACGCGGTATTCGGGCGTATCCGGCGGCAGGACCATGTGACCGCGCCCGCCGGCGCTTTTTTCACTTTCCCACTGGTCGCGCGCTGCGCGGCCTGATCCGACGGGGTGGTAATCGTCCACGATCCGTTCGCCCAGGAGCTTTTTCGCTTCAAATGGATCATTTTTTAAAGAGGCGATTTCCGTCTCCGGCAGGTCCGTGAGCAGGAGGTAGTAGTCCCACATCAGCTCGTCCGAGATCGACAAAAGTTTGGCGAACATCGCGTACGGGGTCTCGTTGATGCCGATGTAGTTGTCGTACGATTTGGACATCTTGCGGCCGCCGTCCAGACCGATGAGCAGGGGTGTGGTGAGGATGGCCTGGGGTTCCTGGCCGTATTCTTTCTGGAGTTCGCGGCCCACCAGGAGATTGAACTTCTGGTCCGTGCCGCCCAGTTCCACGTCGGACTTCAGGATGACCGAGTCGTACCCCTGCACCAGCGGATACATAAATTCCACAAGCGAGATGCTCTCGTTGGCGGCCAGGCGTTTCGAAAAATCGTCGCGTTCGACCATCCGGGCGACCGTGTACCGCGCGGTCAGGACCAGGACCTCCTCGAAGGTCATGGGGGCGCACCATTTCGAGTTGAACTCGATGCGCGTTTTTTTTTCGTCCAGAATCTTGAACACCTGGCGCGTGTAGGTTTTCGCGTTTTCCTGCACCTCCGCCGCGCTGAGTCGTTTGCGCGTGGCCGATCGACCGGTGGGGTCGCCGATCATGCCTGTGAAATCGCCAATCAAAAAAATGATTTCGTGGCCCAGGTCCTGGAAGTGTTTGAGCTTGCGTAACAGCACCGTATGTCCCAGGTGCAGGTCCGGGGCGGTGGGATCGAAGCCGGCCTTCACGCGCAGCGGCCGGCCCGTCTGGCGCGCGCGTTCCAGTTTGGACAGGAGTTCATCGCGCGGTAGAATTTCACTCGCCCCGCGTTCCAGTTTCGCCATGTCCGCAAGGGTTTCCGGTGAATATTCGCCTTTTTTAAATTCGCCGGTAGATTTCGCGATTTCGGTTCCGGCCGACGTTTTTTTCGTTTGTTTTTTTGCCATGGGTTATTGTCCGGAATAATTAGGTATTTGCGGTTGCCGCGGCCGGTCGCCCTCCCAGGGCGCGAACAGGCCGTGGTCGTGAACGCCGAAGAGCGCGAGGATCCGGCCGGCGATAAACCGCCCGAGGTCCTCGATCGTCGCCGGGCGCTGGTAGAAGCCGGGGCTGGCCGGCAGGATCACCGCGCCCGCTTCGGCAAGGCTCAGCATATTGCGTAAATGAATCGTGTTAAAGGGCGTTTCGCGCGGGACGAGCACGAGCCGGCGTTTTTCTTTCAGACACACGTCCGCGGCGCGCTCGGGCAGGTTGGCCGCGTACCCGTTCGCCACGCCCGCCAGGGTTTTCATGGAACAGGGCACGATCACCATTCCATCATACGGGGCCGAACCGCTGGCGGGCCTCGCTCCGGTATCGCCGTATTTTTCCAGAAAAAATGAATGCACGCGAACGGCGGGGACAACCGGCGCCAGGATTTCATCC
>CAZVZS010000063.1:18625-30891 GCA_964631535.1 uncultured Leptospiraceae bacterium
CAGCATGGCCGTGGGGCTCTGTCCGCCCGCCGCGCTGATTTCGTCGCGGTAGACCCGCAGAGCGGCCGGTGAAACGATCACCGAACTTTCACCGGGCACGGTCCTGGCCAGGGCGCGCAGGAATTCCACGGCGTACACAACCCCGGACGCGCCCGAAACGGCGACGACAAGATTGAGCGTGGTGGGTGCCGGCATGGTTCTGATTTCGTTATTTTTATGATAAAAAATTTTTAAGAGAAAATACGATCGGCCAGCAGGCCCGCGAACAGCACGGTACTGATGGACGCGTTCACGTGAAAAAAAGCGATCGGGATGCGGTCAAGGCGCGGCGGCCGCACGAGCCAGTGTTCCAGAAAAAATAAACCGGCGACGATCCCGGCCGTGGCCACGAAAATCCAGCCCGTGCCCGTGACGTACCCGCCCGCGAGAAAGGCCCCCAGCGCGACGATGTGCGCACCGCGCGCGATCCAGAGCGCGCGCTCCACGCCGAAGCGCGCGGGCACGGAATTGAGGCCGGCCTGACGATCGAACTGAGCGTCCTGGCAGGCGTAGAGAATATCGAAGCCGGCGATGTAAAACAGCAGGCCCGCGCCCCAGAGGAGGGGCGCCAGATCGATCCGACCAAGCATGGCGATGTACGTGGCGATCGGCGCGATCCCGATGGCCAGTCCCAGAAAAAAATGACAGAAATACGTAAAACGTTTCGTATACGAATACCCGAGCACGAGAGCGATGGCCACCGGAGCGAGCAGGCCGCAAAGCGGATTGATCCAGAACGCGGTGGCGGTAAACACGATACAACAAACGGCCACGATGACCCGCACGGCGTTCACGGAAATTTTGCCGGCCGGTATTTCCCGCCCGGCCGTGCGCGGATTGGCCGCGTCGATCTGGCGGTCCACCAGGCGGTTAAACCCCATGGCCGCCGAACGCAGGGTCACCATGCAGATCAGGATTTTCAGAATCATCCAGGCCAGATGCTCGCCCCATTCATCACCCTCCAGCAGTCCGCTGGCCGGCAGGGCGATCAGGATGGCGATCCCCGCGAAGGGCAGGGCAAAGATCGTATGGGAAAATTTGATCATGCCGAGGAAATGATTCAGGTGCCGCAACACAGGGACAATCTGGCGACCAATCGGCCCCTGTCAAGGTGGATGAAAACCCTCGAACCACGGAACCCGGCCGGGTTCGGACCGGTTCATGATTTTTTTCTTTCAAAATAAAGCGGGCCCGGGATTCCTGATCCATGTACCGCCGCGCGCTCGCGACTGTCTGTCTGGTTCTCGGCCTGGTCTGTACCGGCTGCTTCGACTATCACGAACGAATCGTTTTTTTTCGAAATCTGGGCGGTTACCTTGAGATCGATTACACCGTCCCCGTGAATCCGCAGAACGGGCATTCGGTCGTCGCTTTTCTGCCGATCGAATACGAAGCCGTGCGGGAACGGTACTCCACGCTGTTTTTTCTGGGCCGCACTCCCATTGAAAACTTTTCGCGCAGTTACGGGCTCGGCCGCTCCACCGACTATCCCCTGCTGGCTACCGTACGCTACCGTTTGCGGTTTCGCAATCCCGCCGAACTCGAACGCCTGCTGCTCGGCCGGGCCACGGTTGTTTTACGAAAAGGCACCCTGGTCGTCCGGCGCATGTTTCCGACCGCGCGGCCTCTGCCCGAAAACGGCGCGCGCCTGCCGCAGCGCATCCTCGCTCATATTCAGGATCATCTGGAAGGACGGGTCATGGAGTTCGAGGTGGAAGCGCCGCCCGGCATGGAACTGGTTTCGAATCGCGGGACCCTGCGCGCCCCAGGATCGCTCGCGCTGCGACTGCCGCTGGAGGCTACGCTTTCCAGCAAAGAGGACTTTTTCTGGCGCATCGCCATCGACGTGCGGTGAGCGGATTCGCGTCGATCCATTTGCGAGCGTTTCACCTCACACCACACCCGTTCCCAGCCGCTCCCGAAAAACCGCGAGCGAACGTAGATCGTCCGCGTCCAGGCGATAATGCAAAACGTCACGAATGTATTCGAGCGCGTCTGGATACGGAAACCCCGCGGCGATTTTTTCAAGGTGAGCCAGACCCTGGTCGAGCGAATTTTCAAACAGGTCGGCGCTCAGCGGTCGCTCGCGCGGGAAGGCCCAGAGCGCGAAGACGAAGGGCAGGGCCTCGCGTTCGTACCACCAGGTGGCCAGATCGCGGCATTCAAAATCGAGGGAGCGCGGATCATGACGGAAGTTCAGGGCCGCGTCCCCGATCAGGAGACCGCCGCTGTGAGCGTCCACCAGGTCGGGGATGAGCGCGGGGGCCTGTTCCTCAAAGCGCGGCAGCGGCCGGCCGTTCGTCCGTAACAGAATTTCGAGCAGGGCCACCGAAGAGCGCGAGCCCTGGTCCACGAACACGCGCTCCAGTTCGGCGCGCGCGGGGTCGCCCGCCGCGCGGCGCGTGAAAAACAAAATCGAACGGACCGCGCCGCGCGCGCAAACACCGACTCCCGGATAAAAGTCCAAACGGTCCGCATGCCGGAAACACTCCACCGATGAAATCAGAGCACCGTCCAGCCGCCCGGCCAGAAGTTCAGCCACCAGTCGGGCGGGGGTTTCTTCCAGCAGGTCACCGGATGGGAAGGCCTGCCGGATGCCGTAATCGAGGGGGCGGGCGTTTAAGAAGCGCACCAGGCCGAGCCGCATGGAACAGGAATTCCGCGGGGGGTCAAAAAATCAATTCAGAGAAACACGGACGGTCGATATTTAAAATGTTGTGAAGGCCAGTATTTTTTTCTATGGTATGTTAGTCCTCCTGCCGGGCCTGGTTTCGCCGGTGGACGCGGCGGGGAATGAACCCCTGGCGCCGGTGGGTCCGACGGGCGGCGCGAGCAAACCCTTCATCTTCATGTGGGGTCGCACCTACGAACGGTTCATGAGCGAGTTGCCGCCCGGACAGGTGACAGCCTCGCAACCGGGGCAGTGGATCTTGATGAAAGAAGGCGACCTGATCTGTCGTTATTCTTTTTACCAGAAGCAACGTATCAAATCCGTACAGGCCGTGACCAGCCCCGGGCCCCTGGCCCGCAAGTGGCTCAGCCCGCCCACTCCCGCTGTCGAATACGAACCCGCCGAGCCGGCCGAACAGGCCCGTCTGTTCGCGGTTAGTTTGCACTACGCCCCGCTCGAACTCGAAGGCCGCTACCGAACGGAGGTGGAGGATACCCTTACCGCCACGTACGGGAAGATCATCAACCGCACTGCGACTTATTACGATCTTGAAAATCGGATCACCTTCGTGCGCGCGTATCTGGAATCGTATCGCCGCAAAACGTATTTGAATCGCCTGGTCTTCTCTTCAAAAGAAGTATCCCATGAAATGAACGAACAGCGCCGAAACCTGGAGGCGGATGCCACCGTTCGATTAAAAACCGAAATCGAACGCGGCGGCTCCGCACCTCTGGGCCCCCGGCCCGGCCCGACCCCGGTTTCGGCGCCTGGAGATTCAGGCGAAAATTTCGACGGACCCTCTTCTATAGAAGAAACCGGGTCCGGTTACATGGAACCGGCCGAGGAAACACAGCCCGCGAACATGCTCGAAGAACAATTGCCTCCAGAGCCAGGGGTGCGGACAGAAGGCGCACCGGAAGTCGAACCCGTAGCGACTCCCGGGGGACTCCAGAGTGAAGCTCTGCCCGCCGATTACGCGGGGGAAAATTCGATCGAAAATCCATTCGAGTTGCCGTAAGGCCCCGCGAATCGCTCCTATCAGGGAGGGATTATTTCGCTTGCCCCCGGTTCGTGACCCTGTATCCCTTACCTCTGGGCTTTCAAACCGAAAAACTGGAAAGTACACAACCGGGCAAACGAACCGTGCGCGTGGAAGCGATGGCGGGGCAGGCGGCGCTGGTTGAAAAAAAAGGCCCGGATGGCCTGCGCGTTTTTCTGTCCACCATTGATCGCAGCGTCTTTTGCAAGGTCTGGAACCGGCCCGGAATTCTGCGTGTTTTAATGATTGGCGTCCCCGTCGCCCTGCCGGATACCGCGCGGCTGGAAGCCCTGCTGCCAGCGGACGCGGACCACCTTCCGATTCCGGATTTGCCCGCCCTCGTCGAAGCGGCCGTACGCGACTCGGGCATGACGGCCACCGCTCTTTTTTGCGAACTCGACCAGGCCGGGTGCGAACCGGCTTCCGCCGAGGACGAGACGGGGCCGTACTGCGTGTTGACGGTTTCCTCGCACGGTTTTCCGGCGGCCGTACTCGTGCGGGCGGGTGAGTTTTTTTTACCCGGCCGTTCGTGTCTTCCGTTCGGCGTGCTGGACGACCCCCGGTACCTGGTTCAGAATATCGATCTCGAACCGGGTGACGATCTGTATCTCCATTCGGAAATCGCCGCACCGGGGTTTCTTCGTCAGTTACACGGTTATCTTAAAAAAAACGAAATTGATCCGGCGCAGATGGAAACGATGGTCGTGCTGCGGTTGCGCATCGAGTAAACACACGCGGGGTTTTACCTCCGTCGCCGGAAGGGTATTGTATGTGGGTCTGGGTATTTCTCGTGGTTTCCATTCTTCTGGGAGCCTTCGGTCAAATTTGTATGAAAGTCGCCATGCGCGCCGTCGGGCCGGTACCGTTCCAGGACGGGTTTGCCGCCGTATTTTTGTACGCCCTCAAAGCCGGGTTTTCCCTGCCCATGATTGCCGCGGCCACGTTCTATGGTGTCAGTTTCGTTCTCTGGCTGGCCGTACTCAGCAAGGCCGATCTGTCCCTGGCCCGACCGCTCATGTCGCTCGGATATCTGGTGACGCTCGTGTACGGATTCTACGCCGGTGAAACGATGACGGTCTCGCGGGTGGCCGGGACCTTCCTGATTGTGGGCGGAGTCATGCTGCTCGTGCGCGGCGGACAATGATCACACGTTGATCGTACGGTGGTCACGCAAACGGAGAATTTCACATGAAAGCGGCTGTTCTGTATCGAGGCGAATCGCACCTGCGCGTGGAGGATCGTCCCTCCGGCGATCCCGGACCGGGTCAGGTGAAGGTGCGAGTGGAGTGCTGCGGAGTATGCGGATCGGACCTGCATATCACCGTACACAAAATTATGGCGCTGAAAGAATACCCGCGCATCCCCGGGCATGAATCGTCAGGAGTGGTGGCCAGCGTCGGGCAAGGCGTCACGCGCGTCGCCCCGGGCGATCCGGTCGTCATTGGCGCGGGCACATCGTGCGGAACGTGCGCGCACTGTCTGGCCGGCCACGAAAACCTCTGCCCCGACATCGGCGTGCTCGGCTTCGATCGCGACGGTGCCTTCGCCGAGGAGATCATCGTGCCCGATCGGTATCTGCATAAGATTCCGGATGGAATCCCTTTCGATCAGGCGGCAATTCTCGCGGACGCGGTATCCACCCCGTACCACGCGCTCAGGTACCGCGGCGGCCTTCAGCCTGGCGAAACCGTGGCCGTGTTCGGCTGCGGGGGCCTCGGCATCCACGCGGTCGCCCTCGCGCGCGTGCTGGGCGCGGGGAAGGTCGTCGCCCTCGATGTGGACCCAGGAGCACTCGCGCACGCCGCGCAATTCGGGGCGCACGAAACGATCGACGTACGCTCCGTGAAAAATCCAGGCAAGGCGCTCAAGGAAGTCACGGGCGGGTGCGATCTGATCTGCGATTTTTCAGGGCATCTGAAAAATATCGAGGAATCCCTGCGGGCCCTGAATACCGGCGGGCGCGTCGTGATGGTGGGCATCGGCAAGGGCGCCCTCAATTTTAATATGCCCCAGGTCATGATCTTTCGTCAGCTCTCCGTGTGCGGTTCGTACGGCTGCGATCAGCGCGCGATCCCGGAACTCCTGGACCTGCTCGGGTCGGGCCGACTCAACCTGGATCGTTCGATCACCTCGCGCCATCCGCTGACCGAAGTCAATGACTGCCTGGAAAACCTGTACCACCGGCGGGGCAATCCGATTCGTTATATCATCACGCCGGGGAAATGATGGTCGATTGATCGCCGGGGACCTATTGTGAATTATTGTTATGTCCGCTAAAATGACCGATGAAGAAATCGAGGCCGCTCTGCCGGGTATCCCCGGCTGGGAAGTTCGCGGGGACCGACTGTTCCGGGAGTTCAAGTTCAAAAACTTTCGGCAGGCATTCGCGTTCATGACGGCCGCGGCCCTCTCCGCCGAAAAAATGGATCACCACCCGGACTGGTCGAATTCGTACAATGTCGTGGAGATCAGCCTTCAGACGCACAGCGTGGGCGGTGTGACGGAAAAGGACTTCGAGCTGGCGGCTGTCATGAACGCCGCGGCGGGTTGAGTACTGATTCGCCTGAAAAAAAATTTTTATATTAAAACGTATGTGCGGTAGATTCTCCCTGACGGCCTCCGTGGACGATTTGATGCGCCTGTTCGATCTGGACGAGGCCTTCGAAATCACGCCGCGTTATAACATCGCCCCCCGCCAGCAGGTCGTGGCGATTCGCCAGCGGCCCGCGGCCCGGGGACGCGAAATGGCGCTGATGCAATGGTGGCTCATTCCATCGTGGACGAAAAAAATCGAATATAAATACCCCACCTTCAACGCCGTCAGCGAAACCGTGCACGAAAAAGCCAGCTTTCGCGGCCCGTTCAAACAGGGTCGGCGTTGCTTGATCCCGGCCGGCGGTTTTTTCGAATGGCAGGGCGAAGGCAAAACCAAACAGCCGTATTATATTCATCTGCCGGGCTCGCCGGTCTTCGCGATGGCCGGGCTCTGGGACGCGTACAGAGGGCCGGACGGCGCGCTCGAGTCCTGCGCCATTTTGACGTGTGCAGCCAACGACGTCGTACGGCCGATCCACGCGCGCGGTCGTATGCCGGTTATTCTTGACCCCGGCGACTGGGCGGCCTGGCTGGACCCCACGAGCGATCCGAAAATCCTGGGGGCCCTGTTTCGGCCGTACCCGGCGGATCGCATGGCGGCGTATCCGGTTCAGCGCGCGGTGGGCCGGGTGGACCACGACGAGGCGGCCAATATCGAACCGCTGGCGGGGTAGGCCGGGTGCGGGCGTTTGCATGACAGAAATTCGCGAAATTCATCCACCTTCGCCCTGTGTGCGAATTTGTAATTTTAATCCCTTTACCGGCCTATGCGACGGGTGCCTGCGCACCCTTGAGGAGATCGGCGGCTGGATCAGCTTTTCGCCCGAAAAAAAACGCGCGGTGCTGGTCGAACTGGTCGGGCGTCGCGCTGAAGTTGAGGCACGGGCGCGCGGCGTCGTGGCCGGCGAGGATCAGAATCCATGAAGCGAGCAATCCATTGAGACAACTGGCCCGGTCCCTGGGCACTACCCTCCTCCCGGCGTTGTTCGTTTCGCTGGCCATGGCCGCTTGCACGACCGCGGAGGAACGTAAGGCGGAACGTCAGCGCCAGACGGGCCAGCGCCTGGAGGAAATCCTGGCCACGTATTTTCGCCTGGTTGATGAAAATTCTGTAAAAAACGAACCGGTGAGTGTACGCGTATCCTTCGCGCGCGAGGAAATCGCCGCCGGTCGGCTTTCGTTCGTGATCGATCACGAAACGCGTAAACCGCTGCTGGAGGGGGTTTCGTATACGGTTGTGGACCGTTCGCGGTCAGTGGTCGTTGTCAACAGCGGCGTGATCGACGCGTACGTCCGCCATCCCTCCGCCGTGTATTCCATGCTCACCAACGCGTTCACCCACGCGCACTCTTTTCACAATTCACGCGATCTGTTTCTGGCCGCCCTTGAGGGCAACGAACTCGAGAAGTACCTGTTCGCCAAAGACGCGTATTTTATCGAAGCCCTGTTCATCAAAGAGTATCTTGCCCCGCGTAAACTTCCGTTGACGGAGTTCGAACAATTCCTGCTGGACAGCTTCACGAACAACAACCTGGCCGAGTTTTCGTTTTTTTTACTTGGCTACGATATGGAGCTCACGCACACCCTGTACCGGATGGGTTCCGAGGAAAAAATGTCGCCCCAGGAAACGCTCGCGCGCATGTTCGAAGTCGGCGGGAAAATTACGAAGGACCTGGCGGATCTGAATCCGGCTGACCCGGCGGCCTTATTCAAAAAGCTGGTGCCCGCGATTACCTATCTGGTTTGCATCCGTCACGCGAAGCTGGAAATCCCGGTCACGATGAAGGACGGCAAGCCGGTACCCGATAAAATGGCCGAACGCTTGCGGAAGGATATCGAGGAACAGGCGCATACCATTCACACGCGAATCAACCCACACCTGCCGGTGTATGTGGCCGTGAAACGCGCCTTTTACGAAAAGATCACACGGATTGATTGAAGGGTCACGGCTATTTATTCCCGCCCATCCAGGTAGAACTACGGACATTCATCCTTCCGCTCCGTAATTCTACGAATTTTCGAAAGCAATCATTCGCACGATACTGGAATGGATGAAGACACTTCCCCGAACCATATCCCATATCCTGGTTGTTTTTCTGGTCTGCCATGTATGCGCCTACTGCGGCGTTGTTTATCTTGGCGTTGAATCGATGCGCCCGGCGGAAGAATCTCCGGTACCCGCCGAACTCGTCGCGCTCGTGCTCGCGGGAGGAACCCCTGGCTCAGGGGCCGGGTCGTCTTCTGATTCGGCGGCCGGAAACGCGCCAGGCCCCAATCTTCTGTATACGACCAATGCCGTGGCAAACACGGTAACCTATTTTAACGCGAAGACCGGCGCGTACATGAACGGTACGCTCGCGAATTCGAGCTTTGCGACCGGCTCGACACCGTTTGGAATCGCCGTACATCCGTCCGCGAATCTGCTGTATGTGACCAATAGTGCGGCGGGTTCGGTAACGTATTTCAACGCCCAAACGGGTGCGTATAAGAATGGCACATTGGCCAATTCAACCTTCAGCACGGGAAGTGGCGCCTTTGGGATCGCTGTTAACCCGACCGCGAATATCCTGTACGTCGCCAATCAGAACGTCGATACGGTTACCTTTCTCAACGCGACGACCGGCGCGTATGTGAATGGCAGCGTCGGAAATTCGAGCTTCACGACCGGCGTCGATCCCTACGGGGTGGCCGTGGACGCGTCGGCGAACATTCTGTACGTGGTGAATCAAACCTCCGCTACGGTGACTTACCTCAACGCGACGACGGGGGCGTATCGGAACGGAACGCTGGGCAATTCCAGTTTCTCTGCGGGCAACTTTCCGCGACAGGCGGCCCTGAACTCCGCGACCAATGTTCTCTCGGTCACCAGCAGCGGGACCGGGACCCTGATCCGTCTGAACGCTTCAACAGGCGCCTTCCTGAATTCGGTTACGACGGGCGCCAACCCCCGGGGAGTGGCCTGGAACTCAACCGCGAACATTCTGTACGTAGCCAACAACAGCTCCAATACAGTTACGTACTTCAATTCCACGTCGGGGGCTTATCTGAATGGGACTCTGGTCAATTCCAGTTTCACGACGGGTGGGTCCCCCCGGGATCTGGCGGTCAATGGCTCCGCGAGTATCCTCTATGCGACAAATCAGAATTCGGCCACGGTTACCTTTTTTAATTCCACGACAGGCGCCTATCTGAACGGTACCCTGGCGAATTCGAGCTTCACCACGGGAACGGGACCCAATGGGGTGGCGGTGAATCCCTGACCGGGACAAAAGTCCTGCAGGCCGGGTCTCCTGGCGGCGCCCCGGAGCCTGAGCGAAGCGAAGACTCTTCACCCAACCATCACCCCAGCGCCGACTCCACCTTCGCAACAAGCGCCGGATCCTCCGGCGTTACCTTTGGCGAAAAACGTTCCAGGACTTCGCCGTTTTTGCCCACGAGAAATTTTTCGAAATTCCAGGTGATGTCGCCCGGGAACTTCGCGTCCGGGCCGGCCAGGAACTGGTAGAGCGGGTGGCGGTCTTTGCCGTTCACGTCGATCTTGCTGAACAGATCGAAATCGACGCCGAACTTCGTCTCACAGAACGATTTGATATCGGCTTCGGTCCCAGGCTCCTGGCCCGCGAACTGGTTGCAGGGAAAGCCGAGGACCGAAAGGCCGCGGTCCTGGTATTTTTTATGGAGCGCCTCCAGCCCGGCGTACTGAGGGGTGAGCCCGCACCGACTGGCCACGTTGACCACGAGCAGGGCCCGGCCGCGGTATTCGCTCAGGGATTTATCCTTGCCTTCGATCGTCTTCGTTGAAAAATCATGTAGACTGCCCATACTTTAAAAAAAGCAATCCCGCGACTTTTGTAAAGTCATTTTACACCGTGCGGCCCCGCGAAAAAGTACGTTTCTCATGGCTGACACGATTCGCCAGTTCGCCGGGCGCCTGCTCTTCGCAACGACCCTGGAGGAAAAACTGCGACCGGCCGGCACGCCCGGCGATGAGGAGCGCGGCACCGGCCTGGCCCTTCCCGACGCGCCTGGCCGCCCGACGGAGTTGCGTTTTCGCGCGGGGCGCGCGGTCCCCTTCGAAAAACTGTTCCGCGTGCCTGGCGAAAGCGAAACGGGCCGCGGTCGGATCCTGCATTTTTTCGCGAACCACGAACTCCTTGCCTGCGAGCTCATGGCGCTGATGCTCTTGCGATTTCCGGACGCCCCGCCCCACATCCGCGCCGGCCTGCTGCGCATGATCGGCGAGGAACAAAAACACCTCTCCCTGTACCTCGGCCGGATGCGCGATCTCGGCGTACACTTCGGCGATCTCGCGCTCAACGATTTTTTCTGGAAACAACTGCGCGACCTGGATTTGCCAGGATTCGTCGTAGCAATGAATCTCACGTTCGAGCAGGCGAATCTGGACTGGGCCGCGAGCTACGGCGCGTTTTTCGAGCGCATCGGCGATGAGGCCTCGGCCGTCATCATGCGCACGGTGCTCGCCGAAGAGATCGGCCACGTAAAAGGCGGACTCGCCTGGTTTCGCGAGTGGAAACATTCAGGCGAAAAGGATTGGGCGGCCTATCTGCGCCTCCTTCCGCCCGGCCTGTCGCCCGCGCGCGCGAAAGGCCGGGTTCTGAACCGCGCTGCGCGCCACGCGGCGGGGCTGGACGACGCGTACATCGACGCGCTCGCGATCTGCGCGGCTTCGCGCGGGCATCCGCCGCGCGTGTTTCTGTTCGATCCGTCGGTGGAAGAGGCCGTGGGCGCGCCGGGCGTGTTCCGGGAAACCCGCGCGGCGGCGCTGTTGCGCTTGGATCTGGAAACCCTGCCGTTCGTGTTCACTTCCGCCGAAGACGTCGTACTCGTGGAGCGCGAGCCATCCGCAACGTTTCTGTTACAACTGGCGTCGGCCGGGTTTCAACTGCCACGTTTCGGAATCGACCTGCCGGATTCGGGTGAGGAAAAGATCAGCGGACTCTTTCCCTGGGGCTGGTCGCCCGGGGTTCGCACGCGGTTGCTGCCGCTGTTCGGGCGCATCGCTCGCGAAGGTGGGCCGCTGGTGGACGCGCTCGCCCGGGCCTTCCCGTCCCTTCTGCGGCGGGTTTATTCAAAAACGTTCGCGGTCGAGGTTCTGGGGCGTGTATTCGCGAATGAACGAATTAAAGATATGTTTGGTGAAATGTTCGATCCAGCGACTCTCGGTCGGATCGTCCGTTCAAGGGCGGATATCGCCGGGTTGTGTCGCGAATACGCCGGGCGCGGCCAGCGCGTCGTTTTGAAACATCCCTACAGCGCGGCAGGCCGCCATCGCATTTTCCCCGGATCGGAGCTGAGCACGAACGAATCGCGCTGGGTCGAAAAACAACTCGCGGCCAGTGGCGCTCTCGTGCTCGAAGCGTACCTGGACCGGGTCATGGATTTATCCTGGCACGGCGATCTGCTCCCGGACGGTTCGTATGTCGCGCATGGACCCGTGCGATTTATCGCCGACGCGCGCGGGCGGTACCGCGGATCATTCGTGGGTTTTCCCTGGCACGAACTTCCGGTCGCCCTGCGGCGATTCCTGGGCGGAGAGGGCGACCGCGAACGAACGGTGTTTCGCCTGCTGGAGGCCGCCGCGGTCGTCACGGCCGACGCCCTGCGCGAGGAGGGCTACCGCGGCCCGTTCGCGATCGACGCGCTGCTGTACCGTCATCCCGAGCGCCCGGGCGCCTATCTGTGCAAACCAATCGTCGAGATCAACGCCCGGTTCACGATGGGACGTGTCGCACGCGAACTGGCCCGGCGGGTCCGGTTCGGGGCCCTGGGGCTTTTCGGTATCATTTCGCGAAAAGAGATCGAGCTTGACGGATTCGCGAACTTTTACGATTTCGCAACCTCTGCGACGGAACAATTTCCCATCGTACGCGCGCCGTCCGGGTCGGCGGAACTGATCGACTC
>CAZVZS010000064.1:0-30037 GCA_964631535.1 uncultured Leptospiraceae bacterium
TTTGAGATTGTCGCGGTTTTCGGCACATGTCCGAAAACCGCTCGCAATCGGCTCTGAGATAAGCCGGTCAGGGGCTCCCTGGCGCGCCGCCCGGATCCGTCGCCATGGACCGCTTAAAAAGCAGACTCAGGTACATCGTCATCGGCTGCACGGTGTTTTTTCTCGTGATCACCGGCCGCGTGTTTTATCTCACGTTCGCCAGCTCCGGCGGGCCGACCTCTCGTGAACCGATGGTCATTCGCGGCCCGATCGTGGACCGGCGCGGCGTGGCTCTCGCGCTGACGGAAGAGGCCAGCACGATCGGCATCTCCGCGCGTGAAATTCAGGACCCTGAGTTCACCGCCGCGCATCTGGGCCGTTACCTGGGGATGACGAGCGAAGAGGTTTTGCAGCAGTTTTACATCAACAAAAATCGTAAGTACTTTTTCCTGCGTCGCCAGGTGGACAACGTCGTGGCCGATCAGATCATGGACCTGCGTCTGCCCGGCGTGCAGCGCGAGTCGGAATTCCGGCGCGTGTATCCCGCCGAAACGCTCGCGGCCAATTTGCTTGGCTTCGTCGGCCGCGATCAGACCAGGGCCCTGGACGGACTCGAGCGGATCTTCCACGAGCGACTGACCGAACCGGAAAAAAATTCCCCGGGCCGCGGACCGGCGCTCTACCTGACGCTCGACTCGCTTTTTCAGTATCGCCTCGAAAAAGTCCTGGGCGAAACGTTTATCGAAAGCGGGGCCGAACGCGCGGTGGGCGTTTTCATGGACGTGGAAAGCGGCGAAATAATGGCCCTTGCCAATTTTCCGAATTACAATCCCAACGAATACTATCGCAGCAGTCCCGACCAGCGCGCGAACTCGGCCATCCGCTTCAACTACGAACCAGGGTCCACCGTAAAGATCTTCATGGCCGCGATCCTGGTCCAGGAAGGCCTGATCAAAGACGGCGAACGATTTTTCTGTCCGGGGGAAGTGCACTTCAACAACCAGACCGTACGTTGTAAATCGGGTACCCGGATCATTCGCCACGGATCGTTGTCGCTGCCGGAGATCATCCAGCGTTCCTGCAACGTGGGTATCATCAAGGCCACGCGGCGCCTGAAAAAGGAAGTCCTGTACGCATATCTGAAAAAACTCGGATTTGGCGAAAAGACCGAAATCCTGCCGGCCGGCTCCGGGGAAACCGAAGGGTACCTGCCGACGCTCGATAACTGGGTGCCTTCTTCTACGTATTACATACCGATCGGACAGAGTTTCAGCGTCACACCGATCCAGTTGCTGCGCGCGAGCGCGTCCATCGCCAACGGCGGTCGCCTGCTGCGTCCACGGATCGCGAGCAAGTTCATCGATTCCGACGGCAAGGTCCTGCATGAGGAACACACGGAAGTCCAGCCCGGGCCGTTTACGCCGGAGACGAGCGCCGCCGTGGTCGAAATGATGCGACGCGTGGTGACGCACGGAACCGGAACGCGCGCGAACCTGGCGGAAATGCCGATCGCCGGAAAAACCGGCACGGGCCAGAAAGCCAGCGCCCGGGGGTATTCGGAGAAGTACGTTACGTCGTTTATCGGCTTTTTTCCGGCCGACAAACCCCGCTACGCGGGCCTCATTGTATTCGACGAAGCGGGATCAAACGAGGCGGGCGGTACGATCGCGGCGCCGGTGTTCGCGAAAGTCGTGCAGGCGATTTTGCCCATCATCAAACAGGGATCGCAGCAGGTGGCGGTGGAAAAACTCGACCCGGCTCCGGTGCGGCCCCAGCGCAAAACGGGCCCTGGCCTTCTGCCCGATCTGCGCGGTCTGTCCGCGCGCGAGGTGTTCACGATCACCACCGCGTACCCTGACATCAAAGTGGAATTACGCGGCAGCGGGTACGTGTTTCGCCAGGAACCGGGCCCGGGCACGAGCCTGAAGCGCGTTCAGAATCTGGTACTTTATCTGGAAGAAGGGAACTGAGAGCCAATCCTTATAGCCCCGTTCGTGAAAGCAAAATCGCTCCAGGGGTATCAGGAATTGGTTTTGAAGAAGGAAGAAATCCCGGCTTCCGGATGATGCGGCAAATTCCAGGATTTCTCTGAAAATGAGAACATTTTGTCAGCCCCCGGACGCGCGCGAAAAAATGTACAACATTTCCCGGGCCACCTGGCGCGTGCGATCTTCGTAGGCCGAGTCCGCCTGTTCGGTATCGTCGAATTTTTTGGGGTCTTCGAACGGCAGCGAAAAACGCGCGACGGCTCCGCTGACCACGGGGCAGGCCGCGTCCGCGTCGGAGCAGACCATCACCGCGCCGAAATCGCGCCGCGGGTTATCGGAATCGTCGAATCGTTTGGACCAGGCGATCAGGGGCTGGCGCGTCGTGGCGAATTTGACCCGGTAACGGGGGTTGGCGGGCTTTTCGTTTCCTTCTATTTTAAATCCGATCTTGCGCAGGGCGTTCACGGCCCGCGGATGGAAGGCCGTGGCCACCGTTCCGCCCGAATAGGTCAGCACGCTGCTCACGTTGTAATGATCCGCCGCGGCCGAGGCCCAGACCTGGGCCAGGTGAGAGCGCCGGGAGTTCTGGGTGCAGATAAAAATCAGCGGGATCGGTTCGCCACTTTTGCGGCGGAGACGAATAAAATTGGCCAGGTCGTCCAGGCGCGCGCGCCGTTCCTGGGGGATCTGGTCGAACTCCGCGATGCGTTCTTCAGCGTATTTACGAACAGGTTCAAGCAGGGCCATGTATTAATATCGTACGGTTTCGCCGGGTTTCGGCCCGGGAGGAGCGTTCAGCAACAGGCACCCGCCGGCTGTCCCGCCAGCGGACTCCCGTCCGCGCGCGGTGCGCAATCAAACGGGCCGAAATGAACGCTGCGGTCTCCCAGAATCTGGAAATGGTCCCGGTAAAAAGTTTCTTCCAGCATGGACGCGGTATTCCCGCAAACCGTCATCGGTTTATTGGTTAAAAACAGGTGGTGGTCGTCAAGTTGGAAAGCATGCGGAGTTTCCGGAATTGTACCGCGGTACATGGCCACCTGACCGTAATCCTCGCAGAGATCCTCCAGGCCGGACAGCTTAAAAATCCGGTACGTGATCGATTGAAAGGCGATATTGCCTGTAATTCGGGCAATCGCGGGGTCGTTGACGGCTACCGGGCTGGATTTTACCGCCCGGAAGTCGAGCACGCCCAGATTTCGTAAAATTCGCCGAAAATCTTCTGAATAGAGCGCTCCCCCCAGACACTCCCCGTACACCACCGGGTCCGCGGCCACCGCGGCGGGGACGCGCCGGTCGGCGAAAACGTCCGAAAAATACAATTCGCCCCCCGGTTTGAGGACGCGCAAAATCTCCCGGAAAACGCGCGGTTTGTCCGGCGAAAGATTGATCACGCAGTTGGAGATTACCAGATCCACGGATTCGTCCGCTATGCCGGCCGCCATCAGGTCTTCGATATATCCCTGCCGAAATTCGATGTTCGGCTCGCGAAAGCCGAAGCGGCGGGTCTGGGACGCCAGATGGCGACGGGCTACCGCGAGCTGTTCCTCCGTCATATCCAGTCCAATCACGAAGCCCGACGGGCCGACGAGACGGGCCGCCATGTACGCGTCGCGGCCGGTTCCGCAGCCGAGGTCCAGCACGGTTCGACCGGTGAGGGCCGGCGGAATGGGCGAACCGCACCCGTAAAATCGATTCAGAATCTCGTCGTCGATTTCTCGTAAAATTTCAACCTGGTAGGCCGGCAGGGAGTCAGTGGCGCAGCAGGCCCCCGTTTTGAGATCGGCTGATTTACCGAGAACTTTGCCGTAGTATTCTTTTACGCGCGCGAGCGTTTCGTCCGCGGCGGGTTTTAAGGTTGTCGCTTGCATAAATTCCTTTCTGGAAACCGTGAGTGCGATATTTCAAGATCCGGCCCGTGGGTTAGACTCAACGGACGCGGATCGGTGGCCATTTTTTCGCCGGAGGTCCGCTGTTTTTTCCAGACAGGTTTCCAGATTCCGGAGCAGTGCCGCTTCGATTTTATTCAGCCAGACTTCGTACTCATCCGCGTCGAGTTCAGCCGGCACGGAGATTGGTTCGCCGTACGATACGACGAACGTCGTAAACGGTTTGGGGATGCGGTGTTTGTCCCAGGCTTTTTCGGCCACCCATTGCCGCGTACATTCGTACGCGAAGGGCACGATGGCGGCGCCAGAACGTTGCGCGGCGGTCAGGATGCCGCCCTGGAGTTTCAGCGCGGGCCCACGCGGTCCGTCGGGCGTAATCGCCCCGGAGTTGCCCGCTTCCAGATGACGGGCCAGGCTTTTGAGCGCGGCGATGCCGCCCCGCGACGTGCTTCCGCGCACCGAAAAGTTTCCAAACGTTTTTACGACCCGATGAATAAATTCCCCGTCCCTGGAAGCGGAGATCATCACCGCCGTATTCTGGTTGCGGAGCAGGTACGGCGAAAAAAGCACGTTGCGATGCCAGATCGCGTAGATGAAGGGTTTGCCCGTGGCGCGCAACGCGTCCACGCCTTCACGCCCGCTATCGACGCGGCGGGAGGTAAAGCCGATGAAACGCTGGAACAGGGTGACGAGCAGGGGCACGAGCCAGAGGAGGAGTTTTTCGTTCCAGCGCAAAGGCCGGTCGCTGATGTTCTGTTTGTTCATGGTGTGCCGGGACCTTGCGTACGCGGGGACCTTGCGCACGACACATAAAAAAATCCCCCGGTGAGAAGAAAGCCAAAATCAGGAGTCGAAGAGTTCGCCCAGGACCCGGCCCAGCGCCGCGAGCGGCAGGCCCACGACGTTGTTGTACTCGCCATCGATCGAACGAATGAACCGGGCGCCGAAGGGGTCCTGAATGCCGTACGCCCCGGCCCGGTCGAAAGGCGCTCCGGTGGCGATGTACGCGTGAATGGCCCGCTCTGGAACCGGATCGAAGGTAACGCGCGTGGTTTCGATCCAGGCGCGTTCAAGGCTCCCGTACAGCAGCGCCAGGCCCGTGCGCACCAGGTGCGAGCGGCCGGCCAGCGCTCGCAACATTCGCTCCGCGTCCGCTGCGTCCCCGGGTCGCGCGAGAATCCGCCCGTCCAGATCGATCAGAGTATCGGCGCCGATGACCAGCGCATCGTCCGCATTCGCTTCTTGCTCCGCGAAAAAAATCGTACGCACAGCCCGCGCTTTTTCCAGCGCGATGCGCGCCGCGCAGTCCGCCGGTGTTTCCCCGGCAAGGGGTGCCTCGTCGAGATCAGCGGGCATCCATTCGAACTGCGGCAGAAGCCCGGCGAGCAAATCGCGACGGCGCGGACTCGCGCTCGCCAGCACGACGCGCATCGTCGCAAGCGCGGAGGGCAGATACGGATTCAGGCGACCCTTCCTTTCAGCGACGTCCGCGCGTCAATTGCCGGCGGGGACTTTCGGATCCGACTGGGCCAGGCTTTTGAGAAACGCTTCGATAAACGGATCCAGGTCCCCGTCCATGACGCCGTCCACGTCGGATGTTTCGTAATCAGTGCGCAGGTCCTTGACCATTTTGTACGGATGAAACACGTAGCTGCGAATTTGCGATCCCCAGGCCACGTCTTTTTTTTCGCCCGAACGCGCTTCCAGGTCTTCGGCCTGCTTGCGTTTTTCGAGCTCGTACAGTTTGGCCTTGAGCATCTTCATGGCCGTGGCGCGGTTCTTATGCTGCGAACGTTCGTTCTGGCATTGAACCACGATGCCCGTCGGCAGGTGCGTGATGCGGATGGCCGAGTCGGTTTTGTTGATGTGCTGACCGCCGGCCCCGCTCGCCCGGTAGGTATCTTCGCGGATGTCTTTTTTTTCGATCTCGATATCCAGATCGTCCTCGATTTCCGGCGTGATATGCACGGACGCGAAAGACGTATGCCGCCGTTTATTGGAATCGAACGGCGAGATGCGCACCAGACGGTGGATGCCGTTTTCCGATTTCATAAGGCCGAACACGTTTTCGCCGCGAGCGATGAGCGTCGCGTTTTTGATGCCGGCCTCTTCCCCGTCCTGGTAGTCCACGGTTTCCACCTGGAACCCGCGTTGTTCGAACCAGCGCATGTACATGCGCAGCAGCATATGCGCCCAGTCCTGGGACTCGGTGCCGCCGGCTCCCGGGGTAATCGTCACAATCGCGTTGCGGCCGTCGTCTTCGCCGAGCAGGGCCTCGGAAAGCAGCAGGGTCTCGAATCGTTTTTCGTAGGCGTCAAGGTCCGCGGCCAGCGCGTCCAGGGCCTTCTTCCGATCGGGTTCTTCCTCGAACGTGAGCTCGATCAGATCCGGAAACTCGCGCAGTTCCCGGCCGAGTGTTTTCCAGGGCAGGATTTTTTTTTCCAGCGTGGATTTGCGCACCGACATGTCCCGCGCCTTTTCCTGGTCGTCCCAGAAATCCGGGCGGGCCATCGTATCTTCCAGGTCGAGCAGTTCGTTCAGGGAGGATTCGATTCCGTTCGCCTTCCAGCGTATTTCGAAACCTGCCAGCAATTCGCGGGCTGCTTTTTCCAGGTCCTGGCGATTTTTGACGGCGGCCATAATCTTCCATAAGACGGAGAACTGGTCGGCCGGCAAGCCGAATCCAGGCCAGGAGCGCCCGCTTTTTCCGGGAAACGTGGCGCGCCTTCAGCGATACGGACAGATTTTATCTTCAAAGCAGAAGCCACGGTGGATGGCCACTGAACCCACGACCTCCCGCGCCAGACCCGCGTCTTCGGTGCGCGCGCTCACCACCAGCAGGTGCAGCAAATCCCCGCGGCGGAGCAATGTGATGTGTCGTTCCAGATCGTTCAGTTCGATTTTACCGGCGCAGGATGTATCCAGTCGAAATTCGGAATCCGCCGGGATTTCGGGTAGCCGGCAGGGTCCGTACACGCGCGCGGCCAGGTCTTTGACGCCCGCTTCGCGTCGAATACGAAAACTCGTCAAATAGATGAAAAGGCTCCGGTCATCGGTGGACTCGAGCGTCACTTCGAAAAAATTTCCGCGCGCGGCGTGCTCGCCAACCACGCGAACAGGGACGCGAAACTCCAGCGCGTAGCGGTAGTTCTGAAACAGCGACCCTGCCTGAACGATGAACCCGGACGAACTCTGCCGGTAGCTATCCTGGAAATTTTGGGCGCGCGCGGGCGGGGTCGCCAGAAACAGGCAGATCGCGGAACACGCGCATTTGAAAAATCTCATGCGGCAGCCTGCTAAAATAAAATCTGATCGATGCGCAGTGGCCGCGCCGAACGGTATTCGTACGCGGGAATGGAATCCGCGTCCATGATGTCCGTACGAAAACTCGCGTTACCAGGCGGCACGAGTTTGTTCTTGAGGAGCAGCCCCAGAAAATCGCCCGCCACCAGGTAGGCCTGGCCGGCGATCAAATCGGCAATGCGCTCTTCGGCCTCGCGGTCGAAGCGGTCCTCGCGATATCGATAATAAATTTCCTCCCCGTCCATATCGTAAAACGCGAGGTAATCGCCGCGCGTGCCCGAATATCGCAGGCGCAGTTCGGCGGGCGCGGTCTGGCCGCGCGCCAGGGCCGCTTTGATTTCTTTGACCCGCGCGTCGGTTTCGCGAATGTCGCCTTCGTACGGTTGGTCTTCCTGGCGCACGAGAGCGCTGGTCCCCGCGGCGCGCGCGATGGGAATTCCCTGGCGCGAAAAACCGACGAACCTGATTTCCAGATCGTAATTCGCCTGCGGCAGAAAAAAAGTCCGGGCGAGCCCGCCCTTGAGTAAATAAATCCTGTTTCCGGCGGGCAACCGGAGGAGCAGGCATTCTTCCACGCTGAAGCCCGTGTCCACGTTCTCCCGGCCGCGAAATTCGAAAACCTCGCGAATCACCCGCTGGTTGAAGACCAGCGACTGAATCCGGCGCGCGGAGAGTTCCTCCGAAGGCGTCGCCAACGGCGCCAGGAAGAGGAACAGGCCGGTCGCGGTCAGGACCGTGCCCGCCGAACAGCGCGAACCGAACCGTTTCATTTTCTGGCGGGCTCCTCCGTTTCCTCTTCTTCACCGGCCGCGAGTTTTGTCAGAATCCGTTTCGCCTCACGTCGAATTTTTTCACTCGGATGCGAATCGGCCTGTTTTTTGAGTGTGTGCACCCAGTTCGGTTCCCAGCCTGGCTCCATCGCCTTCGCGGCTTTGCGCGCGGCCAGTTTGACCGAACGACTCGGGTCGTGATCGGCCATGTACTTGAGCGACTCCAGAGCCGCCGTCAGTTTCAGGTCGCCCATCTGTCTGGCCGTGTTCAGACGGACGTTGGGATCGTCGTCGCGCGCCATCGAGAGGACTTCTTTTTCAACGGAACGTTCGCCCAGTGCCAGGAGCGCCATCATGGCGTTCAGGCGCAGTCGCCCGAGGCGCGCGCGTTTCGGCGGATTTGTGATCGCGCGGATTTCTTCCAGCGTCTCATTGAGCGGGGCGATGGACGCGGGATCGCCGAGTTTGCCCAGTGAGTTCGCCGCGTACGCGCGCACGAGCGGTTCCTCGTCCTGGTCGCGGACCCATTTCGTGAGGCGATCCTTCGCTTCGGCGGATTTCACCGTTCCAAAGTACAACGCGATCGTCTGTTTGATTTCGGGGTGCGTCTCCGGCTCTTCGACTTTTTTCTGGAAGAACGCGGTGTCGTTATGGCCCAGAGCGCCGGTCGTCTGGATCGCCGAAATTAATAGAGTGTTGTTTTCTTTAAAATTTTCCGTCTTGATCATTTCGACCAGCGCGGGCGCGGCCGGGGCGTAGGCGAGGCGCGCGATCGAACGAATCGCCGCGCGGCGAACGTCTTCGTTTTTATCTTTAAGCGCTTCGACCAGAACCGGCCGCCCCGCGTCGAGGTTCAACGCGCCGATTGATCCCAGGCAGGCGGCTTTCACGGTGAAGTCCAGGTCTTCCTTCGCGTACTGAACGATGAGCGCGTCAAATTCGGCGCGATCGGATTCGGGCAGGGATTCGATTTTATTAAGCGTAAGTTTGCGGAGTTTCGAGTGGCCGAACTGAAATTCCGCTTTCATCCGATCCAGGTTTTTACGGCGATCGGCCGGGGAGGCAGTCGGTGTCCCGGTCGAGGGAGCCGTGGTTGCGGGTGAGGGAGCCGCGCCAGAAGCGGCCGCGGGTTTTTTAACCGGCTCCTGCACGGCCAGAAGGACCGCCGGCAGGGCAAACAAAAAAAGGAGAAAAAATAACTTTGAGCGAGTCCTTAATCGGCTCCGCTCACCGCAAATTCGGTGCGCTCGCCGATTGTCGATACATCCTGTATCGCAAGAGCGCCAATTTTGGGACGCGCCCTTAATCGGTCTGGTGGCGCAGTTGTTCGTTTTCGGCTTCGAGCGCGGCCACGCGGAATTCCAGGTTCTGTAAAAGACGCTGGTTTTCGATGTTCTGCCGGAATTTATTGATGAGCTCCTGGATGTCTTCCTTGAGCCGCTCCATATTCCAGGGTTTTTCCACATAACGATTCAGCCCGCCCTTGTTGATGGCATTGATGGCACTATCAAGCCCGGCCTGACCGGTCAGCAGAATCTTAATGGATTCGGGCAGGAGTTGCTGGATTTGTTCCAGAAACTCGTCCCCTTTCATGCCGGGCATCACCTGGTCGGTTATAATGACCTCGATGATTTCCCCGGACTCCTGGATATCGCGGATGAGCTGAAGCGCTTCTTCCGCGCTGCGGGCGACTTCGATTTCATGGGAAATCCCGAAATGATCGCGCAGTTGTTCCCGCAAAGTTTCCAGTACGGATGATTCGTCGTCTACACAGACAATGTATCCCTTCTGCATGAACCGGTCTCCCTTATCCCATCGACACGCGGCGAAGATTCTTTAGTATAAGGCTGAAAAAGTCCTTCTAAGGGACTTTTTCAGCAGCCTGTAAGAGCGATCTCCGGGCCGCACCCGTGCCGGGCCGAAAATTCTCCGGCCTTTCCCCGAACAGATCATGATTTTCCGCCCTCCTGTGTACATGCAAATAAATAAATCCAGGGGCCAGAAGCTTTTCAGGGAATAAACCTTGACTTTTTCCCGATAAAACAATTTTTCCCACTTTCCTGAGCGAATCATGGCATTGAATTACTTAAAAACATCCCAAATTGTCCCCGGTCAGGGCATGAGCTACACGCTCTACGAAATCGAAGGCGAAAACACCATCCTCCGGATGCTCACCGCCATCCCGCAGGTGGGTAAAATTGCTCTGTATCCGAAACCGCCCGTGAAAAAACTGTTCGCCCCGGAACGTTGTGAAATCAGCTCCGAGGAAGAATTCAAACAGCTCTGGAAAGAGGGCGGCGGCCAGGAACCGGCCGCACTGTAAGGCCGGCCCTAACGAAACGCCCGGGGTAGGCCGAATCCTTGCGGGCCCCGCCCGAAGGCGAATTCCCGTGTAACCAGGCACCCCTGCGGGGCATCTAAAAAACAGATCGAACGCGAAGAAAGAAGCTTTGCCCAGGGGCGGGATCGAACCACCGACACGAGGATTTTCAGTCCTCTGCTCTACCGACTGAGCTACCTGGGCGTAGCGAGCAGACAGGGCGTCCGGACCGGAGGTTTTTGTCAAGCAAAGCGCTTCCGGGTTGAAATTGTTTCCGGGAAAGCGAATCGAATTTGAGGGGCGGACCATGAACCTGGACCTGGTAGATTTTCTCCGCAAAAAAAATCCGGTGATGGCCCTCGTCGGGGCGACCAACCAGCGAACTAAATTCGGCAATATCATCCTCCGCGACATGCGCGCGAAGGGATACACCGTCGTGCCCGTCAATCCGCGCGCGGCGACCGTCGAAGGTCTCAAGGCCTTTCCAGATCTGGCCTCCGCTCTGCGCGAACAGGAAATCAGCCTCGTCGTGTACGTCATCCCGCCCAAACTGACGCTCCAGAGCCTGGGCGAAGCGAGCGAGCTCGGTCTCAAGAACGTCTGGGTCCAGCCAGGGGCGGGGGACGAGGCGGTGCGTGCCTACCTCGACGAACACGAGTTTGACTACCTCATGGACGCCTGCGTGATGGTGGAAGCCCGGAGCGCGTAGGTCGGCGGCGCGCATCGCGCGGTTTTCCTGTTGACGCGAATTTCTGAAAACGTTTGAATAACACCATGCGTCCGGTTCTGATGGAAATTCCCGCCGTGGTCTCGCGGTTCGTGCCTCTGACTTTGGAGCAGTATTCGCCTTTACGCGGCCGCCGCCATTCCGGAATACTGGATCGTCGATCTTGATTCGGAAACGGTAATTGTCCACAGGCGTCCCGGACAGGACGGTTACGACGAAGTCATTCGTCGTTCGCGCGACGAGGAATTACCGGGACCGGCGGGGCTGCTCGCGAGTCCGGTTATCGCCCTCAAACTGTTCGTCCGTGATTGAGCCCCTGGCCCGTTCGCTCTCAGCGCGATTCGTTCGGCAGCGCGTACGCGAAACGCTCCCGTGCCGCCTCGTACCCCTTCCGGTTGAATTGTGTTTCCATCTTATTCGCGTACGTTCCAAAAATTCGATCAAAGACGAAAAAGCAGATGCCGAAATTCGTAAACATCCGGCCTTCGTCGTTCAGCAAAATGTGATGCAGATCATGCAATCGCCGGGCGCGCCGGAACAGGCGGCGTGTCAGCGGGTGGAACGCCATCCAGAACATGCGCACGTGCATGCCGTCGTGGATGTAGTTGAACATCGCCACGCCCCACGCGATCGCCACGCTGAGCCCGATCACCTGCAGCCAGGCTGCAACTCCAAGGACGGTCAAAAGTCCGACCGTCACACCCAGGGCCGTGCCGAGCGGAAGCAACCATTCCAGTCCGACCGCGCCAGGAATAGCCACGGCCGCGGGCGGAGGACGATACGATTCTGTTCGTTTGGGCATCAGCGGGCCGTATAAAACCAGGTGATGCGTCATGTGCGCGCGACTCAAGAACTGAATCCGGTCGCTGTGCAGAAGGCGGTGCACGAAATATCCGAGAAGCTCCGCGTACACGGCTCCGGCCAGGACTGCCAGGACCGCGGCGATGAAGTCATTGAAGGGGAAAAACGTGAGCTGCATGATCGCCTCATTTCGCGCGGGCGGGCAGGGTCGTCAATTCCGAATCCGCTCGTCCCGGTCCACGCGTCCATCCACCAGATGCAGCAAGCGGCCCGCGCGACGCGCGTAATCCGATTCATGGGTTACGAGCAAAATCGTCGTCCCTTCCGTCCGGTTGATCGATTCGAAGATGTTCAGGACGATATCGCCGTTGGCTGAGTCGAGGTTCCCGGTCGGTTCGTCGGCGAATAAAAACTCCGGTTTCATCACGAGCGCCCGGGCGATGGCCACGCGCTGGCATTCGCCCCCGGACATTTTGCCGGGAATTTTGTCGCGGCAGTGGGCGATCCCGAAACGTTCCAGAAGGTCTTCCGCGAAACCGGCGCGCTGGCGGTGCGTGGCGTAGCGGCGCGCCGGCATCAGGATGTTTTCGAGCGCCGTCAATTCGGGCAGCAGGTAATGGAATTGAAACACGAAACCCATCCGCGCGTTGCGCAGCTCGTCGACTTCTGTGCCTTTCATTTCAGACAGGTCGCGTGTGCCCAGAAAAATCGAACCGGAAGTAGGCAGATCCAGCCCGCTCAAGAGATAGAGCAGCGTCGATTTGCCCGAACCCGACCTGCCCGTAATCGCCACAAATTCGCCTTTCTGGATTTCCAGATCCATCGGATGGATGATCGTGATTTCCGGATCGCCGAAGGCCTTCACGAGTCGTCGCGCCGCGATCCCGGGGCCGTCAATGGTCGTTTTCGGCGTCGCTTTCGATTTCATCGGGTCTCCCTTTTGAGCCAAATCACCATCCGTGGCGATTTGGCAACGTCGCAGTCGCGGGAAACCCGCGACTGCTCGCATTCGCTAACGCGAATGTGCCTGCCTCCATGCAGGCAATAGAGTTTTTCAATTTGGCAACAACTCTATTGTTCTCCCCGGATGATTTCAATCGGCGTCAGCCGGGCCGCCGCGCGCGCGGGCAGGAAGCTCGCGGCGAGTGAGGAGAGAGTCGTCAATAGAAAGGCTTTTACATAAATCGAAATTTGAAACGAAATGATCATATGGGTGACGCCCATGCGGGGAGCCACCTCGATCGTTTCCATCCAGCGCGCGCCCAGATAACCCACTCCCAGGCCGAACAGAGCGCCCAGAAAACCGAGCAGAAGGCCCTGGTACAGAAACAGGGTGACGATCTGGCCCGCGCCGTACCCGATCCCGCGCAGAATGGCGATGTCGCGTTTTTTATGACTGACGACCATATTGAGAATATTATAAATCCCGAAGGCGATGATGAGAATGATGACCAGCGTGATCGTATTGCGCGTGATATCCTGGGTTTTGAACACGGAAAGAATGGTCTCGTTCGCCTGGTCCCAGCTCTGGACCTTGTCGCGTGTCAGCAGCGACCAGTCGCCGGCCATTTCCGCCGCGCGGTCCAGATCGCGGATGCGCACGATGATATCGGAGATTTCACCGGAGGACCCGGTGATTTTCTGAACGCTCTTCAGGCTCGACCAGGCGATGCCCTCGTCCAGGGTTCGGTTGCCGCTCCGGTATACCCCGCAAATGCGCACGGGCACCGGGTCGCGACCCGGCGCGGCGACGGAAATCGTATCGCCCATACGCGCGCCAAGTTTGCCCATGAGGTCTTCCCCGATGATGATCAGCGCGTCCCCGCGCGAAAGTTCTTCCAGTTCGCCCTGTACGATCGAGTCCGTGATGTTTGTGGTGGCCTTCTGGCGCGCGGGGTCGATGCCGGCCAGCCGGCCGCCTTTCGAAAATTTACCGGCCGAAAAAATCACCTGGCGGTTGAGCTGCGGCGCGAAACTGGAAACCCGTTCGTCCTTTTCGAGTTTTTCCATCCAGGAAAATACGTTCGTCAGCCGCGTGTTGTCGGTTTTCCCGGAAGGCGGCCGCAGCCAGCGTAGGGACGCGTCGGTGAAAAATACGCCGCGATACGTGTGTTCGTTTTTGATTTCGTCGCGCGGGGAAATTTTTATCTGGCCGTCGCTGTTGATGAGCTGGTTCGTGATATGTTCCTGAAACCCGAGCATCATGGAACTGAACACGACGTATCCGGCGGAACCGATGAGAATGGCCACGAAGGTGAGAATCGTCTGCTGCGGCCTTGCCAGCAGTTGCTTGAGCGCCAGGAACCACATATCATTCCGGGATCAGGATTTCATCGCCTGACCGCACCGAATCGTCGAGGACCTCGGCCCATTCCCCGCTGACCGCGCCCAGTTTCGCCTGAACGGTAATTTTTTTCCCTTCGCGCAAAATGCGCACTTTACCCGCGCGAATGGCCTTGACCGGAATCTGTAAAATGTTCTCACGCCGGGCCACTTCGATGGCCACGTCGGCCGTCATGTCGGGCAGAATTTCGGGCGGGAGATCTTCCACTTCGATCTTGACGAGAAACTGGCCGTCCGAGGAATACCTCCGCGACACATTGCCCTTGAGTTTGGTGCCGCGCAGGCTTTCGAATACGAGTTCCGCCTTCTGGCCCTCTTTGATACGCAGGGCGGATTCCTGATCGAGCGAAACGATCACGTACAGATCGCGCAGATCGGTCACGGTCATGACCGGCGAACCGGGCATCACTGTTTCGCCTTTTTCGACGTTGATGCGACTGACCGTCCCGTCAAACGGCGCGCGAAACAGATTGGAATCGGTGGTCACCAGCGGATCACCCGCGCGGACCGGGTCCCCCTCGGAAACGTGCAGCTTCGCGATCCCCGCGCTCACCCCGGCCTTCAGGGAAAACACATGGGGGGACTTCACGGTTCCGAGGGCATACACGGCCTCCACCAGCGGGCCAGTTTGCGGGGCGACCCGACCGGCTCCGCCGGAGCGAGTGAAGGGGAGGGCAATGGCCAGGAGGAGGACCACAACCAGAACCCCGGCGGCAACTTTTTTATGGCGCCGTGCGCGTTCCAGAACTGGAGTCAGCAGGGGCAATTGAACGGAAGAAAAGAAATCTTTGATACTGCGCATATCCGTATAGTATCAAGATACAACAAAAACCGCCTGCGACCATGCCAGGAATCAGGGAATTCCTTTGACGAAGGACAGGACCGGGGTCTGGCCACCCGGAACCCCTGGAACCAGGGGCCCCGGGCGGTTTGCAGTTGATGGGGAACCGAACGGGTGGCCATGGGGTGGCCGGGGTGGCCGGGAATAGAATTTCAGTCCCCGATGTTTTTCGAAATTTCCTGTAAGGACTTATTCGCGTCCCCGAAAATCATCATCGTATTGGGCAGGTAAAAAAGTTCGTTTTCGATACCGGCGAATCCAGGATTCATCGAACGTTTGAGCACCATGACCGTTTTCGCCTGTTCCACGTTCAGGACCGGCATTCCGTAAATCGGGCTGTTGCGATTGGTTTTCGCGGCGGGGTTCACGACATCGTTCGCGCCGATCACGATGGCCACGTCGGTATGGGAAAAATCGTCGTTGATCTGATCGAGATCGAACAGTTGATCGTATTCCACCTTCGCTTCCGCGAGCAGCACGTTCATATGGCCGGGCATGCGCCCGGCTACGGGATGAATGGCGAAGCGCACCTTCACGCCTTTTTTCGTCAAACCTTCGCTCAGTTTTTTTACGCTGTGCTGGGCCTGCGATACCGCCATCCCGTACCCGGGGACGAAAATGACTGATTGAGCGGTTTCGAGCACCATGCCCGCTTCTTCCGGAGTGGCACTCATGATGTTACCCTGCGCCGTCTCGGTGGCCGCTGAGGAATTGACACCGCCGAAACCGCCGAACAACACGTTGAGCATCGAGCGGTTCATCGCCTTACACATGATGACGGAGAGGATGACGCCCGAAGCGCCGTCCAGAGCACCCGCGATGATGAGGACGTTGTTGTTCAGAACGAACCCGGTGGCCGAACCGGCCAGTCCCGCGTACGCGTTTAACAATGACATGACCACCGGCATATCGGCGGCTCCGATTGGCAGAACCAGTAGATTCCCGAACAATAACGCCAGGCCGACCATGCCGTAAAATGCGAACGACGCGTCATTACTTACAATCGAGTAGACAAAACATCCGATCATGCTCAAAAAAATGATCATGTTCACGATATGCTGTCCCCTGTACTGCAGCGGGGCGGAGGGCAGAATCGTCTGCAGTTTTCCGAAGGCGATCATACTGCCCGTGAAGGTTAAGCCCCCGAGCATGACCTCAAAGCCGATGGCGGCCATTTTTGTATGGGACAGTTCGTGTCCGTGGCTGTAGTACTCGGCGACACCAACCAACGCCGCGGCCAGAGCGCCAAAAGCGTGCGACAGAGCCGTCCGCTGGGGCATGGCCGTCATCGGGGTGAACGCCGCGATCAGAACGCCGATCGTGCTGCCGATGAAAACCCCGATCAGGATCCAGACGTAGGTAATAATTTTAAAATGAAGCAGGGTGCCAATGATTGCGAAGGCCATCCCCAGCTCGGCCAGGAACATGCCGCGCCGGGCCGTTTTGGGCGAACTCAGGAATTTCAGGCCTAAAATAAAAAGAACCGACGCGCCAAGATACGCCAGGTCCATGACCAGCGTGGTGAAGTCGTGCGAAAGACCGAAAAATTCTAAAACAGGATTCATTGATTGTCCCCCTTATCTTTCTTAAACATCTTCAGCATACGATCCGTGATCAGAAACCCGCCGACCACGTTGGTCATGGCTGAAGCGACTGCCGTCACGCCGAGGATGGTGCGGACAAGCTCAAATTCCGATCCGGCCACCACGAGGGCGCCTACCACCGAAATCGCTGAAATCGCGTTTGTAGCGGACATGAGCGGAGTATGTAACAGGGGGGGAACACGATGAATTACATGGTACCCCAGAAACGCGGCCAGAACGAAAACGAAAAGGGGCGAAAGGGGCGATATGACTTCTTCCATAATACGGTGATGGGTTCCAGCCACATAGGTGCCGTCAAGTCGAATCCAGGCGATGAGATATCCGGGCGAACCAGACCGCGAAAACCCGGTCCCTGAGATAGATCAGGAAACTCTGCTTAAAAAATAGTCATTTCGCGTGATTTCAAGAGTGGGGTCTTGCACATTTTTTAAGCAATGAAGGGGAAAAGGGGCACAATTGTAAAGGTACAGGAATTGCTTAAAAAATAGACTTTCTAACTGAAAGGGAGACAAAAAAGTGAAAAAACGAACAATTGCCTATTTTCTGGCACTCCTGGCTTTCCTTCTGGTGCAGACAACCGTCTGGGCCCAGACCGAGCCGGTGCCCGCCGGACCGAACCTGGAGCAACGGGTGGGTGATCTCGAGGCTTATGTGAATAATACGGGGCCGAAGAACCTGATCGCCCCCGGTCCCGGCCACAATGGATGGATGATGGTCTGCGCCGCGCTCGTGCTCTTCATGACCCTGCCTGGCCTCGCACTGTTTTACGGCGGCCTTGTGCGCGCAAAAAACGTGCTCTCTGTGCTCGCCCAGTGTCTGGGGATCGCCGGGCTGGTGACCATCCTCTGGTGGGCCTTTGGATACAGCCTGGTTTTCGGGAAAAACTTCGAAAGCGGTATCCTGGGTGGCACCGAGTTTTTTTTCCTGAAAGGAGTGGGCGCGGCGCCGAACGGCGATTACGCCTACTGGGTATCACAAAGCGTATTCGCGATGTACCAGTTGATGTTCGCGATTATTACGCCCGCCCTGATCATCGGGGCGATCGCCGAACGTATGAAATTCTCCGCGCTGATGATTTTCGTGACTCTGTGGATGTTCCTCGTGTACTTTCCCCTCGCGCACATGGTCTGGGGCGTAACCGGCATGATGAACGGCGTCTGGAACGCGGGTGCGTCGGTTAAAGCGATCGACTTCGCGGGCGGAACGGTGGTACATATGTCTTCTGGATGGTCGGCGCTTGTACTCTGTATGATTCTCGGCAAACGCCGTGGCTTCGGTTTAAAAGCCATGGATCCGCACAATCTGGTTTTAACCATGGTCGGAACGGGCATGCTCTGGGTCGGCTGGTACGGGTTTAACGCGGGCAGCGCGGTGGCCGCTGACGGAATCGCCTCCAACGCATTCATGACGACCACACTCGCCGCGGCGATCGCTGGCTTCGTCTGGGGGCTGCTTGAATATTTCATGAAGGGCAAACCCACCGTGCTCGGGATCTGTTCGGGGATCGTCGCCGGTCTGGTCGTGATCACGCCCGCGTGCGGTTTCGTCGACTCCTCCGGAGCGGTCTTCATCGGCGTTCTGGCGGGTATCATTCCCTTCCTGGCCATCTACAAACTGAAACACTGGCTGAAATACGATGACGCTCTCGATACCTTCGGGGTGCACGCCGTCGGGGGAACCCTGGGCGCGATTCTGACCGGTTTTCTGGCCACGGTCGACGTGAACGCCAATCTGGCCACGAACCTCAAGGACATCGTGGGTTCCACGCTCTGGATCGAACAATTCAAAGCGATTGGAATTACCCTTGTGCTTTCGGTCGTCGCGACGGTCTTCCTCGCGTACGCCATCAAGCTGATCATGGGCCTCCGTGCTTCGGAAGAAACCGAAACCATCGGTCTCGACATAACCGAACATGGCGAGGAAGGATATCGGGGCTACCAGCTCTGGGTCGATTGAGGGATAAAATAAACCAGGAGCATCTGATATGAAATTGATTACAGCATTGATTCAGCCGCACAAACTCTCCGAGGTCCAGGACGCCCTGAGAAAGGCCGACGTGACCAAGATGACCGTGACCACCGCCATGGGTTGCGGGCAACAGGGCGGCTATGATGAAAACTATCGCGGCGCGATTCATGAAGTGAATCTGCATCGCAAGACGATGTTACAGATCGCCGTGAACGAGGACTTCGTGGAAAAAACCATCGCGGCGATCGTAGCCGGCGCTCGTAGCGGAAACATCGGGGACGGAAAAATTTTCGTTACCGAATTAAAAGAAGTGATCCGGATTCGCACCGGTGAAAGAGGGACCCAGGCCATCGGCTGATATCCCACGAACGAATTCTTAACGCGACCGGGTGGAACGATTCCACCCGGTTTTTTTTTGCGTTCGCGCTTTTTTCCCGCGCGGGGCGTCCGGGAGTCCCGTGTGCTGGGTGCGGAAATCGCCGCCGCCTTTTTTGGGTTTCTCCGGGCCGGTTGTGGCGTGACCTTTTTTCTCCCGCGGGTCGTGCGGGCCGCGCGTTTTCGCGCCGGAATTTTTTCCAGTTTTTTTTGCGAAATCACCCGGCTGGTGGGCCGGCACCAGGCAGTTCGGGCCGCGGCCGATCAGATCCGCCCGACCCATGCGGCGCAGGGCCTCCCGTAAAATCGGCCAGTTCTTCGGATCATGATAGCGCAAAAAGGCCTTGTGCAGTCGCCGCACCGTCATTCCGCGCGGTGATTCTACCCCGGGCGCGTCCGCGGTCACGCGACGCAACGGGTTTTTGCCCGAGTGGTACATGGCGGTGGCCGTCGCCATGGGCGAGGGCAAAAAAGCCTGGACCTGGTCGGCGCGAAAATTATTTTTTTTGAGCCAGAGCGCCAGGTGGAGCATGTCCTCGTCAGTCGTGCCCGGATGCGCGGCGATGAAGTACGGCACCAGATACTGCTCCAGTCCGGCTTCGCGCGAAAAACGATCGAACAGTTCTTTGAATTTATCGTAGCTGGCCATGCCCGGTTTCATCATCTTCGAAAGCGGGCCTTCTTGCGTGTGTTCCGGGGCGATCTTCAGGCGCCCGCCCACATGGTGGGTGGCCAGTTCTTTCACGTACGCGGGCGATTCGGCCGCCAGATCGTAACGTACGCCGGACGCCACGAAAACCTTTTTGATCCCGGGCAGGGAGCGCGCTTTGCGATACAGGCCGATCAGGGCGCTGTGATCGGTGTTGAGATTGGGACAGATTTTCGGATACACGCAGGACGGACGCCGACAGGCCGCCTCGATCTCCGGCGATTTACAGGCGATGCGGTACATATTCGCCGTCGGCCCGCCGATGTCGGAAATGTAACCGGTGAACTTCGGCGAGGTGTCGCGGATCGTCTCAATTTCGCGCAGCACCGACGCTTCGGATCTATTCTGAATGATACGACCTTCGTGTTCGGTGATCGAACAAAACGTACACCCGCCGAAGCAGCCGCGCATGATCGTCACGGAGTGCTGAATCATCTCGAACGCGGGGATTTTCGCGTCTTTATAAATTGGGTGAGGAATACGCGCATAGGGTCTTTCGTAGACCCGGTCCATTTCGGCCGTGGTGAGCGGAATCGGCGTCGCGTTGAGCCAGACGTCCCGGTCGCCGTGGCGCTGGACCAGGGCGCGCGCGTTGCCCGGATTCGTTTCAAGATGCAGAATCCGCGAAGCGTGCGCGTACAGTGCGCGGTCCGCCTGCACGGCCTCGAAGGAAGGCATCCGCACGATTAGGCGTTCGCGCGGCACGTTTGTCGCCTCCGGTGACTGACCCGGGCCGCTGGCGTCGAGCGTGACCGTACCTTCCGGGAGCGGCTCGGAGGCGGAGCGCAAGAACGCCGTGCCACGCACGTCGCGGATGGCGGCCGGCGGTTCGCCCGCGCCGATGCGGTGCGCGATTTCTACGATGGCCCGTTCCGCGTTGCCGTACACCAGCAGATCCGCGCGCGAATCCACGAGAATCGAACGCCGCACTTTCTCCGACCAGTAATCGAAATGGGCCACCCGTCGCAGAGACGCCTCGATTCCGCCGATTACGAGCGGGACGTCGCGAAAAGCTTCGCGACAACGATTCGCGTACACGAGCACGGCCCGGTCCGGCCTGCTTCCGGCGATGCCGCCCGGCGTGTACGCGTCGTCGGAGCGAAATTTGCGATCGGAGGTGTAATGATTCACCATCGAATCCATATTGCCGGCGGTGATTCCAAAAAAAAGGTTCGGCCGTCCGAGGGTTTTGAAAGCCGAAGCGTCGTGCCAGGCTGGCTGAGCGATGATGCCGACGCGAAACCCCCTGGCTTCCAGCAGACGTCCAATGATCGCCATGCCGAAGCTAGGATGATCCACGTACGCGTCCCCCGTGATCAGGATTACGTCGCACGAATCCCAGCCGAGGGTGTCCATTTCCGCGCGTGAGACCGGCAGAAATCGTGCCGGTTTCAGCTCCGCCCGATACGGCGGCCGGGCGAAAAGATCCGGTGCGGATGGCAGGGCCATTTGGTCAAGATACGCCGCGGGGGCGGGAAAGGAAAGAAATTGATTTTTCTCAATTATCGCTGACGAATCGGCCTGCCGTTCGCTACGCGAGAGCATTCACGAAACCCAGGCGCGCCATACGTTTGAAATCCGTATCCAGCGACCAGAGCCGGCTTTCCTGTTCCTGCGCGATGGCTGCGATGAGCAGATCGGCAGTCCCGAACCGTTCGCCCGCCCCGACCGCGCGTTCCAACCAGGTTTCGATCAGACGAAATGTAGTTTCGGATGGGAAAAAAACCGGCAGGGCCGAAAGCGTACGCTGCAGACGTCGAAAGTCGCCTTTTGAGGCGCCCGAGAGCAGTTCCACCCGAACCGGGGCCGGCAGGGCAACCTGGCCTTCATCCAGGAGATCAGAAAGTCGACGGACTTCCGGTTCGCGGCCGCGAAAAAAGTTCACCCAGACAGAGGTGTCCACAAACACCAGCACGCGAGTTACGACCGGCCTTTCTTTTTCCCGCCCTGGTTCCGTGCCGGCCCGGGATTGTGGATGCGGTCGGCGCGGGGAGCGGGGCGCCGCCGCCGTGCCCCCGGGAGGTCCAGATCCAGGTGAATTTTTCCCGCCAGGCTTTTTAATTCCGCGATCCGTTGCTGACGCACCAGTTCGCGCAGCGAAAAAATAACGGTATCAGTTTTGGATTTGTAACCCAGCAGAAGCCGGGCTTCCTCAATCAGTTCCTCTGGAATCACGATTGTGGTACGCATATAAATAGTGTAAAAAAGTATGCTTCTGCTGTCAACTAAGAAGCAGGATTTTTATGCGCCGCGCGTAACCGATCCCGGGTTTCCAGAAGTTGCGCTACGATGCTGATGGCGATTTCCTCCGGTCGATTGTCGCCGAAGGGCAGACCGACCGGGCAGAAAAAGTCACCCCGGCGTTCCGGGGGCACTCCCAGATCGGCGAGTTCGCGTTCCAGCACGGCGCGTTTGGATTTGCTGCCGATGACGCCCAGATACGGAAAGGGCGGATCGTGGCGCAGGGCTTCGGCCAGGATTGGCAGGTCGCCGGTGTGGCCGCGCGTCAGACAGAGCACGAAACAATCCCCCGGCAGAGTCGCTATGATTTCGCGGCCCTCCGCGCAATGAACGGCTTCGATGTTCCCCGCGACGGGCAGACGCGCGAGCCACTCGGGCCGCGGATCGTAACAACGAACGCGACACTCCAGCGTCGCGAGTATTCGCGCGAGCGCGAGCGCCACATGGCCCGCCCCAAACAGCGCGATGTTCCAGGCCTCCGGGTCCATGCGCTCGAAAAACAGCTTCACCCGGCCGCCGCAGGTCATACCCACGTCTTTCTGAAGCGCCCAGTCGACGAAACGCGTTGGCGCGGACCGCGCGGAAGCGTTCAGCAATTCGAGCGCGAGTTCGAGCGCTTTCGCTTCGACCTTTCCGCCGCCCACGGTGCCGGTGGCGAGGCCTCGCGCAGTGACGAGCATTTTCGCGCCGGCTTCCTGGGGTGTGCTCCCGACAGCGTCCACCAGGGTCACGCAAACGAACGGAATGCCCGCGGACACGAATTCGCTTTGTTTTTCTAAAAAATTATCCATGTGAATTTAAAAAAATAAAACCGCGTCAACCGCCCCGGTCATCGTACGATCCAGCGGGCGCGGGCGCGGGCGCGGGCGCGGGCGCGGGCGCGGGCGACTGGCGAATCGCGGGCCGTTTTTTTCAGTCGATCAGAGCGAGTTCTTTTTCCTCGTCACGATGCGCGGTTCGGCCGTTCCCGTTCGCGCCGGCGTCGTCCGCGGTCCAGGTTTCAATGCGCTTCAGCACTTCTTCGGAGGTGGCGGGCAGATTGAGCGGCGGAATGGCGCCGCCCGCGAACGAAGCGAGGGCCATTTTGATCGCGCCGAACACGGCCAGGCCCAGCATGAGCGGAGGCTCGGCCACGGCCTTGCTGCTGCGCACATTGAGTTCGTGTTCGCGGTTGTCGAACAGGTTCACATTAAAAACGGGGGGTGTGTCCTGGATATTGGGGATTTTATAAGTCGTTGGCGAATGCGAGAGCAGTTCGCCCTTCGGCCCGTAGCGCAGTTCCTCGTTCGTGACCCAGCCCATGCCCTGGATGATCCCGCCGGTGGCCTGGCCGCGGTCGATGCCCGGGTTGATCGACTGACCGAAATCGAGCAGGGCGTCCAGCCGGTCCACGCGGACTTCGCCCGTGAATCGGTCGAGGGTGATTTCGGCCACGCAGGCGCAATTCGTATAATAAAAAAACGGATTGCCGCGCCCTGTTTCGCGGTTGAAATCCACGCCCGGGGTCGCGTAAAAACCACGTTCGCCCAGCGAAACCCGGTCGCGGTACGCCGACACGACGAGCTCGACAAAGGTCATGCTTTTTTCGGGAATGCGCCGATCGAACACTCGCCCGCCTGAGAAGACGATATCGCCGGCCGATGGGATCAGCCCGAGTTCGGGGTTTGCGAACAGACGCGCGGCATGATCGCCCAATCGCTCGCGAATTTTGCGGCAGGCTTCCACCGCGGCCGATCCGTTCAGGTCGGTTCCCGCCGAGGCGGCGGTGGGGGAGGCGTTGTTGTTTTTTTCCGTGGACGTGGCCATGACGCGCACATGCGCGAAGGGGATTGCGAATTCGTCGGCCACGATCTGCTGGATCTTCGTGTTCAGACCCTGGCCCATCTCGGTGCCGCCGGTGGAAACCTGGACCGTGCCGTCCGTGTACAGGTTCACCAGCGCGCTCGCCTGGTTGAGGTGTTTGGTCGTGAAGGAAATGCCGAATTTCACTGGTGTGAAGGCGATGCCCTTGCGGTGTGTGCGCGAAACCCGGTTGAACGCGCGGATTTCCTCGCGCCGTTTCGCGTAATCGGATGAATGTTTTAACTGCGCGAAAAGCTCGGGCATCACGTTCCGGTACAGGACCTGGCCGTAGGGTGTGACGTTGCGTTCGGTTTTGCCGTAGAGATTCCGCTCGCGCACAAGGGCGGGATCGATGCCCAGAAAGATGCCGATTTCTTCCATGGCGTTTTCGATGACCGCCATGCCCTGGGGCCCGCCGAACCCGCGAAAGGCCGTATTGGGCGGCAGATTCGTGCGGCAGACCCGGCCCTGGACTTCGAAGTTTTCTATATAATAGGCGTTGTCGGCGTGCAGCAGTGAACGTTCAAAGACGGACGTGGAAAGATCGGCGGTCGCTCCGCCGTTCGAATAAAAGTCGACATGCAGAGCGCCGATGCGGCCTTCGCGGTCGAAGCCGACCTGGTAGAACGACTGGTATGGATGCCGTTTCCCGGTCACCCGCATGTCGGTGTCTTTCGTGTACGCGCAACGCGCGGGCCTTCCTGTTTTGAGCGCGACGATGCCGGCCATGAGGGCCGGGTGTACGCCCTGGGTTTCTTTGCCGCCGAAGGCCCCGCCCATGCGTTTGCAGATGGCGATCACCTGGTGATGGCCCAGGCCCAGGACCTCGGCCACGACCTTCTGGACTTCGGTCGGGTTTTGCGTGGACGTGTGGATCGTCAACTCGCGGGCTTCGCCCGGGAGCGCCAGGGCGATCTGGGACTCCAGGTAAAACTGCTCCTGGCCGCCGGATAAAAATTTCCCTTCCAGTTTGTGTTCGGCCGCTTCGTACGCGTTCGCGAAATCGCCCCGGGCGATTCTACGCTGCGGCCCCAGAAAGGCGCCGGCCGCGAGCGCCTGGTCAACGGTGAAGATGGGCGGCAGCTCCTCAATGACCAGCCCGGCCGCGAGCGCGCCCCTTGCGGCCGCGGCGGCCTCGCGTGATTCGGCCGCGATAACGACGATCGGTTCGCCCAGGAAATGCGTTTCGGTTTCGGCCAGAAACACCTCGTCCTGGAAAATGGGTCCGAATTTATTTACGCCTTCAATATCTTTATAAGTAAATAACGCGCAAACGCCGGCCAGGGCCGCGGCCTCGTCCAGACGCAGCGACTGGATGTGACCGTGCGCGCAGGGGCTGCCGAAAAAATCGACGAACAATTCGCCCGGCTGGCGCGGCCGATCGTCGATGTAGTACGCCTGGCCGGTGACGTGGCCCCGGGCCGATTCGTGGGGTAGCGACTTTCCAACTGCAGTCATAAAGCGACCTCCTGGCGGGATCCGGACACGTCATGATAAAACTTTAAAAAGATATTGCGCGTTACCAGAAAACGAAAATCGGCCGAGGCGCGTACATCCGAAATGGGTTTGATTTCGCTCCGGGCGATCTCACCCGCGCGGGCCATGGTCGCTTCGGTCAGGGGCTGGCCGGTCAGGAAGGATTCGGTTTCGCGCATGCGCAGTACGGTGGGCCCCACCCCGCCCAGGGCTATCCGGGCTTCTTCAAATGTATCGCCGTTCATCCGACAGCGCAGGGCGGCCGTGAAGGTGGAGATGTCGAGATCGCGCCGTTTCGATACTTTATAAAGTTTAGTAATTTCGTTTCGTCCCGGACGCGGCAGGAAAACGGACTGGATGAGTTCGTCCGGCTGGAGGTCGAGAGTTTTGTAACCCAGGTAGAACGCCTCGATCGGAACGCGCCGGGTCCCGTTCGCGGAAGCCAGCAGGAGTTCGGCCCCCGCAACGTACAGGAAGGGCAGCGAATCGGCGATCGGTGAGGCGTTCGCGATATTGCCGCCGATCGTCGCCGCGTTTTTGATCTGTTCGGACGCGAACACCGCCAGGATGCGCGCCAGTTCGGGAAACTCGTCAGCGAGGGCGGTTTCAATGCGGGACCAGTTGACCGCGGCGCCAATTGTGAACGCATCCGACTGTTCCACGAGAATGTTGAGCTCGGGCAGATGCGCGATGAACATCATCCGCTCGGGATCAGTGCGGCCCTTGTTGATCTGCACGCCGATGTCCGTGGCGCCAGCGACGAGACGGGTATCCCGGTGCTCGTGCTTCCAGGCGAGCGCGCGGGCGAAAGTGACGGGACGAAAAAAAATTTTGCGCCCTCCGTACACCTCCGTCTCGATCAGGACGTCCCCGCGCCCGTGTTCCGCGAGAGCGCGCGTGATCGCCGTGCGATCGAATTTATCCAGGACATCGCGACCCCGGTCCGCGTTCAGAGCGAGGCAGGCGTTCAAAATCGGTTCGTAACCGGTGCAGCGGCAGAGATTGCCGGTCAGTTTTTTTTTGGCGAGGTCCACCGTGATCGGTTCCGTACCGCGCGCCAGGTCAGCCATGGCCACAACAAAGCCCGGAGTGCAGAACCCGCATTGCGATCCGAAATGTTCGATCATGGCCGTCTGGCCGCGGTGCAGGTGGCCGTCCGCGGACAGGCCTTCCACCGTGATGATATGGCAGCCGTCCAGTTGAAAGATAAACTGGATGCAGGCGTCGACCACGCGGTATTCCAGTCCGTCCGCGCCGGGCCAGCCGAGGAGCACCGTACAGGCCCCGCAATCGCCCTCTTCACAGACGACCTTGGTGCCGATGAGTCCGCGCCGCTCCCGCAGGTACGTGGAGAGGGGCAGGAACACATCGGGACCCTGGACGGAGTGACTGTCCCGGTTGACGTAGAGTTCGATACCCTGGCGCGGAGTTTGCGAATCGGAGGCCAGCATTGTTCCTGCTTTGCGCTGCAAACGGGGTCGCGTCAAGAACAAAGAGCCCGTCCCAAACCCCCGGGCGCGACTTTAAACAAGCGGGTCGCCCCCGGGGCGAATCTCATTGACAGGGTCGGGCCGCCGTGCGTGCCATGCCTGTGACTCCGCTGTATATCGACTGGCTCCATCTCATCCTCCGCTGGCTGCATATCATCGCCGGCATCGCCTGGATCGGCGCTTCGTTTTATTTCATCTGGCTCAACAACCATGTGCGCCCGCCGGCCGACCAGGCCACCCGGGATGAAGGCATCGACGGCGAGCTCTGGGCCCTGCACGGCGGGGCGTTTTACCGCGTGCATCGTTTCGGTCTGGCTCCGGACCGCTTACCCGAGACCCTGCACTGGTTTAAGTGGGAGGCGTACGTCACCTGGCTTTCGGGCGTGGCCCTGCTGGCCCTGGTGTACTGGATGGGCGCCCGGGTGTACATGATCGATCCGGCGGTGGCGAACCTGGAACTCTGGCAGGCCCTGACCATCGGGATCGGCGTCCTGCCTGTGGGCTGGATCGCGTACGATCTTTTACAGAAGTCGCCCCTGGGAAAAAGTAATCTCGGGTTCGCGGCCGTCTCCTTCGCGCTCATGACGGGCGCGGCCTGGGGACTGAGCCAGGTCTTCAGCGGGCGCGCGGCGTACATGCACGTCGGGGCCATGCTCGGCACGATCATGGCCGGGAACGTGTTGTTCAATATCATCCCCGGCCAGAAAGAACTCGTACGCGCGAAACAGGAAAACCGCGTCCCGGACGCGTTCGTCGCGAAGCAGGCCAAAGAACGTTCGCTCCACAACAACTACATCACCCTGCCCGTGCTCTTTATCATGATTTCGAATCATTACCCGTTCACGTACGGGCACGAGCGGAGCTGGGCCGTGCTCGCGGCTATTTCCATCATCGGCGGGTTCGTGCGCCACTGGTTCAATCTGCGCGGCCAGGGAAAGGTGAATCACTGGATCTGGCCCGCGGCCTCTGCCGGGATGATCGCGCTCGCGCTCGTGACCGCGCCGCGTTCGGCCACCACCGGCGACGAACGGAAGATCGCTTTCGCGGAAGTGCGCGCCGTAGTCGATCGACGCTGCGTCAGTTGCCACAGCGCCACGCCCACGGACGAACTATTCAAGGACCCGCCGCTCGGTGTGAAGTACGACACCCCGGACGAAATTCGCAATATGTCCGAAAAAATAAAAATACGCGTGGTGGACGCGAAGACGATGCCCCTGGCCAACAAAACCGGGATGACCGACGAGGAACGGCGCGTGATCGAACTCTGGATCGCGCAGGGCGCGCGCGTGACGGAGGCACAGTGAATTTCGCGCTCAAGAGCGACCGGATCGTTACGCCGCAGGGAACCCTTGCCGGTTGCGTTCTGGTTCGAGACGAAAAAATCGAAGCGGTGCTCACCGCGGAGGCCATGGGCGACCTGGCCGCGAACGTGCCGGTCGAGGACGTGAGCGGGCTGGTCGTCATGCCGGGCCTGGTCGATACGCACGTGCATATCAATGAACCGGGTCGCACGGAATGGGAAGGCTTCGATACCGCCACGCGCGCGGCGGCGGCGGGGGGGGTCACCACGCTCGTCGACATGCCCCTGAATTGTATCCCGGCGACGACGAGCGTTTCGGCCTTGCGCGCGAAACTCGCGGCGGCGCGCGGTCGTATCCATGTGGACTGTGGTTTTTACGGCGGCCTGATCCCCGGCAACGAGGCCGAACTGGACGGCCTGATGGCAGCCGGGGTGCTCGGTTTTAAAAGTTTTCTCATCGATTCAGGCGTGGACGAATTCCCGCACGTCCGCGAGGTGGATCTGCGTCGCGGTCTGCCCCTGCTCGCGCGGCGGGGCGTGCCTTTGCTCGCGCACGCGGAACTCGATCTGCGCGCGCCCGAGAATGCCACGGGCGATCCGCGTCACTATGACACGTACCTCCGTTCGCGGCCCGTATACTGGGAGACCGACGCGATCGATTTAATGATTCGTCTTTCGGAAGAATTCGGCGCGCGCGTGCATATCGTCCATCTGTCGGCGGCCCGCGCACTGCCAGCGCTGGAGGCCGCGCGGAGTCGCAATCTCCGGGTGAGCGTGGAAACCTGTCATCATTACCTGAGTTTCGCCGCCGAGGAAATCCCGGACGGACGCACCGAGTTCAAATGCGCTCCCCCAATTCGCGAGCGGGCCAACCGGGAAGCGCTCTGGGCCGGTCTGCGTACGGGTCAGATCGACTTCGCCGTGTCGGATCATTCGCCCTGTATCCCGCGTCTCAAGACCGAACACGCGGGTGATTTTCTCAAAGCGTGGGGTGGTATTGCCGGGTTACAATTCAGCCTGTCGGCGTTTTATTCGGCCGGGCGTGATCGCGGCGTGGGTCCGGGCGATCTCGCGCCCTGGCTGGCCGCCGCCCCCGCCGATTTCGCCGGGCTCGGGCTGCGCAAGGGTCGGATCGCCCCGGGTTATGACGCGGATCTCGTGGTCTGGGATCCGGCCGCGGAATTTGTCGTGCGTCCGGAAGAAATTTTTCAGAGATACGAACTCACGCCGTACGCGGGCCGGTCGCTTTTCGGAAAGGTGCGGTCGACCTATCTGCGCGGTCGGCCGATTTTTAGGAACGGTTCGTTTCCGGAAACGGGACGCGGCGCGATTTTGGCGTGACTTTGCCGTGCCGTTCCGTTTCAATGTAGCTGCGCGATAGTACCTTCCATGCTAACTGATGAACAGTACTCCACCCTGGCCGCGCGCGCGGTAGAACAATGCGAAATCCTCGCGCGCTATTCGGAAGACCCGGCCGTGCTCACGCGCACCTATCTCTCCGCTCCCATGCGCGAGGTACACCGCGAAGTGCGCGCCTGGATGGAGGCCCTCGGTATGCGGGTGCGCGTGGACGCGATCGGCAATATCGTTGGTCGCCTTGCGGCGGCGGATCCGGGGGCCCCTGTGTTTCTGACGGGATCGCACCTGGACACTGTGCCCAATGCCGGAAAGTACGATGGCATTCTCGGCGTCACGGCCGGTCTTTCGCTGGTGGCGGCCCTCCGCGAACGGCCGCTCTCGTTTCATCTGGACGTAATCGGTTTCGCGGAAGAAGAGGGCGTTCGCTTTCGCACCCCGTATCTCGGCAGTCGGGCCCTGGCGGGAACGTTCGATCAAGGCCATCTGGAGTTGACCGATGACCGGGGCGTGACCCTCGCCCAGGCCATCGCGGGCTACGGCGGGGATCCCGGGGACATCGGACGGGTTATTTACGATTTTTCTCGCGTGGCCGGCTTCATCGAGCTGCATATCGAACAGGGTCCGGTCCTCGAAAGTCGGGGTCTCCCCGTGGCGGCCGTGAGCGCGATCGCAGGCCAGCACCGGGTGCGTGCGGTGTACGCGGGCACGGCGG
>CAZVZS010000065.1:0-15026 GCA_964631535.1 uncultured Leptospiraceae bacterium
GCGCGGTCCCCCTCAAGCTCCCCCGCGCCGGGGGGTTGCGGTCCCCCCGGACCCCAACGCCAGGTCTCTATCGTTGAAAGAAAAAAACGTTCCGGATTGCTTCTCCCGGGCTTTTTCTTTCTCCGTGATCTCCGTGAGTAGGATGTTCAATTAATAAGGCCGGTCGGCGTCGCCGAAAAAATCGCCCAGATGACCGCGCGCGTCGGTGTAACCTTCGCGTAAAAGATTGTCCACCTGACGATTGGAGAAATTCAAAATCGAATAAAACCCGAGCATCCGCGTGGGCGCGACCGTGGCGATTTTGATATCGCCGAGCGTCAGGGTCTTGCGCACGAGTTTTTCGATCAAATTCGCGTTCGAGCGCAATTTCTGCTCGAACGCCAGATGCGACATGAACGCTTCGTACGAACCGATGAGCGATTGTTCGAAGGCCCGCTCGATCGCCTGACGGCGCGAGGTCGGCAGCGGCAGGTGCGATCCGCCGACCGGGGAAAGCAAGACCACGATAATTTCTTTGGCGCCACGCTCCAGGGCCGGCAGGATCGGCGTATTGGCCATCACCCCCCCGTCCCAGTGCGGGGCTCCGTCCACGTACTGCCAGGGAAACAGGATCGGGATGGCGCTGGAGGCCATGACGTGCTCGATGTCGATGTCTTTCTTGTGAAAGAATTTCAATTCCGACGTGAGGATATTCACGGCGGTGATGATGATTTCCATGTCCGATTTGCGCAAATGCTGCAGGCGCAACCGTTCGGTGAGAAAATGTTTGAACGGTTCGGTATCCATTACCGGCACAAACCCGGACCGCGCGAAGAATCGGCGCAATTGTTGCCAGAGCGAGATCCGGTACACTTTGCCGCGTTCGATGGCCCGCCAGATATGAATCAACTCGTCCAGATTCAGCCCGCAGCCGATGCCGACCGAGTTGATGGCCCCCACGGATGTGCCGCAGATGAGGTCCGGACGCCAGTTCCGTTCCTGTAGATATTTCCAGACCCCGATCTGGTACGCGCCCCGGGCGCCGCCGCCCGAGAGCACCAGGGCTCGTTTCACTTTCCGGGTTTGTACGGCCACGAGTCCAGATTTTTGATTCGGGCCCCCGCAACAACAATTAAACAGCGGTCCGACGCAGCCCGGGTCCCCGGTTTTTTATTGCCATCTGAGGGAAAATGTGCGATACATGTCACGGCACCCTTGCCGGAGGTAAGACCACGGACGAATCCGCAGAAAGAAGCCATGTAGAGCCCGAAATTTCGTTGATCATCGACGATGCTCGCATGCGCGCGGAAATTTTAATTCGGGGACCCTTCAATCCGTCCTTCGATTACGATTATTTTATTCGCCTGCTGGACGAGCACAAAATCGTCTTCGGCGTGGACGCGCCCGCCCTGCGGCGTCTGGCGGAAGATTACCGCGTGGGCAAAAGCGAGGGGCGTTCGTACCGGGGCCTGGTCTCTGAAGGCATGCCCCCCCAACCCGGCCGGGACGGCCAGGTCGAAATTCTGATCCCCGATCCGCCCCAGGTCAACATCGACGAACACGGGCGCGCCGATTTTCGGAACATCCAGAAGTTCCAGACGGTGGAAAAAGGCCAGGTCCTGGCGAAGTTGATTCCACCCCTGCCGGGGAAAAGCGGAACCGATATCTTCGGCCAGGAAGTCAAACCGCCCGAACCGCTGCGCCCGGTGCTGGAAAACGGCGAGAACGTGACCTTCGTTCCCGCGAAAAATGAATATATCGCCGGAGTGCACGGAATCTTCGTTAAAGGCGAAAAAAAAATCGCCGTCAGTCCCGTCCTCATCATCTCCGCCAGCGTGGGACTGGCCAGCGGCAATGTGAACTACGACGGCAACGTGCGCATCGGCGGGAACGTGGAGCGCGGTTCCATGGTTTCCTGTTTCGGTGACTGCGAAATCGGCGGCATGATTGAGTCCGGGGACGTGCGCATCGGCGGAACACTCCGCGTGCACAAGGGCATCAATACGCGCCAGGAAGGCAACGTCAATGTGGGGGGCAATCTCCTTGCGGTGTACGTGGAGAACACCCAGGCGACGATCGAAGGTTCGGTGATCATCCAGAAATCCCTGATCAACAGCAAGCTGATCTGTTACGGGGATATCATTTTACAGGGAAAAGGATCGACGATTACCGGCGGCGAACACCTGGCTTTCGGGTCCGTGACGATGGATATCCTCGGCAGCAAGACCGAAATTCCCACGAAGCTGGTCGTGGGCACGAACTTTAAGTATTCGCAGTACCACGATTTACACCGCAAAGAGCTGGAAGAAGTCGAAAAAGCGTATGAAAAGAAGGTCGAAGAAATAAATAAAATAAAAATCTACGTCCAGCGTATGCGCGGCCGCATCCCAGTGGACAAACAGGCGGCCATGCGCGTGCGGTACCGCGAGTACAAAGATATGGTGGAGTTGCGCCAGCGCCTCCAGCAACAAATCACCGAGTTGCGCGAATCACGGTACAACCAGGGCGAGGTGCGCGTGATCATTCGCGACGTGGCCTACCCCGGTGCGATCATCTTCTACCGCGATCACATCGAAAAAATCACCGCCCCGCTCACGCGTTGCGTCCTGCGCTTTCGGCCGGGTTACGAAAAACCGGAAATGCAGGGCTACCGCGATTGACGCACCGTGCGCGAGCGACCGGCGTGGTCCGGCGCGGATTATAAAATTTTCAGACTTTTCAGGATGCGGCGCGGGAGTTCGGTGCGGGCGCGAACGAAGTCATTGTTCGCTTCGGGCGCTTCCATATTCAGCGCGAAGTAGTACACATTGTCGTGGCGTTCCACGTAACCCACCCACCAGGCCAGGGCCGGGGTCTTTTCGCCTTCTTCCAGTAGAAGACCGGTTTTCGCGCGCAACACGTAACCGGGACCGGCTTCCACCACGAGCAGGGAGCGGACGGCGTCGATCGTTCTGCGCGAAAACGGCAGCCGGTAATTGCGAAAACGAACCAGGAAACGGACCTGTTCGTAGGCGGTGATCCGAAAGGGCCCGTACAGCCAGAAGGCGTCCACCCCCGCGCTGAGATTGCCGTTGCCGTATTCGGAGCGACGCAGGTAATAGCGCATCCGGTCCAACCCCACGCGGCGGGCCAGTTCCTGGAAGTACCAGACCACCGAATCCCGCATCGCGCTGCGTAAGCTGTGATCGCGGTTGAATTCGGGCAGCGGGTGAACGGTTCCGTCCCATTCGACCACGAATTCAGTGTTTTCGATCACGCCGCTTTCCAGACCGATCAGGGCGTTCAGGATCTTAAAGGTAGAGGCCGGCAGAAACCCGGTGCGTGCGCGTTTTTCGTTGTACACGCTGTATTGTTCGCGACCCGCGTCGTACAGGACGAAGGTAGCGTCGTACTCCGCTTCGAGGTCTTTGAAATAGGCGGCCAGGTCGTGAACCGGCGCGGGCGGTGGCAGCGGGACCGGCCCCCGGACGGACTGCGGGGCGGGTTCGATTTCGGCCGCGGCTTTTTTTTCACAGCCATGGAGTGCCAGGCAAACGATACAGATCAGGAGCAGGCCGCGCATGCGGTACCAGAAGTACCGCGCGGGAGGGAATTGCAAGTTACTTACCGGGCGCAGCGGGAGTCGTCGCGGGAGCGGAGTCCGCCGGGCTGGTGGCCGGCGCCGTTTCCCGCGCCGGAGCACTCACCGGTTTACGCGCGCGGTCCTGGCCCGCCGATGACGGAAAATTCGGGAAGGCCCCGGTGGGACGCGGATCGGCCCGGTGTTTTTCGGCCAAACTCACAAATTCCCAGCCATGGACCGGCAGCATGGTTCCCGCTTTCCTCGCGCGAAACATAAACTGCCTGGTACTGTCCGTAACCGTGTTTCGATTGGGCAGGCAGACCCGGTCGTCGTAGCGCCAGAGCGCGAGTTTCTGGCCCTTCCAGTTGCAGAGGTTCAGGAGGCGCGCGTTATGGCGCCGCACCATTACCGGTCCCGTGGCTCCCGTATCTGATTCAAAATCGATTTCCCAGATGCGCGAAAACGATTTGTCCGGCTCCGCGTCGATAGCCGTCGTGGACGCGTGCGTAACTTTCGTCAGACAGATTTCATGCCCGGGTGTTTCCTGTTCAACAGGCCGACCGTCTTTCATGACCGTCTCGAGATAAATCACGTCAGGCCATTCGATCAGCCAGTAATCGAAATTCGGATCGATCGTGCCGATGGAAAATTTACACCCGTCGAATCCGCTCACCATCCCTTCCGAGGGTCTGACGATCCGCAGCGATGGCAGGTACGTGGGCGACTCGACCAGGGGATTGACCACCGTCAGGCGATCGTAAAATAAACGGTCCCGTAGAGTGGTCAGTCCCTGGCATCCGCTCATGGCGATGAACGCGAGACCGAGAACGACGCGAAGGGCGGCGCACGCGAAAGATTGTTTGTGAGGAAGCATAAGCCTGTCCCGTCTGGTTCTGTATTTATTCAGGCGTCCGGAATCACCGCGGGGACTCCGGAAAATTACGGGAACGCGACCCTGCGATAAAAATTTCGCGCCCCCGGCAGGTTTCGCTTAACGGGCGGACAGACCTTGACAAGCAGATTTTGGGTGTACACGAAATCTTCGCGCGGATTTCGCGTATAAAATCCTGAACGGGCAGTTAGCGCGAACTCCCGATTCGCCGGGATGCCTTATCCGGCGATTTTGTAGGAACTCCTACTTCGGTTTGCCGAGGCGGTATTCGATCGTGCGCCAGGTACCGCCCGCCAGTTCGCGCCAGGGCCCGTGTTTTTTATCGTGCGAGTATTCGCCCTCGGCGATTTTCGCGCCCCCGGCGTCGTAGTGAGTCCAGGGGCCGCGCCGGAAGCCAAGGGCATATTCGCCTTCCCCGGATTTCGAACCGTTCGAGTGAAATTCAACCCAGCGCCCGGATTTTTTCGGATTGGTCAGAGACAGCGAATCGGTGGCCGTTTCGTATTTGAGCAGCGCGTTTTTGAGCGAGCCGGTACCGGTCTTGCGGCCGTTTTCGTAGAGCGTGGCGTGTTCCACCAGGAATTCGCTGCTGCCGAATTTGAATTCCCCGTAGAGGGCTCCGGTGGGAGCGTAGTACAACCAGGTGCCGATTTTATCGCCGCCGGAACGCTGCCCCTTCGCGAGGGTTTTGCCGGTCTGGTAGTATTCGGTCCAGGTGCCGGTTTTTTTGCCCTCCCCGTCGTACGAACCTTCCCAGGCGAGGCGACCGTTCGGGTGAAACACTTCCCAGGCGCCCGAGCGCTTGCTGCACAATGTTTTGTCGCCATTCGGAGGTTCGGCCAGGCAGGCCTGATCCACGCGCAATGTGCCGCGCGCCAGGGGTTTGCCGCTCGCGTGATACAGCGTGGCCGGCCCTTCGCGCAGATCGTCGGCGTACGTTCCTTCGAAGGCCAGGTACCCCTTCCCGCCTTTCACCGCGGCGCACTCTTTCCATGACCCGTTTTTTTTATCCGCGCTGTAACCGCCCTTCGAGATACACGAACCGTTCGGATCGATTTTAATTTCCCAGGCCCCGTCCTTTTTGTCGTTCACGTACGGTCCCCGGCTTTCCCAGGTGCCGTGGCCCACGAAAAAATTCGTCTCGATGCCGTTTTTTTCGTCGTTCGCGTACAGCGCCGTACGGGTGTGGCCCCCGTCTTTGTTCTGGAATTTCCATTCCCCTTCGCGTTTGTCGGCGCGGTACGGACCCTGGCCCAGGATTTTTTTCGTGCCTTTGTAATACAGAGTCCAAACGCCTTCGCGCGCGAGTTTTTTCATTTGCGCCTGGCTCAGGTCCTCGGCCTGCGAACACGAAACGCCCGCCGAAAGCCCGACCGGTCCTTCGCGCTGCACCGATCCTTCGAAAGACTCGGAACGAATCGCCTGGTCGCCCTTGCAGTCGATCGTGTACGTCGTTTTCGGCCCGCCTTTTTCGTCTTCTTTGCCGCCGCCGCCGATGCTCGCGCAGGCAAGCAAAAACAAAGCCGCGGGCGAGACGACGACCGTGCAGAGTCGCATTTTAAATAAGTTCGATTTCATAATATCTCCCGTCCTGTTAGAGCGCGACCGTTCCGTGGTAATACTTTTCGATCGCGTCCAGCGCCGCCGTTTTGTACACGCCGCTGAGCGTGGGGTAATTAAAAATATGGTTCACGAAATAATCCACGCGGCCGCCGAGGTGCACGACCGCCTGGCCGAGGGCGAGCAGTTCCGTGGCCTTGTCCGATACGATGTGCACGCCGAGCAGTTTGCGCGTTTCCAGTTCGAAGACCAGCTTGAGAATGCCGGCCGTTTCGCCTGTAATCTGCGCGCGCGTGTTTTCGAGAAAACTGGACCGGCCCACGCCGTAGGCCACACCGCGCGCCTTGAGTTCCTCCTCCGTGGGACCGATGGTGGCAACCTCGGGCACGGTCCAGATCCCCACCGGCATCTGGTCGGGCGAGTATTCCGGTTTTTCACCGAGAAAAATCGTGCGCGCGACGTACATGCCCTGGTACATACTCGTGGAGGACAGTGCCGGCCGGCCGATCACGTCCCCGGCCGCGAAAATTGAGGGTGTGGCGGTCCGGTAACAATCATCCACGGCAATCGTGCCCCGCTCTGAATAGACGAGGCCCGCGCTCTGGAGGTTCAGTCCTTCCACATTGCCGGTCCGGCCGCCCGAAATCAGGGACTGGTCACACTCGATCAACAGGCCGGCGCGCGAACGCAGGCGCAGCCCGCGCTCCGTGCGGGTGTATTCTTCTATAGTATCGTTCAGGTGAATGCGAATGCCCAGCAGGCGCATGCTGTCGGTCAGGGTTTCGGAAATTTCGCGGTCGGCCCAGCCGATGATGGCGTCGGCGATGTCGAACAGATCGATCTGGACGCCGAGGCTCGCGAAAATCGTGGCGTACTCGCAACCGATGATTCCAGCGCCCACGACGGTCATGCGTTCGGGCAGTTGTTTCAGGTGCAGGATTTCATTGCTGTCGTAGATGATTTCTTCCTCAAAGGGAACGCCCGGCGGATGCCTGGGGCGGCTGCCCGTGGCGATCAGGATATAATCGCCCGCAAGTTCCGTCTGACCGCCTTCGTTCAGGTCCACGACCACGCTGTTCGGGCCGTTCAACTGGCCCCGGCCGCGCAGGACCTGGATGTTTTCGCGCCCCACCTGCTCTTCGGCGAGGTCTTCTTCTATATTGATAACCAGGCGATTGCGGGCCAGCAGGCGCGCGACCGAAACACCCGGAGCGTGAATGCGCATGCCCTGATTCGATTCATGTTTGAGGCGCAGTAAAAAGCGGCTGATTTCCTGAAACGTTTTGGAGGGCACTGTGCCGTGGTGCACCGATACTCCGCCCAGGCGCGCATTGTTGTCCACCATGGCTACTTTTTTACCGAGCCGCGCGGCCTGGATGGCGGCCTTCTGCCCGGCGGGCCCGCCGCCGATGCAAATTAAATCAAATCGTTCGGCCATAGTCCGCCTGGCGCCGGCGCGCCCTGAGATTTTGTACTTTACAGGGCCACACCACCGCGTTTTATCAAACGGTCCATGAGCGCCCTGTTTCTTCCGGACACTGGGAAGCCCGGTCCCGGGGGTCCATCGTTTTTTTGGCGGGTCCCCTGCCTGGCGCTCGTCGCCGCCGCGCTCACCTGCAGCGCCAAAGGCCCGCCCGTTCCGCCACCCGCCGCGGGCGATCTGCGGCCCTTCGGGCTCGAAGGTGTTTTCTTTTTTCGTCCGGGTATCCAGCTGTACGCTCGGTACCTGCGCGGTGAAGTCGTACTCGAAAAAAAATTCCAGGACCCGAACGAAGGGTATTTCAAGATGCGTACGGTCGGTCTCACGCGCCTGGGGGCCATCCGAATGCGTTCGTACGAAGGACGCGCGTTCATGCGCGCGGACGGCGCTCTGGAACTGTACGGGAAAAACTGTTTCGAGTTCGGGAAACGTACCTGGGAAGATCGTCTGACGCCGCTGCGCAGCTGGACCTGTGATCATCTCGTCTTTCAGTATGACACGACGGAGCTGCCCGCGCGCGGAATCCTGCGCGCCATTCGTTCCGGGCGCACGGCCAGTTCGGAGTTTCTGGGAAGGGCAGATCTCGTAGCCCTGCCCTTCGGCGTGCGACCTTCGTTTTCGGGTCAGGTGCTCGGTCTCACCGAAACCGGGCAGACCGTGGTCTGGGGTTACGAGGGCGGCAAAAAAACGCGCGATGGCACGGCCCTGCGTCTGCTCGACGGCTTCGGCCATCAGATCGGACAACTGCGCGTGAAAAGTCGCCCCGGCGATTTTCTAATCTGCGACGCGGCGGGCGGCCTGCTGGAGGGCGGCCGGGTCGCCTACACCACGGAGTCGGTCCGGCGCGGTTCATTTTTTGAATGAGAACCCGGCGCACTGGGTAACTATTGAGAGATAGAAACCGCGGGGATTTTTTTCGTTTCGGGTGGCACAACCCGGGAAGACGCGCGTTATCCTTTTATTACAACGAAAGTTCTGGCAGGCTGCCCCCGGCCGCGCGCCGTGGTTCGTTTTGCCAGGGAGGCAAGTATGCGTAAAGTGATTGGGACCGGAGTATGCGTCTGCGTGGCGGCTCTGGCCGTGTGGAGCGGGAGCGGACTGTTCGCGGATCCGGACCGGGCGTTCGTCGCGTTTCTCAGCGGCACCGCTCAAATCGGACCGGGCCCCGCCGGCCCCTGGAAGCCTCTGGCCGCGAAAGACATCGTAGCGGATTCTTCTTATATCCAGACGGGCAAAGATGCGAAACTCCTGCTGCGTTACAAAGGCGTGGACGTACGCCTGGTGGGCCAGTCGCAGATCCAGATTAAATCGCTTTCGCAACCGGGGTCCGCCGCGGCGTTCAGTTTGAATCGCGGCTTCGCCTGGGTGCACCTGAAAGAAAAACGGGAATTGAGCGTGGCCACGCCCACGGCCATCGCTTCGGTACGCGGGACGAAGTTCGCCATGGGCGCCGACGAAAACGGCACCATCTCCTGCGTCTGTGAAGGTCGGGTGGCTACCGAATCGCTGGGGGATAAAAAAAGCCGCAATATGGGACCGGGTGGATCGCACTCGTTCGGGGCGGACGGGAAATTCAAAGAGAGCTCCCTCAAGAAATACTTCCGCAAGTTGAAGGTGGACGTCACTTTTAAAAGGGAAATTCGCAAAGAAAAAAAATATGGCGGCTGTCTCTCCTGCCACCAGATGGTCGATTTGAAGAGCGACAAATCTTCCGACGAGTTCGGCGCCGAATACTGGTAGGAACTCCCACCGATCCGAACGCTTCGTGGCTGCGCAAAAGAGCCGCCACGAAGCGCTAACATACAGTTATCGCAGCAATTTTTCCTCCCTGAAAAAAACTGACTGGAAATTGTACGACCCCGGGTTTACCCTGGGGAGGGAAAACGGTGCACGTTCCGTCTCGTTACACGTTCACCGGCAATCGCAATGCAGGAAACCCTGGCCCCTGTTGAAAAGGCGGCGTTGTTTGTCGTCAGCCTGGGACGGTACATCGGACCGGAGGTTCTTGCCCGCCTCGAACCAGGTGAACTGGAACTTTTACGCATGGGCCTCAGCGGCCTGTCCAGGGCCCATCCTCTGGAAATCGAATTCCTGCATCGTGATTTTTATAAAGGGTACATGGCCGCCGATTCCATGCGCCTGCCGGTGCTGGCCTTTCTGCGCCGGTTGCTCTGCGTTTTTTTTCACCAGGATGACGCTGACGATGTTTTAAGCGAAATCGCCGTCGATACACGGTCCATGGCCGAAGTGCTTTCGATCGAACATGATCGACGATTTTTGCTGGGCTTCATCCGCGAACTGGAAGATACCCGGGACCGGTTGTTTCTGAATGTCGCATGCTCCGACTGGACCTCCGGCGGACCGGCCATCGAATCGCCGCTGCTGCGCCCCGCGGTGCGCGCCGTTCACCGTCGGCCGGATCTGGCCGCGCGCATTCTGAAAAACTGGCTTGCCGGTGATCCCGCTCTGCGGCTGACGGGACGGCCGGAGGTCCTGAGCGGCCGCCGCCGCCTGGCGCTGCTGCTGCGAACTTTCACACCACAAACAGCGGCACTCTGTATTAAAGAAGCGGGCTCCGGTTTTATTCGTGAAATCGCCTTTGAAATTTTCTGCGCGGAAGATCTATCGCCCCGCTACCGGGAGGCGGTTCTGGTGGAAGCCACCGAAACTCTGCTCCAGGCGGGTCTTATTCCCGGCAATCGCGCGGGCCGCGCGCGCGAATTGACCGACCTCCTGCGCAGCCCCGCCTGGTTCTGTGACTTACTGCGCGACATGGAAGTGGCCACGGTGCCAGCGAATGATCTGACCGGCACCGCGACCATGCGCCGCCAGCTGGCCCGGGCCTGCTCACAGGCGATCCGCCACAGTCCGGAACGGGCGGCTGCCTTGCTCCAGGGTCGATATATATAAAATTTTAATATTCGGCCCCGCTACGCACGGCGCTCCTGCTTTATTTTTAATCAGATTGATCAGATAATCGCAACGGATCGCCGTTGCCTCTGCCTGTTTTTTGGGCTTTCTGGATATTTCGCAGATTGTCACCTGATTGTCTTTGAACAGGCAGGCCCGACACAGATATTAGGAGAAAGGTTGATTAGGATCTAAACAATTCGATCGAGATTCGATCACATGCCCGAATTTCGGCTCATGGCATGGTTTTTGCAACTCCCACAACGGAGCCAGAAACCATGCATTCAAACACCAGAGCCTCAAAAATTCGCCTGCTCGATTTCCGTTCGCCACAGATGCGAACTTTCCACGTCACCTGGTTGGCCTTCTTCCTCTGTTTTTTCGGATGGTTCGGGATCGCCCCGCTCATGCCGTATGTGCGCGAAGAATTTGGCCTGAGTAAAGAACAGGTGGGGAATCTTGTCATCGCCTCGGTGGCCATGACGGTGTTCGCGCGCATCCTCATCGGCTGGCTCTGCGACCGCATCGGCCCGCGTATTACCTACGCCGGTTTGTTGATGATCGGCGCGTTTCCGGTGGGCCTCATCGGGCTCGCTCATGATTACACGAGCCTGCTGTTCTTTCGCCTGGCGATCGGGCTCATCGGCGCCGCGTTCGTCATCACCCAGTATCATACCTCGGTGATGTTCGCTCCGAACATCGTCGGCACCGCGAACGCGACAACTGCCGGCTGGGGGAATCTGGGCGGCGGGATTACGAACATGTGCATGCCGCTCGCGTTCGCCGGGATTGCCGCGCTCGGTTTCAGTTCCGCGGCAAGCTGGCGCCTGGCGATGATCGCTCCGGGCATTCTGCTGTTCCTGGCGGGGATCGCCTATCTGAAACTCACCCAGGACACGCCGGCCGGTAATTTCGCGGATTTGAAACGCGATCATCCGAAGTTCCGGGGCCCGAGCAAAAGCGGACTGATGGCGCTGGGCGAAGCTGTGCGCGACCCGCGCACCTGGGGCCTGGCGGTCGCGTACGGCGCCTGCTTCGGCGTGGAGCTGACCATTCACAATATCGCCGCGCTTTATTTTACCGATACCTTTACCCTGGACGCGAAAACCGCCGGCCTGGTGGCCGGGTCTTTCGGGGTGGTGGTGATTTTCGCCCGCACGCTCGGCGGGTGGCTGGGCGATTTTTTCGGGCGCCGCCACGGCCTGCGCGGTCGCAGCCTTTTTCTCGCGGGGGTGCTGGCCTGCGAAGGCGTTTTGTTATTCGTGTTTGCCAGCATGAGCAGCCTTGGTCTGGCGATCGGGACCCTCGTGCTCTTCGGGATTTTCGTACACATGTCCGCGGGGGCGACCTATTCGGTCGTGCCGTTCGTGAATCGTCGCGCGGTGGGCGCCGTCTCGGGTATCGTGGGCGCCGGCGGAAACATCGGCGCCGTGGCCGCGGGATTGCTGTTTCGCGGCGGCTTTTCATACTCCATGGCGCTCACAACCGTTGCCATCGGTGTGCTGGGTTCGGCCGCCATCACCCTCCTGGTTCGGTTTTCCCCCGAAGAAGAAGCCGCGGTGGCGGGGGAGATGGAAGCGCTCATGACGGAACAGGCCCTGTGAGGGCCGTCATTTCGCTCAAAATGTAATCATGCAAGACGGCGCGCAAAAAACAAAATCGACCTGTTCGTACTGCGGGGTGGGCTGCGGTGTGGTCGTGCAGGGAACCGAACGCGCCTCCCTGCGTGTGGAGGGCGATGCGGAACACCCCGTCAATCAGGGTAAGCTCTGCTCGAAGGGACTCCACCTGCACCACACCGTGCGCGACACCAGCGACCGGTTGCTCTATCCCCAGATGCGCTGGCACAAACAGGGGCAGCGCGGCCGCGTCAGCTGGGATACGGCGCTCACACGCGCCGCCGCCGTTTTTTCAACGATCATTCGTAAGTACGGCCCGGACGCGGTCGGGTTTTACGTCTCGGGGCAGCTCCTGACCGAAGAGTACTATCTCGTCAATAAACTGGCGAAAGGTTTTCTCGGCACCGCCAATATCGACACGAACTCGCGGCTCTGTATGAGCTCGGCCGTCTCCGCTTATAGAAAGGCTCTCGGCGAGGACGCGGTGCCCGTGGCGTACGCGGACATCGAGGCCGCCGATTGTTTTTTCATCGCGGGGGCGAACCCGGCCTGGTGCCACCCGATTCTTTTTCGGCGTATCGAGGCGCGTCGCGCGGAAAACCCGGACGCGAAAATCATCGTTGTGGATCCGCGCAGGACCGAAAGCTGCGAAAGCGCGGATCTGCATTTGCAGATCGCGCCGGGCACCGACATCACCCTGTATCACGGGATCGCGCGCGTGCTCATCGAACGCGGCTGGATCGATCAAACCTTCATCGATCGTTCGACCGAGGGGTTCGCGGAGTTACGCCAGCGCGTGTTCGCCAGAAGCGTCGCGCGCTCCGCCGAAATTTGCCGCATCGAAGCGCATAAGATCGAACTGGCGGCGCGTTTGATCGCCACGAGCCGGACACTGCTCACCTTCTGGGCCATGGGACTCAACCAGTCCGTGATCGGCGTGGAGAAGAACCTGGCCCTCATCAATTTGAATTTACTGACCGGCCGGATCGGCCGCCCGGGCTGCGGTCCCTTTTCGCTCACCGGGCAACCGAACGCGATGGGCGGCCGCGAAGTGGGCGGACTGAGTACCATGCTCGCCGCGCACCGCGAGCTGGGGAACGCGGAACACCGCGCCCAGGTGGCCGCGCACTGGGGAGTTCCCGTCGAACGGATCCCGACACAGCCAGGCCTGACCGCGGTCGAAATGTTCGATGCCCTGTACGCGGGCCGGCTGCGAGCGATCTGGATCATCTGTACGAATCCGCTGGTCAGCCTGCCCGACAGCCGCCGGGTGCGCGCCGCTCTCAGGCGAGCGCCGTTCGTCGTCGTACAGGAGGTTTCGAACCGCGCCGATACGATCGAACACGCCGACCTGGTCCTGCCCGCGGCGGGCTGGCTCGAAAAAGAAGGCACCATGACCAATTCGGAGCGCCGCATCACCCGCCTGCCGCGCGTACTCGAACCGCCGGGCGAGGCCCTGCCGGACGCCGAAATCTTAAAACGATTCGCGCACAAGATGGGCTTCGGTGGTTCTTTCGCCTATAATAGTTCTGCCGAAATTTTTCGCGAACACGCCCTCCTGACCGGGGGCACGAACGTGGATTATGCCGGCCTCACGTACGAACGCCTGCGGGGAGCCTCCGGCGCCGCGGCGAGCTTTCAATGGCCGGTGCCGTCCGGCGAACATCCAGGAACGCCACGTCTGTTTACGGACGGGCGGTTTTACACTCCGTCCGGGCGCGCCCGGTTATCAGCGGGGGACGATCAAAATTTTTCCGAACCGGTCAGCCTGGAGTTCCCCCTGGTGCTGACCACCGGTCGCGTTCGCGACCAGTGGCATACGATGACGCGCACGGGGAAAGTCAGCCGCCTCGGCCAGCACGCGCCACGGCCCCTGCTCGAGATGCACCCCTGGGACGCCACGGCCTGCGACCTGGCGGATGGAGATCTCGCGGAAGTCAGGAGTCGCCGCGGTCTGGTGCGTCTGCGCGTTCAGCTCACAGCGGCCCTCAAACGCGGTGTCGTCTTCGCGCCCATGCACTGGGGTCGTCGGCGCGGCAATTCGCTTTCGCGCATCAATAATCTGACCAACCCCCTTTTTGATTCGACCTCGAAAGAACCCGATTTTAAGTTTTCAGCCGTTTCGGTGAAAAAGTACGCGAAAGAACGCGAACGAATCGTCATCGTCGGCGCCGGAGCGGCGGCCCTGGCTTTTGTGGAGGAGTACCGCAAACAGAACACCCGGGACGAAATCGTCATCTTCAGCGCAGAGCCCGATCCGTTTTACAATCGGATTTTGCTGCCGGAGTACATCAGCCAGAAACGCGGCTGGGATTCGTTACAGAACGCGGGTCCGGAATTTCTCGCCGAAAAAAATGTCACCGTCCATTTTAATGTTCCCGTCGTCGCGATCGACCGCAGCGCGCGCTGTGTGCGCGACGTCCGGGGCCAGAAGCACGCGTACGATCGCCTGATTCTCGCGACCGGCAGTCGGGCCAGGCGGCTCCCGCAGCTTGGAGCGGACCAGCTCGTGTTGCGCAGCAAGGCCGACGCGGATCGTATCGTGGCCACTTCCGGTCAGAGAGTGTTGATCATCGGCGGGGGCCTTCTGGGTCTGGAACTGGCCGACGCCCTGCTCTCGCTGGGCAAACAGGTTTTTGTCGTACACCGGTCCGCGAAGCTCCTGAGCCGCCAGCTGGACGCGCCGGCCGCGGACCTGCTCGCGACAACCCTGCGGCGCCGCGGCCTCGAACTTTTACTGAACGATTCGGTGATCGGCATGTTTCCCGTCGAAGGATCGCGCGTCGCGTTCCTCGCGAGCGGCGGTCGCCTTGCCGTCGATTCGGTCATCGCCGCGCCGGGAACCGAACCGAACGTGGAACTCGCGCGCGAAGCCGGGCTCGCGGTCCAGTACGGTGTGGTTGTCGATGAACGGCTGAACACCGCTGATTCCGCCATCTTCGCGATCGGCGAAACCGCCGAGGCAGGTCGTCGTCTGTTCGGAACCACGCTGGCCGCGCAGCAGCAGGCCGCGGTGCTGGCGGG
>CAZVZS010000065.1:15036-29161 GCA_964631535.1 uncultured Leptospiraceae bacterium
CGCTTCCGCCCTGCCTCGCAGTCCGCCACCGCCGCCGTCTCCTTCGAGCTGCTGGTGACGCAGATGGAGGCCGCGGTGCTGGCGGGCGTGCTCGCGGGCGATCCCTTCGTTCGTTACGCGGGATCGATCGATCTGTTCGTTCTGAAAATCGATGGCCTGCCTCTGGCCAGTATGGGTAAGACGCTCCGTACCGAGCCCGACGAAGAGGAAATTGTCTTCAGCGATACGACCGGTGGCGTGTACAAAAAATGCCTGATCCGCGCCGATCGTTTGATCGGCTGTATTCTGGTCGGCGACCTCGGGGATCTCGCGCGGTTTCGCGAGCTGCATGAACTGGGCACGGAACTCGGCTCCGACCGGCGAGCGCTCCTGGCCGGCGGTCCGGCCGCGGGCGCCACGGTGCGGAAGGGCCGCCCCGTGTGCAGTTGCCGCGGCGTGGGCACCGGGAATCTCGCTGACGCGCTTGCCGCCGGCTGCGACACGGTGCGGGCGCTCTGCGACGCGACGGGCGCGGGTACCGGTTGTGGCAGTTGTCTGAGCGAAGTGCGTGGCTGGCTGGCAACGCGTGAAACGGCCCTGCCCCGGGCGGAGGCGTCATGAGCCCTGTATCCGTTTTTCGCGCTTCCGACCGGTCCGTACGGGTCGCCTGCCCTGGCGGAGCCATCGCCCCCGGTTTGTTACGTAAAACGGTCGGCGACATCTGCCGCGCCGGACGGCCCGGGGCCCGGGTCGGTATTCGCCAGGATTTCATAATTGATTTTCCAGGCGAAAAGGAGGCGGGCCGCTTTTCCGTGGCGACGGGCGCCCTCCGCGCCGAGAACATCGCGTCTTCCCTGATCGCCTTCGGGATCGAACCGGCGACTCCCTGGCTTTCGGAAGGCCACTACCAGAATCTGGCCGAGGCGCTGCACCCGGTCGAGGGCGTTTCCGTTTCGCTCGCGGATCCGCGTCAGCAACTGGCGCCTTTATTTCCGGCCGAGGTGAATTTCGTCGCCGCTGAAATCGCGCATCACTGGCATCTGCTCCTGCGCGGGCCGGACGGCGGCCGTTCGGAATGCGCCGATTTTCTGGTGCCCTCGTTCGTTTTGAAAAATATCGTTCAGTGGACCCGGTCCCGGTCCGCGGCGGATCGGGCGCATCCGGCCGGGATGTACCGGGCCTTACGAAAAGAAATGGGCCACTCGGCCCTCGACGTCGCGCGGCGTGCCGACGATTTCCCGCGTTCGGGTCCGGACCTCACCGCGTACGAAGGGTTTCACGCGGGTCCGGACGGGACGTATCGCCTCGGTATTTTTCGCGAAAATTTTTTATATCCCGCGCTGCTGCTCGACGAACTCGCGGCGCTGTCCAGTCAGCACCGAACCGGCCCGGTGTACCTTTCCCCGTATCATTCGATCCTGGTGAAACACATTCCCGCCGCGTCCCTGTCCGAATGGGCCGCCTTCACCCGGCGGCACGGCCTGAACCTGCGTCATGATACCGCGATCCTCGGCTGGCGTGTCGCCGAAAGTGGACTTTTACGCGTGCGCGACGCGATTGTGCGCATTTTGCGAAAAACGGATTTCGCCCTCGCGCCGGGCGTTTTCGCCGGCGTTGATTATGAACACGCCGAAACGGGGCTCGCGCTGGTTCCGGAGACGCGGCGATTTTTCCGCGACCGTTTTCGTCTGATGGTGCGGGAAGGGTTGCCCGATGCCCGGGGAGCCTGGGTTTGCGCCGGCACCAATTTGTCCGTTCAGGCGCTGGGCGCGCTCGTGCTGGACCTGGGAACGGGCGCGGACCGGCCGGGTTCGCTCGCGACTTTGCCAGGCCGGGAGCTACTCCGCGACGAGGGCCAACCGCCGGTCGCGGACGGGCCGCGACCATCCGCCGCGGGCCTGTTCCAGTGCGCGGATTGCCTTTCGGTCTACGATCCCCGGCACGGGGATCATTTCGCGAAAATACGAAGAAACGTTGAATTCAGTGAATTACCCGCGACCTACTCCTGTCCGGTTTGCGGGGGCGACCGGGCCGGCTTTCGCCCGGTTTTAGCAGGGTTCTGAAAAAGTGACTTGATAGCAGCCTGTCAGAGGAGTGCCTCGTATGAACGTCCGTAAAAAATTGATCGTGATCGGCAATGGTATGGTGGGCCACCGGTTCTGCGAAAAAATGGCCGCGCGAAAAGCGACCGACCATTTCGAGATTCTCGTTTTCGGCGATGAACCACGCCCGGCGTACGACCGGGTCCATCTTTCGGAATTTTTTCAAACCGGGAGCGCGGATTCTTTGAGCCTGGCCTCGCATGAATGGTACACGACGCACGGCATGGAGTTGCGGACCGGGACGCGCATCGCGCGCATTGATCCCCAAACGCGTCAGGTGTTCGACGCGGGCGGCCAGGCCTTCGCGTACGAAGTCCTCGTGCTTGCCACCGGGTCGCGGCCCTTCGTGCCGCCGCTCCCCGGAGCGGAACGAACCGGTGTATTTGTGTATCGCACGATCGAAGATCTCGTCGCGATCCGCGAATACGCGGGCCGTTCGCGCACAGCGGCCGTCATCGGCGGCGGCCTGCTGGGACTGGAAGCGGCGAAGGCCGCGCTCGATCTGGGCCTGGTCACATCGGTCGTCGAATTCGCCCCGCGGCTCCTGCCGCGCCAGCTCGACGACGCCGGGGCCGCTCTGTTGCGCGAACGGATCGAGGAACTGGGCGTGCGGGTCGTGACCGGCGCTCTTACGGAAGGTATTTCCGGCAACGGGCACGCGACCGGTCTGGCCCTGAAAGACGGCGCTGAAATCCCCGCCGACCTGGTGATCATTTCCGCGGGCATTCGCCCCAACGACGAAATCGCGCGCGCGGCCGGTTTGAACATCGCCGAACGCGGCGGCGTCGTCGTGGACGAGGGTCTCTGTACCTCCGACCCGGCCATCTTCGCCATCGGCGAGGTCGCGTCCGCCCGCGGAATGATCTACGGACTGGTGGCGCCCGGCTACGAGATGGCCGAGGTGCTGGCCGCCAATCTGGCCGGTGAGGAGCGCGAGTTCGTCGGCGGCGATCTTTCGACCAGACTCAAACTGATCGGCGTGGACGTGGCCAGTTTCGGCGACGCGTTCGGGGAGACCGTCGGCGCGAAACCGGTTCAGTATCTGGACGCGAAGACCCGCGTTTATAAGAAGCTCGTGTTGAGCGCTGACGGAAAAAAACTCATCGGCGGGATTCTCGTCGGCGACGCCGCGGAGTACGGCAGGCTCACGCAGATCATGGAGGCGGGCGTAGTCCTGCCGGCCGAAACCGGAGCGCTGCTCTTCGCCGGAGCCGGTCAGTCGGCGGTCGCGCTGGAACTGCCGGATTCCGCGCAGGTCTGTAAATGTAACGCGGTCGACCGGGGCGCGATTCTCGCGGCCGTCCGCGGCGGGGTCGAAGACCTGGGCGAACTCAAACGGTGTACGAACGCGGGCACCGGCTGCGGCGGTTGCGCGCCCCTGCTCGCCGAAATGTTACACGGTGAAATGGCGCGCCAGGGCCGGCAGATGAACCGCGATCTCTGCGAACATTTCGCGTTCTCGCGCCAGGAGTTGTTCACCATCATCAAAATCAAAGGCCTCAGGACCTTCGCCGACGCGATCCGTACGGTGGGCACGGGCACGGGTTGCGAAATCTGCAAACCCGCTGTCGCTTCGATTCTCGCGAGCCTCTGGAACGATCTGGTCGTGCGGCCGGACCATGCCGTGATCCAGGACACCAACGATCGATTTCTCGCGAACATCCAGCGCGGCGGAACCTATTCGGTCGTGCCGCGCGTACCGGGCGGGGAAATCACGCCCGAACAGCTCATTCGCATCGGCGAAGTAGCCCGAAAATACGATCTGTACTGTAAAATCACGGGCGGACAGCGAATCGATCTGTTCGGCGCGCGCGTGGACCAGCTCCCGTCCATCTGGGAAGAATTGATCGAGGTCGGCCTGGAAAGCGGGCACGCGTACGGCAAGGCCCTGCGCACGGTCAAAAGTTGCGTCGGTTCGACCTGGTGCCGCTACGGCGTGCAGGATTCCACATCGATGGCCGTGCGACTCGAACAGCGGTACCGCGGATTGCGGTCCCCGCATAAAATCAAATCGGCGGTTTCGGGCTGTATCCGCGAGTGCGCCGAAGCCCAGAGCAAAGATTTCGGCGTGATCGCCACGGAAAAAGGCTGGAACCTGTACGTCTGCGGCAACGGCGGAGCGCGGCCGCAACACGCGGAGTTGCTGGCGTCCGACCTGAACGACGAAACGCTGATTCGGTACATCGATCGTTTTTTAATGTATTATGTGCGCACGGCCGACAGGCTGGAACGTACGTCCACCTGGTTCAACAAACTCGAAGGCGGGCTGGATCATCTGCGGCGTGTCGTCATTGAGGACGCGCTCGGGATCTGCGCCGAACTGGAAGAAGAAATGGAGCGGCACGTCGCCACGTACCGCTGCGAGTGGACCGAGGTCGTGAAAAACCCCGAACTGCGTCTGCGCTTCCGACACTTCGCCAACAGTGACGAACCCGATGACGGCATTCGTTTCGATCGCCAGCGCGGCCAGAAGGTGCCCGCCGTCGGGAAATAAGAGCCGATTGCGAGCGGTTTTCGGACATGTGCCGAAAACCGCGACAACCTCAAAACTGCATGGAGGCAGTTTTGAGATGAACTCTAAGTACCGCCACATTTATATCAGGAGAAATATATGACAGCACTCGTTACAGAATACAGACGCGCCCGCGCCGGGCGAACCGGCGATTTCCCCGAAAACGGCGGCATGGCCGTGAAGTGCGGCGACCGCCAGATCGCGGTGTTTCATTTCGCCGCGCGCGGCGAATGGTTCGCCTGCCAGAACGCCTGTCCGCACCGCACGGAAAACGTCCTGGCCCGCGGCATCATTGGCGACCGCGAGGGCGAACCAAAAGTGACCTGCCCGATGCACAAAAAAAATTTTTCACTGCGTACGGGCGAATGTCTTTCAGACAACGAATGTTCCATCCAGGTGTACGACGTGCGGGTCGAGAACGGAGAGGTGTTCATCCTGCTTCCGGAGTGAAGTCAGGCGCCGACCCCTCATTCGAATTTGTGGATCACCGCCGTGGCCACGCCCCAGATTTCCAGTTCCTGATCCGCGCGCAGTTCTACGGGCCGGTAGGCGGGATTTTCGCAAACGAGGGCCGATTGTGCGCGTTTATGTTCAAGGCGCCGGACGGTGAGCTCCCCGTCCAGGACCACGACGACGACGTTGCCATGCGCGGCGGTTTTCGCCCGGTCCACAACCAGTAAATCCCCCGGGCGTATGCCGGCCCCGCTCATCCAGTCCCCCCGCACGCGCACGAAGAACGTGGCCGCCGGCCGCTGGATTAAATGGCGATTCAGATCGAGTCCGGTTTCAACGATGCGGGGGTCTTCTGCGCTGTCCATGCTTCCAGCCTGGTCTATACTAAACATACGTCAACTTAAATTTAGAGTAGTATTCAGAAATTCGCGGGAGCCAGCGCAGTCTAATAAATATACGCGAGCGCGAAATCGGCCCCGGCTTCTTTGGTGCTGATCCAGACCGTGAACGGGCCGCTGAACGTGGACAGTACATCGGGCACGTAAAACCCGCCCGTGGTGCGCATGAGCCCCCGGCTGTAGTAGCGGTGTCCGTACACGCCCGCGCGCAGATGTAAATAGTCGCCGAAGCGGTACAGCAAGGAAACGTCGTACGCGAAACCGGAACCGTACGCCTCGGATACGATGAAGTTCAGAGCGCGCTGGATGTGAAAGTCGCGGGCCCGGTTGCCCCCGCCCAGACCGTAAAGCCCGATCTCGAAGCCGAGGCGGTTCGCGAAGTAGTACGTATAACCCCCGCCGCCGCGCAGTTCGAGCGTCGCGTTGGAAAAGCGCAGACCTTCGCCGACGGGAAACAAAAAGATCGGCGTCGTATCCACGAACTGAATGACGTCGTACACGAAGAAGTCGAAATAATTGTAACGCAGGCCGCCGCCCAGAAAAAATCCGCTCTGGAATTCGCCCGGGTTGAAGTAATAACGGAGCGGCAGGAGGACGTTGTAATCGCTGACGGTGGCGCGGGTGCGCGCGTCCGCGAAGTTGCGCGTGCCGGTGAACGTATGCGCGGAGTCGTAGAATTTAAACGTATACGGATTGAACCCGCCTTCCTGAACGCCGGAGGCGATGGTCATCTTAAAATCTTCGTCGCGCGCTCCGCCTGAATCAACGTACCAGCCGGTGGTGGCGAAGGCCAGGCCGGTACGCCAGGCCCCGCTGCGTTGTTCCAGGTTGAATCCGCCGTACGTAAAATCGCGCCGGTAGGTAATGCGCGAGCCGCTGCCCAGGCCGTCCTCCGAGTACAGACCGGGCAGACGCGAGCCGGCTTCCCAGATCTGTTCCCCGCGGTTCCGACCGCCCGAAGCGGCCAGATGGGTCTCCGCGCCGAGCGCGGCGGGTACCGCGCAGACGCAAACGATCAGCCTGACCGAAATTCGAAATGACAGCGAACTCATTCTGACCGGTGCGTCCCGAGGGACAGCCGGTAATGGTTGCGGGCCGGAAACGTCCGGTCAAGTGGGAATAATTATTTTACGGCAGGGCGCACGCGCAAATTCGAAACCCGTTCCCGATCGGGCCGGTTTTGCGCCCTTTTACGCCAGGCTAAACGATCGATTCCAGCAGGGCCTGCGATTCGCTCAGAAAGGCCTCGAGTTCTTTCGCGTTCATGCCGCCGTGCGCGAGCCGCGCCAGCGAGTAAACCTGCCGCGCAACCCGCCCGGTGCGGGTGGAGCCTGTATCTGCCAGGGTCAGGGTCGGCTTCGCCAGACCTCTGATCAGAGCGTTTCGCGAATTGACGAGCAGCGTATGCGTTTCCGGGAAAGGCGGCATTTCGCGACTCATGAACGCCGACATCTCACTGAAACGGCGCAGGTGTTCGGGCAGCAGGATCATCGCGGGAATGTCCGCGCTCTTGAGGGCTTCCACGCGCACGGTGATTTTATCGTTGCCGAGGGCCTTCGTGAATACCTCGCGAATTCGGTCGTCCGCGTTCTGGTCGTTCGCGTCCACCAGTTTGGATTCCGTGGCTTTATCCAGGACGGCGCCGGCCAGTTCCGCGTCCACGCGCGAAAAACGGTACTCGCTGTTTTTGCCCTCCAGGAAATGCAGGAAGTGATTGTCGATGGCGGCGTCCAGACGCAGCACCTGGATGCCCTGGCCCTGGAAAAGCTTCAGAGGCCCGGTCTGGCGATCCGGGTCCGAGCTATAGTAGATCTTGCCGTCCGTATGGTCTTTGTTCGCGGCAAGGTAATCGTCCAGGGAAAGAAATTCGCGCGGCCCAGCGGTCGCCTCCGGAGCGCGTACGACCTCAAAGAGCAAGGAGGGTACGGCGGCTTCGTAAAATTTGTCGTCGTTCATCATGCCGTATTTCACGAACGGCGCGATGTCCGGCCAGATTTCGCGAAAATGATCGGCGTGGTTTTTGAACTCTCCGTTGAGCGAATCGGCCACCTTCTTGATGATGTGCTGGGCGATTTTGCGCACCTGAGGTTCGTTCTGTAAGTACGAACGCGAAACATTGAGCGGCAGATCCGGCAGATCGATGATACCCTGGAGCACGGTCAGCCAGCGCGGTATGAGTTCCTGGGCTTCGTCGGTGACGAAGACCTGCTTGCAAAAGATTTTTACGTTGCTCTTGTTGAGATCCAGTTCGTGCGCCAGGTGCGGGAAATACAGGATTCCCTGGAGTTTGAAGGGATAGTCCACGTTCAGATGCACGTAAAAAAGCGGGTCACCCTGGAAGGGGTACAGGTATTTGTAAAACTCGACGTAGTCTTCCTTTTTGAGCGAGGAGGGCTGGGCGCTCCAGAGCGCGTCCTTGCGGTTGACCTGCGAACCGTCCACGCGAATTTCCACCGGTAGAAAATCGCAGTACTTCCGGACCAGGTCCTGGATGCGCTTTTTATCGAGGAGGTCTTTTGAGTCCTCATCCAGGAAGAGGCGAATTTCAGTGCCGCGCGCCTGGCGTTCACCGGGACCCAGGTCGAACTCTTCCCCGCCTTCGCTGGACCAGAAGGCGGCTTCGGCGTCCGGTTGCCAGCTCCGGCTGTGGATCTCCACCCGCCGCGATACCATAAAACACGAAAAAAAGCCGAGACCGAAGTTGCCGATGATTCCGCCTCTTTCGCCTCCGGGGGATTCTTCGTATTTTTTGATGAAATCTTCGGCGCCCGAGAACGCGATCTGCGTGATGTACTTTTTGATTTCGTCCGCCGTCAGGCCGACGCCGTTGTCCTCAATGGCCAGCACGCCATTTTCGCGGTCGATTTTTAAATCGATAAAATAATCCGTATGCTCCGGCTCGTGAATCTGTTCGCCGAGCGCGATTTTTTTCAGCTTGGTGATGGCGTCCAGACCGTTCGATGCCAGTTCGCGGATAAAGATTTCCTTTTCCGAATACAGCCACTTTTTGATGAGCGGCAGAATATTTTCGGTCTGTACGGAAAGTTTACCTTTTTCCATGGTTGTACCTCGTCCTCCGGACGGTTTTTTTGAAATGGGGCGCCTGTCAAGGATTATTTGAACCACCGAACCATCCGGTCGCGCGGCGGGAATGGTCCGGGGCGTGCGCCAGGCGGGTTTACCGGGGAGCCGGGCAGGGACAGGCCTGGTAACACTCGATCTTGACATTCTGGCAGATGGCCAGGCAGGCGTTCTGTTTGGTTCCGGACGAGGTGCAGACCTGGGGCGACTTGATGGCGAGGCATTCCCCGCACTCGGCCTTTTCCGCCTGCGCGGGGGAATTTTTTACGCTCTCCCGGCCGCAGCCCGGAATATGGCTGGACACCAGGAGGCAGAGCAAGAACATCAAACTGTATTTGGCCGCAGTCCTGGCAGTGAACCGGTTCATAATTTCACCGAAATCCTTTTCAATTCACGTTGGGGCCCTGCCCCGTTTGTGTCAATTGTTTCCCATTTACCGCATCGCCTTTCTTCGAATTTATTCTCCTCTTCCAGGGCCGGTGCCCGCACGGTTCAGAACCCCATGACCACAGGCGAGAATCAATTCCTGTTTCGCATTCTTCGCCTCCTGGAGGAAGACCTGCCCGAAATACCGTTCCAGTTGCGCCACGCCGAAACGCTCTTATTTTCCTCCGGAAGCATCATCGAAAACGCGGGCCACACCGTGCCTTTCCTGGGACATGAACTCCTGCTCGGGAAAGCGCCGGATCAAATCACCCCGCGCGAAAAAATCGCGATCAAAAGCACCGAACGCCTGGCGAAATTACTCGCGCCCAGAGTACGCCCGCCCCGGACACCCGTGCAGGGCGCGCTGGGTACGATTTCGCTAAAAGTATTGCTGGGGGCGTTTCTGGAAATCCTGAAACTCCTCGAATCGAAATCGATTTTGCTCAACAACTACGAACGAATCATCCAGCTCAACCAGCAGGTGCTGCTGGCGCGCGATCTCCAGGGTTGTCTGCAGACGATCATGGACATGGCCCGCGGGTTCGTCGGCGGGGGCGGTTCCTCGCTCCTGCTGGTGGACGCCCGGACGGGCGAAATGTTTTTTAATATCATTTCCGGCGAACGCGAGAGCGAACTGCGCGAGATTCGCATTCCGGCCGGGAAAGGCATCGCCGGCTCTGTCGTACAGAACGCCCGGGCCGAAATCATCCGGGACGTACGCTCCGATCCCCGCGCTTTCCACGGGGTGGATCGTTCCCTCAATCAGACCACACGCGACATGATCGTCGCGCCGATCATCGCCCGCGGAGCGGTCATCGGAGTCATCGAGGTCGTCAATTCCTCCTCCCCGTACGGATTCCTGAACGAGGACCTCGAGTTCCTCATGAACATCGCCGGGCATACGTCGCTCCTCGTGGAGAACGCGAAGAGCAAGGAAGAACTGGTGCGCGCCAACCGCGAGCTGGACCGCAAGGTCAGCCAGGTCAACGCCCTGCACGAAATCGGATTGGCCCTGGCCGCCTCCCTGGACGCCGATGTATTACAAAAAAACCTTCTGCGCAACATTCTGCGCCTCCTGCGCCTGCGCCACGGCGAAATTTTCGTCCCCGATTACGAAAACAGGGCCTTCGTGTCCGCGTATCGCCTGGAATTCGACGAACAGGTTTTTCGCGAAATTCCCGATCACCCCCGCCTGGAAGACGCGGGCGATCTGCTCGTCTGGATGCAGGAAAACGGCGAACCGCTCGCCTTCGTGGGCCCTGGCGACGAGGCGGGGATCGCCCGGCGGTTTTTCGAAGTGAACGCCCACGCCTTCGGCGCCTTCGCGCCCGAGCTCTGGGTGCCGGTGCACGGGCCGGACGAGGAAGGGGTCCTGTTCGTGCTTTCGCTTTCGGGCTCGCTCCTGAGCGAAAACCAGTGGTCGCAGGACAGCGTTTTTTTTCAGGGCCTCATGACCGAAGCGCGCAGCGCCTTTCGCAACGTGCGTTCCTTCCAGAATGTGCTCAAAGCGCGCGAGGAGGAAAATCACGTGCGCCGCGTTTTCCAGAAATACGTACCCGCGCGCGTCGTCCAGGAAGTTCTCACGCGCGAGGAAAACCCATCGCCCCGCAGCCAGATCATCTCGGTCCTCTTCGCCGACATCTGGGGATTCACGCGCCTGGCGGAGAACCTGGAACCGTCGCGCCTGGTGGAATTGCTGAACGAATTCTTCGAGGAAATGGTCGGCGCGGTGAGCGCGCGCGGCGGCATCGTCGATAAATTCATGGGCGACTCACTCATGGCACTGTTCGGCGTGCCGGACCCCGATCCCACCGGGGCCACGGGAGCGTTGCGCGCGGCGCTCGAGATGCACGATCGCCTGGCCGAAATCAACCGGCGGCGCCGGTCCCTGGGCGATCCCGAGTTTCGCATGGCGATCGGACTTCATCATGGACCGGCCATCGTGGGTAATGTTGGTTCCACGCGACGCACGGATTTCACGGCGGTGGGCGATACGGTCAATCTGGCCTCACGGCTGGAACGTTTAAATCGCCAGTATAGTTCCGGCACGCTGTGTACCGAACCGGTAGCCCTTGCGGCCGAAGGGACGGGCCTCGGTCTGCGCGAAGTCGATCTGGTTCGGGTGCGGGGACGCGCCAGCACCACCAGGTTGTTCGAGCTGGCACGGGACGCCGCAACGGCGGATCGCTGGGAAAAAACGCGCGCGGATTGGCTGGAGGCTCTGGACCGTTACCGGGCCGGCGCGTTCGCCCAGGCCCTCGCCCGGATCGGCGCGCTGGCGGAGGAGAACCCCCAGGACGCGGTGCTGAACCTTTACCGGGAACGTTGCGAGTTTTTTCTGCGCGAGCCGCCGGAAAATGGCTGGGACGGGGTTTTTAAAGTAGACGTATAAGTGCCCGTCCCGGATGTTTCGGTCGCTCCGGCGCGTCCGGGACTCACACCGGCCACGGAAAAATCGCCGAAGGCGGACGGGATTCTTCATGAAGATCAAGGTAGAACAGGAATTTGATTACCCGCTTGATACGCTCCTGCGCGCGCGCGAGGAACGTTACAAACACCTGGATAAGTTTCCCGAATTAAAAAACGTCACCGTGGTGGAAGAAAAACACGAGGGCGATGTACTGCGCCAGGTACGTCATATCTCCATCGCCGAGTCCATGCCCGCCGCCCTGGCCACGATCATGCCGGCGGACGCGGCCAAACTTATTGAATCCTCGGAATTCAAAGGCAGCGAAAATCTGCACACCTTCGAGGTCACCCCCGGCGGCGGACTGGATATCTTCAAAATCACCGGCGTTTCGCATTATTATCCCCTGGGCGAAACGCGCTCCGGGCGCAATTATGAAATCGAAATCAAAAGCAAAGTCTTCCTGGCCGGCCCCATGATTGAAGGCGCCATCGCCGATGTGTACCGGCGTAACCTGGAAAAAGACAAATCCTCCATCGCGCATTTTATCCAGATGCTGGAAGCGGAAGGGTCCCTCCCGAAACCCGCGTCCCCGGCGGGAGTCGAGGCTTCTGAACCAACCGACGCGGGCTGATATTCTTTTAGAGGCCCTGCCCTACATCCGTCGTTTCCACCAGAAAACCGTCGTCATCAAATTCGGCGGCGCCGCCATGAAGGACGCGTCCCTGGCCCGTGATTTCGCGGACGATCTGGTGCTGTTACGGTACGTGGGCCTGCGCCCGGTGGTCGTACACGGGGGCGGACCGCAGATCAATCGATTGCTCGCGGACCTCGGCATCCATTCCGAATTCGTGGACGGACACCGCGTGACCGACGCGCCGGCCATGGACGTGGTGGAGATGGTCCTGTCCGGCAAGGTCAATAAAGAAATCGTTTCGATGGTCAACCAGGCCGGGGGTCGCGCCGTGGGCCTTTCGGGCAAGGACGGCCACCTGGCCACGGCCCGGCCGCATTTTCTGGAACGAAAAAACGGAGCCGGTGAAATCGTCGAATCGATTGAACTCGGCCAGGTGGGCACCCTCAGCGCCGAAGATATCGACCCCGCCGTGATTACCGCCCTTGAAAACGCCGGTTATATTCCCGTCATCGCGCCCGTGGCGGTGGACGCGAACGGACGGACCATGAACATCAACGCCGATACGATGGCGGGGGCCGTGGCCGGCGCGCTCAAGGCCGAAAAACTCATGCTGCTCACCGATACCCCGGGCGTTTTACGCGACGGGGTGACCGTGACCGGCCTGAAATCGGCGGACGTGCGCGCCCTGATCGCCGCGGGCGTGATCAAAGGCGGCATGATTCCCAAAGTCGAGTGTTGTCTTTCCGCGATCGATCACGGCGTCAGGCGCACGCATATCATCGACGGACGGGTCCCGCACGCGTTGCTGCTTGAAATTTTCACCGACACCGGTGTCGGCACCCTGATCGCCAGCGACGACGACGAACCCATCGAGCCACGCGTCCCTTAATACTACAGCGGTGGATGAGACACCGAACGCGAATTTTTTTACCACCGGGACACGGGGGTCACGGGGAACACAATCCAATTCAGCGAATTTCAGCGTTCCGGAACGCCGGGAGCGCAACTTCCGGTGGTTCTCCCGGTGTCCCCGTGATCCCCGTGGTAAGTATTAACCGCCTGCGGAAACTTGAATCGCGGTTGCCGCACCGACCCCCCGTCCTGTTTTTGTACCCGTGGCCGATCTGGACGTGAAAGCTGAACACCCCCTGCCCGCGGACTGCCTGGGCGTGACGGAATTTTTCGATCACGATCATCCGTCTCTGCGCGCTTATCTGGAAGAACGCCTTCCGCCCGGACTGGACGCGGTTGAACGCGCGGTACGGCTGTACTATCTGGTGCGCGACGGCTGGCGTTACAATCCGTACTCGTTCGGCCCGGACCGCGCGAAATTTCGCACGAGCTACCTGCTTACAAAAAAACAATCGTACTGCATTCCCAAGGCCATGCTGCTCGGGTCCCTGGCCCGCGCCACGGGCATCCCCGCGCGCCTCGGCCTGGGGGACGTGAAAAATCATATTTCATCGCCGCGTCTGATTGAATATTTACGCTCGGATGTGTTCGCCTTTCACGGCTTCATCGAACTGTATCTGGACGGGCGCTGGGTGCGCGCCACGCCCGCGTTTGACGCGGCCCTCTGTGAAAAATTCAACGTGCCCCCGCTGGAGTTCGACGGACGCGCGGATTCGCTCTTCCAGGAGTTCGACGGGGGCGGGCGCCGTTTCATGGAATACGTGCGCTACCGGGGCGTTTTCGCCGATTTGCCCTACGATTATATGATAGACGAATTCAGGCGCATCTACCCGCACCTGATGGGCGCCGGGAAAATTTCGGGCGATTTAATCGCCGAACGCGCGGCGACCTGACGATGTCCGATTTGCTGGTGGAAAAAAGCGGGGCGCGTGGCACGATCGTATTTAACAATCCGGCCCGCCGCAACGCGCTGAAGTTTTCCATGTGGCGGGACCTGCCGCCACTGCTCTCCGAACTGAACGCCGACCCCGACGTGCGCGTCATCATCCTGCGCGGCGCGGGCACCGAGGCCTTCGTGGCCGGCGCGGATATCAGCGAGTTCGAAGAGCAGCGCCGGGACGCGCGGGCGGCCGAAGCCTACAACGCGGCCACCGCCGCGGCGCTAACCGCTCTGCGCGCGAGCGCCAGACCCACGATCGCCATGATCCACGGCTTCTG
>CAZVZS010000066.1:0-297 GCA_964631535.1 uncultured Leptospiraceae bacterium
CTTGCGGACATGCAGAGTAAGTTCGTCCCCGTGCGGATCGTCAGGGGGCGCGGCGCCGGCGATCACGACCGTCAGATTGTGTTCGCGCAGGACGTGTAACAAATAACCCCGCAGAGCGTGCGACTCCGCGCCGGCCAGCGCGTCAAAGCCGCTCACATACAGGCACCGGGCCAGCAGGCGCGCTTCGCGCAGAGCGGCGTCGATCATCCCGCGTGCTTCCTCGCGCGGATCGGCCGTAACCACCGCCAGATCAAGACGCAGCAGGTCCCGGCCGGTCCCGTGCGCCAGACCGGCCGC
>CAZVZS010000066.1:382-8035 GCA_964631535.1 uncultured Leptospiraceae bacterium
GGGCGATCCGCAACGCGTCCTGTGTCAGCGCAACGTCCCGCGTAATTTCGTCTGTTTCGACTTCGGTTATAAAAGGAGCGAAACGCGGATCGGTCCGACGATCCCCCGCCAGGAACGCGGCGATACGGTCGCTATGCCACAGACCCGGTCCAGAAAAACGGTACCGGGCGCGGTCGGCGCGACTTCGATGATTCCCTGCCGAATCAGGATGCTACCCGGGCCAAGGGCCGCATACAGGTCGTGGTATGCCCGCCGGTCGGCCGGCAGCCCCGACCGCAGCACGCGCGGGGTCAGGACGCCTGGTTCGTCGCTGGCTTGGGCGTTCTTAAAAATCCGCGCGAAGGCCGGTTCCAGCGCGACGGTGAACGCGAAAGCGACGATGCGCTTTTCCGTCTCCGATAGCGCGAAATTTTCCTGGAGCTTCGCTAGGGTGGCCGGTAAGGGGGCTGGGCCGCCCGCACGCAAGATTGCCGTACAGTACGTCCTGAACTCTGCGAAGGGTAACATACATTCCCGCCTGAGAGCCCGGAATGCGGGCAGACCTGGTGAACAGCGGTTTATGGGGAATGGCCGCATACGATTATTTGCGGCACGAACGAATATCAATGGCAGGAAAAGGTAATATCGCGAAATTTTGGCGAATATTTTTAAACGCGAAGGTCTTGCCGCGTTCGCCCCCTCAGCGTACCGCTCCGGGGGTCAGGTGATGCGCGCATAGGGAGCGTCGCCCCCGGAGCGCGATCCGCGCGCAAAGATTTGTCCTGTAAGAGGAGGCCCAGGGCGTCGTTCGCGCCCCTGGGAAAAAGGGCTCAATACGTTGGCGGAGTCTCCACCATTGAGGTAGGCAAACTGGGCCTGCACTACTTTTACTACCTCGAAATTTACGCTTTCATCTTATCCTTGAACAATTTCTGGAATTTGTCGACTTTGGGCTTCACGACGTACACGCAATACGACTGACTGGAGTTGTCATTAAAGTAGTTCTGGTGATACTTCTCGGCCGGGTAAAATTCTTTGAATGGCGCTACCTCGGTCACAACCGGATCACGAAAGGCCCCGGACGCGTTGAGTTTCTGAATGAAATCCGTAGCCTCCCTGTGTTGCTCCTCGTTTAAATAAAAAACGACCGACCGATACTGGGTGCCTGCGTCATTGCCCTGGCGGTTCAGGGTGGTGGGATCGTGGGTCTGAAAAAAAACGTCCAGCAATTCGCGGTACGATACGACGCCCGGATCGAACGTGATCTCGACGACTTCCGCGTGACCGGTTTTGCCGGAGCAAACCTGTTCGTAGGTGGGGTTGGGGTTTTTGCCGCCGGTATACCCGGAGACCACCTGCTGGACCCCGTTCAGGCGCTGAAACACCGCCTCCACGCACCAGAAGCAGCCGCCTCCGAAAATAGCCCGGTCCGTGGTCACGCTCATTCAATAGAAGAAATATGATAGGTCGCCGGCGGGCAAGTCGATTTTACAGTTTGCCCTCGCGGCGTACGGAACCAAGCTGGTCCGCAAGACGATTCAATTCCTTTTCCAGGATCATCCAGAAGACCCCCCTGGATGTGGGCGGGAAGCGGCCGTAATTTTCCCAGTATTTGAGCGAGGCTTCCAGCACTTCCTCCTTTACGTCCCCCGGTTGTCCGCCACCCGGCTGCGGGTGCGCCGATGCCTGGCGATTATGGAGAAATGTGAGAACGGCTTTGCGGCGGGCTTCCTTCATAAAGAAAGATATACACAATTGCGGGCAGTTCGCCAATACTCCATCGGGCTTAAACTGAACCGAAAATTGGCGCAATCCCGGGTTTTTTACTGTTCCGTGGCTTTTTGCCGTTCCTGGGTGGTAATCAGCACTGGAGATACCCAGTCATCCAGGAGCGGTTCGCGCACGGGACCCACGCCGGAGGCGCGCAGGTATTTGAACGCCAGCTGGTTGTTCGTGCGGGCGATCTCGCTGTCCTGACCCACTTTTCGCGCCGCTTCGATGGCCGACCAGTAGCTGCGCAGGGCGCGCTGCTCCAGGTCACGGAGTGTAGCCGGCGGGGCCCCGCGCGCGGCCAGTTCCGCGAATTCTTTTTCGTGAATCGCTCCGATATTGTTGTAGGCCGCGGCCAGGGTCAGGAAAACATCGCGGTGTTCTTTGTCCTCGGGGTTAGGGCGGGGGATTTCCGCCGCTCGATTTTCGAAATCGCTCTGGATTTTTAAGTAATTACCCTGGGCCGAGCGCAATTGATCGGTGTAAAAGTAGGCGTTGCCCATGGCCATGAGCAGCACGGGATCGGAATACGAATATTCGGTATCGATCGTTTCCCACTGGCCCAGGGCACCGGCGAAATCGGCGGCCGTATAGTCCACCCAGCCAGACCAGAATTTCATTTCGACGCGGGCGATTTCGTCGCGCACGCCTGCTTTGAACGCCTGATCAAAAAACGTCCGCGCTTCGGCGAGTTGCTGGCGCCGTTTCTGCAACGATTCGTCTTCCACGCGATTGCCCCGATCGGGATAGATGCGTGTCCCGGGTACGCCCGCCTCACTGCCCGTCGGAACGCCCGCGTAACGCAGAAAAACCAGCGACCCAATATTGTAAAAAATTTTGCCGTAATCGCCCGCCATCAGGACCTCGTCCTCCGGGCGCGAACCGAAATCGCGGTAGTATTTATCGTAAGTGCGCCGCGCTTCATCGAAGTACTGAATCGCGCGGTCGTAATCGCGCAGGGATTTGTAGTACTCGCCCATCTGGTTGATCGCCAGGTAGTGGCGTGGATCGTATTTGTACGCGTTCTGGAATTGTCGCAGGGCGCGCGTGGGTTCTTTCTGGGCGATCAGAAACCGGCCGCGCTGATAAAACCCCTCGCCATACTGTGATCCGACGATGACTTCACCGTCGCGGTCTTCTTCTCGTCCGAATACGAGCGAAAGCAGATGCGTGGCGTTTTCGCGCAGATCGAGTCCGCTCACGGAGTCGACGGGATCGACCTGGTACTTGATGCGCAAATCGTCCTCATCCAGATCGATGTAGAAGCCGGCCAGTTTCGCCAGAATGTAGATGGGCAGTTCCTCTTCCAGGCCGAGCTTACGCAGGAGACGGTGGCGGGCGATGACGAGACGCGGGTCCTGTTCTTTTTTCCAGATTTCGATGTACGTATTGAGCAAACCGGAATGTCCCGCGGTTTCAGTGGGGAACTTATCGAGGATGCGGTTGTATTCGCGCGCGGCGGCCCCGTATTCCGCGCGGTCGTAATAAATTTTGGCGATGCCGGCGGTGGCCTCCACGTCGTCCGGGAGGTTCATCAGCGTGAGGATCAGGCGATAGTAGTCGATTCCGAGCATGTCGTTTTTGTATTTTCGCCCTTCGTCGCTATCGAGGAACCTGCGCGAATTTTGAGCGTGAAACCGGCCGAGGTTCACGACCGTCCGGTGATCGAGTTCGCCGTCGCGCAGGCGACTGACGATGTAGGCCCCGGGCACGAGCACCGTGCGGGTGATGTTGTCGCGGTCGATCAGACGCGGGGGGGCCTGCTGCCAGTCTTCGGGACCCGGCCAGGCGGAACCGTCCGCCATCCGAATGAGCGGGGCGCGCCGACCGGGGGCGTTCCAGCCGCTGGCGGGGTTTTCGGTGCCGTAATCCGGGGTGACTTTCCCGAACAGTTTTACGAACGCGTCTTCGGGGTACCCGGCCGCCATGTAAGCGATGCCGTAGCGGTTCAGGTATTCCAGATTATAACGGCCGCCGTCGGACGCGAGCGCCGCCTGGAAAAACTTCTCGGCCGCCTGGCGGTGCGCTTCACGTTGTTCGAGGCTGGCTTTGCGCGCGAGGTACAGTTGTTCCAGGCCTTCGTCGTACGTGCCTTCGATGCTGAACCGGCGCACCATGTACACGCTGAACACGCTGAGCACAAGGGCCAGCAGGCCGGCGCCCACTCCGAGGGCCAGGAACTTCGTCCGACGCCGTTTGGCGGCCATGGCCTCCGGGCTGAGGCCCTCGGCGTAAATGATGCGCACCCCGTCTTTGCGGATGTCGGAGGGGGTGAGATCGGGGCGGTACCCCAGGCGCGCTTCAAGGAAGTCCGCGATCGTTTCCGGCTCGGCCTGATCGGCCACCATGTTCATGAGCAGGCGCTGGTCGGGCGGGGTGATCTTTTCGTTTACGATGACATCGATGACCGCTTTTTTGATGGCGGGCGGATAATCGAGAATCGCCTGGCGGATATTGGCCAGTTCTTCGTCCGTGAATTCGTCGCCGATGCCGCTCTGGAGTTTGGCCTGTTCGGCCATTTCTGATAGGTCGTCCGCGAGGTCCAGGCCCTCCCCGGACCCGGCAGCCCCACCGAGAGCTCCGGCCGCGGCACCGCCGCCGATGTCGCCCAGATCGAAATCGTCGGTCGCTGAAAAATCCTCAAAATCGCCGCCATCGGCGGCCGCGGGGGCTTCCATTTCGCCGAAATCGGCGGCGGGAGCGGGGGTCTGGACCTGGCCGAAATCACCGCCCAGGTCCGCATCCAGTCCGGAATCGCCAACGGAACCGAAATCATCAGTCCCGCCAAGGGAATCGGCCCCAAAATCGGAGCCAGAACCGGTGCCGGCATCGCCACCAAATTCCCCGCTCAGATCACCGAGTTCGCCGCCTATGTCCGCGGAATCCCCGCCGAGGTCCGCACCAAAATCACCGCCCAGGTCTGAGCCGAAATCGCTCCCGAGATCTGATCCGAGGTCTGATCCGAGGTCTGATCCGAGATCTGCGCCCGAACCGCTGCCGAGGTCGCTCCCCGAAGAGCTGAAGTCGCCTCCCAGGTCGGGGCCGGTGTCCCCTCCGATATCCGCGCTGAGGTCCCCGAAATCACCGCTAAGATCGGCCCCCAAATCGCCGCCAGAACCCAGGGCGGAATCCAGGCCGGAATCCGCGTTTAAGTCCGCGGCGTCCTGGCCGAAATCACCGCCGAAACCGGGGCCGCTTTCGGCTTCCAGATCTTCCAGGCCGCTGCCGCTGACCGGCGTTTCGTCCAGATCCATGCTGCCGCCGAGATCGGCTTCGAAATCACCCAGCCCGGTTGGATCCGCGGTCGCGGTCTCAGTTCCAAAATCGTCGAGGCCGGCGGCCGGGCCGGTATCATCAAGGGTTCCGAAATCACCGAAATCGCCTGTCCCCGAAGTCGCGCTGTCCCCGGCGTCGAACTCGTCCGCGGCACCGAGGTCAGCCAGGCCGTAATCCCCCCCCGCGGGGGAGGATTCGAAATCCGCATCCAGGCCGGAATCCAGGCCGGAATCGAACGCGGCGGTGGCGGCGTCGGGGGTTTCGCCAGGTTCCGGTTCCGAATCAAACGCATCCGCGCCGAAACCGCCGGAATCCTGCTGATCGGCGCCAAAAATGGAATCCTGGGCGGGGGCTTCGGCAATGTCGCCGAGATCGTCAGCGTCCTCACCACCCAGACCGCCCAGGGCGTCCTCATCGGAGGCGGGAGTGGGGGGCGCGGGCGTTTCCCCGAATCCGGTATCCGCGTCCTGGGGCGGACGGGGAGCAAGTTCCGCCAGGTCCGCCCGAAAAATTTCCGCCATGGGCGCAAAGGTGTCCCCGTACGGGTCCTTGTCCAGTTCGGTCAGGAGCTCCCGAATCTGGGCCTGTTCCTCATCGGTATAAGTTATTTCTGTGGCGTCGGCCATGCGAAAACTTCTTTTTTATGCGATCCACAAAACCCTTCTCAAATTATTTTTGCGATGGGTTCTACCAGGATTATCGACACATACAGTATAACGGGCCGGGAAAACCCGGGCCGCCCCGAACCCCGAAAAATCGCCGGCAGTGAGGATTTAAACGGATCATTGATATGGAGCAATCCTTGAAAAGTTACGGGCTAAAAATCTATGCGCTCTTACTCCTGTTTTATGTCGCCCCGACGCTCGCAAGAGAAAATTCTCTGCCGTCCGGAACCGCCACCGGGAGCTACAACTCCAGAGATGTCGGTCTTGAGGACAATTTCGATACAGGCCGCAGCGAACCGGTTTACAACCTCGAACACCTTGAACGGCTGCGCCGGGCCGTTTCACCTCGCTACGTGCGGGTGATGGACTGGTCCCATTACCGGGCATCGGGCCAGATGCTACTCCGGGGCATTTTATTCACATACGAAGGGTACCGGGCCCAGAAGGTCTTTATCGCGGGCGATTTCAGCAACTGGAAGCTGATTCCCATGCGTCGCAACCAGCGTGGCGTCTATTACCACGTCCTCCCGGTGCGCGAGATCGAGGCGGGAAATCGTCTCAAAGATTACAGTTACAAGTTTCTGGTGGACGGGATCTGGAACCACGACCCCTCCCATCCGAACACGCGGGATGACGGCCTGGGCGGCTATGTCTCCCGGTTCCACCTGGAAAAAGAGGACGTTCCGCGCCAGATCAGCGTTCGGATTTTGAAAGAAGTCAGGACCGGAGCGGACCGGCTGGTCGAATTCGCCATTTATCTGCCGAACATCGAAAACCTGGCTCTGGTGGGAAATTTTAACGCCTGGAATCCAGAGCACGATCTACCGGTAAAAGGTCCGGATGGAATTTTTCGCTTGAGGCTGAGGTTAAAACCCGGAGAGTATGTTTATAAATACGTGGCCGACGGGCGCTGGATGGTGGATCCTTTCAATCCCGACACCCGCTTCGACCCGCAGATTGGCGAGCTTTGTTCCTTTCTTTCAATCTAAAAACGATCGCGCCCGGGGCCGCGCTGCTCGGCCTGGCCCTGGGTTCCGCCGCCCTGTTTTCCGAAGGCGAGCGCAAAACTCCGTCCCAGGAGCCGGCGGAGTTCGTCCATCCGATCCAGCCGGCCCATGCCTCGGGCAGTTTCGGCGAATATCGCAAGTATTCACGCTACCATCACGGACTGGATTACAAAACCTTCACGCGCGTGGGATTGCCGGTGCGGATGCCGCGCGAAGGCGTGGTGGCGCGTTTTCAATCGTCCGATCACGGGTACGGCAACGCGCTCTGGGTGAACTCGGAGGACGCGCGGTTTACCTTCGGGCATCTCCAGGATTTTCTTGGCGACCAGCCCGGCCTGGAATATTTTCGCGACGCGCTCCATCTGCTCTTACCGCGCGACGAATTTCTGTTTGATATCCCTCCTTATTTTCGATTTCGCCAGAGTGAGGTTCTCGCGCGCAGTGGCGAAAGCGGGAGCGGGGCGCCGCATTTACATTTTGAAGTGTTGCGCGCCGGGGTTTACTACGATCCACTGCACCTGCCCGGTCTGGAGATTGAAGATCGTACCGCGCCAGAACTGTTGAACGTCTACCTGGAAACCGGGCCGACTCTTTTGAAATTCCCGGTTGAGGTAGCGCGGCCCGCGGCGGCCGGACCGATCGAACCCGGCGCGGTTCGCGAATTTTTTAAACTGACCCGCCCCGCGTCCGGCGAAATTCAGATTCCCGCGCGCGCCTCCGTCCGTTTTCTGATTGGCGCGTACGATACGATGGCGGCTACGAATCGCAACGGCGTGAGCGCCTTCGCCCTGCGCGCGGGTGAACGGACTCTTTATAAAAAATCACTGGCGACGATCGAAGGCACGGACCTGGGCGGAGCCGCCCGCGTGTATCACGCGGCGCGCACCGTGATCGGGTCGGAGTACGTGTATATTCTGTACAGCGGCGGGGCGGGCGCGGTCGACAGGGGCCAGGCC
>CAZVZS010000066.1:8114-28520 GCA_964631535.1 uncultured Leptospiraceae bacterium
GACGGGACCGGTCTCGTGCGGGCGAAGATCGAAGTGGCCGACTCGCGCGGAAATATTTCCATTCTCGAAATCCCGCTCCGTTTTCAGGGCGATGAGATTCCCGCTGAATATCGCGCGTCGGGCGGGGCGGGGGACGCGGCCCGTGGGGCGTTTCGCGGCGTGGCCGCCGGTAGCTCGGTCACGCAGACGGATCCGGCGGGCGACGCGAAACTTATTTTGAATTTTCGGCGGCGGGCGGGTGCGGACGGCCGCGCTCGCGGAAAACGAAGTACCGCGCGAAGTGATCAGCGCGCGGGACGAATCCGGTAAACTCAGTTCAGAAACGATGGAAGATTTTTACCGGCGCGAAGGCCCGGCGTTCATCGTCGAAACCCAGGACGTATTTTACCGCGACGGGGCCCAGGGCAGCGCCATCATGCCCGATTCCGGTCAGGGACGCGCCGCCCTGTATTACTACAACGACACCGTCAAACGCTGGCTCCTGCTCGCGCGTCCGTACGATACGCGCGGCGGGAAATCGTACTACAGTTTTGTGTTTCGCGGGGAAGGCGCCATCGCGCAACTCGTCGACCACACGCCACCGCGCGTGGACCGCCAGCTCCTCTGGGATCATCCGCCGTCCACCGACGAAAAAAATAATATCATCCGCGAATACACGATCATCGACCGCGGTTCGGGTGTCGACCTCAAGCGCATCGAAGTTCTGTACGATGGACGTCCGTACCCGTATGACTGGATCGAAGATCGATCCACCATCCGCGTCGTCATCCCCGGCGGCCTCGTGCCGCGGCGCGGGGCCCTCGTCTCGGTGCGGGTGGTCGACTACGGCGAAAATGTTTCCGACTGGTATTTCGATTGCGTGGATCCCCTGGCCACGGAGCGGCGTTGAACCTCCGGCCCGCGGTACCCGTGCGCACGATCGCCCAGGCCGCCGTCCTGCATTACCTGGCGTACGTCGTCATGCAGACCATGGCCCTCTTCGCCGAAACGAGGCGGGGGCCGGCCTTACCGGATTTGTTGCTGGAACTCGTCGAACCGCAGCGTCAGCTCGACTGGATCAATCAGTCGGTCTGGGTCTCGGTGCTCTTTGGCACATTGATCTGGATGGCGCTGTTTCGACCGATCGCGGGGGTCAACTACCTGCGTACCGGGGCCGTCGTCTGCCTGCTGCGTGGCCTGAGTATTACGCTTACCTCCCTCGGCCCGCCGCCCGCCATGGCGCATTCGGTGCCCGCCGTGGTTCTCACATTGCGGCCCGGTGATATTACCTTCGATCTTTTGCTGCGTCAGTGGATCCCGCTCGATATTCTCTGGGGTGGATCAGGCCTTTCGGCCGCGCATCTGACCCAGGATTTGTTTTTTTCCGGGCACACCGCCTCCACGTTTTTATTCCTGCTCGTTTTGCGCAGGAGCCGTGTGTTTCCGGTGCTGCTCGGTTTTCATATCATGGTGGTCACGCTCCTGCTCCTGACGCACGAACACTATTCGGTGGACATCCTCGGCGCCTATTTCGCCACGTACGCCGTCTGGAGTTTTCTGGCGAAACGCGGCTGGTTGCTGCCGGAGCCGCCTGCGGCGGACCACCGGGGACACGGGGAGCACGGGGGAAAAAATGTTATTCAATGATCCTGAGCGTTCCGGAACGTGGCCGGAAATGAAACGAAAAAAAGCTCCCCGTGTCCCCCGTGCCCCCGTGGTAAAACCAGAGAAGGATAAATCCGTATGTTAAAAAATTATCCCGTTCTGCGCGTGGCCGGAAAAACCGGCGCCTGTCTGGAGGAAGTCCGGCGCTCCCTGGACGATCTCGTGGAGTTTCGGCCGAAGCCGTTTTTCATGGGTCATCGTCTGGGTGAATTCGCGCATTATCCCATGAACCTGAACTCTCTGGACCGGCTCGCCGGGTACAAAGAAACACGCGATATGCTGGACGAGGGCTTTCGGAATTACGGCCTGAGCGGGCTGGAACTGGATATTCGCGTAAAAAGCGAACGTCCCGTTAACGGCGAAGCGGAAACCGTGTATGTCGTCCATGACGAGTTGAGCTCGAATCTTCCGGAGCCCTGCCAGGACTACCTGGACCGGAATCGTTTCGACGCCCTTTTGCGCCATTATATCGCGAAAAAATATTATGAGACGAAACTGCTGGGCGTCGAACTGAAAGGGAACAAACGCTGGTACGATCCGGCGCGGGGACTGCTCACGAGCGACCCGGAGTACGAGTCGCGACTTGCGCGGGCCGGGGTGGCCACGGTCGACCGCGTCTGCCGCGAGATGAAATTGAAAAAAAGCGTGGCGCGCCAGGTTCGCGGCTCGATCGCCTTCGCCTGTTTTCATCTTTCGGCCCTCGAAGCCGCGTTCGCGGCCGGGGGAGAGGGTTTTCGGTTTTATTTGATCGCGACCACGGACCGGTTCTGGTCGGGTTTTTTGAATCAACTCATCTGGAAGAATCCACCCCTGCGCGGGGCGATCATCGCTGAAATCGCCGCGGCGGATTTTTTGACGGGCATCTGGTTCGATCCGATCTTTTACGACCGGCCGCTGGCCCTGTTCAACGAGATCAATCGCCGCCGCGCGCGAAAGTTACATTTTTTTATTTCTACGTATTATTCGGGCTTCGAACGCCTGAAACAACTGCTGGCCGCCGAGCAGGGTCAGCCGCGCCTGCCGGTGGAAGCGCTCTTCTTTGATTTATGGTGAGTCCGGTTCCGCCCACATGCCGTGTTCTTTGATCAATTCCACGAGCGTGTTGTCCGCGTCCGGCGCGGGAACGTTCGGTTTGACCAGGTCCTTGCCCCGGTACAGGTGAATTTTGCCGGGGCCAGCGCCGACGTACCCAAAATCCGCGTCGGCCATTTCGCCCGGCCCGTTCACGATACAGCCCATCACCGCGATTTTGACGCCTTTCAGATGCCCCGTGCGCGCCTTGATCCTCGAGGTCGTAGTCTGAAGATCGAAGAGCGTGCGTCCGCACGAAGGGCAGGAGATGTATTCCGTTTTGCTCATGCGCAGGCGCAATGCCTGTAAGATATCCAGTCCCAGCCGCAAATTTTCAGCCAGCGCGACCGGGGCCTGGAATTCGAGGAGCAGCATGTCGCCGATCCCGTCCACCAGCAGACCGCCCAGGCCGAACGCGGCGTCATAGAGGCCGGTGTCCAGGTCGAGAAAGGTTTCGCGCAAAAGGATCGGGGAGCGCACACCGGTCGCGCCGGCCAGGTCCTCCAGTAAGACGGTCAGCAGGCGGGTTCGCCGCAGGAGATCGCCCTGGCCGGAGGGTTCGGCCAGGCTGAAGGCGATCCGGCCGGACGCGGCTGCCTGGACCTGGCGAAGAAAATCGCCATTTTTTAAAATATAATCCGTTTTAGCGAAAAGAGTCACGAAGACCGTGCGCCCGTCCGCCGCGTACCGGCGTACACGTTCCAGGGCGTCCGCTGCCGCCGGTTCGTCGGCGTTCAACTCCAGAGCCACGCCGTTCACCAGACTCAGCACGTCCGCTTCCGGTTCCGTGCCGCCGACCGGTTCCAGCACGATGAGGGCCCCTTCGAGCGCGGGGCGGTGCGTGGCCAGCCACCCGGCGAGCGCCCCCTGGTCTGACCCGCGCAACCAGAACACATCGCCGCCTTCGCGCGCGGCCCCGCCGAGCACGATGGGGTCCAGTTGCGTATTTTCTGAAAAATCCACCGGTAAGGCGAACCTGACCGGTCCACCGGCCGAACGCAGAGGTGATCCGGGAAAACACGGGGCCGAACTCCGGCGACGATATACGTAGGGATTCAAGATTTCGAAATAACGCCGGTCCACCGCCGCTGGCCCCGTCTTCGTCGCGACCGGGCCGAGCAGGCCCGATGCGGCCACACGCGCCGGCAGATCCCGAAACCGTTCAGCCAGGGCGCGGGCCACGGGCAGTTCAAATACCGGGTCTTCCGTGAGCGAGACGCGGATCGTATCGCCCAGGCCGTCGTTCAGCAGCGAGCCGATGCCGGCGGCCGATTTGAGCCGGCCGTCCTGGCCGTCTCCGGCCTCGGTCACTCCGAGGTGCAGGGGATAGTCCATACCTTCCAGGTCCATGCGCTCCACGAGCATGCGGTAAGCCTGCACCATGACCTGCACGTTGGAGGCCTTCATGGAGATGATAATTTCGCGAAAACTGTTATACTCGGCTATTTTGATGAATTCGATGGCCGACTCCACCATGCCCGCGGGCGTATCCCCGTAGCGGTTCAGAATCCGATCCGAAAGCGAGCCGTGGTTCGTGCCGATGCGCAGGGCCCGACCCAGTTCCTTCGCCCGTTTCACCAGCGGCGAAAACGCTTCCGCCAGCCGCTCCAGTTCGGCCGCGTATTCGTGGTCGGTGTATTCGCGAATTTTGAACCGTTTTTCGTCCACGAAGTTGCCCGGATTGATCCGGACCTTTTCGACGTGTTCCACCGCGAACATGGCCGCCTTCGGCGAAAAATGAATGTCCGCGCAGATGGGGAAGTCGTAACCCGCGCGTTTGATTTCGGCTTTGATCAGCTTCAGGTTTTCAGCGTCCTTCCAGGAGGGCGCGGTGATGCGGACGATTTCGCTGCCAGCTTCGAACAATTGAATGGCTTCGCGGACGGTGGCCATCGTATCCATCGTGTCCGAGATGGTCATCGACTGCAGACGGATTGGATTGTCCCCGCCCACGGCGATTTGGCCCACACGCACCACCCGCGTTTTTCGCCGCGCGCTGCCGGTTACGGGCGCGGAGCAGTACCGACCCGTCAGGGCTGGCGCGGGAACGTCGGTCGAAAGGATGCCGGTGGTCCGGGTTGCTGACATGGAACCAGTCTGGGGGGCGCGTTTTTTTGGGCAAGCTTTTGTAATGAGGGAGTTCTTGCGCCGCACCCGTGTGCCATGAATTTCACTTGCGGCGTACGCCGCCTGCCGACCCACTTCCGCATGCGCCGATCCTGCCTGCCAATCGGTTTGTGTTTCGTTCTCGCTATTCTCGCGGCCCCGGGTTCCCGCGCCGAAGCGCCGGCCTGGATCATCGACCGGCCCGTTTCGTTTTCCGAATGGCGCAAGGCCGAAACCCTGACTTACATCCGGGAGCACTACGATCCGGCCGCGGAGTCCATCGTCATCGTTCCGAAAATCGTGGTGGTTCACTGGACCGCGATTGATACCCTTGAAAAATCCTGGGAATATTTTAACGTCGAAAAAGCGAACCCGGCCCGCAAAGATCTGTACGCGGGCGGGAAGGTGAACGTGGGCATTCATTTCATGGTGGACCGCGACGGGCGGGTCCTGCGCCTCATGCCCGAGACCTGGATGGCCCGGCACTGCGTCGGCATCAATCGCCACTCGATCGGCATCGAGAACGTGGGCGGACACCGTCTGCCGCTGACCGAGGCGCAACGGCGATCGAACGCGCGGCTCATTCGTTACCTCGCGGGAAAATACGAAATCCGCCAAATCATCGGGCATTATGAGTACCGACTCCTCGAAGGAACGCCGTACTGGGAGGAAAAAGACCCGGCCTACCGCAGCGAAAAGCTGGACCCCGGGCGCGCTTTCATGGAGAAACTTCGCGCCAATCTGCGCGATTTGAAGTTTCAGCCCGTTCCGGTCCGTGGAAATGCCGCTCCGCCCGGACGTTCATAAAAAAAAACTTCAAATCTGCATACAATGTGGGTAGAGTTTTATTATCGCACAGGCCGGTGAATCCCCGGTGCCTAATTGTACTTTCAACCGTCCACACCTCTCCCAGATTCACTGGAAAAAATAAACAGGTGTTGGATAATGCCAAAATATATATTCTCCGGGCTCTTGCCGGTCTTGCTCCTGTTTCCTCTCGGGCTGGAAGCGGAGATTATCACCCTGATCTCGGGACATGAAATCACGGGTGATATTCTCGAAGACGAAGAAGGAAACCTCCACGTACTTTTGCCGAACGGCGGCATCCAGGTCTTCGATAAAGGTGACATTTTACGGGTGATCGACCCGAAAAACCCGCCGCCCATTCCGCGCAAACAACGCGAACTCGAAAAACTGTTCATCGATCGCGTGGTGCTGCCGCTCATGGAAGATCAGCCCCAACCGGATACGGACCAGGAGTGGAAATGGAAGCCGCTCGTGCAGTCGACCGTTCTGCCTGGCTGGGGCCAGCGTACGCTCGGCCACACCGCCTGGGGCTACGGGCTGACGGCATCGAGTCTGGCGCTCGGCGGGGACTATTTCAGTTCGCGTTCGCTCTGGGCCGAAGCGCAGACGATCTATTCCGATCTGACGATTCCGGCGATTCTTTCGCAGCGTGGCCAGGACGGATTTCTGGTAAACTACGTCGTACTCGGCCAGAAACGCGAACGATTGCTCGCCCTGGAGAACCAGACCAACAATACCGTATTCGCCCTGCTGGCCCTCTGGGCGTTCAACCTGGTCGACGTGTATCGAATGATCGAATTAAAATACGCCGATTTAGAAAAACAGGAAGAAATGGCGAAAGAGCCCAGCGCCTACCGGATCCAATTCCTGGCCATTCCCACGGGAACCCACGACCCGGGGTTTGTTTTCTCGTTTCACGCGCGCTTTTAAGGAAAAAAGCGGTATTGAGATGAACCAATCCAACAGCGGTAGCGGTAGATGACTTCAAACGTAAATTTTTCAACCACCGGGACACGGGGGTCACAGGGAGCAACATCCAATTCAGCGAATTTTTTCGTTCCGGACCGCCCTGCAATCGGAAGGGAAGTGGTCATCCCCCGTGGTCCCCGTGTCCCCGTGGTCAGGCTGCCCGGTTAGATTCTGGGCTTTCTACTTTAGCTACACATTCACCATGGATATCACCGAAATCAAATTCGCGGTCGTACTGTTGACTCTGGTGCTCGCCGGTGCCCTGGGCGGACTCATCAACTATTACAGGGGGCACGAGCCGGACCGCGCGGAGTTTTATTACAAACTCCTGCTGGGGATTTCCACGTCCCTGACGATCCCTCTGTTTTTGCATTCGGTCAGTTCAAAGATCATCCAGGACTATATCTACCGAAACGATTCGATCAATAATTTATTCATCCTCTTCGGCTACAGCCTGGTCGCCGCTCTGTCCAGCGAACGTTTCCTGAATTCGATCAGCAACAAGGTCTTGAACATGGCCCGGGAAACCGCGCGCAAAACCGAGGAAAACACGCAGAAGACCGAACAAATCGATCAGGCGATCATCGCCGTGTTGCGCGCCGATACGGCGCTGCACGTGAACTCCCACAGCAAACTGACCGCGGGCCTGGAGAAAAAAGAAGCCGCCGTGGTAGGCGGTATGCTCGAGTCGGGCAAAAAATTTCACACCTTCGAGTACCTGGAAAAAGCCGCGGGCATCGCGGGAGAATCGTTACGGGAGAGCCTCCGGAAACTCGTCGCCGCGGGCATCGTCGTCGAGTATTCGTACGGTGATTCGTACAAAAGTTACTACCTGAACGAGCAGGTGGACGGTTGACGGAGGTCACATGTCAGCATGGGTTTTTGACGCCAGTACGCTGGATTTTCACAGGATCGAATCGATTTTACTCCGTTCCAGGTCCGTCAACGAGTTCCTGAACGAGGAAGGCAAAACTTTCATTTCGGCGAACAAAGGCATCGGTAAAACCTTACTCTTAAAGTACAAACGTTTTTTATTAGAAAAAAAATACGCGTCCTCCCACGAAAAAGAAGGACGCGGCCGTAAGGTGACCTTCGTGCCCTCCGGCCATCCGTACCTGGATTCCATCAGCGAAATCGGTTACCTTTCGCACGAAAAAATCGACCTCCTGGCCGGGCTGCAAAACTGTAAAAAATTATGGGACTATTCGTTCAAGGTTTCCGCCATCCTGCACAGCCGGGGTCTGGTCGAAACAATGACGGAGGAAGACCTGGAATTCCTGCCGCGTTTTACGAGGAGCATGGTCAGGCGCGGTGAGGCCTTGAGTCCGCTGATCATCTTCAATGATCTGGTCAGCAACAAAAGCGTCGGCGAATTGCACAGGGAGTTGAGTTCGGGCATCAATCTCCTGGACCGGAGCTACCGGTCCATCCACTCTGGCATTTTCTTTTTCATCGATCAAATCGATCAGAACATCATGAACCTTCCCAGAGACGCCTGGATCAACATCCAGACCGGGCTGATTTCGGCGGCCCACAATATCATGCTGAACTCGCACGTGAAGGTTTTCGCCTCCATCCGGCAGGAAGCCTTCGCGTCTTTCCGGGACCCGCAGATCGGAAATATCCACAACCGGACTACGGTGATCAAATACGAAATCCAGGACCTCCGTTCCATCCTCGATAATTTCGCGCGGGAGTACGAAGGGAAAAAATCGTTCTACGAAATGTTCGCGTCCGCGGATATTCATAACAATTCGTCAAAGGAAGCGGAGGACCTGTTTCTGTACGTGCTACGGCACACGCTCGGCAAACCGCGCGATCTCGTGCACGTATTCGGACAACTCACCGATCTGCCCCTGGAAGGCCAGGATGAGAAAGTCAAACTGATCGTGAACGAAATCAGCGAGGAGAAACTGATGCCGCCCGTGTTCGAGGAAATCCGGCCGTTTCTGGAGAGCCTGCATGAAATCGAGCGGCGGGGTAATTTTTTCGGACGAATCGAATCGAACGTTTTGACTTACGCGGAAGTCAAACGGATTTTCCTGGCCTTCAACGACCTGAGCGACGCGCAGCCGGGTGAGTTCCAGGAAATTTTAGAAAAAGACAGTTTTCATCCGTTTTGCGAGTTATACAACTCCGGTCTGCTCGGCGTGGTGGGCAGTACCCCGGAAAAAAGAAACCTGCAGTTATTTAAACAACCGTACTCGATGACCAATCAATTCCGGAATATCCTGCCCGAGAGCAAATTTTATTTCATCCACCCTGGCCTGCAACAACTGGTTCGTAACGCGCGCAAACCCCAGGAGTTCGACATCTGCCCCTATTTGACCGTTGGCCACCTGTATGCGTTTACCCTGTACCATGAGGCCATGATCAACGCGTACAAGGCCGTCAAGACCCTGGATCCAACGGAAGTGAAAAGCGATTTGATCGAAATGTTGCGGGCGATTCACGATCGAAAAGTGGAAAGCGTAAAACCTGTCAATCTGCGCCGGTTCCCGAAACTGCTCAAACGCTGGGAATCGATTCGCGGACACATCGAAGGGGAAGGGCAGTACGACCAGACCGTGAACTGGTTCAATCATTTATTCGAACATAAACTCTGACCCGGAGAATTTCGTGCGGGCCCGCGCTCACTTCCACTGATCCGAATATTCGTACCCCGGGTACTGGAATTCCACCCAGTCGCTGAGAATCAGCAGATTGTCGAGCATGATCGCGACCGATCCCGCGGCGCCCAGGGGGTGCGACTGAATCAAAAAACCGGTGAACAAATGATCGTACTGATTGTCCGCGCGGCGTCCACGTCGATACAGTTCGGCGGGCAGAGTGAACGAGAGGCGCCGCCAGCCGTTCCAGTGTAAATTGGCGATCGGTAATTTAATTTCCAGCCCGTCGGCGTTTTCGAACAACAAAAACAAACGATGGCGATAGGTATTACTGTGCACCCAGATCGAGCCGCGCACCAGCTGGCCGCGCAGTCGCACCGGTACCGTGGGCCTCAGCCAGTACGACTGGCGGCCCGGAACCGTAAACGAAGTGTGTATCATCAGGCTGCGTTCGAAACCGGGTTCTTCATTCGACCAGCCTTCGATCAACTCACGTTCCACCAGGAAGGCGGGGTCGTCGGGCGTCTTAAAAACGAAACGTACATCGCTGAGTTCGGTGCTGTTCGCGCGCGGGGCGTACGGATGCAGATTCTCGAACGTGTCGACGACCAGCAGGCGGTAGCGGTCCGGTTTTTCCGAAAGCAGGCCGTCCAGAAGGTTGACCTGACCCAGGGCGTCGTACGGCTTCGGCAATTCGGCCGCGTTGACCTGCAGGCAGGCCGCGGTGAACCAGAGCACGCCGATCGCGCAGGATCGCCGGACCAGGGTCGGTTCGGAAATATTTTGCAATGATAACGACAACCTGATATCAATTACGGCCAATTTCAAAATTTCATAACAAGAACTGACCACGATCCGGCGGGCCTTTCCCCTACCGCGCGATTTTTTTGCTGGTTCTACGACCCCCGGGCTTTTTCGTAGGCAGTGTGATCGCGAAATTCCCGTCGGGCTCCCTCTGGACGTGCGTGCTCGCGCCATTCGTTTTGACGCTCCTGCTGCTCTGGCCCGTCAGTCTCCTGCCGATCGGGATCGCGCTTAAATCCGGTGAATACTTCGTGGCGGATCTGATCGAGGATAAGATCGACGCTTTTCTCGTGCGTTACGAGGACCGCCTGTATCGCATCCCGGTCGAGGCCATCGCCAGAATCGAAATGTTTAAATCCCGACCCGACACGGTTCTCCGTCTGCGTCTGGAAGACGGAACGGTCCTGTCCGGCCCGGTGGTGCGTATCCAGGGCGACCGCATGACCCTGCGTACGGCCGCGGGCGAAGAAGACGTGCTCATGACCCGCATCGCGGAGCGCGGCGAATCGCCCGAAAAAATGGATTCGCCGCCGGACGTATTTCTCGTACCGCCGGAAAAAGCCGCGACCGAAGTGGCCGTGCCGGACCCGCGCGGCCAGGTTGGAGTTTTTGTGTACGGGGGCGGAAACCTGGGGGAGTTCAGTGACACCCACCGCTCGATCGGCGGGGGCGGCCTGTTCTGGGAACCGGCGATCGCCACGTTCGGGCCCGGCCGCTTCGGTTTGCGTCTGGCGTATCTGGGCCTGCCGAATCGATTGCCGATCGAAATCGGTAGCTCGTTTTTAACATTGAACTTTTCTCTGCCCGGGTACGCGTTATATTTCGATTTAGGCCTGGGCGGGGCCCTCGTGCGCTACATCCGTTCGGGAACCCAGGAATCAGGCCCGGCCGCCGGGCTCGGCTTCGGCTACCAGAGCGCACCGGCGGGCGATTTAGTGTTTCGCGCCGGCCTGCGCGGCGAGTACGTGCGCAGTCGGTTCGGAGCGATCACGCACGCGGGCCTTGAAATCTCGGGTGTGCTCCTGTATTAAAAATCGAATTTTTTTATTTCCGCGCAAAATCGCGCGCGACCATGTCGAAAAACCCGTCCCGGCTCCGACTCATCCACAGTACCCCCCGCGAGGGGAATCGAAGGAGAAAAAAATGAAGTACATACTGCTGATGCAATTCCCGATCGGGCCATTTCAAACCGAAAACATGAACAACTGGCCGGAGGCGGACATTCAGAATAACCTCAGTTTTTTAAAACGATTCAATCGGGAGTTGAGTGATGCGGGTGAACTGGTGGCGGTGGAAGCCCTGGCAGGCCCCGAGCACATCAAGTTGATTCGATCGACGGACGGGACCGCGGTGATCACGGATGGCCCGTTCCCGGAGTCGAAAGAATTCCTGGCCGGCTACTGGATCGTCGACGTCGAATCGGAGGCCCGCGCCATTGAAATTGCCGCGCGCGCCTCGGCCATGCCCGCGCGCGGTGGAGTGCCCGCGAATATTCCGATCGAAGTACGGGCCGTGATGAAAATCCCGACCGATGGCTTCTGAATCGTCTGAGACCGCCGCACACCGCGCCACGAACTTAATCGGTGAACTGACCCCGTACGTGCTGGGCGCGGTGGTGCGCCGCTTCGGGGATTTTTACGCCGCGGAGGACGCGGTGCAGGAAGCTTTAATCGCGGCCGCCACGCGCTGGCCGGCGCAGGGAGTTCCGGCAAATCCGCGTGCCTGGTTGATCAAGGTCGCTTCCCGGCGTATGATCGATCAGATCCGCGGCGAACTCACCAGGCGACGTCGGGAGGCCACCTGGACTCGCGATCTTACCCCCGCGAGTAACGCTGCGGAGAGCGATCCTTTAATTCTTTTATTTATGTGCTGCCACCCGGCGCTCACGCCCGCTTCGGCCATCGCCCTCACCCTGCGCGCTGTGGGCGGACTCACTACGGCCGAAATCGCCCGTGCCTTTCTGGTACCGGAGACGACCATGGCTCAGCGCATCAGCCGGGCCAAACAAAATGTCAGGGATTCCGGGGTGCGGTTCGCCCTGCCCACCGACGCCGAGCGCCACGCACGACTCACCGCCGTGCTCCACGTTCTCTATTTAATGTTCAACGAGGGTTATACCGGCAGCTCCGGTCCCGACCTGGTTCGTGGCGATCTTGCGCGCGACGCCATCCGGCTCACGCGTTCATTGCGCGCTGGCTATCCCGATGACGGCGAAGTTGCCGGCCTGCTCGCGCTCATGATTTTAACCGACGCACGGCGCCCGGCGCGCGTTGGCCCAAATGGCGAATTGATCCCCCTGTCCGAACAGGATCGGGCCCTCTGGGACCGGGCGGGGATCGCCGAAGGGGTGGCGCTCATTTCGGAAACGCTCAAGGGCGGCCGGGTCGGACCCTACCAGATCCAGGCCGCGATCGCCGCGGTGCACGACGAAGCCGCCAGCACGGCCGCTACCGACTGGCCGCAGATCCTCGCTCTGTACGGACTCCTGGAGCTGATGAACGGTGGACCGATGGTCAGGCTGAATACCGCGGTGGCCGTGGCCATGGTCCGCGGGCCCGCCGCGGGGCTCCAGGTCCTCCACGAACTGGACGGGGACCGTCACCTGGGGGGCCACTTTCGCCTGGACGCGGTTCGCGCGCATTTATACGAAATGGCGGGCGACGTACCCGCCGCCATCCGGCACTACCGGGCGGCGGCTTCGAGGACAACCAGTATCCCGGAACAGAACTATCTGCGAATCAAAGCCGCCCGGCTGGCGGCGGAACACGAGAACCCATCTCAAAAATTGTTCGGGTAAGGGCCCGATCTTGCGAATGATTGGAGTTGACAGAAACCCGGGCCCATTTACCTTATTAACTAAGCGATTTTATCGCATAAGAGGTAAGGAATGGCCGTGCCGGGAAAAAGGAAGCTCATCGGGGATATCGTCGGTCGCCTGGTTCGACGGCACAGTACGGCGGTTGTGCTCCTGCATCATGCGTTTGCGGACAGCCTCGGCCTGGGACCTACGGACCTGAAATGTTTTGACCTGCTGCGCGAGCACCGGGTCGCGACCGGGAGCGAGCTGGCCGGCCTGACCGGCCTGACCAGCGGGGCCATCACCGGAGTCGTCGCCAGGCTGGAACGGGCCGGTTTTTTGCGTCGCGAACCGGACGCAGGGGACCGCCGTCAGCAGATTTTACGCCCGGTTCTGGATCGCATGGCGCAACTGCACGCCGTTTTCGAACCATTGCACCAGGACCTGGCCGCTCTGCTGGGAAGTTTCGATCCGCACCAGCTGGATGCGATCGCCCGTTTTCTCACGGCAAGCTCGGACTTTGCCTATCGTCATGCGGCCTTACTGCGCGCCCGGAGAAATTTCGATCCGGATCGCACGCGGGACGGGGTGGAAACGATATGAAACCCGGTCTGCGCAGGTTGTTTTTGACCGGACATATTGTTACCTCGGTCGGCTGGTTGGGCGCCGTGGCCGGCTTTCTCGCGCTCAGTATCGCCGGCCTGATGAGCAAGGAACCCGAAACAATTCGCGCCGCTTACCTCGGAATGGATTTAATCGGGCGATCCATCATCGTCCCGTTGTCCCTCGCAGCCCTGGCCACCGGACTGGTTCAGTCACTGGGAACAGAATGGGGCCTGCTCCGGTATTACTGGGTCTTCGTGAAATTCCTCCTGACAATGGTTGCCACGTTTGTACTGCTCCTGCACCAGTTTACCGCGGTCGCCGAAGCAGCCCGACGCGTCTCCGGGCCAGGCTGGCCCGATCCTGGCCGTATTGGCCTTCAACTCGTGGGCGATGCCGGATTCGGTTTGCTGTTTCTGGTCGTCATTACGGCCCTGTCGGTATTCAAACCCTGGGGAAAAACACCCTTCGCGCGACCCGGGACGAGCGGCAGGGTCCGGACCAGGACTGGCCTCCCCCTGGGGATCAAGGTGATGTTGGCCCTGATCGCGACAGTGGTTGCCGTATTCGTGTGGTCGCATCTCACCGGAAACGCTCCCGGACACCACGGGCCCTGAGAGCCGCGGGGCCACCATTTTCGCTTACCGTACTGAAAGTCGACGAAATTGCGAAACAAACCGAAAGAGGATTTATTTCGATTTATTTTTTTCCGCCCCGACCTGCTGGAGCGCGCTAAAGGGATCGCCGATTTCGGCCAGGGCTTTTTCGAAACCGGGAGAAAGGAACTCCGCGCCAGAAGCGGGTTTTTCCACGTACCGAACGGTTTTGTCGCCGATCTGAAATTCAATCGCGTACGCGTGGAGATACGCGCGTTCTTCCTCGCGGGCCAGGTCGTAGCGGCCGTACTGACCGTCGCCGAGGATCGGCGCGCCGAGGCTTTTCATGGCCACGCGGATCTGGTGGGTCTTCCCCGTACGCGGCCGCAGTAAGTACAGGCGCAGGCCCGGGCGTCGGCCCTGGATACTTTTGCTGACGAAGTACGTCACGGCCGGGTTTTGATTCGTCCGGGTGAGAATCCAGCCCCCGCGCCGGCCGCGAATCATATCGCCCGTGACGCGGCCCTGTTTTTTTTTCGGAGTGCGATCCGACAGCGCCAGGTAATATTTCGCGACCCGGCGATGTCGAAATTCGTTGCTCAGGAGATCCGCGTTCTTGCGGCCGCGCGCGAACACCAGCAGGCCCGATGTGATTTGATCGAGGCGATGCACGGGGAACAGGCGCGGGCCCTCCGGAACCTGACCCGCGTCCTCCATGGTCCGGATGATCTGCAGAATTCCTTCTTTGCCGCGCCCCCCGGCGACCCGCTCCATGTGAAATGGAACGCCTTCGGGTTTGAATACGACCAGGTAGTCGTCGGTTGCGGCGATGATGCGCGGGGTGATTTGAGTCATACAGGTGGCTTCGAGTTTTCTGTTGTCAGAGTACGGCCCGGGGGCTATTCTTACCAGAATTTCTAACTTTCTAACAGGACGCTTTACCATGTGTGATACATTTGTCGCCACGCCGGATTTTACGGCCGGCGGGTCCATGCTCCTCGCGAAAAATTCGGACCGCGAACCGAACGAGGCCCAGGCACTGGTGCGCTGCGCCCGGCAGGCCCATGCCGCGAGCACCCTCCGCGTTACCTACCGGGAAATTCCCCAGGTGCGTGAGACCCATGAGGTGATCCTCTCGAAACCCTTTCAGATGTGGGGCGCCGAAATGGGCGTGAACGAGCACGGCCTGGCGATCGGGAACGAAGCCGTATTCACTAAGCTGCCTTTTAAAAAGGACAATTCCGGTCTGACCGGGATGGATCTGCTGCGACTCGCGCTCGAACGGGCTGGCGACGCCGAAGGCGCGCTCGAAGTAATCACCACGCTGCTGGAAGAATACGGCCAGGACGCCTGCGGTGGATATACCGACCGCGGTTTTTTTTATCACAATAGCTTTTTGATCGCCGATCCGCGTCAGGCCTTCGTGCTGGAGACGGCCGATCGCAGGTGGGCCGCCGCGCGCGTAACCGGATTTCGTTCGATCTCCAACGGCCTTACGATCGAACAGGACTTCGATTTTTCGAGCAGGGATTGTATCGATTTCGCGCATAAGCAGGGCTGGATCAAAAAAGGCGAAGATTTCAGTTTTCGCCGGGCGTACTCGGACAGGTTCATGACCCATTTCAGTAAGTGCCTGGCGCGCCGGACCATCAGCACCGCCCGGGGCCAGGCCGTTCGCGGCCGTCTGGACGCGGGCGGGGCCATGGACATTTTACGAGACCACGGCGCGCACGACGCGGGCGAGTTTTTTCCCGCCCGTTCGGATATGGCCACGCTCTGCGTGCACGCCGCCGGGCTTTTTACTCCCAGCCAGACGACCGGGTCGATGGTCGCCGAATTACGCTCCGGTCGCCCCGGAACGTACTGGTTCACCGGCACGGCGGCCCCCTGCCTGAGCGTGTTCAAACCGCTGTTCATTCCAGGCAGGGTAGCGTTGCCGGAAGATTTCGCGCAGCCAGGCGCCAGGCCGGACGGGTCGCTGTGGTGGCGCCATGAGAATTTGCACCGCCGCGCATTGCGTAATTTTCCGGAATTTAAAGCGAAATTCGCGGGGGCGACGGTCGCGCTGGAAAACGAGTTGCTGGACGGTGAGAAAAAATTATTCGCCCGGGGCGGTCCCGCCCCGGCGGACCTGGAACGTTTTTCAGCCGACAGTTTCGCCAGGCAGGACGCGCTGCTCGCTGAGACCGAGATGCGCGCGCGAACCTGGGTACCGGCCACGCGGCCCTTCGCGCCCCTGTACCGGGCCTACCGCTGGCGTCTGGACCGCGCCGTGGGCCTGCGCGTTTGATCGCGCGCGGTGCCGCCGGCCGGTCAGGCGGTAAAGTTAGAGTTTGCCTTCTTTCAGTTTTTCGCGAAAAATTTTCAGTTCGTATTTTTCGGTCAGCTTTTGCTGAATGTCGCGGGCCAGTTCCTGGCGCCGCGTGGTCTGGAGTTGCTGGGTGATCGCGTTTTTCACCGCCCCGAGCGACTGGCCTTTATAAAGACTCTCTTTCCTGAGATCATACCAGTCTTTGATGTCTTTTTCCGTGACTTCCGCGCCGGCTTCCATTTTTTTCGTGAAGTAAAAACGGGCCAGTTGTTCTTCCTTACGAAAGTTTTCCAGAAATTTCGCCAGGTCCGAGTCTTTCGCGTCCGCGAATTCGGGATCGAACCTATCGAAAAGAATGTACGGGATCAGAAGTCCGTGCAGGAGCCCGAGCTGCTGCGAAAACGGATCGGCCGCGGCGCCGGCGCCCATGGCCTTTTTAAATTCGCCGTAGGTATATTTGCCGCCATCGTAGGTGAACAGGACAGCGTCGTCGGCGGGGTTTTCTTTCGCCTCCCCGTTTTTGGCCACTTCGGTGATTTCGAGTTTTTTATCTTTGCGCAGATTTTCAAGACGCACCTGGACCGCGCGGCCCAGCTCACGACGCAGTTGCGCCTGTGCCTGGTTGGTAGCCATGGTTTCGAGTTGTTTTTCGTCCATGGTGAAACGTTTGCGCGCTTCTTCCTGCTGCTCCCTGGGCAGGGCGTTGATATTGCGTAGCGCGATGCGCATCGTTTTTACGTGATAGTCCTGAAACAATTCCTGTAAAGCGCCGCCGGGGACTTCTTTTTCCGACAGGCGTCGGACGACCCAGAATCCTGAAGGGTCTTCCACGAGGATGAATTTTTTCTCCGGGGCGTCCTTGAGGGGCCCGGACAGAAACAACAGCCGATCCGGAACGCAGGAAACGCAGTGCGGATCCATATAACCGCCCAGGATTTTGTAACGCTGGCGTTCGGTCTTTTCGGTGATCAGGTTTTCGACGTCCGCGTCCGACATGTTCGCGTTCAGGCGTCCGAGTAATTCATCGGCCTCGCCCCGGCGGGACTGGTCGTCCGGTTTCGCGCGACCGAGCCAGAGAAACTGGTATTCGGCCATTTTGAATTTGTAAGAGTCCTGGTCCCGTTTGAGAATCGTGTTGAACGCCTCCAGCGCGGCCTGTTCGTCGAACATATCGGGAACTCGCTTCAGTTCCGCGGCTTTATCCATTCCGTCCGCGCGAGCTTCACGCGCGGCCAGCAACATGTACGCGTAGTTCTGGATGACCGAAAACTGCGTATCGACGCTGGCGCCGCTTTCGTTGTCCGGTCCCATCATGACTTCGAAAAGGCTGCGAACCGTGCCACGGGTAATATTCCCGTCCTTGAAGGTTGCCAGCTCTTCGCCGCCGCCGCAGGCGGACAGGAACAGCGCGGCCGAAAGGACCAGGGCCGAAAGAAATATACGGACAGAAACAATCATAAAAACCTCGCGAAAGGGGAAGGCTGCCGGAATGGCCCCTGTACGGCAAAGGTTTTTTGGGAAAATGGTCGCGGAGTTCCTGGCGATCAGTTGTAGCGGAATTGAAACGGCGCATCCGATTTGTGCGGATTTCGTCCGTTTTTCGCGGCCGGTTTGCGTTCTTCTTCGCGCGTCGCGCGCGGGGGCGGGATTTTCTTACGCGGAACAATCACTTCCGGTTCCCTGGACCGTTCCACGACGGGAGGCATTCCGGCCACGGCGGCCGGAATGACCGCGTCCACCGCCGCCCAGGTTTTTTCGTCTGGCGGGTGCAGCACGACCTGGACCAGAATTCGATCCCGCAACTGGTGGAGCCGGCGCGATTCCTCGGCCAGGGAATCCCGGAGCCGTTCCGCGTACTCCCGGTCCTCCTGGATGGTGGCTTTGAGCCGGTCCAGTTCCTCCAGGTCACGGTCGATTCGCTCCAGCCTGCGCAGCAAATGGATCACTTTAATTTTCACGGGTTCAGTATGATTCATCGGGCTGCGGAGGTCAAGGACTTGAGGGGCAAATTCGGGTTCGCGCGACCCGGAAGATTCAAAATTGTTTCCATTTTTACGGAAGATTCTATACTGGCCGAATCCATGAAGTTCATTACCGTTTCAGAACCGCCGGTTCATTCCTCTTTTAATTTCTACCGGAAACTGTATCACCTTCTGGGTTTGTTCGTCCCCCTTATTTTTTACCTCGGTGTGTTCGACCGCCTCGGCCCCGGTCTGGCGCACCCCACCCGGGCCATCGGTTTTTGCGTGCTCCTGTTCGGGATCGGACTCCTGCTCCTGGTGGACGTCGGCCGGTTTTATTGGGCCGCGTTTCGGGATCTGTTTTATAAAGTGCTCGGGCCGCTCATGAAAGAAGAGGAGCGGCATCGTATTAACGCTTCGGTGCCTTATTTTCTGGCCAATCTCATTTTATTCGCTCTGGCGGGCCGCGAGGTCACGGTTATCGCCTGCATTTACCTGATGATCGGTGACCCGGTCGCCGCGTACGTGGGCGGTCGCTTCGGCCGGGTGCGGTTCTGGAACGGCAAGAGCCTGGAAGGCATGCTCGGATTCGCGGTGGCCGGTACCGCGGGGGCCCTGTTGTTCCTGACCGCGCACACGCTGCGGGCGGACCCGGGCGACCCGCTGGCGCTCCTGGACAAAGCGGGCGCGGTGCGCTGGCAGATTCCGGCGCTCGTGACGATCGGAGCCACGGGCGCGGCCATGATCGAATTTTTCGCGTTCAATCGATTCAAGGGCCTGTGGGACGACAATCTGAGCGTCCCGCTGGGCGGAGCCATCGGACTCGCGTTTTGCGCATTTTATTTTTTCGGGATTCCAGGCGAATTTTTATTTTTCCCGCCCGCCGAACTCTTCGCCCCGGCCGTCGCCGTTCACTGAACCACATGGGGTTTCGATTTAAACTCATCGATCGCTACGTCGGCCTGGATTTTCTCAAGGCCTTCGCGCTGGCGCTGGCCACGCTGACCTTCATGCTCACGATTTTCGACGTGCTGAGTGTGCTCGACATCGAGACCGACGAATCGCAGATTCATATCGTGTTGTATTTGCTGTACCGTCTGCCGCGAACCGTGGCCGTGATTCTGCCGGCGGCGCTCATGTTCGGCGTTTGTTTCACCGTGGCTCAGTTTAACGTCACGCGCGAGTTGATCGCGATCCAGTCGGCGGGTGTTTCGTTTTACCGCGCCAACCTGACGGTGTTTCTCGCCGGCGCGGTCGCGGTGGTTGTCCTGTTTTTTTTCCAGAATCTGCTCGTCACCGCTTCGAACCAGGCCGCCGCGCGCGAGCTGTCGATCGTAAAAAAAGACTCCGCCGCCCTGGACGATATCGTCTGGCAGACCAACCTGCGCGGGCGCGAAGGATATTACTTTGTTTATTATTTCGATCGTGCCAGCAAACGAATTCTGGGCGGTTTTAATTATTTGCGGACGGATGAACGCGGGTATCCCCGGCGAATGTTACAGGCCAGGACGCTCAACTACCGTCCCGCGACGGGGGACTGGCAGTTATTGCGGGGCCGCGAAGTGATCATCAACAGCGCCATGGATAAGATCACCGTGGAACCATTCGAAGAACGCGTGGAACGATTTCCCGAGGACATAAATTTTTTTTCGAATCCGCGGCGCGACCCCGAAGAGCTGAACATCGTCGAACTCTGGCGCGAAATCGACCGGCGCGCGGGCCAGGGGGTGACCGAAATCCCTTACCGGGTTCAATTTCACGTCAATATTTCCTTTCCGCTCATGTGTATCATCGTGGCCGTCGTCGGCGCGATCGCGGGGGGGACGGGCGGATTACGCTCCACGCATCCTTTGATTCCATCGCTGCTCGTTTCGATCGGCACGTACTTCGGGTATATGATGACCTTCGGCCTGGGACAGTCGCTCGGCAAAAACGGGTTTTTACCCCCGGCCCTGGCGGGCTGGGGACCGACCCTGATCTTTATGGGGATCGCCGGGTATCTGGTCTTCCGGGTTCGACGCTGAAATACACGCAACCCGGAATTATGCATGAAACGAAAATATGATGCGCCCCGCAGGCATACGCAGGCCGGCTGTACGGCCAATGTATGGCCTCCGCTCCCTATGGG
>CAZVZS010000067.1:0-15419 GCA_964631535.1 uncultured Leptospiraceae bacterium
TTTCACTGTTTGTTTTTCCCTTTTCTGGGACCAGGAAATTGTATAACGGAGGGCGAACCGTCAGCCGATCCGCAACAGGGATGTTGCGAGTCGGCTGACCCGGATGTGCGCGCAGCGCCCGCGTTTAATACAGATGGGTCTCCCCGGTCCGTAACACACCTTTGAATTCGCCCGGTTCCGGCGCGGGCGCGTCCGAAAAGTGATACAGGTAACACTTGCCTTTGATGCGCGGGTCGATACGGCGAATGTCCTCAAAATGCGAGTGCACTCCGCTACGCGGTCCGGTTTCGCAGTCCTGGTAGATCACGCTGGCTTTGCGATAAAACGACTCCATGGTGGGTGGCATCATCAGCAGGGTGTCGGTCGGGAAATAAATGTTCTGTCCGTCTGAGCTTTCGAACATCAGACCGAAGCAGGGCATGTGCCCGGTTCCGGAAACGACGTGCGTACTTTCGATCGTATAATATTTCCAGACGCGTGTGCCGTCCGCGATGGAACGTTCGATATTCGTGCGCATCGGAATCGGGTTGAAGTACGTATCCAGACTCACGCGTTTGAGGCCCTGCAGGGTCTGCAAACCTGGAGCGGCCGCCTTCCAGAGTTCCTCCAGCACTTCCCTGTGCCCGATCATATCCGGTTTACATTCGGCCGGAATCATTTCGCCCGCGAACAATCGATCGGCTACGGTCTCGCCGTTCAGCCAGGTTGCCTTCGTGGCGTTCCAGGCCGGATGGAAAAACGTGGAAAGCGCGATGCCTTCCATGCCGCCGATATGGTCCGCGTGCGGATGGCTGCAATACCAGCCGTCGATGTTCGCCATTTTTAAACCAATCCCGGACAGGGAATGGCGAATGTCACCACCGAAATCGATTACCAGCCGGTAGACGGACGCGTTGGTCTTGCCGGGCTGTTCGAACTCCAGTAAAAAGTTCGATTGCCATTTCGGTTCGTAATACGTTTTTTCTTCCGACTGCCGCCACTGTCCGACGGCAAAGGCGGAATGAACTCCGAGAGCGGTTACTTTCATGTTTTTGTACCTCCAATCGGGTAAACCAGGTAGTGGACGAAAAAAAAATCGCCGAAACACCCCGCTAACATCGGGTTTTTATTTAAAAATTTTTTTATATACGTTTAAGTCATTTAAGTCGCGGAAAGTGTACTTAAATTTCGATTCATTCGACCCGGACAAAGACTTGCGCCCGACTGGCGGTCGCCGTTCGTTGTCGCCGTGGAACGGATGGGGGCGATTATCGCGGTGGACCTGGGCGGGACCGCCATCAAAAGCGCCGTGTTTCAGGATGGTCGGCTGATCGAAAAAGTGGAAACCCCCACCCAGGCTGAAGCGGGGCGGGAGTCAGTGATCGAAAATCTGATCCAGTCCGTCGTCCGCCTCGGCCAGAGTCGCATCGCCGGAATCGGCATCGGGTCGCCGGGCCGGGTCAACCCGGAAACGGGGGCCGTAGACTGGATAGAAAACATTCCCGCTCTGAACGGCGTGAATCTTTCCCTGCTAATGCGCGAGCGCTTCGGCTGCCCGGTGTATATTGATAACGACGCCACCAACGCGGCCCGGGGCGAATTTCTGTTCGGCGCCGGACGCGGCGCCACGCACATGCTCTGTATTACCCTGGGGACCGGTGTGGGCGGCGGACTTATTCTGGACGGACGCGTGTACGACGGTCCCGGACACTACGCCGGCGAAGTCGGCCACATGACCTATATCCCGGAAGGTATGGCCTGTTCGTGCGGGAAACGCGGTTGCCTGGAGGCGTACGCCTCGGCCACGGCGATTCGCCGGGCCGCGCTCAGTATTCAGAAAAGGCGAATTCAGTCCCGTCTCCTGGAAATTCCGGCGGGTACGATCGACGCGCGTACGGTTTGTGATCTGGCCCGCACCGGGGACGAAGCCTGCCGCAGTATTGTCGTTGAGGTGGGCACGGCCATCGGCGTGGTCGTCGGCGGGGTCATCAATCTTCTGAATCTCAAGCGGGTAATCATCGGGGGCGGATTGGCCGCCGCGGGGGAAATATTGTTCGAGCCGATTCGACTGTACGCCTCGCGCCACGCTTTACCTTACGCGTTTGAGGACGTGGCGATTCTGCCGGCCGAACTGAACAACGACGCGGGTGTGTACGGGGCCGCGGCCCTCGTCCACATGCGAGAGCGCGGCGGATGAAAAAAGACCCCGGCCCCACGCCCCGGTTGCGAGAACTGCCCGGCATCCTTAGAGCGCGGCACGGCCTGCCGGAGGTGGACTGGGTCCGTCTGAATCGCCTGGTCGCGCGCCGGTACGGACACGGTCCGGCCGCGGCCCGCGCCTATCGCGCGCTCGAACAGGATTTCGTAGTCGAACTGGCTCTTGCTCTGAATCAAAAACGGGGGAGCGCCCCGTACCGTCTGGTGGCCGGTCGCCATTTCGATCTTTTGAGTTCCGCACGGCACGCGACCCTGCGCGCTCTGCTTGAATTCGCGGAAACATGGCGAAAAAAAATTCTGAGCGAACTTCCCGGGGTCGCGCGAGACGATGGTTTCGGCGCGCATGTGGTGTTGTTGTTCGCGGAGGAAAGCAAGTACCGGCGGTACTCGGCCCGGTACGGCTCGGGCATCGGCGCGCGCCAGGAAGCGGCCACCGTCGGGTTTTACACAAACGACGGTTTCGGGCATTTCGCGATTCGTCATCGAAAAATAAATTACACGAAAAAAATACTGGCCCACGAACTCGTGCACGCCTGCCTGCAGCACCTGCCCGCGCCCGACTGGTTGCACGAGGGAACGGCGTGTATGTTCGAACGCGGCTGCGCCGATGGCGCGGCCGGGGCGGGCCGCCCTGGCCGTACCTGGCCCGGTCCGGCGACGTTGGCCCGCCTGCGCGCGTTCTGGAACGCGACCGGCAAGCGGGGCCGCGCCCATCGCACCGCGTTCTGGAGCGGTCGTGGTTTTTACGAGGGCGGCACGGCGCGCGCCGACCTGGTTCGCGCGAATTGTTTCGCCCTGGCCGAAGTCCTCGTCACGGATCTGTTCGAGCGTCGCCGCCGCGATTTTTTGAGATTGTTGTCGGAAGCGAATCACAGCGACGGCGGACAGAGCGCGCTCGGGCGACTCACGCCCGGGCCTGATCCGGTGGGGGCGTATCTGCAGACGGGTCGGGGGTTTCACGGGGAAGAAAACTGAACTGAGCGCGAAGCGAAACCCTTTCGGACAGGGCTATAATACCAGGCGGAGCCACCCTGGCTTGCGCGAGGCCAGGACGGCCGAGCCCAGGAGCGTCAAGTCCAGGATGGACGCCACGCTCCTGGAAGCCAGGGTGACACCGCCCTATGGTTGCGACTGGACGGGGGGCAGGCTGAGCGAAAGTAACCGTCCGTCCATGACCAGGTGAACCCGGGCCGAATAATAAAACCCCGCGCCGCGCCGGTCGAAGGGAAACTGTACGGACAGCGGGAAAATTCGCGTACCGCCGGCGGGGATTGTCGCGGTCGCGGGCAGTGTTTTGTTCTGGAGCGCGTGGCCGTGTAAAAAAATTTTTTCGGCGAAAAATTCAATTTTGATTTCGCGCAGGGTGGCCGGCCCCGCGGGGGGCGGAAAGTCGCGCGCCCGGGTGCCGGTGTTTTTGATATTTAAATATAAGGTCACCGCTTCGCTGCCGCGCGGAAGTTTCGGTACGGAAATCGAAAACTCCAGGCCATCGAATGATTCGGTGCTGGCGGAAGTGGCCGAGCCGGGTGTCAGGTAACCCTGGTAATACAGAACGCCGAAAACGGCCATGAACAGGACAATGTCGAGCAAAATGATGATGAAGGTCCGGTGCCGGAACGGCCCGATTGCTTTTTTATGACCCTGTGCGATGTACTCACGGAGTTCTTCGGGAGATTTGTAATAATATTTCATAACGAATGTCAGGGTGCGGATTTTCGGTTCTAACCCGGCGCACGCTCCGGCTTCACTCAATCGGCTTCTTTACTCAGACGCGCGCGGATCAAATCCGGGAAATCTTCCGCGCGCGGATGGACCGCGCCGGTCGCCGCGCTTGCGTGCAGGAGCACAGCGTCCTCGATCCGGTCCACTGCCCGGGCACCCGCATCGTGCCTTGCCAGCCGCGCGAGTAGAATGCCGCCCAGAACATCTCCGCTGCCGGCCACCCCGAGCGCGCCGAGGGGAGCGCTGTGCACCAGGCAATCGACACCGGACGCGTCCGGTTCTGGCATCAATAAACAACTCACGGCGTCTTTGATCAACACAAAACAACGGGGCACTTCCCGGCACCAGCGCAGAGCCGCGTCCAGGCCGGCCAGATGTCCACCCGGGGCGGGCCCGCCCAGTCGCATCCATTCCCCGGTATGTGGCGTGAGCACGGTCCGTGCCCGGAGTTCGTCCGGATATCCTGGATCCAGGACGAGATCGGTCGCGGCCGCGTCGAGAATCACGAACGGGCCGCTTCCCGCGTCGTCGCCCGCCAGGGAGCGCAACCAGTCGATCAATGTGGGACGCAGGCCTTCCAGGTCCACGGGTGCGAGTCCGGGTCCGATCAGAACAGCCGCGGGGCGCAGGTCAAACGCCCCGGGCCCGGCCACTCGCACCATGAACGTCGGATGGGCGGCCGTCAAAGTCCGCCGCGCGGTTTCATTCATCACGGCCAGATGTAAAATCCCGCCGCCGGCGGCGAAGAAGGTCGCGCCCCCCAGAATCGCCGCGCCCTCCATGCCGGACGATCCGCCCACGAACACGCCGTGTCCGCTCGCGTATTTATGATCCAGCGGGCGCTTGCGAAATTGTTCCGCGCGAAAAACCGTTTTCCAGCGCGCCAGCCGCGGTCGCTCCGCGCGCGCCGTCTCCAGAGCGGCCGGGTGAAAGCCCATGGGCAGACGCCGAATCCGACTGTACGCGGCCAGTGCGGGATTGAGTACGAGCGCGGCTTTCGTCACCCCATACGAATGAATTTCATCCGGGGCGGGCAGGGTCGCCCCGCCCGGCCGCGTGGCGTCCGGACCAGGAGCTATAAATGCGCCGCCGTCGTTTTCGGTCAGGCCCACCGGCACATCGAGAGCGATGAGTCCGGGCGGGGCGCTTCGCGCGCGCAGTTCCACCAGGCGGGCGATGATTCGCGCGGTCAGATCGCGGGGCGGCCCCGCCTGGCCGGTGCCCAGCAGGGCCTCAATGATCAGGTCGGTGCCCGCGCATTCGCTTTCCAGAAATTCGTCGGCGGGCTGGAACACCACGCCCAGTTCCTGCACGGCACTCGCGTAAAATCGCGCGGGCGCTGAGCGCGGCGGTGTGGTTTGAAACACGCGCGCCGATTGTAAGAACCGCGCGTCGTCGCCGGCCAGATGATAGAGCAGGGCGTACCCATCCCCGCCGTTGTTCCCCGGCCCGCAGAGGACGATCAGGCGACCTTCGCCTCTGCGGATTGTTTCGAGCGCGTCCGTTCCGCGGAGCGTATACATTGACGCGAGAGCGGCCTGGCCCATGAGTTGAATTTCGCCGTGGCCGCGCGCCTGCGAAATCTGATCGATGGCGCGGCAGGCCGCGTACGAATACAGCGGCTCGTGGACGCGGTCGGCCGCCTGGCGTGAATGCTCACTGCCATTCATAAATTTCAAATTTGCCGCGGTACAGGCGGGTGGAATACACTCTGCCCGCGTGGGTCAGAAACGCTTCGCGCCATGATGCGCGCAAACCGGGGAAGGTGACCGACTGGTTGTTGATGTACTCGCCGCTCTGATCGTATATTTTATAAAGAACTCCCGAACCATCACTTTCAGGATGCATCAATGTGAAACCGCCGTCGGGGCGAACCCAGGCGAAATAATCCCCCGGATTCTGGTTCACGAGCATTTCCCCGGCCGGGGAAAGCGGAGCTTTTTCGTCCCGCGCGTCAGGGTGCGGAGCGGCCTGGCGTTCCATCCGGTAAATTCGCCTGAATTCGGTACGAAAGGTTTTTTTGTTCCGGAACGCCACGCAGGCCAGAACGTAGCGCCCGTCCGCTTCGCTGACCATTTCTTCCAGATCGGGAAAAAATTCCTTTTGTTCGTCGGGGCTGCCCCATTCCTTCCGGAGGTAGCGAGCGGCCAGGATTCCGTTCTGGTATTCGGAGACCAGTTTGTGGCGGCGTCTGGTTTTTTCGTCCACGATCGCGTGCAATACGAACAGGCGACCGTTTTCGCCCGCGTCCAGGCGCAGGATTTCCGCGAACGGTGTTCGTTCGCCTGGATTTTCGTACAGGGTATGGATGAGTTCACTGTTTTCGTTGAGCTGGTAGATGATGGAAGGTTCCGGCGGTTCACTCAGCGTGGTCAGGGCTCCCGGTTCGCGGTTTTCTGGCGGCGGCACCGGGTTCGCCTCCGCGTCGCGTTTCTGCAAATAATTTTGAATGTAAAGATTACCTTCTTCGTCCCCCGCCATCCAGCCCGGGAAATTCAGATCCAGGGCGATCCGATCCACCCCGTCCGGCACCGGCACCGGCGATTTGGGACTGAGGATCATTTTTTCCAGTTGTCCGCCGGCCGTATCGAATACACGGATCAGTTTGCGCGGGGGATCCCCCAGGTATACGAAGGATGAATCGAAATAAGGGCGGACGGGAAAATTATATACGACCCGGCCCGATCGTTCCGCCGGGAACTGGTTGCGCTCCCCGGGTACGTTTTCGTCCCCCGTAATGGCGACCTGTACCGAAAACAGGACGACCGGATTCAATTCCTGGATTTTGAAACGCGCGCAGGCGGCCGCCGGTAACAGGACCGAGACCAGAAATATGCGGAAAAGCGAACCGGAAATTCGAATCATGCTGATGCACCGAAAATCGTGTTTCCGGCGCAGTCAAGAGATAACTGGTTGACGGTATGGCCTGACTTCTATAATATGGCATTTGGGTTGAAGAGTGGGGAATCCCACTCTTTTTTTACTATTAGGGGTTGTCCAAAAACTGTCACCGGAACTGGCGAATCTTCTGGGAAGCCTCGCCGGACCGGGGCTGGGTATCTATTCCGCGCGGGTTGTCCAGAGCGGAAGCGGGTTCCATTTTGAAATCGAACTCGATGGAATCGGGCACCCCCTTGGTTCGGTGACGCTGGCGGAATGTGAAGCATTCAGCCGGCGGTTCGCGGAAACCCTGGACCTGGTTTTGCTGGAAGGCCATCCGGACCGGGTCTCGGCGCTTCCGGTCGGTATTACTCCCGACAACTATACGGTTGAGGTTAATTCCGCGGGAGCCGAGCGAAAGTTACGGCTGCCCGGAGACCTGCAACGTTTTGCGGGTGTGCCGCTGCGGATTCAGTTCACTGAATCGGGCAGCCGGCAGACTCGCCTTGGTGTGTACGGGGTACGGCCAGCCGGGGAAGCGGCAGAACCGCAGGCGGACGTCGCGAGCGAACAGGACTATTATTTTTTTATGGAGTATACGCCACGTCGCACAGGCAAAAACCGCAAACGGTCCGCGAAGAAGACCGTGGCGGAGTTTCGTGTGCCCGTAGGTGATATTCTCCAGGTGAATCTGTATCTGGATTTCTGAGCATGGCGAAGTCGACCAGGACAAAAAGTAAGGCCAATAACGGCCCCGATCTGAAGGCATTCTTCGATTATATCAATGATATATCGACCGAGAAGGGCCTGAGTCGGGATGAAGTCATCGAGGTGATTCGCAGTTCGCTGATCACCGCGTACCAGAAGAAGTACGGCCAGGAAACCGAACTGGAAGTCATCCTGGATAAGGACACTCCGGAAATCGCGGTCATCGTGCGGCGTAAGGTCGTGGATGTCGTCGAAAACCCGGCGTTACAGGTCGGACTGGCTGAAGCGCATGAGACGCATCCGGAAATCCAGATCGGCGAAGTTCTTGAAATCAAAGAACTGCCCTTCGATTTTTCGCGGATCGGCGCCACCAACGTGCGTCAGGTTCTGCTCCAGCGTTTGAAAGAACTGGAACGTGAAATTATTTATAACGAGTTCAAGCACAAAGAGAACGATCTGATCAACGGATATTTTCTACGCTGGCGTGACCGTGACGTGATGTACGTCGATCTCGGCCGCGTGGAAGGCATCCTGCCACGCCGGGAACAGATCCCGGGCGAACGGTTTCGCTCCGGGGACCGGGTCAAGGCCATCATCAAATCGGTGGAACTGCGGCGCGAAAAATCGCGTGAGCCGGGCCCCTTCGTCACGCTTTCGCGTGCCTCCGGCGAATTCGTTAAGAAACTCTTCGAACTGGAAATTCCGGAGATCTACGACGGGATCGTCGAAATTCTCGGCATCGCCCGTTACGCGGGATACCGGACGAAAATCCTGGTTCGATCCAATCGGTTCGACGTGGATCCGGTGGGCGCCTGCGTGGGCATCAAGGGCGTGCGTATTCAATCCATCGTGCGCGAACTGGGCAATGAACGCATCGATATCGTCAATTATTCAGAACAACCCGCGGAGTTGATCGCCAACGCGCTCTCACCCGCGCGGGTTTCGGAAGTCCGGGTGGAACCGAAAACCCAGGAAGCCCTGGTGATCGTGTCGGACGATTCGTATTCTCTTGCCATCGGTGTGAACGGACAGAACGTTCGCCTTGCCTCGCAGTTGAGCGGTTATCGCCTGATGGTGAAATCAACCTCTCAGTTCAGCGAGGAAATGTCCTCCCCCGAAGCGCGCGAACAACTCGAAGCCATTTTTAATCCACCCGTACCGGAAGTGCCCGAGGAGCCGGAAGTTGACTACACCCGTCTTTCCGAATTGCCCGGCCTCACCGTGCGCGTGATCGGAATTCTCGAAGCCTCCGGGATCAAAAGCGTCGAGGAACTGATCGAACTGGAACAGGACGAACTTGAGAAAATCGAAGGAATCGGTAAAACAACGGCCAAACAAATTATTAAGATTCTCTCTGAATCGATTGAATTCGAAGAGGTCTAATTTATAGATGCCGATCGTGGGCGTCCGCGGAAGAAATCTTCCGGTGGAACGCGGCGAAGGCGGTTTGCCCGGACGCAGGCCGCGGGGTAGTCTCGAAACCAGGAACTTATGTCAACAGCGGACAATAATAAAGGGGACACGATCAAGAACAAGATCGGCGGCGCAGGCGGCGGTCAGGCCAAAAAGAAACTGGTAATCAAGAAGCAAGAGGTTACCAAAAGTAAGACCATCGCGGACCATATCAACCGCGAAACGAAACCGGGCCCGGCCCAGAGTCCGCGTGCCGGCCAGAACGCCGGAACGGCACCGGCGGCGCGGAGTCCGCAACCGGGTGGACCGGCGGCCAAAAAAGCGCGTACGGATGCCGCCGTGCCTTCACGCAAACCCCCCGAAAAATCGCCGCGCGAAACCCAGGGCTCCGACCGTCGTCCCCAGCGTCACGATTCAGGCCCGAACAGATCGGGAAATCAAAACCAGTCCGGGGGCGGTTCGGGGCAGGGCACCGGTAAAGAAAGACCGGCCGCTCGCGTCGAAACGACCATGAAATTCGCCGCGGCGGGAACTCCGTTTGACGCGGCTTTCGAAGCCTCCAGGCGGCCAGGTGGCGGCCAGGGTCGGCGGTCGCCGGCGCAGGGTGGATCGCCGGGCGCCGGTGCCGCGGCCGGCACCGGGACGGGGTCTGTCCCCGCGGGCGGGGGCGGGTATCGCGGCGGTCCGCCGCGTGGGCCCTTCCAGGGCGCGCGGGGTCGCAAGCCTGAAGAGAACGAACGATTTTATCATCAAGCGCCCAGACGCAAACCGGCCACGGTTTCCGGAACGACGGTTCCGGACCGGATCGAAATCATGGAATCAATTCAGGTGGGCGAGCTGGCCAAGAAGCTCAACCTGAAACCAAGCGATGTCATTTCGCGCCTCATGAAAATGGGCGAGATGGTCACCATCAACAAGGTGATCGACGCCGCCGTGGCCGTGATGGTCGCCGCGGAATACAACTGCGAAGTAAAAGTCGTATCGCTGTACGACGAAACCGTAATCGAAGAACAGGAAGACCTGGACGACGTGCGCGTTTCGCGTCCGCCGATCGTGACCATCATGGGCCACGTCGACCACGGGAAAACCAAACTTCTGGACGCCATCCGCAAGTCGAACGTGGTGGCCACCGAAGCGGGCGCCATCACCCAGCACATCGGCGCCTACCAGGTGGAAATTCCGCGCGGCAAAATCACCTTCCTGGATACGCCTGGCCACGAAGCGTTTACCGCCATGCGCGCGCGCGGGGCCGGCATCACGGATATCGTGGTATTGGTCGTCGCGGCCGACGACGGGGTGATGCAACAAACCGAAGAGGCCATCGCCCACGCGAAAGAGGCGAAGGTGCCGATCATCGTCGCCGTCAACAAAATCGACCTGCCGTCCGCCAATCCGGATAAGGTGCGGCAACAACTGGCCACCCACGGACTGAACCCGGAAGAGTGGGGTGGCACCACGATTTACTGCCCGGTCTCCGCTCTCAAAGGCGAAGGCATCGATCATCTCCTGGAGATGATCCTGCTCCAGGCCGAGGTCATGGAACTGAAATCCAATCCCTCCGTGCGCGCCCAGGGTTGCGTGGTGGAAGCCAAGGTCGACCCGGGCAAAGGCCCTGTCGCCACGATCCTGGTTCAGAAGGGCGTGCTCCGCGAAGGCGATCCGTACGTCGTCGGGATTTATTCCGGTCGTGTGCGGGCCATGTTCAACGACCTCGGTCTGCGTATCAAAGAAGCCGGCCTGTCCTGTCCCGTGGAAATCACCGGGATCGACGGCGTGCCCGAAGCGGGCGATCCGTTCACCGTGGTGGAGAACGAAAAGTTCGGCCGCGAAATCGCTTACAAACGCCAGCACTACCGGCAGATTACCGAGGCCGCCGAACGCGCCCAGCCGTCGCTCACCGACATCAATACCTGGATGCAGGACCAGGAGTTCAAGGAACTCAAGGTCATCATCAAAGCGGACGTGAAAGGTTCGGTGGAAGCAATCCGCGAAGGCCTGCTGAAACTTTCGAGCGACGACGTGAAAATCAAAGTGGTGCACGGGGCCACCGGCGCCATCACCGAATCGGACGTGTCCCTGGCCGCGGCCTCCGCCGCCATCATCATCAGCTTCAACACGCGGCCGAGCGCGCGCGCGCAGGAACTGGCCGCCCAGCAGCGGATCGAAATTAAGTATTACAATATCATCTACGATGTGATTGAGGACGTGAAGTCCGCCATGGAAGGCCTGCTCGAACCGGATAAGGTCGAGGAAATCACGGGCACGGCCGAAATTCGCGAAGTGTTCAAGATTTCGCGCATGGGTAATATCGCCGGCTGCATGATCACTCGCGGGAAGATTCGCAAGAGCGGCGGGATCCGCCTGATTCGCGACTCCGTTGTGGTCTACACCGGCACAATCAAAAGCCTGCGCCGCGTGAAGGATGACGTGAGCGAAGTCGCCGAAGGCTTCGAGTGCGGGATCGCGGTGGATGGATACAATGATTTACGTATCGGGGACGTCCTGGAAGGTTTTGAAATCAAAACAGTCGCCCGCAAACTCACGTTGAAGTGAAATCGCGTCGGCCATGAACGAACTGCGCCGCAAGAAAATGGAAGCGCGCATCGTTCGCGAACTCGCCGAGTTAATCCAGAAAAGGCGAACCAAGGACGAACGCCTCGGTTTCGTTTCCGTCGCCCGGGTGAGGCTCGCGGACGATCTGACCCTCTGCACGATCCACGTTTCGCTCTTCGATCCCGATCCCCGCGCCAACCAGACCACGTTTCGCGCGCTGGAACAGGCCGCCGGTTTTTTTCAATCCACCATCGCCCGCGACCTGCGCCTGCGCCAGACTCCGCGTTTCGTGTTCGCCATCGACGATAGCGTTAAAGAGGGCGATTCGATGCTGAACAAACTCATGGAAGGCCACAGGGCGCGCCCCGAAGGCGAAGGCGAGAGTGACGCGGCGCCCGCGGACGATTCCGACGTCGCCGCTGAACCCGCCGACACCGAATCCAGCGACGATCAAAACTAATCCTACTGCGTCAATCCACGAATTTTTTGACCACGGGGACACGGGGGACACGGGGGTGTTTACTCCGTTTCGGATTTCAGAACGTTTCGGAACGCTGAAATTCGCTGATTTGGATGGTGCTCCCTGTGCCCCCCGTGTCCCCGTGGTAAAAAAATATTCCCTGAATTGTTCTCCACCGTCGCAGTACTACGCGGCCGTCCACTCGAAGAGCATCGCCCCGGTCGTGAAGCCCGCCCCGTATCCGCAACAGAGCACGAGATCGCCGGGTTTGATGTGACCGGCGCGGTGGTGTTCATACAGGCCGGTGGGAATGCCCGCCGTGCTGATACCGCCGTATTTTTCGAGTGTGAATGGAATCCGGGCGAATTCGACCCCCGCGTGTTCGCAAAGCGCTTTGATAATGTGAATGTTCGTCTGGTGCGGGACGAATACGTCGAAGTGGTCGATTCCATGCAGCGCGCGGGCGTCCGCAAGCACCGCGTCGATCGCGCGTTTCGTGTTCACGAGCGCGAGTTTCATGGACTGCTTGCCCTGCATGTGGGGCAGGGGCCGTTGAACCCGGGACTGGTCGACCCCGGCCCGGACATCTTCCAGTCGATTGAACTCCTCCTGGTAGATCGTCGGCTGGCGCATGGCCATGGACGGTTCGTTGTGCGTGAAAAAAATTGGCGCCGGCAGACGGGCGGGCGCGTTTCCCGCCGGGGCGCGCCGGACCAGAGCGGCGCCGGCCCCGTCGCCGAAGAGCATGGTAGAGCGGTCGTGGTAATTGAGAGCGCGCGAAAGGGCGTCGCTGCCGATCACGAGCGCGCTGTGGGCCTGGCCCGCCTGGAACAGGGCGGTGGCCAGCCGCATCGCGTACAGCCAGCCGGTGCAGCCGGCCTGCACGTCAAACGCGGTTGCGTCCGTAATCCCCAGGGCCGCCTGAATTTTCGACGCCGTCGAGGGATACAGGTCGTCCTGGGAATTCGTGGCGCAGAGGATGAAGTCGACTGCGTCCGCGGCCACCCCGGCCTGCGTCAGCGCGACGCGCGCGGCGGCTGCGCCCATGGTGGTCGTGGTCTCTTCCGGGCCAATGCGCGAACGCTCGCGAATTCCTAAGTTCTGGCGAATCCACCCGTCGTCGGTTTCGACGAGGGCCTCCCAGTCCTGGTTGCTCGTGCGCCGCGCGGGGATGTACGAGCCGAAGCCGGCGAAGACGACGGGATTCATTAGAACGCGCCCAAAAATTGGCGCTTTAAAGATTCCGCGGACGGTTCAGCGCTCGCGGGTTCCCCCGGCCCTTTCGGTTCAGGTTTTTTTTCGGGCGGTTTTTCGGCTTCCGGTCGATTGCGAGGAGCGGGGGCGGGCGCCGGCGCGACACCGAAAAGATCGATTCGTACCGAAACGCCGATCACGAGCGTGCGGTGGTGCACGGCCGCGCCCTGGCCGTAGAAGATCCGGTCCAGTACGAATTCGTCGCGGTCGAACGGAAACAGTTTGAACTCCGTGCGCGCCGCGGTCTGCGCGAGGATCAGGGACTCCACACTGAGCGCGTCCAGGGACACGAAATCCGACATGGACAGTCGATACGACTCGCTCAGAAATTCGCCCATCAGTTCCACGTTCTCAGCCAGCGGGTACCGCAGCGTTAATCGCCCGACCGTTCCATTCTTCGCCAGGCGCGCGCTGGAAGTGGAATAGAGCGCGGAAATAAAATAAACCCCCAGGCCGGGATTGTAGAGGGTCGAAACGTTGGTTTCCGCGTAGGGGCCGGCAGCCGCGACCACGCGCGCGCCCAGGGTCATTGTGAATGAACCGGCGCGCCACTCGGCGTCGAGCCCGGCGGTGGGGCCGACGGCCTGGGCGCGAAAGAATGAATGCGCGGGGTCGACGAACCCGAAAATCGATTTTCCGTCCTGGCCGAAAATTCCCCGTCCGAAGCTGCGCGATGTGCGTTTGCCCGAAAGGCGGGTGTTGTGTACCCCGGCCACCGGCAGGAGGAAGATGGTTTCGGCGAGTTTCCAGCGATACCCGGCCTCCAGGTCCTGATCCGTGGAGCGGTACTTCTGAACTTCGTGGGTGGAGAAGAGGTCGAAATCGCGGCCCTGAAAACGATGCCGGCCCATCGACGAATAAATAAAGTGCGATCTGAACTCCGCGAAACGAAACCGCGCGAAGACCGCTCCGCCCGCGTCCGGTTCGCGGTCGTATTCGATGCGCAAGGGCAGGCCCATGCTCCAGGTACCGGCCCAGGGCGAATTGATACTGCCGCCGCTGGCACCTGTTCCTCCACGACCGACGCCATCGTCGTTCGCGAACAGGGTTTCCAGTTCCGGGCCGCGAACGGACTGCGCGATGCCCGGTTCGACGCGCACCTGATCCGCGAACACGGGCAGAGTGAGGCCGGCCAGGCAGAGGCCGAGGGCTGTTATTCGCGGGGAGAGGGACACGCGCGCCAACCTCACCGAAGCGCGAAAGAATTGTATAGTAATTTCCTGTTCGGTCGCCTGTAACCCGGCTGTCATGTTTTCATGCCGACCGGCCGGTTTTCTGGTTGCGCCAGCGGTGACATAATCAAGCCTGAGCCCATGCAACTGGTTTCCGGCCCGGGAGCCGGCCCCTCCGCGGATTCACTCACCTTTGAACCAGACCCGGGTTCCGGCCCGGTGGTCCGCCTGGTCGATTTTACCCGCGTTCCCTTCGATTTAAGCGTGGCCACCGCGCGGACCTGTTATTCGGGGCGGGGCATCATTCGCCCCGAGGACGTTTCGGCCACACCCCGCGCGATCGAAATCCGGGATCGCGTGGCGGCTTCCACGCTGAAGGCCGGCCATCTGACCACCCGTCAGCATACGCAGTTTATTTTCACGATCGAACGGGTCAGTCGCCACCTGGTGTGGAGCTTTTTGCATTCGCACCCGTTTTACAACTCGGAACAGGTTTCGCAGCGGTACGTGGAAGTCAAAGCCGATCAGTTTTACGTGCCCGCCTCGCTGCGCGCGCCCGGTCGCGCGACCGAACTGGAATTGTATCTGCGTTCGGTACGCCTGGCCACGGACGCGTATTTTACGCTGCTGCAATCCCTGCAGCCCGAGGCGGCGCGCGCCTACCACGCGGTGTTTCCCGCGCGCGCGAAACAACCGCAGCGCTGGGAAAAAAGTATTCATAAAAAGGTCATGGAGGTCGCGCGCTACGTGCTGCCGACGGCCACCTTCACCTTTCTGTATCATACGATCAATGGCCTGACCCTGCACCGGTACCTGCGCCTCTGCGCGGCGTACGACGTGCCCGAAGAGACGCGAATGCTGGTGGACCGGATGTACGCGGCCGTGGCCGCGGTCGACCCGCTCTTCGCCGGCGAAATGGCCGACCCGATTGCCCTGGAAGACACGCCCGAGTTTTTGTACTTTCAGCAAGCGCACGGCGGCGGGCCCTTGCAATCGCCGGGTGCGGCCGCCGCCTTCGTGCGTGAGTTCGACGAAGCGTTGAGCGGTCGCTTCGCGCGGCT
>CAZVZS010000067.1:15429-27193 GCA_964631535.1 uncultured Leptospiraceae bacterium
TCTGGCGGGTGCCGTGCGGGCGGTGCTGGGCGCCACGCGCGAACGTCTTTCCGACGCGGAGGCCATCGAACTCGCGCTCAATCCGCATCGTAACGGGCACCTCGCGTCAACTTTGAATGAATCGAGTGTTTCGCGCATCACGCGCGCGCTCTGTAATGTGCAGTATACGTTCCAGAAAAAAATCTCGCACACGGCGGACTCGCAGGACCAGCGCCACCGGATGGTACCCGGTTCCCGTCCGGTGCTCATGAGCCACTATACGGGCCGGCCGGATTATATCACGCCGCTTTTAGTGGAAGGCCATGCGGGGCTCCGCGAACAGTACGACGTGCTCATGGAGAAGATTTTCGACTCGGTCAATTTTTTCCTGGACGCGGGCGGTACGGCCGAAGAGGCCGTGTACCTGCTGCCGAACGCGTTTCCCGTGCGTTTTTACGAATCGGGCGACCTGGCGAATCTTTACCACAAATGGAAGACCCGCACCTGTTACAACGCCCAGGAAGAAATTTTCCGCGCCTCCGTGGACGAACTGAGCCAGGTTTCAGCCGCTCACCCCGAACTCGGCCGCTGGATCAAAGCGCCCTGTTACGTGCGCAAACTCGCGGGCGTGAAACCCTTCTGTCCGGAGGGGGATCACTACTGCGGGGTGGCGGTTTGGAATCTGGAGATCGACCAGTATCGCCGGACGGTTTAGCGCCGCGCGCACATCCGGGTCTGATCTTCTGCGCGGTCCGGGGAAAGCACATTGCGCATAACCCGACTGACGAAAAAGCCATTTTTGCCAGTCTGGGGTTAGCCGAAGTCCCGCCCCGAGTCACAACGGATCTTCATTTTCCAGATTTTTCAGGAATTCTTCAAACGAATCTCCGACCTTTACAAGGGAAGCATAGTTCAAAGCGTCAAAGAGTTCCCACCAACGCGGAGTTTCGGGCGTTTTGACAATCTTATCATAGTCGGGAAAAGCTCTTTTTGCCGCTTTCGTTCGAGCAGAAAAAAAATCCTCGAACCAAGGATATCTCCAGTAATATTCCCAATAGTGGATGGAACCGAAATCTGATTTGTTCAGTGAGATTGACAAGAGGGAATCAGATCGGCAGCGAGCGAAAACATACACATTTCGCGGTAGGAATTCCTCCCTGGTGTGGCGGTCATAGTGTTCATGAAGAATCGAGGGCACTGAGTCGCGAGGCGGATCTTTTTTGTAAGTTGCAAAGGTCCAGAATTCTTCGATGCTTCCAGTTTGCCGAACTGGAGTTTTTGGATTCATTTTACTCACGATCGGAGTCCTGAAAACACATCGAGGATCTTCGACTTCCCCGCCATTCTGAGTCCGATAGAAGTTCTGAAATGAATCCGGAAAGGATGTGAATAAACTAACTTCTTCTGATGAAAGTTTGCCCAGAGATAACTTCGAGGACGATGTGAAGCGCATGATATGACTTTCCGGGTGACCGTTCCCTTGGGGCGGGATTTCGGCTAACGTACCGCTGCTAATGGAAATTTTCGTGCGCCGCTATTTTAGAAGGGGCGCGGTGCGGCGCGCGCGCTTACTTTCCTCCCCTTCCGCGCGCGTCCGCACGAGCGAAGCGAGAGCGCAGGCGAAGCGCCGCGAGCGCATAGCAGCCGTTAGACGATGGTCCGGGTGGATGGATTAGGGATTATTAAAATGTCATCGAGTTCTTATTTTTTCCCGAGTCCGAGGGCCTTTTATTTATTGATCTCGAATTCATTTTGCAGAAATTCTAATGTAGTGGGATCACGCAATTTACAGACTATGTTTTGGTTGGCAAATGCGCCGGAAAATTTTTTCGCCTTCTCTTTTGGAAATGCATTGAGCCATTTTACGCCGATAACCCATTCGCTCTTTTCGGGATCATCGGAATTTTCCTTGATCCCCGCCTGGGCCAGTGGAAGGTCAAATAGTCTTGCCTGAAAGGTATCAACAAAAAAGTCCTTCGCCATCTGTGCTTCGCTAACGACCTCTCCAAGCCCCAGGTATCCGTGTGATTTCAGATAGGCAAATATTCTGTCTCCGGATTTCAATTTTTTTAGGGGTCCGCTATATTTTCTGCCCTGACCAGCAGCGATGAATCCATATTTACGATTGTCCTCCCAGCTACGATGAATACCTTCCCCGATATTAACAAACCAGTATCCAGTCCATGGCATCTTCTTTTTTGATTCGTAATGTTCCTGGACTGTCTCCGGATCAATTAGCCAGGCTCTGCCAAGAATTTCCTCGTCGTTGACTCTGAAAAAATTGAAGAAGATTACATTGATATTCAATCCATGCTCGGTCGATAGATATTGAATAATTCTTTCAGAGGAGTCATCCAGATTTGAGGCGACAATAACCATTTTGTGATTACTGTTAATGCTTTCAGGCAATGGTTCATCAAACCATTCCTCAAAAGCCTTCGAAAGTTCTTTTCCTAAAAATTCATTGGATATCTTTCCTATGACACTTTCATCAAGGTTGTTTACCCAGGAAGCGTAATCTAAAACTTGAGCGACAATTTCCCTCGGTGTTTTATCTCTTTTTAACTCAAGGATGATTATATCGCCCTGCCTGTCAATACCCAGAAGGTCTATCCTTCCTCCGAAATCGGTTGCCACCTGCCGTCCGATAATTAGAATGTCTGTCGCCAGAACGGAGGGATCTTCTGTAATCCAATTTTCCAGACGGCTTTCGCTCTCCAATTTCGATTTGGACAGTTCCCGGATTTTATCGCCTTCGACTTTCCAGAGAGTAATATTAAAGGACATAAATGCCTCGATCGATATTTGGGTTTTGTGTGCGCATTATTTTCCGTTTCGAAATGGGCATCTATGACCACGGCCAACTCAATTGACGGGCGTGGGGTGGGAACCGCCGTCCACCCGGACTTTCGTCTAACGAAAGGGGACAACTGACGTTGCGAGCGAAGCGAGCTATGTGCCCGAAGGCCCGCTCCGGCACGCGCCATTTTTTCTGCCGTAAGGCGGCGCGTGTCCGGACGAAGCGGAAAAGGCGAACTTGGGAGCCGTTCCGCGGAGAGGGCCGAGTGGCCGAGCACCGCAGGGCGCAGCCCGAGGAGCGGAGCTGTTACCCGGAAGTTATGCGGCGTGTGGTGCGCGAAAACGAGTAACAGCCACGGCAACGATGATCCACAGAATGCCCGCGAAGAACCCGGTGTAGATGAGCAAAGGAGCACCGGTCGTGGGCGGCGCTAGGACAAAAAGCGTGGTGAATATGTAGCTTGCATGCATCAGTACCGCCACAAGCAGGCTCTTCGTACGATCGTAGACCCAGACCATGAGGATCCGGTAGGCCGTCAACGCCGCCAAAGCCGAGACGAAGTAGAGGGGCAGAAAGAGGGACAGGGGAAGGGCTTCCGATGAAGTGTTCCCCACCCACCACATCTGCAGGAGGTGCCAAACTACCCACAGGACACCCACGAAAATCCCGGTTGAAAAAACACCGTGCTGCTCCCTGATATGAGGAATAACGAATCCGGTCCAACCGAGCTCTTCCACAAAGCCGCCGATAAGCCCCACGGCGATACCGGGGACAACCAGCGCGAGCTTGTTTTCGGCGGTAGCGATGGCAGGGAGAAACACCGGGGAAAATCCAGAAAGAGCAATGAGGACTGCCAGCTGGAGCAATGGAGCGGTCAGGACCCCGATCGCATACCAACGAGCGCCCACTCTCCAGCGGAACAGCCGGGATTTCAATTCATGGAGGCCCCTCTTTCCGGAGAAGCCAATGGTGCACAAAAATCCGGCGATTGGCGGGCCTGCGAGCATTGCTAAGACGGCTATCGGGAACAGAGGGTCGGTCTTCCACTCGCTGCCTGCAAAGATGCCCGGCCCTCCCGCTATGAGAAAGCCACCCCAGGAAATGGTGAACGTTAGACCGTAATAGGTCCGGACAGGGTACGTCATTAAGAAAGTTCTGATGGTCATAAGGATTCCTTTCTGTCGCAAGAGGACTTGGGACAAATGTCGTATAACGTGTTTGTGTAAGCACCGCAGGGCGCAGCCCGAGGAGCGGAGCTGTTACCCGGAAGCGTTATGCGGAGTCCGGCCGCAAAGAAGCGATGGGATCAAAGGCTTAACATTCCTGACAGCAGGATAACGGCTTGGCTCTTTATAGCGACTGTTGATCCACTCAATAGTTCGACTTCCATGGAGCCGCCGCGCTTGGAGCATTGGTAGCTTTTCAATTTGGTTTTGCCGAGTCTCAAGCCCCAGTATGGCGCAAGGAATGTGTGAGTTCCGCCTGTGACGGGGTCTTCGTTGGTTCCGCTCCACGGCCAGAAATACCGCGATTGGAAATCGTAACTGGGGTCAGATGAGACGGCCGTCACGAGTACCCCGTTGATCGAATCATGGGATGCTTTGAGCGCGTCAAAATCCGGGGACAGCGACTGCAGGGTTTCGCTGCTGGGTATGTCCAAGAGGAGGATGTTGGTTTCCCTGTTAAACTCGCAATTCAGGATCTGATCGATTCCGAGGGCATTGAGGAGGAGCGGGGGTGCTGAAGCTGATTCAGTGGAGTATCGAGGAAATTCCATCAGGATTTCCTCGCCGACCTTACGGACATACAGGTCAAGATCCTGAATATTGAAGAAATGAGCTTGGGTAGTGTCGAATTGCTCGAAAACAACCTTTGCCGAAGCCAGCGTCGCGTGTCCACAGAGTGGAATTTCCCTTTTTGGCGAGAAAAAGCGGATTGAGAATTCAGAGAAATCACTGCCCCTCTTCACGAACGCTGTTTCCGAAAAACCAAGCTCATTGGCAATGGCCAGCATCAATTCCGGCGCCGTTTCCGTCTCGGTTAAGCAAACTCCTGCAGGATTGCCTTTGAACGGAGTAGAAGTAAAGGAATCAACGATAAACAGCTTCATGTAGCTCACTTGTTTTTGCGGCCGGATTTCGCATAACGTGTTTGTGTAAGCGAAGTTTGCCCGAAGGGCAAATTTGTCCGCAGCACGGCGCGGTGCGCGCGCTTCTAATATTCCAAAATCCGCGCGCACCCGCGCGAAGCAAAAAGGCGAAAGAAGAGAGCCGTTTGCTGAGAGTGCCAAGACCGAGCACCGTAGCGAAACGCAGTACAGCGGAGGGCGGAGCGCTTACACGTTGTTATGCGATCGTTCCGGCCGCTATGCGATTGGCCCCAAGCATTGTAACCCGGTGATGCAATCGATGGCCGGGTTGTTGTACTTAAATTGCGTTGCAGATCCATTGCGCGTTTTTCCAAAGAAGAGTCCTGCAGCGGAGAGGTCGGGCGAGCCAAAAAAGTCAAACTTGAAGAGGTAAAAGGATTGTCCGACGGGTCTGATGAGGTGCTTGAGAAAGTAGAGTTTGTGAGCCTCGGCAAGAGTTTGCGGTTGAATCAGCCCGCACCACCGCCCTGGTGAAAGCGCCTTCCATTTCTCCTTCACGTCCCGGCGGAGCCGAGGAGACGAAAAGAGAGTGATGAATGGTGCAAGGAGTTTGAACGAGGGATCCATCTCAATCGCAACGGTGTTGTGCCGGATGAAAGCGATTGCGAGGTCGCGCTCAGTTGTTGGAGCAGCTTGGACAAGCGTTTCCAGTTCATGCGATCGAAACTGCCTGAGATAGGCCTTGTCTGGGTTAAGGTTTGTCAAAGGCCAATGGCTGGCAAGGGGAAGGCTCTGGGATTCCGTCGAAAAAGCGCCTTTGTCGACGCGATAGAAGGGTCCGTATTGCACGCTTGGGAGAAATGTAAGGAAGCCCGGCTTACCTTGGAATGCGCGTCGTGTTGCTTTGGTTAAAACTGATGCCATATAATTACCTGTCCTTGCGGCCGGAATGTCGCATAACGAAAGAGGGTAACAGACGTTGCGAGCGGAGCGAGCAATGTGCCCGAAGGCCCGATGTGGCCGAGCACCGCAGGGCGCAGCCCGAGGAGCGGAGCTGTTACCCGAAAGTTATCTGCAGTTGCGGGCAACAACAACACTCCCGGACAGGAGGTCCGGGAGCCCCACAGGATCCCCTTACAAATTAAATCGCTGGGAATGCGGCTTGTTGGGATCTGCTATTCGGGCGACATGAAATCCCGCGGGAAGCAGCCGTGTTTTGGCTAACGTCTCGATAATTTGGATTGCGGAGTCTGTTTCGTAGTCGGCCAGTTGAAATGAAGCGGAAAACGGCAGATATTCATAGCCCTCCACGTCCGCGAAGGAAAGTTTACAAATGAAGGCCTCGGTCTGTGCTTTATAATAGGTTTCGTCAACGTAGTTGCTACTATTCCTTTCCTCATATTGCGGTATTTCAGTAGCACGGAAAAAGCGCTTCGCGCAATCTTTCAGAGATATTTCGCGCTCGAAGGCGAATAGTAGTTCAACAAAAACTACATTCATTTCGGCGACCTGAACTACCGAGATTCCCCTGATGATCTGAGGTAAATCCGCTCGACGGGGAAGCCGAGGAAACGTGGCGGAAAAAGGGTCCGTTTCTGCCCGGGTTTGATCATGACAAAAATTGCGAAATACGACCCGAGGCCCGCAGCTCCACAAAAGACCTTTGCAACGCCCGGTTGATGACCGTGAGTAGCGAGAAACTCACGTTCCGCATGCTTGAAGATTTCCCAGACTTCGGGCAGGTGTAGATTGAGTTGCTGGCACTGCTTCAACCGTTGCTCATCGGACAGTGACAGCCAAGTGTTTAGGTTCATATGCATCCGGCGACGTGCATGCCGGACAGGGATGGCCGGCTCCGAGGCGATCAACTCTCCCGCAATTGCAGATAACGAAAGAGGGTAACAGACCTTTGGCCGAAGGCCAAATGTGGTTGAAGCGCGGTCCGATGCGCGCCCTATTTTCAGCCCAAAGGGCGGCGCGCAATCGGACGGAGGTCAGCAAGCCGAACTGGTGAGGCGGCTGACCGGAGAGCGCGAAACCCGAGCACGAGCGAAGCGAGGCGGAGCTGTTGTCCGGAAGTTGAGACTTTTGAATAACCCATTTTGCTCTCTCTAATTTGCCGAGAAACGCCGATTCTAAGGCAATTTTGAAGGCCAAAAACCCTTTTTCTACAGTCTCGTTATCTGAAGTTGCCGGAAAAGTCCCGGAGCCATGGATGGCGGAGGGAGTCTATAGAAGAACTTAACGAATGCACCTGTACGGAAGCTGATCCTCAGCAACGTGGAACATATCAGCAGACGGAGTTCCAGTGTCGATGTTCACGGCAATGATCGATTCAGGTGTGCGATGCCCGGACGACCAATAGTTGGAGGTGCTGGGTTTTTCCCATGATTTAGTAAGACCAGAGTTGGCTGCGCTCTGAATTTCATCTGGCGAGGGGAGACGCATACCTGCGGTGGCGCATTTCGATTCGGCGGTGACAAAGTTTGATACGCCTTGGTATGCACTCCAAGCATTTGATTGATCGGGAGACTCGCCGCTGGAAGTCGGGTTCGCTATAGGTTTCAAAAAACCGCCGAATACCCAACCCGTTTGGTGGTTCCAAGTGATTTGCGACCATTTCCCAGTCCTGCCTGCAATTGTTATTTCGTTGCCGGTGGTGGCTGAGACGGTAACCGCAGTGCCGTGAGGAATTGTAACCATGGGTTTGCCATCTGTTGAAGGTGATTCACGCAGGATCAGGCCGCTTTCGGCGGTAACCATCATCATCGACTTTTCCTTTTCCGGCGCGCAGTTGACCGCGGAAAGAACCAAGTTGCAAACGAGTATCAAGATGAAGAACGACCTTTGAATCATGTTGTTTCCTAAAGAAGTTAAAAATACGAGTCAAGTGGTTTTCGTTGCCTGCCACGGATTGCAGGCGCCCGGGGAGAGGCGCCGAAGGCGCGGCAATTTCAGATAACGTGCTCGGCTATCCGAAGTCAGCCGCAGGCGGATTTGTCCGCAGCGCCGAGCGGAAAAATGAAGGGGAGCGGAATGTTCCGCGAAGGCTGCAAGGACCGAGCACCGTAGCGAAGCGCCAGCGGAGCGAAGGGCGAAGCGGATAGCCTGTTGTTGAGACTGTTGAATAACCCATTTTGCTCTCTCCAATTTGCCGAGAAACGCAGGTCAAACCGGTTCACTTTACGGGGGCGACGCAAGGTGAACGTGCAGTGGAAATTGTTCACCCTCGTCCATAATATAGAAAAAATCGCCAACTACGGGAACCTTCGACGCCTGGGGTGATTTTTTCTCTTACTTGCGTTAAATCTGCGCGGGCTAACGCAGCGGTGGTCGCGGAAAAACGGTGAATGACCGGCCCTGATGCACCTTAAGCGCTCCGTTTTCGATGCAAGCGAAGAGGTCACCGGTCGAAAAAAGGTCTTTTTCGTCAGTCTGGTTATGCGAAGTAGCCGTTGGGCATTTTCCGAATGGAACTGACTGATCAGAATTCCACTCCTAATAATTCATCGAGGCGTTTCTTGGGCACACCGAATTTACTCTTCAGAGCGTTATACAACTTCAAGCTTGCAATGTAGTTCTTTGCTTCGGATTGGGCCGCGAGATCGAGTCGCCCGAGTTCTATCTGTTTAAACATGCGATCCAACCTTGGCGGTTCAAAAGTGATATCGAAGCCAACCAAGCGAAATCCCTGAATCGGCCAGTCCGCAGGTACGCTGGGAGGATGGTATGCCATATGGTTAGAGGGATGAAATGTAATCCCGCGGGTTTTCAAATCCTCCTGCCTCTCCTCCAATGGAGTCTTGGTCGGATCAAATAGGAAATGTTTCTCCCGTGCGGTCATGAAGGGTCCTTCAGCGATTCCCAACGGCTAATTCGCATAACGAAAGAGGATAACTGACGTCCGGCCCAAAGGACCGGATGTAGTTGAGCGCGGTTCGATGCGCGCCCTTTTTTCAGACCGAAGGGCGGCGCGCATTCGGACGAAGCCCAGAAAGGCGAGCTTGCAAGCCGTCTGGGCGGAGAGCGCGAAAACCCGAGCACCGCAGCGAAGCGAGGAGCGCCGCTGTTATCCGGAAGCTAGCCGCCGTTCTGCCCCCATTGTGCACAGATCGATATGCGATCGGATGAAGTCAAAGGAACGGAAGATGCCAAAGGGCCAAAAAGTGATACGTCCGTACGCAATGTGGCTGCAATCAAGGTTTGGGTCCACGGGGCGGTCGTATTCTAGCTCCACAGAATACATCGTGTGAAGAGGGCCCGAAGTGGGTTCTCTGATGCGTACGGAACGTATGTGACAATGTGTGAAAAGATACTTCCCGTTTTCAAGAACGAGCACATTGCGGTTGAATGATCCGCTGGGTGACTTGAATTCAATGCGCGCGGTTTCGGATACCTGTTGAAGGGCGATATGAGTGTGGTCAGCGATCCCGGAAACGATGGGTGCAGCGAGCTGCGTGGTCAAGGGTTTGATGTGGACGGTGAGACCCGTGTCGGGACCGAGATTCGGAGTTGGCCTGTGAAAGAGAATGTGATCAGTGCAGTAGGCAGCATGGCCGAGAAAACCGACGGCGAAGGCAAAAGCCAACAGCTTCAGGAAACGCGATCCACGGCGAACCCCGACCAAGGCTATCGTGAAAGGCAGCCACGCAAGAATGGTAAAGTAGATCGCCGGGAGCGTGAAGTCAAGGTAATCGCGACAATCGGCAGAAACGGATAAGCCGGCGGCAATGATCGCAGCTGAGACAAGAGCCGCGACTATGATGCTAGGTCTTGATACCATGGACAACTGGGGTAGAATGGCGGCTAACGTGTGAAGTTACCAGAAGTGCGAGCGAAGCGAGCATTTGTCCGCAGCACGGTGCGATGCGCGCCCCTTTTATATTCCTTCCCGGCGCGCATTCGCACGAGCGGAGAGAATGAGGCGAAGCCGAATGATTCCGCGAGAGTGCAAGGACCGAGCACCGTAGTGAGCGTTAGCGAACGGAGGCGCGGAGCTGGTAACGGAAGTTGAAACTGTAGAAAAACCCCTGTTTATTTGAAAAACGGTACCAAAGTGGAGGCCCTTTTGTCATTCGGTTTCTAAAATTTTTTGGAGGAACTGAAATGGCGCGTTATAAATACCTGAATCGATCCCAGACTATGCTGGTTCCTGTGGATTTCACAAAACAAATACTTCCCGGAAGTTTTGAGGCAGTCCTTGATCGATTGATGGATCGGCATGTCAGCGGCGGAAAGCTGGATGAGCGCTATGGCAATGACGAAACCGGCGCACCCGCATACGATCCTCGCGTACTTTTGAAGATCATTCTCTACGCCTATTCGCGTGGAATACAGTCTTCACGCGAGATCGAGGAGGCCTGCGGCGCGGACCAATACTTCATCCGGTATTGCCAAATTGGGATCGAGACACTTACCGGTGTCAGCATGTCGACCGGTGAATACGTGAGCGTTTGATACAAGGTGAGACTTCCCGGCTGACTCCACAACGAACGCGGTCGCATGCGAAAGAGTTTTGCCCAGACTCCGGATTTCGATGAATAGAGGCACGAGAGATAGTGGATGGATTCGAGTCGACATATCGTTAAATCGGCGCATTTCGCCTAACGTTGGCGGGATCCGACGTTTCGGACGCGCCTGTTCCATAGGGGCCGCCTCCGGGCGGCCCACCCCGTTTCCTAGCACATGAATGAAAGGGCGCAGCCCTTTCAACCCCATTTTCAGGCGCGTCCGGAATGTCCCGAAGGGCCGCCCGGACCTTCAGTCCGGGCGAGCGGATTCCGCTTTGTTACGCGAAGGCGCGCTCGCCCAGAAGGATGTCAATCAATCAAGGCTGGCAGCCTGCCCACATTCATTCCAAGAAATGCTTGCTGCATTGAGGCAATCCAACGGAAAACAGCTTGCTCCGTGTGAACAGTAATAGCAGCTTCCGCGAACGCATCCATTTGCAGATACCAGTCGGGTTGGCCGTCATTCAGGACGAGGGTGCCATGAATATGGGCACCATGCTCTTGAGCAAGTTCCCGGACTACGGCCGACATTGATTCAGGTGTGGAATAGGCGGAGCCACAGAGGCAGACGATGTACGCGCGTGGAACTGGCTTCGCGTACAAAGGGCGGGACTGAACAACGAAGGCTCCTGGTTTGTCGTGGAGCTCGGCGCTGTACACCTCCAGAAATCCAACGCGCCGCTCTGGAACAATCTTCCGCACTGTGGAGAGCTTCCGGATGTCTTGACCGAGTTTCTCTCGGTCTACCCGCTGGATGGTGACCTCGATGGCACCATAGACTGCGCCCACACGAAAAACGGAACTCTCCAATCCAGAATACAGAGGCACATTCAGTAACATGTCATGCACAATGATGTCCAACTGCGGGGTAAGCTCACCTCGGCATTCGACAAAGCCCGAGCCAAATGAGTAGCGCCTTGGCATATGGCGCTGTAAAAGAGCCTCCACGAGCCGCCGCTCGGATTCGGCACCTTTAGTCACGCTGTGGCTGAAGGCCGTCCGGATGGCTGCAATCTCGTGGTTGAGCTGCTTCTTGCTCAATTCTATGAATTCATCTGCCTTTGACAACAAGGCCACCGCCTTACAAACACGGCTCGGCGCGCTTTCGCGTAACGTTTCAGAATATGCGACGTTGCCGCGTAGCGGCAATGTGCCCGAAGGCCGGCGCGGTGCGCGCAATATATCCTCAAAAATTGCGCGCGTCCGCGCGAGCGAAGCGAGAGGCCGAGGGCCGGAGCGAGCGCAGGCGAGCGGAGCGTAAATTCCTGTGTTAAACGAGGATTGCCGGGTTCCCCCACCGGCGCGTATAGCACCGGCCGGCATTTTTCGTTTAACGTGTGAAGTTACCAGAAGTGCGAGCGAAGCGAGCATTTGTCCGCAGCACGG
>CAZVZS010000068.1:0-23178 GCA_964631535.1 uncultured Leptospiraceae bacterium
GGGCGCAGGCTCATGGCGCATGAGTTGACGCATACGGTGCAGCAGGGGGCGGGGGTGCAGCGGGAGGTGGTGCGGAGGGAGCCTGAAGGCGGGCCGCGCATGGAAACGCCATTCGCCATGGGGCGAGCTTCGCAGAGGCGTAACCCGGACGAGCCGCAGGCTGAAATCGCCGACAGATCCCTGCGTTCATTGATCGCGCAGGGTCAGAACGAACTCGAACGGCTGGTATTCCGCTATTTTTCCAGCCAGACCGACGCGGTCGATCGTGCGGCGACGGGTCGTGCGATTCTGGAATTGAGTGGTTCACTGAGTCAGGTGCAGGATGCCCTGCGTGCGGCGGGAACGGAAGTTGAATTCGGTGATGAACTGCGACTCATGGGCGGCCTGGTTCTGGCGGGCGTGGTCGGTTCTCCGGTACCGGAAGAAATCGTAACCTGGCCGGCGATGGCCGGACGCCTTATACTGCTGGGGCTGGCGGCGGCCACGGTGCCGACGATCGTTTCGATATATAACGGGCCACAGGCCGTTCAGCTCGCGCAGGCGATCGCCCTGGCGCGATCGATCCGGTTCAATGCCGATCTACAATCCCTGTTTCCACGTGTGGGAAATGTGGATGACGCGGCGAAAGAATCGCCGGAAATCTGGCGGGATGGTCTCCCCGGGGAATTGTATCCGGAAGTGGTGGCCGTTCTGAACGCAGTCCTTGCAATGCTCGCATTTGATACGGGGACAGGCTCCGGGGGACGAGAGCCGGATCCTGATCGGGGTGATCGGCTTACGAAATTAATTCAGAAGGCGATTCAGCTAATAAAGGAGTTGCGGAAAATGGCCCGCAACCAATCTGCAAGAAAACAAATAGAATGGCTACAGCGATTCCTCACGGATCTTGCGCCGCGATTCAGGAAGTAGGAATTGATTCGTTATGGACGAAAAACTTGAAAGCCTCCTTGGGAAATCTAGTTTATTGAGTATTGATGAAACATTAAGAATGCTTGTTTTGATTCGGGAACGTTGCACTGATTTGGGGCTTAACTCAATACCGACTGAAAATGTTCGATGGCCGACTTTACTGGCCGGTCTCAAGGAATTGAGGAAATTTACGGGAACTCTGGAGGCCAGGCTGGTTACAAAACAAACCCTAATTCAACGCAGGAAATTGGCGAGCCTGGTTGCTGATATTATTCTCGGGGGTATCTGGTATGTATACCAGGCGGCTGTCGGAGATGGCGAAGTGAATACTTCCTGGCTATTTACTAAGAAAGAGATTTTTGAAGGTTTGCAGGATCCCGAAAAAGAAGATATTCTGGCGCATTACACAGGAGAGAGCAGCCGCCAGGTGTTTGACTCATTGCATGAAGCTGCATTAAAATCGTGTGAGGCGGGGGTTTATCCAGGTGGATTGCTTGAAGAACGCTTCGGTAATTGGGCTCTCTTAACCCCTATGGTTTATTCGCTTTTGAATTTAATTAATGATGGCTGCGCACCTGCTGAAATCCGGAGGCTCATACTTTATGAAAAGCATTGGTTTGTGAATACATTGATGGTAAAAGAACAAATGGTGCGGGTGGCAGTCCAATTAATCATGCGGGGTGAAAGTCGTGAAACCCTTCTTGCATTATTGATGCCTTTTCTCAGAGAACATCGATATCGGTTCAAGTAACCTCCCGCGCCCCACAACACCGGGGCAGGGATGACGGCCGGCCCCAAACCGCTGAAGCGGTTTGCGCCCGCAACGCGACCACAGGGAGCGTTGCCTTATGAATCCGCCGGAAAGCCCGACGGTCGCGCGGGCGAAGCGCGAAACCCGCGCGACCGGGCCCCCATGCATAGCAGACAATCCAGGAGCCCGGTAAGCAACCTCAAACCATGAGACCCCCCGCTTATTCCCCCGCCGGGGCGATAAACGTCCGGCCGGGTTCTTCGCCCGTGATCGGAAACTCGCGGTTCTGGATTACGATGCGCACGCCTTCCAGGATTTTTTCGGAAATTTTTACATAGGGACGCAGCTTTGATTTTAACATCTGTTCGTACCGATTGATCTCCTCGCGCGTTTCTTTGAGATCGAGGTTCAGGTCGCGCAGTTCGGCGAGGTCGACGCTGATTTTCGCGCGGAGGGTTTCGTCCAGGGCGCCGTACGCGGCCTTGAGACGCGAAAGATCCGGGACCCCGGCCGTCCGGGTGATTCGTCCGATCAGCGCCTGCTTTTTGTGGTCCAGTTCGTCCGTTTTCGCGCGCGCCGCTTCCAGGCGTTCGTGCAGTTCATTCCCCAGGCCCGCGCGCAGGATGGTGAAGGAAGCGGACGAATTGCCGGCCTCCACCGCTTCGATGCCGTGGCCGGCCACGACGATGCCGCTGATGATGCGGCCGGGGTCGGGGCCCACCTGGATGGAATCGCCGCTGAATATCATCGAGTTGACGATGTACCGACTGACGAGGACGTCGCCGCCGGCGTACACGTTGGAGTTCTGAATGAACGCGGCCACGACCATGTGGCCCGCGGTGATTTTGCGTTTGCCTTTGCCGATGATCCCGCCGGCCACGTACAACGAACCGCCGCACCGCAATTCGGCCTGTTCGATTTCGCCGCCCACCATGATATCGCCGCCGGCGTTCACGATCATGCCCGGACGAATTCCCCCGGCAACCCGCACCGATCCATGGTAACGAATATTTCCCGTGTTCAGATCGACGTCGCCTTCAATGGAAAGCAACTCCAGGACATCCACGGTATCGTGCTGAACCGAGAGACAACCGTCGATGGTCGCCACCCAGACCGCGGGTCGGCCACTGTCGATTTCCAGATTGGCACCCGGCTGAAAACCGGGAAAGTTCTCCATCTCCCCTTGAATTTTTTGTCCGAAGACATCGACGCCGTCGCGCGGCGCTTCGGGCGGAAGTTGCTCAAAGATCGGTTCGCCGCGCCGGATCTGTTTGACGAATCCGCGCTCGCGATGGTCGATCCGGGCCCGGTCGAGAGGCTTTTTCCCGTTTTCGTTTAACTCTTCGCGAAAAAAACGCGTCCGGCGCGAACTGCCGTGAACCGGTGCCTCTCCACGCGCCACCAGAATCCACCCCGGGGACTCCGGGAAAGGGACAGGGAGTGAAATTCGTGAAATATTGTTTTTAACTAATAATTCGCGAACACAGTCCGCGTCCGGAAAGAAACCAGAATCGCAACGGGCCCTGTACAGATAGGCTTCCATCCGGTCGCCTGAAACCACCAGGGGTTCGTCCACGTGCAGCAGATCATCCGCGCCCAGGGACGCCAGGCCGTAGGCGGTCGCCCGAATCGAACCCTCCGCGTCCACAAGCGTATTACGACCGGGCCGAAAACGGTGTCCGGGGGTTCGGAGGCCCCCGCCCCCGGGCAGGTGCACGGCCTGGGCCAGGAGGTCCCCGGGACCGACCGTGGTGCCGGATATCAGGGGCAGGACGGCGGGATCAATGGGCGCGGCCGGGGTGGTGGCGAGGTCCGGAGCGGGGACCGGGTCGATGCGCAGCCTGTGGATGGTAAATGTCGGCAATTGTGTTTCCCGGCGGAAGTCTGCCCGGGATTACGCCGATCTTCAATTACTTTTTTTTAAGGCGAAAGCGAACTTTTATTCCGGGCCAGGTGCCGTCGAATGTATTCGCTTGAGCCTCGACAGAACGCGCGCAGGCGAAAAATTTCAATTTCCGAGCACCCGCACGAAGTCCACGCGGGGGTCGGCGGTGCCCTGGAAAAAGCAGTTCTGGGCCTTGAGCAGCTGAATGTAAGCCACCGCGTCCCGGTCGATTTTTTCGCCCGGACAGACCACGGGGATACCCGGGGGATAAGACATAATCATTTCACCGCAGATTTCACCGACCGCCGCCGCGAGGGCGACGGATTTTTTTTCAGCGTAAAACGCTTCCCGGGGGGAAATGATAACCGATGGCATGGCCGGCGGCAGGGCCACCTGGTCCGCCTTGATGACGGGTCGCCCGGCGGCGATCTGTTTCAGAGCCACGATCAAACGCTGGATGCCGCTTTCGTCGTCGCCGATGGTGATCAGCGCCAGGACATTGGAAAGATCCGCCAGTTCGATCTGGATGCCGTGCTCCTCACGCAGGCGGCGTTCCATTTCATAGCCCGTCAGACCCAGCCGCGCCACGTGGATGTTCAGGCGTGTTTCGTCGAAGTCGGTGACATCGCGACGCGCGAGTTCCCGGCCGAACGCGTACAGCCCGTCGATTTTATTGATTTCCTTGCGCGCGTGCCGCGCCAGGTGGAGACAACGGTCCAGCATTTCACGGCCGTGTAGAGCCAGTTGTTTACGGGCCAGATCGAGTGACACCAGTAATAGATACGAAGCGCTGGTTGTGCGCAGTACATCCAGGGATTCCTGGTAAATTTCGCGCGCGATGCGTGTGCCGCGGGTGAGGAGAATCGAAGCCTGGGTGAGCGCTCCGCCGGTTTTATGCGCGCTCACGGCGGCGGCGTCCGCGCCGGCCTCCATGGCCGTCAGCGGGAAACGATCGTTGAACGACATATGACAGCCGTGAGCTTCGTCCACCAGCACCGCGGAGTTGTACGTGTGCGCGATGCGAACCATCCGTTTGAGATCGCCCGCGTAACCGTAGTACGATGGATTGACCACGAAGAGCGCGGCGGCGTGCGGCGCCTTTTTGTACGTCGCCTCCAGCGCGTCGATGGAGAGCGTCATGGAAATGCCCAGTTCTTTGTTCACGCTGACCGGTGCGTAGACGGGCAGAGCGCCCGAAAGGATCAGACCCGCGTAGGCCGATTTATGACAGTTGCGCGGGAGGATGATCGTCTCGCCCGGGCGCGCCGCCGCGATCATCATCGCCTGAATGCCCGCGGTCGTTCCGTTTACGAGAAAAAACGCGCTGTCCGCGCCGAAAGCCTCGGCCGCGAGTTGTTGCGCCTGGGCGATGACCGAAACCGGATTGCACAGATCGTCCAGGTCCGGCATGGAGTTGAGATCCATGAACATTACCGGCGCTCCCAGGTAATCGCGCAGCTCGCGTAAACCCTGGCCGTGCTTATGGCCCGGCACATGGAAGGGAATAATTTCGCGTTCGATATGGTGACGGACAGCGTCGAAAAGCGGGGTCTGGTTCTGGCGCTGTTTCACAGGGGAGGGGGCACTCCCTTTCAACATCGACGCTTCCGGGACGATAATTTATTCTGACCGGTATGCCGCTTTATGAATTCGGATGAACCGACCGCTGATTTTTCGCGCTTCGCTCCGCGCGCGTATCTCGATGAATACTACGCCGGGATCGGGCCTGAGAATCAGTTTTTACTGCGATTTCTGCATGAGGCACACGCCGCCCGCCCGCCCCTGGGCCGGATGCTGGAACTCGGCGGGGGACCGACCGTATACCAGTTGATCAGCGCCTGCCATACAATAGAAGAAATCGTCTTCGCCGAATACCTGGAAGCGAATCGGCGGGAGGTGGAATCGTGGCGGGAAGGGCGGGCGGACGCCTTCGATTGGGATCCGTTTTTTCTGTACGTGCTGGGCCTGGAAGGCGCCGGTCCTGGCGATCTCGCGCTCCGCAAGGCTGAATTGCGACATAAGCTGCGCCGGGTCATTCCCTACGACGCGAAACGCGAGCGGCCCTTCGACACGGACCCGGGGCTGTTCGATCTGGTGGGAGTTAATTTCTGCCTGGAAAGTATCACCCGGGACGAAGCGGAGTACCGCTTTTCCCTGCGGACCCTGAGCGCGCTGCTGCCCGCCGGGGGGCGGCTGATCATGACCGCTCTTAAAAACGCCCGGTTTTACCATGTGGGGGATTTAATTTTCCCGGCCTTCCCTCTGGACGAGAAATCGCTGGACCGATACTTAACAGAAGCGTCATTTGGTACGGTCCGAATGCGTTCTCTGCCGGCCGAAAAAGACCAGGGCTACGAGGGAATGCTGGCGATCACCGCCGTCAAAGTATGAAACAGTTGCGTTTCCCTTTCCGACTGAAAATGGGTCTGGCCATTTCCCTGGTGGCCGTTGGTATGACCGGGATCAGCGTATTGTTCGTCTTCAGTACCGCCCGCGCCGAAATCGTGCGCCTCATGGCCTCGCGCCTGAAAGATATGGGCCGGACGGGCGCGTTCATGTTCGGCGAACAGGAGCGCCTGGACATAAAGCTTCTGCGCGGTTTCATCGAACGTGATCAACTTCCGGCGGCGGATTTGAACCGGACCATCGCGGCGGCCCCACCAGGCGAAAACATCGACGCCACTCTGGACCCGGCCGTGGCGGAACGTTATCATCGTACTCCCGAATTCCAGCGGCTCGTGCAGATCTTGCGGCGGATTAAAAACGGCAGCCGGCAGGACGTCACGTATCCGGGTGTGCTGCCCCTGGTCGTGAACGCGGACGATCCACCGCTTTTACAGTTTGTGTATCTGTTCGTCCCCGCGCCCGCTCTCAAACACCCCGATTCGCAGCGTTACGAGGTGTATAAATTCCTGGCTGACGCCGATTACGATCATCCGGAAGAACCGAACGCGATCGGAAATTATTATATCTTCGATCGCCAGGGCCCCCAGGGCGCGTTTTACGAAGCCTTCCAGGGGCGCGTGGCGGCGGGCAACGATTTTTACGAAGAAAAATTCGGCACACTCTTTTCGGCGGCGATTCCCATCAAAGACCGGGACGGGAAGGTCCTGGCCATTCTCGGTCTCGACTACGGCGCCGATACGGAGGCCAACAAGGTGCGCGGCCTTCTGTACAGTTCGCTGGGCATTCTGTTCGCGTCGCTGGTCATATCCGTTCTGGTTTCCCTGTTTCTTTCGAACGGACTCAATAAACCGATCAAGGCCTTGCGGGCGGGCGCGGAACGTGTGCGGGCCCGCGATTTTAATACGCACATTGAAGTCAGCTCACGCGACGAATTCGGACTGCTGGCGAATACTTTCAACGGAATGGTGGACGAAATTCGCGATTACGCGCACGGTCTGGAAGAGTTGAGCAACGCCTACTACCGCTTCGTGCCGCGCGAATTCCTCAATTATCTGGAGCGCGAAAGTATCGTGGACGTCAAACTCGGCGATCAGGTGCAGCGCGAAATGACCGTCCTGTTCAGCGACATTCGATCCTTTACGACACTGTCGGAAGGCATGACGCCGAAGGACAATTTTAATTTTCTGAACGGCTACCTGGGCAACGTCAGTCCGATCATTCGCCAGTACAACGGTTTCGTGGACAAATACATCGGCGACGCGGTGATGGCCCTGTTTCCAGGTCGCGTGGACGACGCGATCGATTCGGCCGTGGCCATGCACCGCCAGTTGCGCGAGTACAATCTCTCCCTGAAAGGGGAAGGCATGAAGGCCATCAAGATCGGGGTCGGACTGCACAGCGGGAATCTGATGCTGGGCACCGTGGGCGAGGAAAAACGGATGGAAAGCACCGTGATTTCCGACGCGGTGAACCTGGCCTCCCGCCTGGAGGGCCTCACCAAAAAATTCGGATCAGCCATCATCGTGAGCGAAAAGATCAAACTCGACGCGCGCAAACCCTTCCGGTTCAGGTACCTGGGCAAGGTCCGCGTCAAGGGCAAGCTCCTGTCCGTGAAAGTTTACGAAGTACTCGACGCTGAGCCGGACGAACTCCAGGAGTTGAAAATGAAAACTCTGCAACAATTCGAAGCCGGCGTCGATCTGTTCCAGCATGGCGAGTACGCGCGGGCGCGCGCCGTATTCGCGGAAATCGAAGAAATTAATCCAGTGGACCGGGCCGTGCGCGCGTACATCGATCATTGCGATCGATTCATCAAAAAGGCCTCCTGAGGTTTTCCCGATGGGCCCGCGCAGCGCATCAGAACGCGTCGGTCTGCCCTCACGAATCGGGTTCAACCCGCCCATTGACCGCGTCGGGCGGATTTCCCCGGAAGAGTTTTATGAACGCTGCCTGGTGGCCGGGCGTCCGCTGGTCCTGACGGAAATGACGCGCGACTGGCCGGCCATGCGCAAATGGTCCTGGGATTTTTTCCGCGAACTCGGCGGGAGCCGTCCCGTGAAAATCGAGCTGGGCAATGTGGTCCAGAATCGCACCGAACTATCCGTAACCACCTGGCGTCAGTATGTGGACGATCTGCTCGGTGGGGTTTTCAACGACCGCGACCGTTTGCCATACATCGCCTATCTCAAAATCTTTCGTGAGTTTCCGGAGCTGAAAGCGGACGTGGACTTCTCTTTGATCTCGCGGTTTACCAGACACGACCACCCCGCCGCCTGGATCGGCCCGGGCGGGACGATAACGGGTTACCATATTGACCGGGCTGATAATCTCCTGGCACAGGTGGTGGGCTCCAAGCGCGTTACCCTGATTCCCCGATCCGAATCACACTGGATGTATCCAAGCGATAAATACGATCCCTTCTCCGCGTTCAGCCAGGTCGTGGCCGAACTCTGGGATGCGGAACGCTGGCCGCTGTTTGGCAACACCCACGCGGTGGAAACCGTTCTCGGTCCGGGGGAAATGTTGTTCATTCCCGATCGCTGGTGGCATTATGTGGAAGCGCTGGAACCGTCCATCAGCGTGAATAATTTCGCGCTGACCACGGGAAATATTTTCCGCACCCTCATTCTGGAGTGGTGTAAAGCGCGCCTCCACGCGTTCGGTCTGTACAAAAAAGGAAATTGCACCTGCCACGAGTCTGTTTGATGCGGGTTTAATTTCTGGTGGACATCCGCGAGCGCGCGGGGTACTCTGGAATGGAGGTACGCAATATGGCGAGCAAAGACAAAGGCAAAAAAGAAAAGAAAAAGCCGAAACAAACGGATAAAAAATAATCAATTGTCCGGGGCCCGGGTCGGTGTGCTATTTTTTTTCCGCCGATCCGGGTTCCATTATACCCAACCTATCGTTCCAGTCGCAAACCCTTTTCCCTCTTGAATCTCGTAGCTCCGGTCGATGATAAACCACAAGTCCTGATCCGCCGTGAAATCGCTCAAACAAAAATTAATCGTCGCCCTGGTCACCTTGAGCCTCGGCCCGGTCCTATTTTTCTCCGTGCTGGAGTTTGTAAGCGGAGGCGAACAGATGCGAGCGGCCCTCCGCGCCTCCCTGCAGGCGGAAGCGCGTTCCAGGCAGACCCTGTTACATTCCCGTCTTGATATATTAAAAAAAAATGCGGCCGCTCTGACGACCTCCCCGGGAGTCCGTGCCTACGCTCTCGGGACGGACCGTTCGGCCGGATCGGAACGTCAGGCGGCGGCGGTGCTGGCGTCGTTCCAGGAAGCGCACTGGAACACTCTACACCATGTTTTTTTGACCGACGATGCGGGGCGGGTGATTCTGAGTCCCTTCCACGGCGTTCCCGAAAATACACATACGGGACAAAACCTGGGCGGTGAGCCGTTCTGGGCGGCGGCCAGGACGGCGGCCGGGTATACCGGCTTTTTCGGATTTACCGAGCGGGATCATTTTCACCAGTTATTATTTTTTCCCGTACAAAGCGAAGGTGCCACGCGTTCCGTTCTCGTGTTCGAAATCGAGATATCGGAGACGCAGCGCGTACTCCTGGAAGGATTTGAACCGGGCACGCACGGGCGCATTTTTCTGGCGACCTCCGACGGTCGTCTGGTGGTGCGCGATCGGAAGGACGAACGCGTGGATTTCAAACACACGGGCGTGGCCGCGGCCATCGGCGGGGGGACCGTTTTCGGGGACTATGTGGACGAAAACGGAGTGGCCGTGCTCGGTGCGTACCTGCGCGGCGATTTTCCCTGGATTCTGGGGGTGGAGGTACCCCGCCGTGAAGTATACCAGCCCCTGCTCCTCAGACGCGTGGTGGTCGCGGGACTGGGGCTTCTGCTCAGCGTTGTGCTCGGGTGGTTTATCGTGCTGGCCGCGCGCCGGCTGACGCTTCCCGTTCAGCGGATGACCGAGCGCTTCCGGGACCTGGCCGGGGGCGAAGGCAATCTCAACATCCGTGTCGAAACGACCGGGGAAGCCGAGCTGGTTCAACTGGCGGAGTTGATCAATCGTTTCATTGAAAAAATCGCGGCGATCATTCGCCAGATCTACAGCACCACCGACACGGCGGTGGCTTCCGCGGAAATGCTGGCCGATTATTCCACGAGTTTCGATCAGGTTTCGACCGCGATCTCCGCCTCCGTCAACCAGTCCTCGGCCGCCCTGGAGGAATTGTCCGCTTCGCTTGATTTCGTTTCGAATACTGTTGGTGCGCAAAACGAAGCCATGCAACACGGGGACCGCTCCATCGCCGAATTCAGCGAAGGACTGGTCGTCATCAACCAGACGGCCCGGGAGCTGGCGGGCATGGCCGATCATTCGGTGACGCTCGCCGCGGAAGGGCGGCTTTCGGTGGCCAGCGTCACGGAGGTGATGGATTCGATTCGCACGCTCGGTTCCGAGATCGGCGATATCATCACGATCATCACGGATATATCCGATCGTACCAATTTACTTTCCTTGAACGCGTCGATTGAAGCGGCTCGCGCGGGGGAGCACGGCCGCGGGTTCGCGGTGGTGGCCGGCGAAATTTCTAAACTGGCTGACACGACCCTGCGCAGCGTCCGCGATATCAAAGAAAAAATCCAGAAAACGGATCAATCACTCAGTCGTGGCGCCGCCGAAATCGATCGGGCCGCGGAGAATATGCAAAAAATGTCGGGTGGAATTACCGGCATGAACGGGCTGGTACTGGGCATCGCCACGGCGGTGGAGGCGCAGTCACATCAGATGCGGGTCATCCGGGAGATGTTCACCCGCCTGACCGGGTCCAGCTCCGAGATCACCAACAACGTCCGCGAACAACAATCAGCCGCGGGCGAAATTAACCAGAACATGGCGGACATCGCCATGCGGACCGAATCGTTATCGGAAACCGCGCGCGAACTGGCCACGGTGGCCGTTCGCCTGCAGGGTCTCGGTACGAACCTGAAACGCCAGGTGGAAAGTTTTCGCGTGTAGCCAGACGGCCTCTACACGCTCATTCGCTGCCTTGGCGCGGAGAGTAATAGTTCGCGTAAATCTTCCGGCCCGCGCGCGGCAAGCCAGCGCGCCTCGATCTCGTGCGATTGCCAGATCTGCGCGATGGCCGAAAGCATTCGTAAATGAAAATTACGACGGTCTTCGCTGACGGCCAGAACGAAAAGAGCCCGCGCCGGTTCGCGGTCCTCATCCAGGAGGACCCCGTCTTTCGCGCGGGCGACCAGAATGGCGAACCGGTCCCGGCCGGGTAAGACGATGTGTGGAACGGCCAGTCCGGCCGTAAGCACGGTACTGCTGAGCGTTTCGCGTTCATGCAACCTCGCGCTGAGTTCGGCCGCGGGCGCCGCGACCAGGCCGGCCAGAATGCGGGCGGCCTCGTCGAAAAATCCCTGTCGGTCAAGGTGACCGGGCAGATCGACCAGCGGACAGTTTCGGAAAATTTCATCCACCTGATCGCGTGTCCCGGTCAGGGACTGGACCACCGCCATAAGGTACCGGTCGCCGGTTTCCGCCCGGAGCCCCGAATGAAACGGCAGGATGCGCGTCTTTCCATCGCGCTGGCGTTCGAGCGCCAGGATAAGGCGCGCTCCGGTTTCTTCCGTGGTGTTTTCGCTTAAAATTAAATTTGATTCGTCTACGAGTATTTTTTCAAAGTCCACAGAGCCGCGGGAAAACCAGTGGTCCCAGTCCCCCAGCGCGAGCGGGCGATCGAAGAGCATGGTGGCGCCCGCCTGGTCCAGGCCCGGGTTCGTCGCGCCCGCGTCCGAACCGAACGCCGGTACATGCAGGGCCGGAACCGCGAAGGTGTCGCGGAGAAAACGGGCCGCGAGCAGATTGATTTCCACGTTGCCGGTCATACACAGGGCGCGGCCGGCCTCCGATGCCCGCGCCCGCACCAGCGCTTCCACGTCCAGTGCGTTGCCGTGTACGGCGTTATGACCTTCGGCGCGTGCCTGCTCCACCTGAGCCGCGTTCCCGTCGATGAGCCAGACCGGTTGCGATGTGCGCAGCACCGAAGCCAGGGCGCGGGCGGTCGGCCCCGCGCCGACAATGAGGGTGACCCGCCGTTTTTCATCGCTGCGAACGAGCAGGTTGTGCCGTCCGAGCCAGGCCACGCCCCATTTCAAAAAGAACGGAACGCTGGCGGTGGTCAGAATCGCCATAAAAACCAGGATGCTGAAAATTTCCTGGCTGATCAGGCCCATCTTCAGGCCGATCCCCGCCAGGATAATTTCGACCGCGCCCCGGTCGTTCATGCCCGCCCCGAGCACGACGCCTTCGCGCCAGCCGTTGCCGGTCGGCAAATAAAACAGGACGGTCCCCACGATTTTGCCCACAAAAGCAACGCCGACAATACAAAAAAACAGAGCCAGGTCGGTTTGAAACACGTCGAGTCGCACTTCGAATCCGGCCATCACGAAAAAAATCGGAGCCAGAAAGCCGACGGAAACGTCGCGAACGAGTTCGTGGAGATCCCGATTGAGCTTCGGATCCAGCATACCTTCACGCAGGAAGAGGCCGGCGGCGAATGTTCCGAGAATGGCGTGCAGACCGGCCAGCTCCGCGCTTTCGCCGAACGCGAAAGCGATGATCAGCACGAGAAAAAAGTAGACCCCGCGATGAGAAACGCCGAGGCGATCGACGCGGCGAAAGAGGAAGGGCAGGCCGTAGATGCCGACCAGCGCCGCGCAGGCGAAGAATACCAGCACGCGCGCGATGACGAGTACGAGGTCCCACCACTCGAGGCTCTGTTTTTCCGTGAACCCGAGCACGCCGGCGAAGACCACCAGCGAAATCGTGTCCGCGATGAGCGCGCCCGCCAGCATGACATGGGCGATCCGCGTATCGAGAATTTTTAAATCGAGCAGAATGCGTGATTTTGTGGCGAGCGACGTGACCCCCACGGCGATCCCGATGAAAATGCCCGTGATCGCTCCGGCGCCGAATCCGTAAACGACGATGGTGTAACCGAGCACGAAGGGAGTTACGAATCCGCCGATGGCCGCGAGCAGGCCGCCCCAGGAAGCCTTGCCCAGTTCCGACGGATCGATCTCCATGCCGATGTACAGCATGAGCAGGAGCACGCCGACCTGCGCGAGCACGTTCAACGCGGCGAAGGATTCGCCGCCGGAAAACCAGCCCAGCAGTGGCGGTCCGCAGACGATGCCCACGAGCAGTTCGCCGAGCACCGCCGGGTACCCCAGCCGCGTGGCCAGCGAACCGCCGGTCCAGGCCGCGATCAAAATTAAGACGAGGTTAAGGAGATTTAATTCCAATCCGTACTCCGGTCAATCGTCCGGAATCCAGGCCGGACCGGTTTCGGGAAATTGTACAATCAGTACCGATGTTCCCGGTCTGATGTTCCGACCCCAGGTCCTGGTGTCCATTACGACAAGCGTATCTTTTTTCTTCACCCCGGTCAAATCGGGAACGCTCTGCCAGTCATTCGAGAGCCCGGCGTTGCCGCTCCCATCGAGAGAATAAACCTGGTGGGAAATTTCCGCGCCATGACCGGGCCCCAAAAGTCCGATCAGGCGTCCGTCGCCATGGTTCTCCCGTACCACCACGACGCGAGTGAGCCCGGTGAGCGAATCCTCCACCAGGATGCCCGCGGGGCAGGGCGCTCTCTTGAGAATTTCCTGGTTACGGCCGCCCAGGGGATCGGAAGAAAAAATCGGATGCGCCCCGCCCACGAGCAGGAGGCCCGCGCCGCGCTCTTTCGCTTCGCTGAGAATCGCGTCGGTAATATCGTTGGCCGCGCGCGGAATGTACAGATGCGCGATCCCCAGACGTGCCGCGCGGGAGGCGAGTTCCTCACGCTGGCGTTTGATGAAATCTTCGATTTCGCGCGGTGAACGTTGCGTATCCGGCGTCACGTGCAGAGCCAGGATCGGCCGCCTTTGCGCGAATACGGCGCCCACGCGCAGCAGAGTTTCAGCGCTTTCGGGGCGGCCGTAGGCGATCAACACCGGCGGACCATCCGCGATTTTCGGAGACTTCAGGAAGGGCTGCGGAGATACCGGAATCCAGCGTTCGATTAGGTCAATCGCCGGTCCGGCCATGACGGTCGTGGCCAGAGCCATGAGAACCATCATCGTGAAAATAACCGGCGAGATCACGCCCAGCTCCAGGCCGATGTTCAGAACGACGAGTTCCATCAGTCCGCGTGTATTCATGAGCGCGCCGATGATCAACGAATCGCGCCAGGATTCGCCGACTGCCCGTCCGGCCAGCGCGCTGCCGCCGAATTTGCCGAGGACCGCGGCGAAAATAATCAGACCGGTAAAACCCCAGAGCGGCAGGGAATTGATCAGGCCGATTTCGGTGCGCAGGCCCGTGAACGCGAAAAAAATGGGCAGGAGAACGTACACGCTGATGTCGTGAACTTTTTCCGTCATGAGTCGTCGTAGCGAACCGGTTTCCGGCATCAGCGCGCCCGCCAGAAACGCGCCGAACAGCGCGTGGATGCCGGCCAGCTGCGTAAACAAAGCCGAGGCGAAGACAAACAAAAATACGCCGGTGACGACCCGGCCGGTCAGAGCTTCGCGACTCGCGTACACCTCGCCTACGCGGCGCAGGAACGGGCCGACGAAACGCAGCATCAGGAAAACATACACCCCGGCCACGACCACCGTTCCAATTCCGGACAGGGGATCTCCCGCGCGCGCGATGGCGATGACGACCGCGAGCGCGGACCAGGCGGTGACGTCGTCGGCCGCCGCGCAGGCCAGCGAAAGCGCGCCGGCCGGCGTCGTACTCAGACCGCGGTCGTGCAGGATGCGCGCGAGAACCGGAAACGCCGTGATGCTCATGGCGATGCCCATAAACAGCGCGAATGAAAGAAACGGAACGAACTCGGGCGCGAAGGGCCGGTACAGCACCAGCGCGATTCCCATCCCGAGCGCGAACGGGAATATGATGCTGACGTGGGAGATTACCACCGCCGAGTCCGCGCGGTTTCGCAGGAGCCCCGGCTCAAGTTCCATCCCGATGACGAACATGAACAGGATCAGGCCGATTTGCGCGAGCAACTGCAAACCAGGCAGGGACGCGGGCGCGAAGAGCGCGCTGGAGGCCGCCGGAGCCATCCAGCCCAGCAGCGAAGGACCCAGCAAAATTCCGGCGGCCACTTCACCGATCACGGGCGGTTGCCCGAGGCGCGCGGCCAGAAATCCGCAAATCCGCGCGGCCCCGACGATCACGAGAATCTGGAGCAACAAGAGCCCCGGAACGTGGGTCAGGTTATGCGTGAACAGATTCAAAAACGCCAGCGGCCCCTGCGAACCCGCACCGCCCAGGCTCTTCAGGTCGGGCGATTCGAGCCCCGCGCCAAAATGTGCGATCAAAAAGACTGTGCCGGCGAACACCGTAAGCGCCGCCGCGTAGAACAAAAATTTTCGGTTCATCCACTCGCTCCGTTTCCCAATGGGAATGCGTACAGATAGGCGTACGTGCCTCCCCAACGGATTCACGGTACACAGACCCTGTCGCGAAGTCGTGGAATACGGCCCTGCTGGACCGTCTTCCCTCAAAGCCTGCGAGGTTAGCTGACGGGCTCGGACTGAGAGATGTCCTACTCGATCGTTTTTTACACGACCGGGATACGCCCCGAAAATTGGTTCCCCCGCTCCGTTGTGACGGATTTGGCTGACTCGGGCGGAAGGGTGGTGTCCGGCTGATTTCTGTCAAGCGTGAAATTCTATCGCCAGCCTCGACCTGTGTTTCAGGCTCGACCCGGCCCGGACCATGAATCGATTTTCCCCCGCCAGGTTTTTTTCCACCCCATCACGCACGGCCGGGCTCGTGTTCGTGTTCCTGCTGCCGCTGCTGATCTGGAAGCTTTCGTTTTTCCTGAGCGCGCAACCGCTCACCGGCTGGGATACGCCGGGTCACCTGTACCTCGCGCAGAAGTACCGGGGGCTCTGGGAACACTTCGATTCGCTCGGCTACGATCCGGGCTGGTTCCAGGGTTTCCCGATTTTTTATTTTTATCCCCCGTTTTATTATTTTTTCGTCGCGCATCTCAGCGCCGGTCCGTGGACTTTCGTGACGGCGTTCAACGGCGGCATGCTCGGAGCGATTTTGTTTTTCGCATACGCGTATTTAAAATGGGCCGCGCTTCTGCTCGCGGAGTGCCCGCCGGTCCGCCGCGGACTGCTCTCGGCCCTGGGCCTGGTCTTTTATCTTTCCTTCCCCGGCGACGGCCTGCAGGGGACCGGCCTGGTCGGCCTGCTGGGCGGCACAATCGTGAGTACCTTCGCGCACGGATTTGTCCTGTACGCTCTGTATCTCCTGGAGGAATACCGGCGGACCTGCCGGCGCGGCTGGCCGGTCGGTTTCGTGTTGTGCGCGGCTCTGCTGGTGTACACGCACTACCTGACCACGGTGTTTTTCTGGATATTGCTGGTTTTATATCTGGGCGTATTTCGCCGCGAATTCAGTTTACGCGAAATTATCCTGGTTCTGATCCTTCCCGTTTTCGCCGCCTGGCCGCTGGTGGCGAATTATTACCTGTATCGTTCCTATCTGAGCGGGACATCGGCATTGCCGGACTACCCGGCTCTGCTCTCGGTGATCGGTTCGGATTTTTCAGAGACACTGCTGAACAACCGGGGCTACTGGACGGCTCTGGCCCGGGGGATTTTCGTCGATTTTAAGTGGATCAACTTTCTGTTCGTCGGTCTGTATCTGCGATTTCTGGCCACCGCGGTCCGCGCGGAAGGCCGGACGGGCGAGCGGAGTTTTGTACTTTTCGCGTCCCTGCTCCTGCTCTGGATCAGCCTGGATAAAAGTCCCGCGTTTTTGTTGTTTCCGCTCAGCGTCCACTGGTACCGCGTCTTCGACCTGTTTTTCGGATTGTTCACGGTCGCGGCCATGTTCGCTCTGGACGGCCTGCTGGCGAAGTTGCGCGATTTTTACCGGGCCGATCTGGTGGCCGGGTCGTTGCTCCTGATCGTTCTGATTCGCTTTTTCGCCTGGGATCCCGTCGCTCATGAAAAATACGAAAGTATCAAACTGTACGGATCCGCGCGCGATCCGGCCGCGCTCGAAACTTTTTTGCGTTCCATCGAACCGGATTCGCTGATCCTGCCCGAAAAACTGCGCCAGCGCGATTTTTTCGGCAGCCCGCACGCGTTCGAATATTTTATCAAGAAGTACGGCCATCGTTCCCTGCTCGGTCTGACGGTCGAATCCAGCCAGGGCGCCATGCTGACCTACGCGTACCTCGCGCGCGGGATGCCGGAGGTGTTCGTCTGGGGCGTGGACCAGACCTGGCGCGAGGAACTCTACGCGGAATTCCCGGAAAGCGAAACCCTGGCGCCCTACTTGCGTCGCAAAGGCCTGGCCTATGTCCTGGGTCGTACGCCCCGGTTGCGCGCGGCTCTGGCGCGCGATACGGCGAATTTCGAACCGGCGTTCGCGGACCGGGACAGTTTCGCCTATCGTTTGCGCGACGCGCGCCGGGACGGCGCGGTGGTGTATCCGGGGGGAGCCCTCGGGTTTCTTGGCTACGATCACATTCGCCAGGAGGCGCTGGCCCCGGAACGGATGGGCCGCGATTTCCTGCTGCATGCCAACCAGACGCGTCTGCGCCTGGGCCCCGGTCCCCCGATGATCCATCTGGACCCGTACCTGGCGGAGCCCGATTTCGAACGCCGGCTGGAACCGCTGGCCGGCCTGGTCGTGTTTCATCCGGGACCTGGTCTTGCGGGTTCGCATGAAGTGCATCGTTTCGCACGGGAAAACCGGGAATTGATTCTGGTGAATTTCGAAAAAACCGCGCCCGACCCCGTGCCCACGCGTTATCTATACACGCTCCTGCGCCTTCCGTCCGATTTTAAGCCGAAACGCAAGAGCGCCGGGCCCGCGCCCGCCCCTCCGGAATCTGTACGGCCGGTATTCGCCGGATCGCACGAAATCCACGTTCAGGTACCCGCGACCCTCGCGCCCCCCGCGAAGCCGGACGCCTCGACCGGCAGGTGCGCTCCGGTTGAAATTCAACGCGATTATTTTCCGCTCTGGCGCGAGACGCGGGGCCTGGATGTATACCGAACCGATGCGAATTTTATGCTGGTCTGCGCGCCGGACGGCAGGATCGAACTTAAATTTGAAAACACCTTATCGCGAACTGTTACGGCGATGATGTATCTCCTGTCCGGCGGGCTGATTCTGAACCGCTTGCTGGCCCTGTTTACGGCGTTGCGTTCGGGGTCAGGCACCCCGGTCGGGCGCACAGACGAAAAATGACGAACTCCGCGTTCGCGTACACCCGCGGCGCCCCGGAACGCGTGAGTCGCTCGATCGCCGGACCGTGGCGCGTCGTTTCCAGCACCGCGTACGGCGCGTCCGCTGGCGGGTCGCCCTGGCCCTGAAAAAATTCCCGTAGAGTGCGGTAGCGCACCGGGTCCGCGCCGTAGGCATAGACCGGATTCAGACCGAAGGGATACCGATTACGCGTGTTTCGAAAAAAGAACAGGGGAAAGCGGTCCCAGTCCAGCAGCACCAGCGAGTCCGCCCGCGTGTGGCGTTCCAGCCAGTCGGCCGCCGCGAAGGCGGACGCCGGCGAACTGAAACGGAATTGATCGCGTGTTCGCGCGAAAAGATCGGGCAGGGCCCAGGCAAGCAGCGCGACGATCGTGAGCGCGAGGCCCGCCTCCTGGACGCGCGCGGGCAGGCGCGTCGTGCCGCGGAGGCCCGCGCAGGCGAGCAATACCGGAACCAGAAATTCCAGGGGTTTAAATGCCAGCGCGAAGGCGCAGGCCAGCACCAGTCCCAGGGTGCCGAGCGCGGCCTGGAACGCGTCGTGCGGACCGCCGGCAACAGAGGCCACCAGGAAAAGCGTTCCTGGAATCGCCAGAGCCAGGGCGGCCAGGCCGCTCTCAGGGGGCTGCCATTCGCCGATGCCCTCAAGGCCCGGGGGGCCGAGCGAGTGTACGACCAGTTCCAGCCAGTACGCGTGAAACTGATGGGGCAGGCCCGGGTGTACCAGGAAGGCCAGCGTGGCGGCGCCGAACGGAATCAGCGCCGTCCGGGGCCGCCAGCGTCCTGATTTCGCTCGTTCAAACAAAAAAAATAAAAAGGAGAAAATGAGCAGAAGTGGAAAACCAGGGTAGGTCCAGACGGCCAGGCCCGCCAGGACCCCCGCCGATCGTATCCGATCGGTGCGCAGCGCGCAAAAAAATAAAAACAAAAGGCCGAGGAAGAGTACCGTGCCCCGCCCGAACATCAAGCGCCCGGTGAAGATCGGCGATGCGCAGAGCCAGCAGAGCGCCCAGAACCAGCGCGCGCGCGCCCCACCGACCCGCAGCAACAGAACGAAAGAACTCAGGCTTAAGGCCGCGAAACACGCGGCGGACCATTTGGCCGCCTGTTCCAGATCGTCAAACAGAACCGCGAAGGGTACGAGCGCCGCGTGATACAGGAAGTGATAATCGACGTAATGCCCGGCGTGAATGGAATCGGCCATCCAGGGCAGGGCGCGTATCGGTCCCCGGTCGAGCCAGAGACTGGCGATTTTGATGTGAAAGTACGCGTCCCCATCGGAAAGGAACGGTGCCTGGAATTGTAATAACGCGTAAAATAGAAACGCGACCGGCGCGTAGAGGGCGGCCTCAAAACGTTTCAACTGGCGCGATTCCGACGCGTGTTCACTCTTCCACTGTGCGGGCCCGGACCTGCATTCCCGTGGGGGTTGTGCTGAACCCGGTCATCGTTTCTCCGCGCGTGAGCGAACCGTCCGCGTTAATTTTATAGGTGATCACACCGAAAGTACCCTGGGAGTTGTCGGCGCTGACGAAAAGAAAACGGCCGTCGGGAGACATGGCCGCGGCGGAAGGACCGTTATCCGTGCCGAAGGGTGCCGTGGGCAGGGCCGTAAATCCGCCTGTGCTGGTATCGAGAGAATAGGCGGCGATGGTATCAGTCGTGCTGTTCGGAGCGTAGACGAATTTTCGGTCGGGAGTAATGGCAACCGCGGTCAGCGTGACGTTGCCCGGTCCCACGGTGAAAAAAGTGTTCGAGCCGGGAGTCAGCGAACCGGTGGAACCAATCTTATACGCGAACAGGTTTTTGTCGGTGACGGTGGTCGTGACGCCCAGCAAAAAATCGCCTTCCGCGTCGAACCGCATTCTCGTGATCGTGGCGGTGGGGTTGACCGCCAGGCCCGTGTCGGTCAGGGCACCCGTACCGGAGTTGATCGCGAAGGTTTTCAGCGGTTGCGCCGCGAGCCCATCGTTCCAGATTAAAAAGCGCGATTGTCCATCCACGCCGAGCGAGCTCATGCAACCGGAGCCGAAGGGCGATCCCGAAATCGTGCCGAGGGTTCCGCTACTCTGTACACTGAAACCATGGATCGTTGTGCTGGTGGAAGCGTAGACATACTTGCCGTCCGGACTGACCGCGGAATGAGCCATGACACTTCCGGCCAGGAGGGTCGGTTCTAACAGGGCGGGCGTATCCGGCGCGTCCAGGGAAAAGTTATGTACGCCCGGGGAACCCGCGCTGCTGGTCAGATAAAGGCGATTCCAGGCCGGCGCGATGGAAATTGAACTGATGGTACCGAGGGCGGTGGGGCCGGATGTCTTCGTCAGGGTGCCCGCGTTGTCAATGGCAAAGGCGTTCAGGCCGCCGGTATCCGCGGTGTACAGATGGGTCGCAACCAGGCGGGATGTTTTCGACCGGTTGAGCAGTTGTAATAAAAATAATTCCTGGTTGCAGACCGGATCATTCTCAAGGCATTCAACATTGCCGCAGCCCGCGATCAGGGCGTAACCCGGCACGAATCCCAGGCAGGCCATGAGCAAAACGGGAAGGGTACGGATTATTTTTCGTTTAGTGATCATATTACCAGGTCGTCTGAAACCGGAAACCGGCTCCTGATTCATCCGCGAAAAAAAGTACAGCGGTCTCATTGTCCGGCGCGAACACCACAACGTCGACCAGATTGGCCAGATAAATGGCCGCGGTAATCCCGCCCGCCGCGCGAAGCACCGCTCCCGCCCGCAGGGCATTGTTGTGGGCGGTATTTCGTTCCATGATCTGCAAATACTGGAGACCGAGAATCGTGGGTTGTAAGTTCAACTTCGGATCGTACGTCAACTCTCCGGCGCCCAGTACAACAACGGAGAAATATAAGTTTTGCGCCGATTTTTCGTACTGAGCTCTGAATTGTTCAAAAACCCCGTAGGCGACCAGGGTTCCCAGCGCGGCCCCCGCGAAACTCCGGCCGTAAATGTCCCCGGTTGGCCCCCGCTCCTGATGATGCTGGCCCCAGCCTGGCAGGAGCATGGAGCGCCAGAACGCATCCCGGGGAAAGGGCGTGGCAGGCGAATCTTCGTACGGTTCTTCGGCTTCGTCGGGAATTTCTTCCTGTTCCGGGGGCTCCTCCGGTTCTTCCGCCTGTCCCTGTAACTCTTGCTGTTGCTTCAGAAAGGCTTCCTGGGCCTTGCGCTGTTCTTCCGCCTTCAGGCGGGCTTCTTCCTGGCGTTTGAGGGTTTCTTCCGGAGTTTCTTCCTTCCCGAAGATAATGCGGCGAATGCCAATTTTGTTGATCGTCTGGACGCCCTGCTCGTTTTGAAAGCGGACCATATCGCGGGTCTGGCCGATAATCTTCCCATTCAAGGTTGTTCCATTCCGTAGAATTACCGTATCAGCCCGCAGAGAAAGGACGCACAGAAGCCCGACGATTCCTGCCAGTATGATCAAGGAAGGTTTCATGTTTTTTTCCAGCGAAAGAAAACCTGATTAGACGGAACGAACCCCCGGGAAAGTTCGAAAAAAAATATACCCAACCTTAAACTTTTCAAAGTTATGTCCCAGATTCTGGCGTCTGATTCGGTTGTCAAATCCTATGGGACATCCCTGACCGGAATGGATTTTTTGCGTACACTGAGTAAGACACTGACAGGGATTTTTTCCCCGCACTGGCGAAGAGCCAGGTTTGTGAACGTTTTGCTTTTTCTGGGGACTTGCTGCGTCTCGTCGGGCATCGCCGAAATCGGACTGCGCGTGGCGGGCTACGAAGGCGATCATGAACGCGAGCAGCTGACCTTTCGCGGCCCGTATCCGATATTGAGAAAAGACAACTGGGTATCGCGTTCGCTCGCGGACACACGGCCCGGCACAATCTTCGTTCGCGATGAACTCGTTCCGCTCGCCCCACCCCCTGGCGAACAGCGGGTGCTCTTCATGGGCGATTCGGGGACGTACGGCTGGGGCCAGCCGGCCTTTCTGAGTTATCCCGCTCGGTTCGAGCGCCTGGCCCGGGCCACGAAGGACGGAGCGCGGCTGCGCGCGATCAATGCCGGCGAGTACGGCTTCAATCTCTGTGACGCGTATCATCTGTATACGACGCGGCTGCGCGCGCTGGCACCCCGGACCCTCGTGCTCGGTTTTTACATGGCCAACGACATCAATACCAGCATGCTCTGCAGTCCCGCTCTGGTCGAGTGGCCCGGCCCATTCGGCGCCCTGCGCGGGTGGGCGCTGGATCAATCGGCACTGGTGCATTTTTTGTACCTGAATACGTTGCGTTTGAATTCCAGGTTCGGATTTCTGGGAGAAATTCGCATCGGAGATAGACATATGTATTTATCGCGAATCGCACTGCGCGACGCGGAGGGATTACATTTTCTCAATTATCGCCAGGGCGAGATCGCCGGCTACCGGCGCGAGTATTCGCCTTTAATGGAGCTGGCGCTGGCCAATGTCGCCGAAATTCTGCGCCGCTTCCGCGACGAAAGCGCGCGTGACGGAACGGAAATGATTGTTCTCCTGATTCCGGCCCCGTCCGCAGTGTACGGCCAGTTTGTCGCGCCGAACGAACCGGAGGTGCTGGAAACACTGGGTCAGCGGGGTCTGGCGATTCGACCGGCGGAGCTGGACGTGGAAAAACCCACGCGGCGTCTGCTGGAAATTTGCGATCGTCTGGGCCTGCGGTGCGTGGATCCCCGGGACCAGCTGCGCGCCCTGCGCGACGCGCCTTTCCGACCGGGTGACGACCATCCATCCGCGGCCGGTCACGCCGCCCTGGCCAGGGCCCTGTTCGCGGGGTGGCCGGAGCCGGCTGAGCGTAAAGTCCGCCGGCGCTGAAAGTTCGCAGGGCCGCGGAACTGGAGGAGTCAACCGGGGAGGACCGCGGCGCGTTCGTGCTGTTGTTCCACGGCGCGCAGGCGCGCGCTCAGATGACGCAGGCGCCCGCTGAGCGTACGAAACAATGAAAAGGCGA
>CAZVZS010000068.1:23188-27135 GCA_964631535.1 uncultured Leptospiraceae bacterium
TCGGGCCAGCAGCAGGCGCTGAAAATCGTCGCGCATGATGACCAGCAGGCGCGAATCGAGGATTGCCTGGGTCGTAGCCGAACGCGGTTCCTGGTCCAGGATGGACATTTCGCCGAACACATCGCGCTGTTGAAGAATGTCGAGCGTTACCTGGTTGGAATCGCCCGTAAAGATCCGAACCGAGCCCGAGACGATGATGTACAGGGCGTCGCCTTCTTCGTGTTCGCGAAAAATGATTTCGCCCGCGGAGAAACGTTCCTCGCGGGTGATTTCGTTGATCCAGGGAATATCGTCGCCGTCCACTTCCGAGAAGAGGGGGACGCTGCGCAAGAAGAGCATTCGTTCCATATTAACTGCCATTTTTTTTACCTCTTTCGTCTGGTTGCGGTGTTTGCGAAGATTCAATTTGCTCAGAGCCAGACGCGCGTTGCCGCGCACCAGGGCATCGGTGGAACCCGCCTGCGCGCGGAGGATGTCGGTCAGACCGGCCAGGCGGTACGCGCCGGCGGCGAACAAAAGGCAGGCGTAGAACCAGGGGCGTTCTTTCGACAGTAACTGTTCCATGATGACGACCGGCAGTACGGCCGCGTCGGGCTCGACGTCAGGGCGCGCTTCGCCGGGGAAATACTTCGGCTCGATCGCCCGGGCCAGCAATCCGCCCTCGGGGCCGCAGCCTTCGATGATCTCGATCGCCTCGGCCTGGGCGCGCCGGTCGCCCCCGCGCAGGTCCGCGGCCGCGGCGCGAACGGCCTTCGGTTCGACGATCAACTCCAGGTATTTCAGCGCGGCCTTTTCCTTGCGCGCGTACGAGCGGAGCAGGGCGTCGTGGAGGAGCCAGCGCGCGTCCGACGGGGGCAGGTGATCAACAATCTGCAAAGCCCAGGATTTTTTGCGCAGCGAAAGTGTCAGGCCGTGCATCCCGCGCAGGGCCAGGCGCCGGACTTCGTCGGTGAAGAACGCCGCAGGGGCGTCCGGCGTCCTCGTTTTAATTTCGCCTTTACTAAGTGAAGTAAGTTTAGTGCGAATTTGAGTCATGCTGTGCAGCGTGGCGTTTTCGATGTCGATCGATTGGTTCGCCAGCATGTCGGCCAGGGCCGGAATCGCGCGCGGATCGCCAATTTTGCCCAGGCATTCGATCAGGCATTTTTTGCGTTGTTCGCGCGTTTCGGTCCCGGCAAGGCGAATCAACTCCGTGGAGTGGCGCCGGCCAACCAGCTCGATGGCTTCCATGGCATGGTACATCATGATTTCGTCATCCAGAAAGTCGCAGAGAAACGGAAGGGCTTCGGCGTCGCCCACGGCGCCCAGCGCGCGCAGCACCTCGCGGCGGATGGCCGCGCTCCGCCCGCGCGCGAGCGTGAGCAATTCGCCCAGAAGTTGTTTTTTTCTGGATTCGCGAATGATGTAGGCGGCGCGCAAGCGCTGCCCGGCGGCGGGGGAGTGCAGCAGGCGGCGCAGGTCCCGGACCGCCCGGTTGCGCCCGTCGAGCCGGTTGCGTTCACGCAGGTTCACGATCAAGGCTTCCGCGCGCACATCGGGATCGGGATCGTCCAGAAAGGACGCCAGGGCGGGCAGGGCGCGATTTCCGCCGAGAAGCCCGGCCGTACGCACCGCCGCCGCGCGAATCGCCGGGTCCGGGTTCGCAAGCTGGTCGAGCGCCAGTTCGTACGCGAAGGTCGCCTGGTGCGCGGCCAGGGTTTTTAGAATGGCCACGCGAACGATGGGCAGCGGAACGCCGGGCAGAGCCGTGGCCAGCGCGCGGTTCGCGGCCGGCTCCCCGGCGCTGGCGAGCAATTCCACCGCCAGCAGGGCGACCTGTTCTTCGTTCGAATTTAAAGAAGACAGCAGGCGCGTTCGCGCGCCCGGGTCCTTTCGGTCGCCCAGTTCCACCAGGGCCGTGTTACGCGCGTCGATGTCGTGCGAACTTAGATTGTTCACGAGCGCGTTCATATAATCGCCGCGCAGGCGCAGGCCGATGAAGACCCAGACCGCGCCGGTTCCCAGCGATACAAAACCGAGATACGAGGCCGGCAGACCCAGGGCGTCATAAGCGAGCAGGAAGAGGCCGGCCAGCGCCACGCAACCGGGTTCCATCACGCCCGTGATGAACGCGCGCGCGTGGCCGCGCCATTCCTCGGCGATCGAATTGTAGAGCAACTGGCTGGCGGATTCGCCCACGGAGTTGACGACTGATTCATCGCACATACGCGCGAACACCGCGGGCGCGAATCGCGAATAGAACGGGCCGGCTCCCGTGCCGACCGGTAATACCGTGCGCAGAATCAGGCCGAGCGAACCGAAGGACATCGCGAATGGGAAAACCATGGCGGCCCGCCCGACCCCCAGGAATTTAATGAGTCGCGCGGTCAGGAAGACCTGGAACACGAGGCCCGTGAACGAAGTCAGACCCTGCACCATCCCGAGCGCGGCACTCATCGCCGCCGGAGAATGAAAACTTTCCTCCAGCGCCAGGAAAAATTGATAATCGATGATGTACACCGTCAACCACATGGGCACGGCCATCCAGGTGAGCGTGCGTACAAGCGGCAGTTCCCAGAGCGCCGAAAAATTTTCCCGGAGCGAACCTTCGTCCGCGCGGCCTTTACCGAACGCGGAAATCCGACCGAAGACGCGCCGAAACCGGTACGCGACGGGCACGGTCGCCGCGCTCAGCGTCGCCCAGACGACCAGCAGATTCGCCGTTTCAAATCGCTGTGAAAACAGACCGGTGAGCAGTCCGCCGGCGATCGTCCCCGCGAGACCCGCGGCCCCGATCAGCGGAAATATCCGTTTGCCCTGACGCGGGTCGAAGACTTCGTTGGCGAAGGTCCAGAAATGCATCGGAACCAGGAGGATGATGGTTTCGCTGACGATGTACAGGGCGTAGTATAGAAGATCCAGATCCAGTTGTAAGGCCAGGCGCAGGGCCAGCACCACCGCGGCCGACCCCGCCAGAACCATGGCCAGAAACGAAATACGCGAAATCCGATCGTACACCCGCGCGTAAAGCGCCGAGACGGCCATGATCAGAATGGCGTTGCAGATGTAGATGATCGACAGTCCGCTCGTGCCGATGTGTTCGATGAAGAGGGCATCGCGGCCGATGCGGCCGAACGCGCCGCCGAACATAATTAAAAAAAATATACCGGCGACGTAGAGGACGCGAGCGCTTTCAAAATCGCTCAGTTTGAATAAGGCGGGGAGTTTCACGCGCGGAGACGAATTTTTTTACCACAGGGACACGGGGGTCAAAAGACACCAATCATTCAGCAAATTTCAGCGTTCCGGAACGTTCTGTAATTCGAAACGGAGCATTCACCCTCCGTGGCCCCCGTGACCCCCGTGGTAAGTATTTCTCTGAAATATGCCGTTTGTATTAAATTTCGGGTCGCGCTACCCCGGGAATCCAGCCCGGAAATTCGATTTTTTACAGGTAGTGCATAACAGGCTGCTTTTTCAGCATCCTGTTAATCGGGCTCAGCCTTGCCTGCGATTAAAAATCGCGCGACGAATCTGAGCCGAGAGCGGACGGCCGCAGCGCGGGCAGTTGATGCGTTCGGTCAGGTGGAGCGGTTGCACGTACAGGGAGAGCGGTCGCTCGCAGCCGGGGCAGAGAAAAGTCTCGGCAAATGGTTCGAAGATGGCGATATCCGCGTTTATCCCGGCGGCGAGAGAAAGTCCGGGGAGGGTGGTGGTCCGGGAGCGGGGAGTTTCCATCAGTACCAGCGTCGACCGGCACGGGAAAAACATTAGCAGGCTGCTGAAAAAGTAGCCTGTTAAGCGCTACAGGATGGTGCGCCAGAACCGGTGTTTCGTGAAACAGCGTGAAACACCGGTTTTGCGAGCAGCGGCGAATTTAGTTCGCCGCTGCGACAGCGGATATTTCTGTGCTCAAGGAAAACCGCCTTTCAAGGCGGTTTTCGTCATTCCTCAGTGGCACCGGATTT
>CAZVZS010000069.1:0-13130 GCA_964631535.1 uncultured Leptospiraceae bacterium
AGGCCAGGGCGAGCCGCAGGCCGTTCACGAGCGCGAGCATGCGCGCGTAGGACACCGGCCCGGTCTGCCCGTCAATGGCCGGGTGGTCGGGGCGATTCGCGGCCGCATCGTAAAACCATGACGTTATATTCATCCTGGCCCTTCTTTCCCGCCCTGCCTGTTCGTCACCGCGCGGGCGATTCGGCGGGCCACATACGCTATTGCGGCCGGGTCCTTGAGGTGGTGCAGATCGTCCCAGGCGGAAGGGGGGAAATGGACCGCTTCACCCGGCCCCCCCAGATCGATGGTCGTGACCCCGCGGCGCCCGAGCCAGCGGACCATTTGTAAATGCGCGTATTCGAGATTGTTCTTTGCTTCTTGCGAAACGTATTTCTCCAGCAGTTCCGGGTTTCCGGTGGGGAACAGAACGACCAGCAGCGGAATTCCGCGCTCGTTCAGGTTCGCGATCAGGAGTTCGAAGTCCCGGGCCTGGATAAAATTTTCAAAGTCCTCGTCCCGAACCGCCATGAAAGCGCTTTCCCAGTCCCTGGAGCCGGCCCGCGCGTTGCGTTCGCGGTACGCCGCCCGCTCCGGTCCAATCTTTTCCATTTTTCGCCGGCTGTACGGCCAGACGAACTGGCGTTCCCAGATTTCGGACAGGATTTCATAATACCCGGTGGTCAACAGAACCGGCTTCTGGATGATCGCCTCTTTTTTGTCATCCGGCGCAAGCGTCCGCCAGTACGCGAATCCTTCGGCGTTCAGGGGCAACCACTTCAAATTGGCGTCTTCATAATAAAAACGCAGCGGCGGCTTTAAAACCCTGGCACCCGGAATGCCGGCGCGGTAATGGAACTTGCCCGGCGAGTACAGAGCCACCACCCGCTCCGGTTTGATTCCCAGAAACAGGGCCTTCTGTAACAGAAGGTAATAGTCGCCCGTGAAGGAACCGGGCCTGGCGAAATTCCAGACCCGCGCGCCGGGGTCATCGCGTTCGATGGCCTCATGCAAACGATGTCCCGGCGGCAGTCTGAAATTCGCTGTTTCCGAATCGCCCAGCAGAACCACATCGAAGGACGAATCGGCGATGGCGATTTTCGCCGCGAAAAAAACGAGGGCGCTCAGTCCACTATTAAGGAGGAGAGTCAGCCACAATGCTTTCCAGGTTCTCAAATGCCCGCCTCAAAATTGGGTATAAATAAATCGCACCGACTGCGCGTGAAATCGCATGATAAATAAGTACATAATAAAATAGACAATCGTTCTTCGCGCCGTGGAAAGCGAAAAAATCCAGAAAACGTTGTTTTGATCGCGTTCCATCCACTGCAAAAAAAACGCGATCGCGGCGAAAAACGCGAGACTGCCGGCGTAACCGGGCAGCTCCGGGTGCGAAAACGGCCCGGCGAACAGGTTGCCCAGCGCGGTCCAGGCGTGGTCCATACTGGCCGCGTTGAAAAAAAGATACCCCAGGCACACCCAGTTGAAGGTCAGGAAAATCGCGCCCGCGCGCAACCACAGCGGCTGGCCGAATCGTTTTTTGATCTTTTTGCGCGGGCCCTGCGTGAGCGAATACACGCTCATGCCCGCTCCGTGCACCGCGCCCCAGGCCAGGTAGGTCCAGCCGAAGCCGTGCCAGAGCCCGCTGAGGATAAACGTAATCCAGATGGCCAGCAGAAGTCCCCCCATCCCCAGCCGGCGAAACGTCATGTTCGCGGGCGTAAACACGTACGCGTTCAACCAGGCGTAGAGCGACGCGTGCCAGTTCTGCCAGTATTCGGAAAGGTTCCCGGTAAAATACGGCGCGAAAAAGTTCTGGGAGATCTCCAGCCCGAGCAAAAGCGCGCTGCCTCGCGCCATATCCGAATAACCCGAAAAATCGCTGTAGAGTTCGATCGCGTAAAACCAGACCTGGACCCAGACCAGGGCCCCGGCGGGCTGGAGCGCCTCGATTTCCTCGCCGATCAGATGGCAGGCCTCCGCCAGGAATACTTTTTTGAAAAGGCCCAGACCCAGAAGCCAGGCGCCGCGGTCCAGGGTTTCACGTTTCCAGACACGTCGCGTTTCGAGTTGCGGCAGGAAACTGCGCGATTTTTCAATCGGCCCGGAAAGCGCGGTCGGGAAAAAACTGACGAAAATTAAAAATCGCGTCCAGCTCGCGCAGGGTTCGCGCGCGCCGAAATACACATCGAACGTGTGCGACATCTTCTGGAGGGTCCAGAACGAAATGCCGATCGGCACGATCCAGCCGACACCGGGGCCGCCGCTGTCCGGACTCAGGAGGCGCAAGAGCGGCTCCGCCGATTCAATAAAAAAATTAAAGTATTTCAGAACGCACAGCGTCAGGACGTTCAGCACGACGCTCACCCATAAGAGCGCCAGTTTCCTGGGGCGACGGGACGCGACGGCGGGACGCGCCAGAGCGAGCCCCAGGCCCCACTCGGCCGTGCCGGAGACGACGACCACCAGCAGGCTGCGCCAGTCCCAGAGATAAAAAAAAGCGAAGGAAGCGAACAGGAGCAGGAGGTTCTGAAACTTCAGCGAGAGGCGCCAGTACACCAGCACCAGCGCGACCAGAAACGCCGCGTATTCGAATGAAACCGGTAGCATGCGAAAGGCCCTTTCCTCCAGCCAGAAAAACGCGCGGAAGCCGGCAGCGCGATTGTTCCTGCTGCGGCTTTACGCCCGGCCAGTGAACCGCCGCGGGCCTTCCCTTACGAGTCTTTTTAATTGCAACAGGAAGAAAATTTGGACCGCGCGTTGCCGCAGAGCGACGAAATTCGGGCGGTCCGGACGCCGTGCGAGGCCCAATTTCTTACCACGGGGACACGGGGAGCACGGGGAGCACGGAGAGTGCATCCGGAACGCTGAAATTCGCTAAATGATAAGTGCTCCCCGTGTCCCCCGTGCTCCCCGTGGTTGAAAAATTCGCGTTTGAGTTCATTTAGCGGGGTAGTATTAAACGCTCAGGACGACCTGGCGCCGTTTTTCGTAGGCTACGCGCGGGTCCACGTAGGAATTGTTGAGGGGAAAGACCAGTCTGACATTCGTGCCCGCTTCGGTTCGAAAGATCCGCAGGGTTCCCGGGTTGATTTCCAGATTGCGGAGGATCGAAATGACCATTGCGATGCCCAGCCCCGCTCCCTCGGTATGATCTATGTGGGTCATAAAAAATTCCTCTACTTTTTCTAATTTCATCAGAATGGCGAACTTCTCACGGATGCGTCGCTCCTCCGGAACCGTCAGCGGCGCGTTGTTGAACACATTGAACTCAATCCGTTCGGGCGTGTGGTCCAGACGCAGAGCGACGAAATACCCGGCCTTACCGAGCAGGGCCAGGTTCTCCTTGATTCCTACCGGAGAAAGCGCGTCGCGGAACGTCCGCATACCCATTTCGTAATCCGCCTCCCTGTTGATATCAAGGTTCGCCTTCTGAAACAGGACCCGTTTAATGTTGGCCTTCACGCCGTTGGCGAGAAATTCATGCAGGCAGGTATACATCACGTGCCCCAGGTCCGCCAGGTCATAATGCCGGGCGGCCGCGTAAACCAGCGCCTCCAGCTTCTTCCTGTCCTTTTCGTTCAGGACGGTCGATCGAACGACCGTGGAGTGTTTTTTTTCGATCAAACGGGACGCGGCTTTCTGGATCATAACATTTGCCTCCAGCTTGCGGTGTTCCGGGTCATCGTGGTGCCGATAGACCGGGGGTGAAGTTTTCTGATTCCGCGCATGGACCAGGCAGTATGCGGGAATTCAGGAGCCCGGAAAATTCGGGGAGTTACCTGAATTTCTCAGTACGGGTACGGAGAACGCTTTTTCGCTTGCGGTCCCGCCCGCCATCCTGACAGAGTCATCGCAAATGGCCGCGCCCTGGATCTGCACCCTGTTCGGCTGGTTTCTTGCATCCTGCGCGACGACCGTCGAAATGCCTCCTCCGGCCGCCCCGGTTCCCGGTCAGGTGGCCGGCCGTGTGTATGTGGGTTCACCCACGGGCCAGAAATCAGAGACCGGTTGCGAGGGTTGTGGTCAGCCCGGTGAATTCAGTTTCTCCACGGATGGTCGGGTTCATTTCGTGCTGCCCGGTTCGGATATCCTGGACGCGGGCGATTTTAAACAGGTCGGCGATCGGATCACCATCACCGGCACCAGGCGCAAGGACGGAATCGAATTCGACGTCGTTGAAGGCGGGCAGGCCATCGTGGACCGGCGTTACCGGACGCGGTACGCGCGCAAACAATAACCGGCCGGTGTCTTTTGCGAAATTTGTAAGGTTTAATTTCCGCTTAGCCGGCTTGATTCGATAAAAATCTACTATAATATCTTTCCCGGGGTCACACATGGACTGGTTTTCAATCGTATTTATCGTCGTCGGCCTGACCCTGTTCGAAACCGTCAGCTCCATTGACAACGCCGTCATCAACGCGGAAGTGCTTTCCACGATGAGCGCGAAGGCCCGGCGCTGGTTTTTACTCTACGGTATTTTAATTGCCGTCTTTTTCGTGCGCGGGCTGCTCCCCTGGACCATCGTCTACGCGTTCACGCCAGGACTGGGCTTCGTGGAATCGTTTCTGGCCACGTTTTCATCCGATCCGGCGGTGATCGAGGCGGTGGCGAAATCCGCGCCCATTCTCCTGGCCGGCGGCGGCGTGTTTCTGCTATTTTTATTTTTTCACTGGTTGTTCCTGGAACCGAAGAGTTTCGGCCTGTTCGGCGAGCAATTTTTCCTGCGGCGCGGCGTCTGGTTTTACGCGGTCGTGTCCCTCCTCCTTTCCCTGATCGTCTGGTTCGCGCTGCAACGGAATCCGATGATGGCCTTCGGTGCCGTAATTGGATCGAGCGTTTTTTTTATTACACACGGGTTCAAACAGAACGCGGAAGAAAGCGAACGATCTCTACTTGAAACGACCAGGTCGGATCTTTCCAAAATTTTGTATCTGGAAGTGATCGATACCACCTTCTCGATCGACGGCGTGCTGGGGGCGTTCGCGTTTACGCTTTCGGTGCCGCTGATTCTGCTCGGCAACGGGATCGGCGCGATCGTCGTGCGTCAGATGACGGTGGGGAATATCGACCGCATTAAAAAATACATCTATTTAAAAAACGGCGCCATGTATTCAGTGCTGGTCCTGAGCATTATCATGTTATCGGACGCGTTCGGGGTGCATGTCCCCGAATGGTTTTCGCCTCTGGCGACGATCGTGATCGTCGGATACTTCTTTTTCCTTTCGATCCGCCACCGCCCCGGGCCGGAACCGGCCCCCTGAAACCGGATCAACCCGGAGCGCCCGCCGGCAGAATCACGGTGATGCGCGTGCCCTGCCCCGGCCGCGAATCCACGCCAATTTCACCTTCGTGCGCCTGAACGATTCGTCGCACCACGGCCAGTCCAATGCCGCGCCCGCTTCCACTGGAAGGCGCGTTGCCTGTTGCCAGCCCGCGAAACAACCAGTCACGCGCGGCTTTATCCATACCCGGCCCATTGTCCTGAAACACCAGGTACACGAGTCCGTCCTCGACCGCCGCACGCAGGCCGAAGCTTCCGCCGGGGCCCATGACCTGGGCGGCGTTCAGGGCCAGATTGTACGCGACCCGTCGCAGTCGCCCCGCGTCGATCCAGACCCGCTCTTCACCGGCAACGGCGAGATCAAGACGCACACCGTATTCACGCATCATGGCCTCCAGGACCTCGCGCAGGGATTCGCAGAACTCGTGGAGTGAAATCCCCTGGCGGTTGAGCACCGGCGCGCCCGCGAAGTCGAGAATGTCGAGCGCCATATTTCGCAAAAACCCGGCATCTTCCTGGAGTCCGCGCAAAGTCGACTCGATCGGAACGTCGCCCCGGCGGTTCATCCGGATGCGCTGGTCGATGACCTGGCAGTGGTGATTGATATCGTGGACGATTTCAGAGGCGAACTGACCGACCAGCGCCAGCTTCTCGCGTTCGCCGCGACGCTGATTGTCGAGCGCGAGCGCGAGCGAAGAACTGGCCCCCATGATAAATTCCGCCTCCCCGGCCGCTTTTTCCCGCGCGACTCCGTAAATTTCCAGCACGGCCAGCAGCGTCCCGCCCAGTTCCACCGGAATTTTCAGAGCGCCAGGCGGGGCGGGACCCTCCGCGCCAGGCGTGGTGAACGGCGCGTGTTCCACGCTTTCCCGTCCGTCCGGGTCGGCGGTCCAGCGCAGGCTCTCGCCGTACACGAGCGAACCGACGACCGGTCCTCTGGCCTGGAGAATTTTCTGGATGCGCAGCGCCGCTTCGCGCAGCAGGGCCACCGGGTCAGGCAACGCGGCCAGGTCCCGGGTCATGACGAGCAAAAACTCAAGGCGCCGCGTGAGTTCCGCCTGCCTGCGAAACGAGTCGGCGTACGTACGCGCCAGGAGAAAGGCCTGGCTGCAGATTAACAGGAACATGCCGACCGGCGCGAGAAACCGCGAACGAAAAAAATTGAGCGAATATAATAAATCGTGCGCCACGAATCCGTCGAAGAGCGTCACGCCGACGAGCACGACCATCGCTCCCGGTCGTCCGTTCAAAACGGCGCGCAGGACCGCCAGGAACAGATAGATCGTGACAATCGCCATGATGATCATGTGCACGACCAGATGGGAGGTGAACACGCCGGGATCGGTGAACAGAACCGTGCCGATCAAACCGGTGAAGATCGCGCTGAACAGCAGAAACACCCCGCGGTTATACTCGTCGGGAAAAAATTTTCGGAAGTACGCGTGCGCGACCCCGGTACCCGTGATCACCGAAAGGTACTCCGCCCGCCGGATCCAATCCCAGGGGGCCGGTACCAGGCGAAACAAATAACCTTCGCCGGTTAAGAGCGTTCGCACGGAAACGATCAGACAGAGCACGCCGAACAGCAGAAATAACAGTTCTTCGCGCCGCAGAAAAAATACCTGGACGTGGTACAGACCGAAAATGAGCAGGGCCCCGCATAAAAAAAGTTCGAACGCGACGTTGTCGGTCTGGATGCCGCGAACCTGTTCCTCGGGCCCGAGCAGGAGTTCATCCCAGATGCCGCCCAGGTGGTGGTGATGGTTCGACACGACCAGCCCCAGCCGGACCACCGGACCGGAGGGCGCAACCGGAATGATCCGGGGCAGGACGTCTGGAAGTTCGAACTCCCGGGACGGGCCCGGTCGCCCGCCGCCGCCGGCGACTTTCCCGTCGACGTACAGCGTGAACGCTGAATTCATGATCGCGGTGCGGATGGCCAGGGGACGGGCTTCTTTTAACAGTACGGTACATTCGTACACAGCCTGGCCCGTACCGCCGAGCGTACGATCGCCCGCGCGCCGATCGTTCCACATGCCAGGTACCGGAAAAAAAACGGAAGTTGGCGACGCGCGTGCGGACCCGGAGTCCAGGGTATTCCAGGTAAACCGCCAGTCGCCGGTGAGCGCTACCGGGGCGCCGTCCGGGAAATCGTATGCGCGTAAATCCAGCACCCCGGCCCGAACCCGTGGAAGTTCAGGTCGCGCGCAGGCGCTGATCGCGTTCATCGCGATAATGACGCCGACGAGTCGGATCCGCCACGGGCCCACGCCGTACTGTTCCGGACAGGGCGGCCCTTCATAGCGTTTTTCGGAACCAAAAAGCTTGACCCGGCCCTGAAATCCGACCCCAATGTCCCGGGCAGGTAGCGCTCGATCAGGTTGTGCAAAAACACACCGCAATATGAATTCCTGGAACGTATTTATCGTGGACGATCACCCCCTGATTCGCTCCAGTTTGCGCCATCTGGTCGAGGAGATCGATGGATTCGAATGCCAGGGGGAAGCGGCCGATCTCAAAACCGCGGCCAGCAAATTGAAGTTTCAGCGCATCGATTTGATTCTGCTCGATCTGTCCCTGGTGGAAGGCGATTCACTGGCGCAGCTCGCGAAATGGAAGGCGGAGAACCCCGCGCGCAAGATCGTGCTCGTCACCATGCACCGGGACTGGCAGTACCTGGAGCGGGCCGTGGAAGCGGGCGCGGACGGTTATCTTTTAAAAGACAGCCCGCTTGAAGCGCTCAAGGCCGCCCTGGTGGACGTTCTCGCGCACGACAAAAAGGTATTCCCGCGCCAGGTGCCCGACCGCGCGGTCCCGGATGAAGTATCAGCGCGCATCGCCTCACTTTCGGCGCGTGAAAAAGAAGTCCTCAAACTCATCGCCCTCGGTTACATGAACCGGGAAATCGCCGAATCCCTGGGCCTCAGTGTGCGCACGGTGGAAAGCCACCGGGCCCGGATCCTGTCCAAACTGGGTGTAAAAAACGCGGCCGCCCTGGCCGCGTACGGTCAGTACCTGGCCTGACTGGCGGGTCTGCCGCGGCGGTCCCAAAACCGGGAACGTTCTACAATTAGGGACGCGCTCAAAAAAAAATTGCGACTGTTTTCCGTATCGCTACTGAGGTTCGGCCTCCCCGGCCGTAGTTCCACGGATACCCCGGTCCGCCTGGATGAGTTAGGTTGCTCCTGTTCCGTTGCAATGGAAAAGGAGAAAACCAATGGTAAACTTAATAAACAAATACGGAATCGTCCCCGTACTGGGATCGGTCCTCTGCGGACTGGCCTCCTGCCAGATGCTGGGATTGCAGCAGGAGGAAGAAGACCAGACCCCGCTCCTGGCGCTGGCCTACCTGGCCACAAAAAAATCGGATTCCAGCAGCACGCCAACGCCGACCGGTTCCTGCCAGGCCACCGGTAACGGGGCCTTATGCGAAGCGATTTACAACAACAGCAAATCCACGTCCGATCTTACCACGTACTGTACCAACACGTACGGGGGCGGCTCGGTATTCACGGCCAGCGCCGCCTGCACGACGACGTCCTTGCTGGGGACCTGTAAATTCGCTACGAAGGAAACCGCCAGCGGCGGACCCGGCGGCGGGGGCACGACCGTCAGCTACAAATATTCGGGCAACGCGGAGACCCTGTGCGCCGCCGATGGCGGCACGTTCTCGACCGGTGTGCAGTACCCGTAAGGCAACCGAAAACTTCGCGCGGGGATCAGTTCCCCGCGCGTTCCCACCAGGCGGAGCTAAAAAACGGCGCTTTCGCGTCGACGGTTTCACCCGGACGGGGTGTCACCATTTCGACTTTCGCCGCCAGCGCCGCGGTCCGCGCGCGACGAATCGGTTCGTCCCAGTCGTGGATGGCCAGGTTGAATGTAGCCCAGTGCACGGGCAACATGCGGCGTCCGCCCAGATCGACATGCGCGCGCACCGCCTGTTCCGGGTTCATGTGAATATCCTCCCAGGTCCAGTCGTACGCGCCGATTTTTATCGAAGTCAGATCGAACGGTCCTAAACGTTTGCCAATTGCGGCGAAATGCGGGGAGTAGCCCGAATCGCCGCTGTGAAAAAAGTTAAAACGCGGACCTTTGATCGCCCAGGCGGACCAGAGCGTCGAATTCCGATTCAAAAGTCCCCGTCCTGAATAATGCACCGCGGGCGCGCAGGTGATTTCAACCGCGCCGATGGTCCGCTTTTCCCACCAGTCCAGCTCCACAATTTGTTCGGGTTTGATGTCCCAGCGTTCCAGATGGGCACCGATCCCGAGCGGCACGAAGAAGATCGTCCCGCCGCGTGCCAGATGGGTGACGGTTTCCATGTCGAGGTGATCGTAATGGTCGTGCGAAATGACCACCGCGTCCACGCGCGGCAGATCCGCCAGCGCGACCGGCGGCTGGAAAAATCGTTCCGGGCCCACGCTCGTAAACGGCGAAACGCGCTCTGAAAACACCGGGTCCGTGAAGACGCGCACCCCGTCGATTTCGATCAGCACGCTCGCGTGGCCGAACCAGATGGCGCGCAGACCGGGCGCCGGCGGATTTTGAAACGCGCCGGGCGCGGGTTGCACCACCGGAATCGTACCCTCCGGGGGCACGCGCAACTCATCCCCGAACAACTGACGCCGCAGAATCGTCATGTACGTACCTGGCTTCACCTCCGGCACGACGGGGTTGTTCGCGAATACGCCCCCGTGAAACATGGGCGAACGGCTCATTCGCTCCAGGCGTTCATCGGCCGGCGTTCCTCCAAAAGATCGCATGCAGGCCAGCGACAGAGTCGCACCGACCAGGGCGGCGGATGCCAGAACACCGGCGAAACCCGAAATCGTTTGAATTGTTCGCATTGGGTTGTATCCTCCAGAACGGGCGCCCACAAAATGACCGCCAGTCAGCGTCAGGTCCGAACTCCGGGCCGGCCAGGAGCCAGTAAAAACTCAATCCGCGGCGAGCGAAACGATCACCAGATCCCGCGAACCGCTTCCCGCCGTCAGCTGCTGGTACTGCGCGCGGATGAAACCCGTCGTCGGATCCGTGGTGTACGCGCTCAGAGAACCGGCGTTGTTCAGCACGAACACAAAACGACCCGTGGGATCTACCGCGATGGACCTTCCGTTCGTGCCCGCCGTCGCGAACGAGGTGCCGTTGCTCGCGGGCAGGCCGGTGGACGGATCGACCACGAAGGTGACCAGGGTCCCGGAGTTATCCGTGAAAAAAACTTTATCGCCCGCGGTGTTGAACTCAAGTCCCGAATCAAACGCGGAAGTATGCGAAAAACTTCCGGCCGAGCTCAGATTGCCCGGCGCGCTCAGTGTGTATACGCAACCTGGCGGCCCCGCCGCGAGTCCCGCGTAGATAAACCGACGCGCCGGGTCCATGGCGATTTCGTACACATTGGTGGACGCGCAAGTTGAGACCGAGTACTGATACGTGAGCGAACCATCACTGAACAGTTGCCAGACACCCACCCCGGTCGGCCCGTTGATCATGGCCGAATACAGGAAACCGCCGGTCGCATCGATCACCATGCCGGCGGGCTGCAAACCGCCTGAGGCGGTCAGGCTATTAAAAACCGGCAGTCCGTTCGACAGGTTAAACCTGGTAATGGTGTTGCCGGTCCCCGCGTCCGAATTGGATGCGTATAAATAGAGGCCGTTGGGGTGAACGACCAGATCCCACGGCCCGTTACCACCGGTGGTCGCGACGCTGCCGATAAAGTTCAAATCTCCGGACGTTTGAATCGCGTAGGCGTACACCGTCTGGGTCGTCGAACTGCCCACGTACAGATAACTGCCGGCGGGGTCTACGGTAATTCCGCGCGGTGAGGCGCCGGTTACGGTATCGCCCAGATAGGTCAGGAGGCCCTGGGCGGAAACCGTGTAACGCGAAATCGTCCCGGCCGTCAAATTCGCCACGTACACGAAACGCGGCACCTTCGTGCCACCTGTTCTGGCGGTATATTGCAGCGCCCCGAGAAACGGGTTACAGGACGCATCGCCCGCGAGAACACAATCCGTGCCGGTGCCGGAACAGGCGACCAGAGCGAGAACGAGAATCAAAACCGGGCGCCAGAAGGATCGCGAAGGCGGAGATTTTTCCAAGCCTGAAAATTGCTGCCCGTGGTGAATCAGTGTCAAATCGTTTTTTGAGCGCCTGAGGAGGATTACTTGAACAAAAAAATGAGTGGCCGGTTTTGGCCCGGATACGGCCGAATCGCACATGCGTTCCGTTTGTGCGCTACTCGTATTCCTGCTGCTCTCCGGGCCGGCCCGCGCGGACGCAATCGAAGCCGATGAAAACGTCCAGTTTTTTCCGGGTTACGCCCGGTACCGGTCGGGTACCCTGGAATTGCTCGTGCGCGGCTGGATCTTCGAACCTGAAACGGACTCCGCCAGACGCCGCGCCCTGCTGGCGACCCTGCGCGAAGCCCTCGAAATTCCCGAAAAACCGGCGGCCAGGGAAATATTCCAGAAACGCGCCGCGTATTTTCTGGTGGACAACGAACGGGGCAAGCGCCTGACGATTCGCCTCGCGGGGGAACCTTTCACGCTGGAGGCTTCGGATCCCGCCGGACATTTCGGCGGGGTCATCCCGCTTACAGGCGCGTTGATCCAGCGTGTTCGCCGCGAAGCGCGCCGCGGTCTGTGCGCCTTTTCCGCCGGGACGGTCGGCCGGCCCTTCGCGGGCCAGGTGCAACTGATCGGTGAGCGGGGCCTGTCGGTGATTTCGGACATTGACGACACGATCAAGGTATCGAACGTACTCGATAAAAAAGAATTGATCGCCAGCACCTTCGAACGCGAATTCCGCGCGGTGGACGGGATGGCCCGGCTCTACCGGCGTCTCGAGCGGCGCGGGGCGGTGTTTCATTACGTCTCCGGAAGCCCCTGGCAGCTCTACCCGGGTCTCGGTGAATTTCGCGCACGGGCGGGCTTTCCCTTCGGTTCGTTCCACCTGCGGCCGTTTCGGTTGAAGGACAGCACGTTTTTCGAATTCGTCAAAGCCGATCAGCTCCCGTACAAACGCGGCGTCATCCAGGAAATCTTACGCGACTTTCCGTTGCGCCAGTTTATATTTATTGGAGATTCAGGCGAAAAAGACCCGGAGGTCTACGCCTCGCTCGCGCGCGAAAACCCGGGCCGCGTCCGGGCGATTTTGATTCGCGACGTACACCCGCCCGCCGCGGCCGCCCTACAGAGGGCCCGGTATACGGCCCTGTTCACTGATCTGCCCGGGCGCCCGTTCGTTAAAGTTTTCCGGGACGCGAGTGAAATTCGGAACGGTCTTGTGCAATGAAAACAATCGGTTTAAACAGAGCCACTCACCGGTCCCCGCGCCGGCCCGCGCCTTTGCTCCCGGCGTTCCTCGCCGTCGTGCTCGGTCTGCCTGGTTTGCTTTACGCGGAGCCCGCCCCGGTTGAACCGCCCGTGACCGCGGAGCCCCCCGCTTTCCAGGACGAACGCGGTCGTGAAATTCTGGCCGGCTTCGATGCGGGACGCGACGAAGCGCGGCTCTGGTACGGGAGCTTCCTGGGATTTTACGCGGCCAGCACCCTGGCGAGCGCGGCCGCGGCCGGAACTGCTAAGGAGCCGGAATCGTTACGCCTGCCGACCGTGGCCGGGTATGAACTCGGGGTCGATCGACGGATGCTCGCGTTCTACGCGGCCACCGGCGCGGCCAATGTGCGCTTGAACACACTCGACCGCCTGGCTCTCGCGCGGCACGACACTACCGACGCGTTTATTCTCAGCGGACTGGTCGACCAGGCGTACGCCCGCGGTGAAGTCATTCGACGCGGGAAACAGGACGCGATCATCAACGGCTGGTCATCCTTCCTCGGCTTCGCCGCGCTGGCGCTCACGCCTTTTCC
>CAZVZS010000069.1:13140-26414 GCA_964631535.1 uncultured Leptospiraceae bacterium
GCATCGGACGATTTGCGGGCGCTTTCGTCGGGCACGCCGGCCGACCGCGAAGGCGCCCTGGCAGCAGGCGAAAGTTTCCTGCGCGAAAGCGCCGAAACTGAGGCCTTCGGGCGTTCGTGGATTTCGCACGGACTGACGTTTTTTGTTTCCGCCGCCGCCGGGATGGCCACGACCATCGGGTACAAACGACCGGTAGCGGACGGGCTGGTGGCTTTCGCCTCGAATTTCCTGGTCGGCGAAATCCAGATCATGACCCAGCCGACCAGGTCCATCGACGATTACGGACGCTACCGCGCCCGGTACGGTTCAGGGCGGACCGGGGGCGACCTGCCTGGCATCCGGTTTTATTCTGTCGCCGTCATTCCGGGGGGAGTCGCCGCGGTTTTTGTGTTTTAGCAGATGCTGAAAACCAGGACACTTGCGGTCGGGGGCCAGGGAAAATCTGCTCGTCTACGGCCCCCGGTCGGTCCGTTTCGAGCCCTATTCCGTGTTCGTTCACGATTCGGGGATGCTGAATTGTGATGGACGGGAGTCACGCTTGTCCTCTGTTTGAGGGTATGGCCATGACCGTGGAAGAGTTGGAAGCTGAGATTTTCAGACTGCCGCGAACAGACCGTGCGGTTTTAATCGACCGGCTGCTGGCTTCCGATATCGACCTGATGGAGCCTGCAGTGCGCGCGGCATGGCTGGACGAAACAGAACGGCGGGTGGCCGATATACGCACGGGCCGTGCCGTGCTCCACGATGGCGAAAATGTCCTTGCCGAAGCACGCGAACGATTGAATGCGAAGCTACAGAATCACTGACGGTGCCCGGGCCGAATTCCTTGAGGCCTTCGATTACTACACCGACCACGGCGGCCCCACAGTCGCCATCCAGTTTCTGGAAGCTTTTGAACGGACACGCGATCGATTACTGCAATTCCCACGCCTCGGGAAAATCGAACGCGGCGCCATTCGCTCTTTCTCAATCAGACCATATCCGTATTCCATCCTCTATTTTTTTGAAGATGACTGTATCTTTATAGTAACATTTGCCCACCACAGCCGTGGGCCGGAATATCTGAAAGAGCGCCTGAAAGATTTTACCTGACCCTTTCCCGGCAAACACACCCTGCGAAACGGCGAATTATGTCCGGTTCGAACGGGGGCTACGGACGTGGCTCCTGGAGTTCATCTCAAAACAGGTTTTGGCATCGGCTCTTAGCCTTCCCCCCCGGCCAGGGCCGCCTCCTCGGATTCGTAAATGGCGAACATCCCGGTAATTTCCATCAGCTCCAGCACGCGGGTCACCGCGTCCGGCAGGCGACAGAGGCGCAAATCGCGGTTGGATTTTTTCAAATCCCGGGCCACCGCCACCAGCACGTGCAGGCCCGAACTGGACAGGTATTCCACATTCGCGAGGTTCAGGATGACGATGCGCTGGGTGGCTGTGCCGAGGAGACGATCGATTTCCACGTGGACCCCTGGCGAATTATGCGCGTCCAGCCGACCGTCCAGGGCGACCACAAGAAATTGATTTACAACCCGGTTTTCAATGTTCATTGGACTGGACGGACCACTTTTCCGGCAATTTTTTGACCCGCGGCGACCTGGTCATGCGGAAAACAGCCCAAACCCCGCTTTACCGCGATTTAGCAGGGTGCTAAAAAAGCTAAAAACAAGACGATACAGGATGTATCGCGGAAAAAACCGCAACCTGTTCGGGGCGCCTTTTTTGATTTTCGCCATTCTTCCGGAAAAAATTCCTTGTATTCTACCATCCTCCAGAAAATCAACCTAAACCATGGCGCTCGAAACCATCAAATATCTTGAAAATTACACACCGGAAGAACTGAAAAAATTCGTACTCTGCCTGGATCTTCAGGGCCGGCCGTTTTTCAAGATTATTGAGGAAATGCCGGACGGAACGGTCAGCGCCCTGCTCTCCATCCTCGATATGATCGTTGAAAATACGATCAGCGGGGACTTGAACGAAGCCTACAAGCTTAAAAAAGGGATTCGTTGTTACGAAGAACTGTACCGGATGTTCCGCCGGGATGAATTCCTGACCGAACTGGCCAAACTGGCCCGAACCCACGGATTCACCCTCGAAGATGACGACTCCGTCCCGGCCTTCGCCGCCGAAGGTTCGATTATCAAAACCTTTAACTTCAGTGATATTAAATATTACACCCCCGATTTCGAACGGGATATGCAAATCTTTCAACCGAAAATGGAAGCCCTTTCCAACCACCTGCACGCGCTGGTCGCCGAACACAGCCATTTGCGCATTGATGAATGGAAAGCCACCTGGGGCGAACCGCGCACGGGTAAGTACGAGCGCGGCCTGGAAGGGTTCCAGTTGATATTTTCTTATAAAGATAAAAACGCGCCCGCTCAGGCGAAAAGTTAACTGAGTTCATCTCAAAACTGCGTCCATGCAGTTTTGAGATTGTCGCGGTTTTCGGCACATGTCCGAAAACCGCTCGCAATCGGCTCCGCTCCGCTGGTGCTCGCCGATTGGGGCTACCTCCTGTAGCCCTGACGGCGCCGGCCAGGGCCTCAGGCACCGCGACTGCTGAGCGCTCCGATCTGTTCGCCGGCCCGCGCCAGGCCCGCCCCGGTCAGGGCCAGACCGGCTCCCGGGCGCCGGGCCACCAGCCCGTGGTCCATCAACTCCGCCAGTTCCTCACGTTCGATGACGTCCAGCGCGTCACTCAGGTGAAACGCCAGTTCGGGCGCGGCCAGATAATGATACAGAACCAGGAGCGGATCGCGAATGCGCAGGCCCGCGGGCCCGGGGTTCGCGCGCGCTTCTCCCGTTTCACGCTCCAGTTCCATTTTTTCATAACGCAGGAGCGCGAAATTCATGAGCGACAGACGTCGTTCCTGGACCGCGAAATTTTCCAGCAGTCCCGCCAGATGTCCGGCGGGCATCCTGTCCGGGGTCGAATCGACCTGGGCCGAGGTCCGCTCGATCGCTAAATTTTCTTCCGGATTCAGAATCAGGACGCGGCCGGAGTGAATCTTACGGTCCACCAGCACGTCACGGAGCGCGCCCAGGCCGCGCACGAGATCGAAAAAACGATCCTCAAACAGCAGATCTTTATTGCGCGAATCGGCGCGCAATTGAAACAGAAGGAACAGCGGCTTGCTCACAGCCATCGCCCCAATCATGCCCGGCAGGCAGAGCAAGGCCCAGAACGGCCCGCGCGCGGCCAGCTCCAGCGGCGCGCGCGTGAGGGCGGTGTCCAGACCGAGCAGCAGCAGGCCCGGCAGAGCGCCCGGCAGAATAAGCCGCGATTCAAACTTCGCGAATTTTCGTTCCAGTCCGGACAAATTGCTACGGCGCGCAAATTTCATCAAACCCGCCAGCGGCAGGCCCGCGGCGATCAAACCCAGCAGACCGATCAGAACCCAGAGCACAGGCCCGGCGGCACCATGGGCGCGCGCGCCCAGCAGAAGGTTCCCCGCGACACCCACGGCGATGAGGCCGCCCAGCGCTGTCCGGGCCGGGGCTTCCGGGCCAACAACCCGTATGCCAAACATACTTACGACCAGCAGGGAAAAATTGAATAATATTAAAACCGCCATAGGGATCCGCGCCGCCCGTTTTCTGGAAGCGATTGTCGATTGGAATATAAAATAGTAAGCTTTATATAACAAGCATTAAACACCGGTCCCCGACGAAATCGGTCGCGGGTCCCCGGCCGGCGCTGAAAAATCCTTTCGCGCGCGCGTCAGGTCGCGCGAACTGTCCGCATGCGTCCCAACGGTGTCCCGCTCGCCCTCCTGCTCTGGTACGCCCCGCATAACCTTGCCCTCGCGGCCCCCCCCGGCGGCACGCCCGCCAGGCCCCTGCCGGTGGTGGTGACCGCGTCGCACCATGGGGTCCTGCCACACTGGCTGCGCCTGGGCCGGAACCTGCCGCCGGGCAGTCTGACGATCGTACACCTGGACGCGCATCCCGACATGGCCCTGCCCCACCGTCCCTTCCCCCGCGGCCTGCCGCGTCGGGACGACGATTTACAGGCGAGCGTGGATATCGCCAGTTTTCAACTGGCGGCGGTACGGACCGGGATCACCCGGCGGATTCTCTGGATCCGACCGGTCTGGGCCACGCAGATCCCGGACGGGGAACACAAGCTGCGCGTCGGCAATGGGCCGGACGGCTCGCTCCGGGCCGATTCCAGGCTCGATTATCATGTACTCACGCCAGTTTTCTGGGTCGCCCCGGACCAGTTGCGGGATTTCGATCCGCTGACTCTGCGGGTCATGCGCCTTGAAGACCCGGCCGACCCGAATGTACGGGCTGACGAATGGTCCACCGCGGAGGCCGGCAACCTTCTGGTCGACCCGGCCGGGCCGCTCGTGCTCGATATTGATCTGGATCTTTTTTCGACGCGCAATCCCGCGGTCGACCGGCTCCTGGCGGTCGGTTTTACCGAAGAAGAAGTCACGACGATTCGCCGTCTCTTCGCGCGCGAAAACCTGGATTTTTCCGCCGATCCACGGGAACGCCAGGCCGAACTGCGGCAGATCGAAAACGCCATCGCGGCCACGACCGCGGGCGCCTGGAACGAAGTGCCCGGCGCTCTTTTCGCGCTCTGGAGGCGCGGCCTGTCGCCAATCGATTTATTCGAGATGTACGGCGTGCTGGACGGGAAATCGGAAGAACAACTCACCACCCTGCTCCGCGAAGGGTTCACGGTGGTCGGTGTGCCGGTTCATAAAAGCGAGCAGGCCGAGATCGAGGCGGCCCTGCGCGCGCTCGATCATCTGGTTCGAAATCGAATCGCACGGCCCGCGCTGGTTACGATCGCGCGGTCGATGGGCGACGGGTTTACGCATCCCTACTGGCTCGGGCCGGCCGAGATGGGAACCCTGGAGGTGCTGGAAAAAGCCCTGGGCCCGCTGCGGATCAGCTACGATACGAATCGTCCGCCACTTCGCTAATACCACCAGCGATAAGAGTGAAAGCCGGCGGGCCCCCTTTTTGCCATCAATCGTTCTTTAACCAGGAGCGCAGCAGGTTCGCGGTCTTCGCGGGATTATCACGGGCGAGCAGGCGCGCGTTTTCCAGCAGTTCATCGCTCTCGCGGCGGCTCAGGTCGAGGCGCGCGGTCGCGGCGCGATTCGCCGGCCTTGCATCCGTCGGCCGCCCGGAGGGTTCGGCCCGCGCCACACGGTCGCGCCGGCGCCACATACGATTCACGAGCACGAAAAAGAGTCCGAGCGCGCACAACAACCCCAGCATCAGGGCCGATGCCACGAACAATGGAGCGGAAGGGCCGCTCGCCTGAGCGAAGAGAGCGTCCGCGCCGGCGGTGAACCATGACAACCAGAGCAGGGTGGGAATTCTCGCCATAATACTGAAGAAACACACCGGGACCGATCCTGTCAACCCCGCACCCGTGTGCGCGGGCAGGCACACCCGCGCCAGATTAAGCGATTGAGACCCCGCTCCTGCCCGACGATCCCGGATGTATGAAAATACTCATGACGAAAATTTTCCTGATTCTGGCCATGACTTTCGGTCTCTACATTCCGCTGGCGATGGTCGAATCCGTGATTGAAGAACGCCAGGAGCGGCGGGCCACGGTCGTGGCACAACTGGGCGCGGTCTGGGGCCTCCCCCAGACAATCGCCGGGCCGTATCTGGAAAAGGGGCCCGGCCAGGCCATGGTAACGGCCACGCGCGTCCAGGTTCGCGGTCAACTCCAGACCGAGGTCCGCAACAAAGGCATTTATCGAATTCCGTTCTATTCGGCCGATCTGGTCCTGGAAGGCGAATTCCCGCCGGTCTACGGGGTCCAAAATCCGATCCTGTCGCTGCGGATCAGTGACAAAAAAGCGGTCGAGGTCACGTCCCTCGTCGTGGACGGCAAACCGCTCGCCTTCACCGACCGCGGCACGGACGCGGACGGCATCGCCATGGTTCTGCCGGGATCCGCGCGCAGTTTCAAGCTGGTCCTCAAACTTCAGGGCATCGAACGCCTGAACTTCCGCCCATCGGGCCGGACCACCGTGGAACTGAGCGGCAACTGGGGCGATCCGAGTTTCACCGGCGCGCATCTGCCGATTTCGCGTGAAATTGAAAGCGATAGTTTTTCAGCGAAATGGGACGTGCGCGGCCTGCCCGGTTCCCCGGCCCTGATCGGCACGCCGCCCGCGGCCACGGCGGAACGCGGGGAAGTCGCCCGGGCCGCCTCCCCGGCGGAGGATTTTTCAAGCGCCTTCGGCGTGAATCTGTTTTTGCCCGTGGACATCTACCAGCAGGCCACGCGTTCGGTGAAGTACGGCCTGTTGTTCGTCGGCCTGACCTTCCTCGCGTTTTTTCTCTTTGAAGTGCTGGCGAATCTACGCATCCATCCCGTACAGTACTTACTCGTGGGCAGCGCGCTCGTGATCTTTTATCTGCTGTTGCTTTCGCTTTCTGAACAGATCGGGTTTCTGTTTGCGTACATGGGCGGATCGTTGGCGACCATCGGCCTGATCACGGCCTATAGCTGGAGCGTCCTGCGCCAGGGCGGGCGGGCCTTACTGCTCGGCTTCTTGCTGGTATTACTGTACGGTTTTCTTTTCACCCTGCTCCAGATGGAAGAATATTCGCTTTTACTTGGATCACTCGCGCTCTTCCTGATTCTGGCCCTGGTCATGTTCCTGACGCGGAGCATCGACTGGTACAATTTACCGGGGCGGGGCACGGAGGCCTGAGAGCGGCTCAGTTGCAAGGCCGGGGCTTTTTTGGGCGCGTTGCTTTCAACAGGGTATTTCTGGCAGATGGTGGGCGTTTTCGAAGTACTCGGTGCCGCGCTTGTTTTGTGGAATCGCTTCACGGTTCTGGGCCTGGCGGTATTAGCCCCTATTATCGTGAACATTGTGGCCTATTTGCTGGTGTTGCAAAATGGAATCGGTTTCCCTCCTGTCGCAATGGCATGTTTTCTGCTAATCGCGGGCGGTTTTTTAGCCTGGAACAGGCGCGAGCGCTGGCTTCCGCTATTTCGGTGATGCGGGCATGTTCGGTCGGCCATCGAAGGCCGGCCTTAAATCAAACCGTTAATTTCGCATTGCGATGAGGGTAATACTACAACGGTAGATAACACTTCCCGGAATTCTTACCACGGGGAGCACGGGGGCCGAATACTCCGTTCCCCATTCCAGAACGTTCCGGAACGGTGAAATTCGCTGGATTGGATGATGCTCCCTGTGACCCCCGTGTCCCGGTGGTTAAAAAATTCGCGTTTGAAGTCACCTACTGTTGTAGTAATAACCAACACCCGACCGCGCTTCCTGTTAGATGATGGCCTCCCCCGCCCGGAATAATCTGTAGAAATAGTACAGGAAGAAGGCGGAAAAGACGAAGTCCCCGACGATGACAATAAATACCACCGGTCCCGCCAGGCCACTCAGATAAAGTCGTAAGAGCGTGATCGCAAACCCGACCTTGCCGATTCCGCCCACAATCACCAGGCCAGAATGCTTCACTGGATTGTGGGCAACGATCAGGTACCCGAAAAAGTATACAAGGGTAGTGCCCCAGGCTCCTTTGTAGATGGCATGCACCAATGGGTCGGTGAGTTCTCTTCCAAAGAAATGGAAGAAGGTGTAGTCCGTATTGAAATAACCGAAGCCGGCCCCGATGATGTTCCACGCTGCGGCTAACACAAACGCGACCCTGAACAGCGTGATTTCGTTATTCTTCATGGCGGTAACCATCACGATCCCCCAAAAAGCACAAGTGAATTTCCAGAAGGCGCGGTCAAATGTGTTTGGCCACAGCGGAAAGCATGTTTCATGTCCTGAATGCCCCCCACATTGCGTATAACGTCAGATCGAAACGAGAAGTACTTTCAGGGTACGATATTTTCACAGGAAAAACCTCACCGGAACGTTCCTCCCTTCCAGAGGAAGAGACTCCCTAGCTTATCTTTCGCTCGAACCGGCGCCTTTGAGTTTTGAGCGAATACGGCGCGCGTCCCGGAAGTACGCCAGAGCCTCGTGTTCCTGGCCGTGATCGCGGTACAGGCGCCCCATGTTCTCCAGCACCATCGCCCCGAAGGTCGAACCCAGCAGGCCGGTGGCGTCCAGGATGGAGTGCGCGCGACGGAAAAAGAAAAGAGCTTCCCGGGCGCTGCCGCGCGCGTTGTGCACGGCGCCCAGATTGTTCATCAAGATGGCGTATTTGTACGTGCGCCCGAGGCCGGCGGCTTCCTGAATTTCGCGTGAACGCGCGAAAAAATGGATCGCGCGTCCGAGCACCCCCTCGCGGTAGTACGCGTTACCGATGTTATTGAGCACGTACGCGTAATCGGCGGTCGCGCCCAGGTCCAGGTCTTCCATGAGGCCCTGCGCGCGCAGGGAATAATCGAGGCCACGACGAAATTCGCGCCGGCCGTGATAAACCGCCCCGCAGAGGCGCAGATACCGCGCGTATTCGACGCTGCGCCGCGCGCGCGGCGGAAAGGCCGCTTCCGCGCGGTCCAGATACTCCATGGCCTGGTCGTAGAGTCGCAGTTCGTTGCCGAGCGTGAAACCGGCCTGCACGAGCGCGTCCACGTAGGCCGGCTGGATTTCGAGGGCGCGGTCGAAGTACTCCACCGCCAGGCCCGGCGCGGTGTACTGCACCTCCAGACCTTTCGCGTACCAACGGTAGGCCACCGCATCCGGCCGCGCGGGCCGGACCGGCGGGTTGTGTCCGTGCGCCTGCGGCGATCCCGGACCGGGTGGCCGTCGGGGTGGTTTCGTCGAAACAGTATTAATTTCATTTTCAGGAGAAATTGTCGGGGACGCCAGGTCCCCGACCGCCGGCGCTGCGGCGGGCGCGGGGCGCGGCGGCGGCAGTTTGATTTTTTCGGATTCGCTCAGCAGCGCGACGACGATCCGGTCCTGTAAATCGAAAAGTTTATCCAGGGTCCCGTCGATCTTGCCCGAATACTCCGTGCGCCCGGTCCGGACACTGACGAGCCGCGCGATCACACGCACCTGTTCGCCCGCCACGGTGTAACTGCCGGTAAAAATTAAATTCGCGCCCAGCAGGCGACCCAGCTCCAGCATGGACGCGGCCTGGCCGGTCTGCGCGAAGGCGAGTTCGCGTCGCGCCTTCTGGCGATCTTCGGTGGCAATCACCTGCACCCCGCGTACCCGGTACAGATCCGCGATCACCGCCTCGGTGAACGCCGCCGAAAGATATGAAAATTCGGCGGGCCCGTTGTTTTCGAAGGGATACACGAGCACGATGCGACCGGATTCGCCCGCGCACAGCGTGCCCGGGGCGAGCAACGCGCAGAACGCCCCCAGCGGGACGCCGAACACCGCCGCGTAGAAGGCCAGGCCGCGCGCGCGCTTCACCGGCACCCCCGCCCGCGAAAGTACAGCGGATCGTCGGCGAACTCGGACTGTTTAAGGCAGCGCGCGGCGTCGTAAAAAAGATCGCCGAGGCGCGGGCGGGCGTAGGCCATTGCGCAGGTACAGTCCGACCTGGTGGCCCGGCATTGTTTGACTTCGACCGCCGTAAGGACCGCGGCCGTGTCGTTGTACGCGAAGGGCCCCCTTGCTCCGCGTTCGTGATCGAGATGCAGAATTTCCAGGGATACGACCGTCATCTGTAATAAGAATCGCAGGCGCGTCGCGTCGCCCACGACCTCCGGCCGACAATCCTCCGGGGCTTCCAGGGCGGCGACTTCACAGACGAAGCGCGTCCCGCCCCCCGTGAGGTCACAGACCGGCGGCGGTTTGACCGATTCGCCGGCCGCGCAGGCGGCGAGGACCGCGAGCGCGATGAGCAGGGTGCCCGGCCAGAGTCGGGGTGCGGATTTGAATCGCGACATAGCTCAGGAAACAATTGGCGATACCCCCGGTATCGCCCGGCGCATTTTATGACGCGCTCTAACTCTTTCGACCATTTCCCCAAAAACCTGAGGCCGGGCCCCACAAAAACCGGCTCAGTCCACGACAACGCGATCCAGGTCCTTCTGAATGCGCGTCACCACCTCGTACTGGATGGTACCGGTCAGGGCCGCCAGTTCTTCGGCACTGATGCGCTCCGACCCGTCCGCGCCGATCAGGACGGCCTGGTCCCCCACGGCCACCCCCGGAATATGGCTGACATCGACCATGATCATATTCATACACACGCGCCCCAGCAACCGGGCCTGGCGACCGCGAATGAGCACGTGCGACCGGTTCGAAAGCCCGCGTTCGTAACCTTCGAAGTACCCCACGGGTAAAACCGCCACGAGCGTATCGACCATTACACGCTGAGTGCAGCCGTAGCCGATGTCCTGCCCGGCGGGAACCGGGTTCAGATGCACGACGCGCGTGACCCAGCGCAACACCGGTTTTAATTCGGGCATGGGTTCGCCACGTTCCATGAACAGCGAATGCGCGGACAACCTGGTTTCAGATGAGGGCCAGAAGCCGTAGAGCGAGATGCCCACGCGCACCAGATCAAGGCGCGACTCCGGCATGATCAGGGCGGGCGCGCTGGCGGCCGCGTGGCGCAGCAGCGGACGGTGGGGACCGGCGGCGGCCGCGGCCAGAGCGCTTACCTGTTCGAACCCTGCCAGTTGCCGACGGGCATACGCCTGATCGGTTACGTCTTCCACGTTGGCGAAATGCGTCATCAGCCCGCACCAGTTCGCTTCGCGTGCGGCGCCAAGGTATTCAAGCACGGGCCCGATGCGCGCGGGGCCGAGGCCGAGGCGTGACATGCCGGTGTCGACTTTCAGATGAAACGGCACGTCCGGACACTCCGCGATCAAAAAGCGAATCGTCTCGATGCGCGAGACCACGACCGTGATCAGGGGCAGCGCCCGGCCCGCCCTGGCTTTTTCCTGGAAGAGCCGCCGTTCCTCCGGCGAAAAGGCGCCGTCGGCAGCTCCGGCCCCCTCGCGGTACCGCGCGACCTGGAGCAAGGTGGCCCGGTTGATTTCCTGTACCGCGCGGAGCTGGCGTTCGGTGGATTCGCCCATGACGAGCACCGGGGTTGTCTGATCGTATTCGCGCACGCCCATGGCCTCAGTCACCGCGTTCACTGCGAACCAGTCGACCTGACCGCTGAGGATGCCCACGATTTCGGCCAGGCCGTGGCCGTACGCGTTCGATTTAACGACCGCCATGAACGGCCCACCCGTCAAACGGCGAAATTCGGCGACGTTATGTAAAAGTGCGGAGCGGCTGATTTCGACGCGGGTGAAGGACATGGAAAGATTCGCCTGACCGGACAGGCTGCGCGAAATCAGAGTGGCCATGGGAATTCCTGATTTAAAACCGGAGCGACCGGGGTCAATCGATACAGGACAGGGACAGGGCAATCGCTAAGGGCGGCGCACCCTAATAATTCTTGACGCCAGGTCCCGTCCCCTGATTCTGTCAGTTCCTTCACCCAACCGGCCAGGATCATGAAAAAACTGAAATCCACCCGCAAAACTCGCATCAACGTGGCCCGCAAGCGTCACCTGCGGTCGCTCCGCTCCAAAGCCAAGCGGGCTCACCGCCAGGGAACTGGCTTCAAAGATCTGGAAGAATAATTAAAATAGCACATTTTTTGTGCTTTTGATTGTTCCTGGTCCGAATCGCTTCTCTAAATAAGCTCCTTTTCGGTTCGAATTTTCACTGCACAGTGCCATTTTAACTCGTAAATCGCGGTTTTTCAGGCCATCTGGGCTCCATTTGCCTGCTATACGTCTTAAGGCTCACAATTCCCTTTCCAAAATCGCTGAAAAACGGCTATTTCGCGCCAGAATCATGCTTCTTGATAGAATCCGCGAAAAAGAGGCACTTTTATTGCTACCAAACATTGCCGATAAGAGCCCATCCCAAAACTGCTTTGAGTTTGTCGCTCTAAGTGTAATGCGAATTCAGGAAGAGGTTGTGTGAATAAAATCAAATTTTCGCAAATTGCCGCGCTGATCGGGGGAATTTTGATCAGCGCGCCAGTACTGGCCGCGCGCCGCCCGCCCGCTCCGCCAGCGGATAATGGCGCGGTGACTTCCTTTTTCGGGCGCTATGTTTCCGTGGGCGATTCGATCACCCACGGCTTCCAGGGTGGATCGGTGGATGAAAGCCGGCAGGGTGACGCGTACGGCGCGCGCCTGGCGAAAGTGATGAACACCGCTTACGAGATGCCGCTCCTGAAGTTCCCGGGATATCTCGTGAACATGGAGGACGTCTGGAAGGGTAATATTCGCTGGTACCAGTGGTACTGCGGCCTGGTGGGCTGTCGCAAAACCGATGACAACCAGGGCCGGTTGAACAACTTCGCGATCACCGGCGAAGACGCGCAGACTGTGCTCAGCTCCGGCGGGTCCGAGGGCGGCTTTCACAAACTCGTGCTGGGCAAAAACGGCGCTCCGCAACTGACCCAGGCACTGAATCGCAATCCGACCTTCATGACGATCTGGATCGGCAACAACGACGCGCTCGGCGCCGCCCTCCACCGTGATACGGGCGAACTCACACCGATCAATACCTTCTATAATAGTTACCGGACTCTGGTCAGCCGCGTCAAGGCGCGGATGGACGCCGGCACGCTCAAGGGCGTGGCCGTGGCGAACGTTCCGGATGTGACTTCGATTCCGTACCTGGTGCGGCGTCCCGACGCGAGCTACGTCGCGTTCTGGGACTCGCATATTTCCGGCGCGGGGGACGTGCTGGACGGCGGCGAAATCAATACCATGCGCGTCCAGGTTCGCAGCATCAACGACGAAATCGCGCGCCAGGCCGCGGCCAATGGCTGGGCCCACTGGGACGCGAACGCGTTTTTTAACGACGTGAAAGCCAACGGTTATACTTTGAAACACAGCGCGGGAACCGCGTCCGCGCGGCGGATCACGGCCGATTATCTCGGCGGGGGGTTTTCCCTGGACGGAGTGCATCCCTCCAGCACGGGCCACGCGGTCGCCACGAATCAGTTCATCCAGGCGATCAACACGACCTACGGCAAAAATTTGAGTCGCATCAGCGAATACGCGGCGGCGGGAGCGGACAGCCTGTACATGAATCCGGTGGATCCCAGGCCCACGATCACGGGCACCTGGTACGGCAAGGCCATCACCTTCGTGCTGGATTTATTCGTCTAAGAAAAAAGAAAGAGCATTCATGCGAAATGAGCGGGCGCCGGCACGAAAACCGGCGCTTTTTTTATTCGGGCCAGTACTTCAGCGATAGATAACAATTTCAGAGAATTTTTACCACGGGGATCACGGGGACCACGGAGCGGTGATTTCTCCGTTGCCGATTTCAGAACGTTCCGGAACGCTGAAATTCGCTGAATGAATGGTGCTCCCTGTG
>CAZVZS010000070.1:0-3943 GCA_964631535.1 uncultured Leptospiraceae bacterium
TCAGGCGAATACGGCGAACCGCGCAAGATTTCGGGCAACGCGCAGTTTCGCAAGCGCGGAGTGGTCGTCCACCACGGGACCCTGCTCATCGGCTCCGGGGCGGGGCGACTCATCCAGACCCTGCTGCGCCACCCGCCGCGCGAGCCAGCCTACCGGGCCGGCCGCGCGCATGACGATTTCCTGGCCGGGCTGCCGGCGGAGTTTGACGTGCGGGCCTTTCACGGCGCACTGGTGGGGGCGGTGGCCGCGTACGCGGACGTCACCCTTTCGGCGCTGTCCGGGGTTGACCGGTCGGCCGTATTTAAACTGGCCAGAAATCTCGCCTCGCGGATTTATGTCGCGGAGGATTGGATTCTGCGCGGCCATGTCCCGCGAAGCCCGGGGCCCTGAAAAAGAGCCCATGACGAATCACCACGAGGTTCAGCCAATGAACACTGCCACCGAACGAAAAAATTGGATTGCCGCACAGGACCCGGAGGTCGCCGCCGCGCTACGCGCCGAAGACGAACGCCAGGAAAACAATCTGGAATGTATCGCCTCAGAGAACTTCGTCAGCCGGGCCGTGCTGGAAGCGTACAGCTCCACGCTCACGAACAAATACGCGGAAGGGTATCCGGGCAAACGTTATTATAACGGCTGTGAAAACGCGGATACGATCGAAACGCTCGCCATCGAACGGATAAAAAAACTCTTTGGCGCCGCGTACGCGAACGTGCAACCGCACTCGGGGGCCCAGGCCAACGCGGCCGTGTTTCTCGGTTTTCTGCAACCGGGCGAAACGTTCATGGGCCTCAACCTGGCCATGGGCGGACACCTGACCCATGGGTCGAAGGTGAACTTTTCGGGCCGCACTTATAATGTCGTACCGTACGGGGTCCGCCGCGACGATCACCGCATCGATTTCGACGAAGTGGCCACGCTCGCGCGGGAGCACAAACCGAAGATGATCATCGCCGGTTTTTCGGCCTACCCGCGAGTGCTTGATTTCGCGAAATTTCGCGAAATCGCCGACGAGGTCGGGGCCGTGCTCATGGCCGACGTGGCCCATATCGCGGGCCTGATCGCCGTTGGCGAACACCCCACTTCGATCGGCGTGGCCCACGTGACCACGTCCACCACGCATAAGACATTGCGCGGACCGCGCGGCGGGGTGATCATGAGCAACACCGAAGAACACGCCAGGCTCATGAACTCCCGGGTATTCCCCGGCATCCAGGGCGGACCGCTCATGCACGTCATCGCGGCCAAGGCCGTCGCCTTCGGTGAGGCGCTGCGTCCGGATTTTAAGGATTATATCGTGCGTGTAAAAGCGGGCGCGAAGGCTCTGGCGGAAACCCTGCTGGAGCGCGGGTTTCGGCTCGTGAGCGGGGGCACGGACAATCATATCGTCCTGCTGGACGTGGGCTCGCGGGGCCTGACCGGCAAAGTCGCCGCCGACTCCCTCCACCACGCGGGCATCACCGCCAATATGAACGCCGTGCCCTTCGATCCGCATCCCCCGGCCATCACCAGCGGCGTGCGTCTGGGCTCCCCGGCCCTGACCACCCGCGGTTTCGGGCCGGACGAATTTCGACGGCTCGGTCATTTGATCGTGGATTTACTGGAAAACCTGGAAAATGAGGCCGCGATCGCGAAGGTGCGGGGTGGTGTCAGGGAGCTGGCACGGGCCTTTCCAATGGACCGGTTCCGGCTCTGAATTTTGCGATTTCAAATAGTGCTTGTTTTTTGCGCTGAGTTTCCTATTTAAAGAAAAAAGATCGCCTTTTTCGAGTAGCTCTTATTTTCACGGGCGGTCAGCGTTTTTCGGAGGTTGAATTGGCAAGAAGGAAGAAGTTTGTAAAAGCACCGCGGCAGAGAGACCCCCGCACCAACCGGCAGATCCGCGCCCCGCGGGTGAAAGTCGTGATTGAGGGGGAGGGCATTCGCGAAATGGATACCCGGGACGCCCTCGCGCTCGCGGCGGAAAAGGGCCTGGACCTTGTGGAAGTTTCCGGGGACCAGGAGTTGCCGGTCTGCAAAATCATCGATTTCGGTAAATGGAAGTTCGAGCAACAAAAGAAGAAGCGCGACCAGGCCAAGAACCAGCATGTCATTAAGGTCAAAGAGATCAAGCTGCGCCCGAAAATCGGGGGGCATGACTACGAAATGAAGATGAATCATGCCATTCAATTCCTCGAAAAAGGCGATAAAGTGAAAGTTTCCCTGCGCTTTCGCGGGCGCGAAATCACTCACCCCGAACTCGGGATGCGACTGATGGAAAAAATCGCCAAAGACGTGGATTCCGTTGGCGTGGTGGAAAACCCGCCGAAAATGGAAGGTCGCCAGATTGTGATGGTCATGGGCCCCAAACCGGGGGTTCGCCGAAAAGTAACCGCCCCGAAGCCAGCGGCGGCCCAGGAAGGACGTCCGCCGGCCGAACCGCGCGCGGCCCTCGAGTCACGTCCGGCGGCCCAGGCCCGTCCGGTCGCGGAAGCCGTGCCGGCTGAAAAAGAATAAACATTTTTCCGCAAGCGAACCGCGCGGGTTACGATCAGCCGGTTGCGGAAAAAGTCCTTTCAAATTGGACTTTTTGGACTTTTTCCGCGCTTCATCCTGTAGCGCTTAACTGGCAACTTTTTCAGCGGCCTGTTCGGGTGTTGGCCCGGGAATCACAGAGAATTAGCGTTTTTCAGGGCGATTCATCGGCTGCCCGTGGCGATTTAAAAGGACTTGACTCAGGGGCCCCTTTTACCCGAGTGTACCTTCCCTATGCCGAAATTAAAAACTAACCGGGCGGCCGCGAAACGGTTTCGTGTCACCAAAAGTGGGAAGGTTAAGCGGGCAAAAGCCTACAAGAACCACATTCTCACCAAAAAAAGCAAGAAGCGCAAGCGGAATATGCGGCTCGGCGGTTACATCAGCCCGTCTGATCTGGCGGAAGTCCGGCAACTTCTCCCGTACGGTTAAGAACTTTTCCTATTTCTATCTTTTGAGAGATTTATCATGAGAGCCACCAGCGGCACAATTCATCGAAAACGACGCAAAAAGGTGCTAAAAAACGCCAGTGGTTTCCGTGGCGCGCGCCATCGCCTGTTCCGGATCGCCCGTCAGGCGGTCATGAAGGCCGGGGTGCACGGGTTTGCTTCACGTCGCCAGAAAAAAAGACAGTACCGCGCCCTCTGGGTGGCCCGGATTAATGCCGGTCTGCGCGAGCACGGGGTCTCGTATTCTCGTTTTATTTTTAATTTGAGCCGGGCCGAAATTTTATTGAATCGGAAGATGCTGGCCGAGCTGGCGCTGAGCGAACCTGAGGCCTTTGCCACGCTCGTAAAGTCCGCCGGTTAAACCGTCGCCAGAGCCGGCCTCAGAGCCGCCGTTCAATCACCCGTTCCCGCCCCGGTCGGCTGGCCGGGGTGCTGGTTCGCGGTTGTTTTCATTTTTTCCGCCGCGCTCCCGTCCGCTCAAAAAAAACTACTTGTTCTCGGTATATTTGCCGTCAATTTAGACGAACACACTCGAAACCCATTTTAATGGGATCGATCAAACAACTGGCGCAGTAGCGCCATTCCGGTCGAAAGAAGGAGTCATAATGATTACGATCGAACAGTTAAACGAATTGGAAGATCGCATCGTACGGGCGCTTGAATTAATTGGTGACCTGAGATCGGAAAATTCGCGGCTGGAAACGGAAAACGAAAAACTTCGTTCCGAGCATGATGAACTGAAACTCGCTCTGGAGCAGAAGGAACGCGAATTCGCCGCGGTGCGCAACCAGCTTGCCGAACAGAGCGCCGAACTGGGCCAGCTCAAAGAACGCGAAGAAGTCCTGGAAAAGAAAATCAATCACATGCTGGGTCGCCTGGCATCCATGGAATCCGCGGGTGGACCAGGGTCCGGCGCGGCAGCCCGCCCCGCTCCCGCTGCCGCCCCCGCGGCGGCGGCAATCGCCGCAGCGACCGTGGCC
>CAZVZS010000070.1:3953-25514 GCA_964631535.1 uncultured Leptospiraceae bacterium
AGTCTTGACGATGAGCCAGAGCGCCCCGCGCCAGCTCCCGCCGCGTCAGCGCCGGCTGCCGCCCCCGCCGCGTTCGACGAAGACGAAAGCGTGGTCATCATCGACGAGGACCTTCCGGAAGAAAAACCGGCGCCTGCTCCCACACCGGCACCAGCCGGAGCACCTCAGGTGGTCGACGCGGGGGATGAAGACGATGAAATCATCATCCTCGACGAAGACGATGATGATATCGTTTTAACCGAAGAAGAACCGGAACCCCTTGCCGCTCCGAAACCGGCTCCGGCGGTCGCTCCCGTGGCCGCCGCCGCGCCCGCTCAGGCAGCGGCCAGTAAAGCGGATGAAGAAATCATCCTGGAAGACGACGACGACGCCCTCGGCGTATTTGACGTGGACGATGACGAAGACTTCCTGATCGTAGAAGAAGATACCAAAGACTGATTCGGCGCCCACCGGCGGGCGGCCGATGGCCTTTAAAAAGGAAATCAGCGCGAGAACCGGAAACAGGACCTGACTGATTCCGGTTTTTTCGCGTACATGGGATCGCGGTCCGCTGCAACGTGTTCCCCGGTGTTCGCTCCGATCGGGGAGCCCAGGCAGTTTTGAGAAGAAATCAAAGAACTGTGGCGAGTATCGATTATGTCACGCGAGGATAGCAGCGTTCAACACCGGGTCTCCGTGGAAATTATGGGGGACAGATATACGATTCGCGGCGACGCGGGGCCCGACTATATCGCGGAAGTGGCCAATATGGTGGACAACCGCATGCGTGAACTGGCGGCGGCCACGCGTAATATGAGCCGCACACGCCTGGCCGTGCTCACGGCCATCAATCTGGCGGACGAATTGTTACAGGCGCAACGTTCGGGCGGCACTGCGGACGACGAAATCGTCCGGCGCACCAGGCATCTGGTGACCCTCCTGGACGAAGGCCTGATCGGCGATACCTACGACGACCTGCCCGCCACCGAATACGATGAAGAATCGCCCTGATTCGCGTAAGCACCCCCGGCTCGCAGGGACGACCGCCGAACAAAAGGTGGAACCACATGTGCCGTCTCCACAGTTTTTTGGGCTCTAGATTAAATAAGTGGGAAAACTACCAGGGGCTTCTGTCTTCCCCGTACAAGCGGGGCCTGACATAGGCGACTGAACACGAATTCCCATCCAGAGTGTTTTGTAGCGCCAAAAAACTGCTTTTCTCGAACACCGCAGTCCCGGATCAAAGGTTAGGACTTTCGTGGCGTTCAGTCAAGAACTTCCGCCCGCTTTTGAGTTTCATTTTCGAAAATAAATCAGCCGCCCGCCGTCACGCGCGCCGGGTCTGGAGCGAGTTTCTGGGCCAGGCTGGAGCCGGGCCGGCCCTGCTGGACGGTCTGCGCGCGGTGTTTCCTCGCCAGAGCGGTGGGCGTCTGCTGGCCAGCGTGCCGCTGGCCGATGAACTGGATCATCGGAGCGTCCTCTTCGATTTCCCTGGCGATCTGTACCTGCCTGTCATGGTCGCACCGGGAGCGATGGATTTCCGGCTGTACGCGCGCGGCGGCCAGGTGCTGGTCCCGCTGGAGCCGGGGCCCTACGGTCTTGCGCAACCGGTCGCCGGTGAGCCGCTGCGGCTGCCGCTGCACGAGGCCGATTTCGTGCTGATTCCGGCGCTGGCGGCCAGCGGGGACGGAACCCGCCTGGGCCGGGGCGGGGGGTTTTACGACCGCTGGCGGGAGCGTCTGGCCGGGGCCCGGCGGGTGAGCGCGCTGCCGCGGGCCCTGTGCGATCTGGTTTTTCCGGTTGAGGCGCACGATTTACGATTGAATCGAATCGTGACAGAGGCAGGATTGGTCGATTATTAATCTACGGCGCGGGTCGGGAATTCCTCGCGTCTGTTCGTCTGTTGCCACGGATTCCTCCCGTTCGGAATTATGAATCTCGCTGAAGCGAACAAGGACCTCATCACCAGGATCAGTTCCGCCCTGGCCCGCAAGCACGAGGCGGGAGACGGGGCCGCGCCGCGTCTGCAGTACCTGGTCTTCGGCGTGGCCGGCGGCATGTACGGGGTCAATATTCTTGAGACGCACGAAATCCTCCGGCCCACGGTCATCACCCGCCTGCCGAATGTGGAAGAGGAAATTCTGGGAGTCATCAATCTGCGCGGCAATATCATTCCCGTCATCGATCTGAATAAAAAATTCGGCGAAGAATACACCGAACTGACCGAACTCGCGCGCGTCGTCGTCTGCCGGCAGACGGGAAAATTTTTCGGAATCCTGGTGGACCGCGTGATCGAAGTGGCCAGCATTCTGGAGAGCGAGCTCGAGTGGAAGGAAGTGCGCAGTCTTTCGAGCGAATTCGTGGGCGGGGTGGGGCGCAGCGAAAAAAATCTTTTTCTCGTGCTGAACCTGCCGGCTCTGCTCCAGCAGGAAGCCGGGCAGGATGTCCATGGCTGATCTGGATCGTTACACCGAACTTTTTCTGGAAGAGGCCGCCGAGCACACCCAGGACCTTGACCGCTGCCTCCTGCGACTGGAACGCGAAGGCGCCCGGAAAGATTTAATCGAAGATATCTTTCGCGTGGCGCACACGTTGAAATCCTCCGCCGCGTTTATCGGGCTGGACCGACTCTCGGAACTGGCCCATCACATGGAAGATCTCTTCCAGGGCATTCGCGAGGGCAAACTCGACGTCAACACCGCCCTCATCAATCTTCTGTTCCAGGCGCTGGACAATATCAAACACGCCTGCTCCATCGTCGCCCGGGGCGAAAAACCGGCCGATACCTTCGAAGACCTGATTGAGGCCCTCAAAGAAATGCGCGCGTCCGCTTCCCCCGCGTCCGCATTCCCCGCATCGGGTCCGGCCACTCCACCGGCCCCGCCCATGGCACCGGCCAGCGGCCCGCTCAGTTCATCCGCCGCCGCGCCGCCCGTTACCTCGCCGGCGGCACCCCGGGTACCGGAAAGCGCTCCGACAGCTTCGGTACCCGCTTCGCCCGTTGATGTCGCCGCGCGCGGATCGGCGTCGGCCTCAGGGAAATCCAGCTCGTACGCGGAGACCGCGGACGAACCGGAATGGAATACCACGGAATTGATCCTTTCGCCCGACGAAGAACGGGAGCTGGAACGTGTCGCGGGCGAAAACGCCGTCTTCCTTGCGCGCGTGACGGTCGATCCGGACGCGCCCATGAAGAATATGCGCTTCCTGTTGATGTTTCAGCACCTGAACCGCGCGGGTACGATTTTCAAGGCTCTGCCCGACGAACAGGCGCTCGAATCGGGCGTGTCGGTAGGCACGCTCACGTTTTTATTTTTCGGCAATATCAAGCGCGAAGAGCTGGCACGACTCTGCCAGGTGGACATGATCACCGATGTTCGCCTGTCCGATTATAAAGCGACGTCTTTGCGAAAATCCCAGGGCCTGGCCGGGGGCGATGAATCGCGGGTGCAGACGCGCAATATCAAGGTCTCTTCCGAAAAAATCGACTACTTGCTCAACAACGTGGGCGAACTCGTGATCACGAACTCGGGCCTCCAGAAAATTTACGAAGACCTGCACAACTTCCTGGGCGAAAATCAGATTCTGGCCGAACTCAAAACCAAGATCGACCAGGCGGGGCGGATCGCGCGCGATCTGCAATCGGGGATCATGAAGACGCGCATGATTCCGGTCGGTCTGGTCTTCCACCGTTTTACGCGACCGATCCGGGACATCGCTCTGGAGCTGGGCAAAGAAGTAGACCTGGTCGTAACCGGGGAAGATACCGAACTGGACAAAAACATCATCGACGCGCTCAGCGAACCATTGATGCACCTGATTCGCAATTCCCTGGACCACGGGATCGAACCGCCGGAGATACGCAAGGCGGCGGGAAAACCGGCGGCCGGGAAACTCACGCTGAACTCGTACCAGAGCGGCAATAACGTCTACGTTGAAATTCGCGACGACGGGCGCGGTCTGGATAAAAAGGCCATCTTCAACCGCGGCCGGGCATCCGGTGTGATCGCGGACGATCAATTACTTTCGGACGACGAAATTTACAATCTCATCTTCCAGCCCGGTTTTTCCACCGCCGAAAAGGTCACGGACATCAGCGGTCGCGGTGTGGGCATGAGCGCGGTGCGCAAGGCCGTGCACGAGTTTAACGGGTCCATCCAGATTCAGAACGAACCCGGCCAGGGCTGCGCCTTTTTGCTTTCGTTCCCGATGACGCTCGCCATCATCTCTTCGATTCTGGTGCGCGTGCTGGACGAGATTTACGCCTTTCCGCTTTCGGACGTCGTCGAGACGATCAAGATCGCCCGCGATGAAATCACGACGCTCGAACGCCGCGATATCTTCAATTTGCGCGGCGAAATCCTGCCGGTGTATTCCCTGGCCGAACTCATGGGTATGACCGCCGAAGGCGAAGCAGCCGAGTTTCCGGTGCTGATCGCGCTGGTGGGCAATCGTAAAGTCGGCTTTATCGTCGATGGCATGATCGGCAAACAGGAAATCGTCATCAAAACCCTGGAACAAAACTTTCGCCAGGTGCGTGGCCTGGTCGGCGCGACACTCATGGGCGACGGGCGCATCGTCATGGTGCTGGACGTTCAGGGCCTCATGGAAATCGCCTATACGACCGTGTCGCTGGATCCCTCGCTGCGCGCTCTGGACGCCCTCACGGGAATGGAGCAGGGCCCCGTGCACGCTCTGCGCGCGTACAACGCGAAGGTCATCGAACTCCAGTCGCGGCATATGATCGAACAACGCCGCGAGGTCGTCGTGGCCGGGCGCCAGGCGGTGGCCGAAGAGCGTCCGGTAAGCACGGTCGCCTACGAGTCCAGGCGCGGCAGTGTTGAGATTACGCCGCCCGTGGAGACCGTGCCCTTCGACTTCGATCCTCCCGAACCGGATCCGGGCCCGCGCCACGATGAAATCGACGATGAACGCGTCGCCGCGGCGCTCGGGGATTTGCGCCGCGAAAAGGATGAACGCATGCGGCGCGCCCGGGCCATGGACCTGGAGACGGACAGTACCGGTGAACCGGAATTCGAGGAAACCTTCGATATCACCGAAACCGATTACGGCAACCTGAACGCGATCATCAACACGGGCATGATGAACGCCGGGATGGTGCTTTCGCAACTCCTCGGTTCGGACGTGGACGTTTCCGTGCCCGAAGTGCAGATCGTGGACAAGCAGGGTATATTACGTTTCGTGCCAGAAGGGAAGCTCATCAATCTGCTGCTCGATACCGAAAAGGGCGAGCTGAAAATGTATCTTTTCCTGGTGTTCGACCAGCCGACCGCTTATTCCGCCTCCGGTGATTTGATGGGCCTGCCGCGCGAACACTGGAATCCCACGTACATCAACGACGAAGACCGCAATTCGGTCCTGGCCGAGCTGACGAATATCGTCGGGTCGTCAGTCTTTAACGTACTCGCCAATAAAACCGGCCATGTCATCAAATCCGCCGTGCCCGAATTCGTGGAAGGCCTGGTGGACAATCTCGTCAGCAAGATGGACGAAGCCGCGGAGGGCCAGAGCGATTACAAAGTCATCTACGTGAGCGTCGATTTTTTCCGCGAAGGCACCGATCTGCTCAGCCGCCTTTTTCTCCTGATCCCGCGCAGTTCGTTTTACGAGGTCATCCGAAAACTGCGATGAAATCCACGGTCCTGCTGGTGGATGATTCGCGCCTGGTTCGCGAAGTGGTGCGCGACCTGCTCGCGTACGTTCCTGACGCGGAAATCTGCGGGGAAGCGACCAACGGCCGCGACGCGCTCGTCCTGATCGAACGCGAAAATCCCGATCTGGTCATCATGGACGTCGAAATGCCTGAAATGGACGGCATTTCCACTTTACGCGAAATTCGCGCCCGGGGCCTGAAAACGACCGTCGTCATTTTATCGGTTCTGACGCAGAAGGGCGCGGCCGAATCCCTGGAGGCCATGTCGCTGGGCGCCGTGGATTTTATTCCCAAACCGTCCCCCACCAGCGGCATCAAACTCGATCACATGCAGGACATCGTGATCCAGAAAGTGCGCGGTATTCTGTACGCCCTGCGCGAACAAAAAAAACGCCGCGAAGCTCGCTCCGTCGCCGGACCCGAGCCCGTGCGCACACCGGTCGCGCAGCCGCGGCGCAAACGCGAAGATCAGTATCGCCTGGTGGTGATCGGCAGTTCCACCGGCGGACCGCAGGCTTTGCAAAACATCTTCACGAATCTGCCGGGCGATTTCCCGGTGCCCATCGTGGTCGTGCAGCACATGCCGCCCCTGTTTACGGCCGCATTCGCCGAACGACTCAATCGCCTTTCGCAGCTGGAAGTGGCCGAGGCCGGGGAAGGCTCGGAACTCCGGCCGGGAACGGTGTTCATCGCACCCGGGGATCGGCATGTGGAACTCTCCGGCGGGATCGGCGCGTGTCACCTGCGCCTGAGCGACGCCCCCGCGGTTTTTTCACATAAACCATCAATTGATGTCACCATCCAGAGCGCGGTCCAGTTATTCGGGGAGCGAATGATCGCCGTGCTGATGACCGGGATGGGGCGCGACGGGGTGGCCGGAATGAAGGCCGTGCGGGATCGCGGGGGATTGACGCTGGCGCAGGACGAAGAAAGCAGCGTCGTATTCGGGATGAATCGCCGGGCGATTGAAGAGGGGGGCGTCGACCTCGTGGTTCCGCTGGGTGATATCGCGGGCGTACTCCAGCAGTTTTTTTGAGATTTTAACGAATCGAACATAATCCCTTTACAGTAGTGCGTCCGCCTGGGGTCGCCGGGCAAAGCCGGGGGGCGCGATCGCGCTCTGCTTGACAACCGGGATGAGAATAAATGGTATGAAAATCCGGGCTTCCTGCCGATATTGATGCTGGAAGCCGGGAATCGGAGTAGAGCGTGGCCAGAATTCTGATTGTTGATGACGCTAAATTCATGCGGACCCTGGTCCGGGAGGCCCTGGAAGGGGCCGGCCATGAAATCGTGGGCGAAGCTGAAAACGGCGTCCTGGCGGTTCAGAAGTTTAAAGAACTCAAACCGGATCTGGTGACGATGGACATCACCATGCGGGAAAAAGACGGACTGGACGCCGCTTCCGAAATTCTGGGCGGGGATAAACGCGCCCGGATCATCATGGTAACCGCCCTCGGTCAGGAAGATTTGCTGGCCCGGGCCATCAAAATGGGCGTCAAAGATTTCGTGGTAAAACCCTTTCCGCCGGAGCGCCTCCAGCAGGCCGCCGCTAAAGCCCTGTCGAGTTGAGTGGTCATTCGTTCGCCCGGAAAACAGATTCGGTCGCACCCGTATTTTCCGGAATTCCGTTCCTGACCGATGAATCCTTCGAACCCTGATAATCAGACGGAAGACGCGCCGTCCGCGGCCGCCGGGGACGAGGCGGTGGAAACCCGCGTACCCAACGAATTTCCTGGTTTTGTGGTCTCCTGGCCGGGGGAAGACGGCCAGATTGAAGAAGGCCCGCTGGGTCTGCTCTGGCAGTTGATCGAATCGTACCGCGTCGATATTTTCGACGTCTCGCTCCTGCGCATCACCGAGGACTTCATGGCCTTTCTCATGAGCAGCGCCGAGTTGCAGATCGACCTGGCCAGTTCGTTTTCCGTGATGGCCGCGCGCCTGCTGTATTACAAAAGCCGGGCGCTTTTACCCGATCCCGGTTTCGAGGAACCGGACGACGAACCGCGGCTGCCGCCGGAACTCGTGCAGCAGTTGCTGGAGTATCGTAAGTTCCAGCAGGCGGCGGAAAAACTCAAATCGATCGAGACCATCACCGCCGGGATGTTTCGCCGCGATACGGGGCTCTCCGCGGACGTGGAGTCGGAGGCCGAATGGCTGGATCTGGATCTGGCGGATATGGTGCACGCCTACCGGGTCATTCTGGAGCGGCGCGGGCGCCTGCCGGCCGGTCCGGTCGATATGGAAATCGATCTGGATCGCCATAGCGTGGAAGAAAAAATCGATCAAATCCGCGGTCTGTTAAAAACGGCCGTTTCTTTTTCCTTTCACGACCTGTTTGAAAATCTCGAATCGATGGGTCGCGGCGAAATCGTCGTAACCTTCCTGGCGATCCTGGAACTCGTCAAACAATCCGATATCATCATTCGCCAGCAGATCAAATACGGCGATATCGTCATCTTCCGCAAATCCGAAGTCGTTCGCTGATCCCTCCGGCGAGAAATAGTACTTGCGCCCGCGTTCGTCGTACGCCACAATCGTAATGCGACATAATTCGAGCCGCACGCGGAGTGTCGCGGGCGGGTGTGCGCGGAGGCCGAGCATGGGAAATTCGATACAGGAGCCAGGGGCGCTGGACACGGAAGAGGAAACTCTCGCCGACGGCGCCGCGGAGCCCGGCCAGGTACGCGGGGTGTCCGACGTGGACGTCGAAGGCGACGTCGAAGGGGATGTCGCAGGGGACGAGGACCTGGTCCTGCCAGACGAGCCCGATGCGGCCGACGATGACGATGTGGTCGAGGTGCCGCTCGCGTCCGGGAAAGACGCCGGCCTGCCCGAGCACCGCGAATTGTCCGACGAAGAGCGGGCCTACTACCGGGGCCTGCTGGAGGCGGTTCTGTTCCTGGCCAGCGAGCCTTTGAGTCTGAACGTGCTGGCCAAAAAAATCGAAGTGGACCGCTCCAATACCAGGTCCCTGGTCGACGGGCTGGCCGACGATTACGCCGAACGTGACGGCGGGATCCTTCTGCGCGAAATCGCCGGCGGCTATCAGTTTATCACTTCCGATCGCTACAGCGAGGACCTCAAGAGCCTCTTCCGCGAACAAAAACGCGAATCGTTGACCCGGTCCACCCTGGAAACCCTGGCCATCATCGCCTATCGTCAGCCGATCACCCTGCCCGAAATCGACGAGATCCGCGGCGCCGCCAGCCGCAACCTGGTGACGACGCTCATGGCGCGCAAGCTGGTAAAATCGCAGGGGTATCGCCCGGTGCCGGGGCGGCCCACGCTCTACGTCACCACGCGACAATTCCTTGAACACCTGGCCCTCGGCTCGCTGGCGGATCTGCCGGTGCTCGAGGACATCAAAGAACTCAAGTTCGACGAGATCGACTGAGCCCGGGCCCCGGCTCCGCGCCGGAAAAAAAGCTGGCGGGTGGCGTTCGATTCGCGGCAGATGGCAGTCCGTCGTTATGAGTGAGAACCAGCCCGACCAGGAACTCCAGGAGTACCGCGCCCGGATTGACGCGGCCGACCGGGAAATTGTGCGGCAGATTCTCGAACGCGCCGCCATGGTTTTGAAAATCGGGGAACGCAAGCGCGCCAGCGGGACGCCGGTGTTTCGGCCGGACCGGGAAAAGGCCGTTTACGAAAATATCAAACGGATCGCCAGGGAGCTGGGCGGGGGCGTGCCCGGGTTCGATCCCGCGGTCCTGGTCAATGTCTACCGCGAAATCATGTCGGGTTCGATCGCTCTGGAAGGCGGCCCGACCGTCTACTACCTGGGTCCCGAGGCTTCGTTTTCGCACGAAGCGACGAGCATTCGTTTCGGGGCGGCCGTGCGCGCCGTGCCGGTGGATACCATATCGGAAGTGTTTCGCCGCGTATCCACCGAATCCGTCGACGCGTACGGGGTCGTGCCGATCGACAATACCACCGAGGGGTCCGTGGGCATCACCATGGACGCGCTGCTCGACAGCGATCTGGAAATCTACGGCGAACATTATCTGCGCATTCACCTGAATCTTCTGCACGCGGAAAAAATCGAACCGCGCGCAATCAAACGCCTGTACGCGTTGCGCATCGCGCGCGAACAGTGCCGCAACTGGCTGGGGCGCAACCTGAACCTGGGCATGCTCGAAATCGTGGAGGCCCCGAGCACCGCGGCCGCGGCGCGCCTGGCGGCCGAACGCCGGGACGGAGCGGCCATCGCGTCGGACCTTGCCGCGCGGACGTATAATTTACAGGTAGTCGGCGAACGAATCCAGGACAACCTGTACAATGTTACCCGCTTCCTGGTGATCGGCCGCCACCGCTGCGGTCCCACCGGCGACGATAAAACCTCGCTCATTTGCGCGGTGCGCGACGAGCCGGGTTCGCTTTTCGGCATTCTCAAACCGTTTTACGATCAAAAAATCAATCTGACGCGGATCGAATCGCGCGTGACCCGCAAATCGTACGGCGATTATTATTTTTTTATCGACTTTCTTGGTCACCGGGACGACCCGGTGGTTAGCGCGATATTGAAGGAATTACAAAAAGTGACCTCGTTTCTGAAGATTCTCGGGTCCTATCCGCGCAGTAATTTGCCTTAATACCACTCCGTGGTTGATCAGGGCCCGGTCATTTGCATGTCGCAGTCCGAACAAATCCCCTTCCAGTCCGTTTTGATTTTCGGCATGGGTATGATGGGCGCCTCGCTCGCGAAAGCTCTGCGCGAGCTGCCGGCTTTTCGCGGAAAAGTGAGCGGAGTGGTGCGCTCCGAAAAAAGCGCGACCGCCATCCGTTCTTTGGATCTGGCCGATGAAGTTTTTCGCGTGGACGAAAGCGCGCATGCGGCGGACTGGCCCGCCGGACTGCCCGCGCCCGATACATTTGATCTCATCGTGCTGGGCATGCCGATCCGCGGCGCACAGGCCATGCTGGGGCGTCTCGCGCGGTACCGCGGCCTGGTGACGGACATGTCCTCCACCGGCGCGGTGGCGCGTCACGCCGAACAGTTCGCGGGGTTACGTTTCGTCGGTTCGCATCCCATGTGTGGATCCGCAGACAGCGGTCCGGCGGCCGCGGTGAGAGGCCTGTTTCAAAATCGATTGTGTCTGATTCTCGATCGCACGCTGCGCGAGTCCGCCGCGCCTGTGGCTCCGCCGCCGACGTACGCGGCGGATCTGAATCACATTGAACAACTCTGGCGCGCGCTGGGGATGTATGTCTTTCGCGTGGACGCGGACCGGCATGACCGGATCGTCGCGTATTTGAGCCACGGGCCGCATTTAATTTCGGGCCTGCTCGCGCGCTGGGCGGGTTCGGTTCCCACCGTGACCGAAGCGATTCGTTCTTCACCCATCCCGATCACGGGCGGCGGCTTCAAGGACATGGCGCGGATCGCCGGCAGCAATCCGGAGATGTGGATCGACATTCTGGCGACGAATCGCGCGCCGGTTGTCGGCGCCCTGCGCTCGTTTCGCGATGATCTCGATACGCTGATTTTACGTCTGGAAAACGGAGCCGGTGACGCGACGGAAGCGGCGGAGTGGCTGGGCTGGTTTCGCGCGGCGCGTCGGGATCGCAATTTTTTATGCGGGTATGACGAGGAACTTTGATGAAAGAAAACGGAACGGTTTCACGGGATCAGGGTGGCCTGCTGCCGGTCATCGCCCTGGACGGGCCGGCCGGGTCGGGCAAGAGCACCGTGGCGGACCTGGTGGCCGAGGCCCTTGGTTACATCCACGCTGATTCCGGAGCGATCTATCGCACACTCACCCTGGCCTATATGGAACGGATGGGGGCGGGGGAAACCGCGGCTGCCTTCGGGGGCCTGTTATCCGGAAATCGACCGGTTCCATCCGATCTCGGCTGCCGGGTCGAACTGGCGGACGGGAAACAAAAAGCCTGGATCGGCGCGGTCGAAATCGGCGACCGGATCCGCACGCGCGAGGTGACCGAACGCATTCGGTACATCGCCGACGATCCGGCCTGCCGGAGCGAGGTGAATCGTTTGCTGCGCGAATTCGCGCGTTTCTCCCCCCTGGTGGTGGACGGTCGCGATATTGGCACCGTGGTGTTTCCGGACACGCCCTGGAAGTTTTTCCTCGAGGCGAGCGCTACGGTGCGCGCCGGGCGCAGGCGCGGTGAACTCACGCAGCGCGGGATGGGTACGGTCGACATCACCGAACTGGAAGCCGAAATTATTCGACGGGATGAGCAGGACCGTAACCGGGAAATCGGAGCCCTGCGTCAGGCGGGGGACGCGATTCTGATTGACACTTCCGAACTGACCGTCGAGGCTGTCGTCCAGAGGGTCCTGGCGCGTTTACAAATTTTATTTTAACCAAAAATGCTTCGGTCCACGCCTTCGCGGTTCGCGGCCGGGCGGCGCTTATCCTCATTCGCATGTGCCGCGGGGCCATTTAAAAAAAAAGCTTACGCTCCGTTCCACCTTCAAATAATCTGGCTGAAATCCCCGTCGAGCGCAGTGTCGCATGACCGAACATTCCCCTAAAAGAACACCGTTTGATCTTGAAGTTTCCGAGATTGAATCCATGGATCAGGTCCTCGGGACCCTGACCGAACAGAACGATCTCGAAAAAGGCGCCATGGTGGACGCGACCGTGGTCTACTCGGACGAACGGGATGTATTTCTCGACATCGGTCAGAAGCAGGACGGTCGCTGTCCTCTGGTGGAATTTGAAGAGCGCCCGCTCTCCGGCAGTACGGTGCCGGTCGTTGTCCTGCATGAAAGTGGCGACGGGATGATTCGCCTGTCCCGGGCCAGCGCCATTCGGCGCGTTTCCTGGGCGCGTCTGGCCGAGGCCTTTGAAGCCGGGCATCAACTCACGGGACAGGTGAGCAAAGTCCTGCCGTCCGGTTACCTGGTTGCGCACGGTGGCGTGGATCTCTTCCTCCCGCTTTCGCAATCAGACGTCCGGCTCAAGGGCAAGCGCCTGGGCCAGGGCAAGAGCATTGATTTTAAAATTCTTGAACTGAAAGAAAAACATCGTTCGGCCATCATCAGCCGCAAAGCGGTCATGGCCGAACGGAACGAAGAGAAGTGGAACGAGTTCCTTGAAAAACACAGTGTCGGCCAGGACATCGCCGGCAAAGTGTCAAAGATCGTCAGCTTCGGAGTCTTCGTGGAACTTGGCGGCCTGGAAGGGCTCCTGCACCAGTCGGATCTCTCCTGGAAAAAATTCGCTCCGTTTAAAGATCGTTTTAAGAACGGCGAAGAGGTCACGACGCGCATCCTGTCCCTGGATCGCGAAAACAATCGTATATCCCTGGGCCTCAAACAACTCACCCAGGATCCCTGGGAGTGGGCCCGCGAACACCTGAAGCCAGAAACCGTCGTGCGCGGCCGCGTGATCAATCTGACCGACTACGGCGCGTTCATCGAAATTAAAGAAGGACTGGAAGGTCTGGTCCACGTTTCTGAACTCACCTGGGCGCGGCGAGTGCGCCACCCCAAGCGGTATCTTCAACTGGGCCAGGAAGTGGACGCGATGGTGCTGGGCGTCGACTTTGATAGCAAACGCGTATCGCTGGGGATTCGTCAACTGACCGAAAATCCCTGGGAACGTCTGGCCGACGAAATTCGCGTGGGCCAGGCCATGGAAGGTCCGGTGACGCGCGTGACGAAGTTCGGCGCCTTCGTGACGGTGCGCGAGGACGTGGAAGCGCTCATTCATTTCAGCGACTATTCCTGGGCCGAAAAAATCGACCGCGAAATGCTCAAGAAAGGCGACGTCGTGAAATTCAAGATTCTCGAAATCGACGCCGACGAACGGCGTGTTTCGGCCGGCATTAAACAACTCGCCCCGAGCCCGCACGAAGAGCTGCGAAAAAAATACCGCAACGGCGACGTCATCGATTGTAAAATCAAGAACGTGGCCGAGTTCGGCGTCTTCGTCGAATTTGACGAAGGCTTCGAGGGTCTGGTTCACAAATCGAAGATACCACTCAAGAGCGAAGAGGAAAAACTGGCGGACAAATACAAACCGGGGGACCCGGTGAAGGCCGCGCTCCTGAATATCAACGTGGCGGCGCGAAAAGTTTCGTTATCGATCACCGACTTCGAACGCAAACAGGAACGAGAAATCATCAAACAGTATCTCAAAAAAGACGATTCGCCCTCCACCTCCTCCCTGGGCGATCTGATCAAAAAAGCGATAAAATAATCTTTGAACGTCTCTCATGGCCCGTAGAAAAAAGACAAACGAAAAAGCCCGCGAGCTGCAAGTCCAGGCGGAGGTCGACGTCCTCCGTGATTATAAAGAAGGCAGCGTCGAATATCATGTCGCGCGCTTCTTTTATCTGCTGCGTTCGAATCTTCGATCCGTCCTGCTGGTGCTCGGCACGGTCGCCCTGTGCGGCGCCGGCGCGCTGGGTTTCTGGGCCTATCTCGTAACCCTTGAACAGAGTTCGCTTGAAGCGTTCGACACGTTGCAAAAAAACCCGGTGATGCAGGCTTCCACCGACCAGGCCCGGGTGCTGGCTCTTGAAAAACTGACCGAGTACGAAAAAAACTATCCTCTGCTGGATACGGCCCGCACTCGCGCGTCCCTGAAAAAAATCGAAATCCTGACCGCCGCGGGAAAATCGGAAGAAGCGGCGGTTGTCAGCCTGGAGCTGGCGCGGACATTGGAACTGCCCGAACTCCGGACTTTTTTCTATTTGAAAGCCGCCGTCCTGTTTGAAAACGCCGGGAAATACGCCCAGGCACTGGAAGGGTACGAACGCTCGGTCGAGTTGATTCTCGTCACCAACGAGGTCAAAGCCTTCGCTCTGTTCGGTCAGGGACGCTGCCTCTCCCTGCTCGGGCGTGACCGTGACGCGCGGGACGCCATGGAAAATTTACTTGAACTGGAAGGGGAAGGCGATCTGGCGAAATATCGCCTGCAGGCCGCCGCTTTTCTGGTTTCGCATCGCGCGCGGTAAAAAATATTCCGGAAGTTCTGATTATTTCTATGACATTTTAAAAACCACAGGGACACGGGGAACACGGGGAGCGAACAACAAACGGAACGCCTGCAACCGTTCCGGAAATCCGGTACCAACCGCGTGAAATTATTTCCCCTGCTCCCCGTGCCCCCGTGGAAAAAAATCCGGATTCGTGCTGAGGGTTTTCTTTACCGGATTCATCCCCCGGACTTCCGATGAACGTATTTACGATCGCATTACCCGCCGGACGCCTGGCCCGTGAAAGCATAAACTTCCTGGAAAGCTGCGATGTCGCCCGCTTCGAATTCCCGGCCTCCGACCGGGCGCTCACCTTCTTCGATGTAGACCGTCAGTTTCGCGTACTAATGGCCCGCAGCCAGGATGTGCCCGTGTACGTGTCGCAGGGCGGGGCGGACATCGGCATCGCCGGGCGGGACGTCCTGGCCGAACGGGGCTACGACCTGACGGTCCCGCTGGAACTCAATTTCGGACGCTGCCGGCTTTCCGTTGCCGCTGAGAGCGGCCGGGCCGAAACCGTTTTGCGCAGGGCGCATCTAAAAGTGGCCACCAAGTACCCGCGCCTGGCCATGGATTATTTTTTCGGCAAGGGCATCAGCTGCGAGATCGTCAAATTGCATGGATCGATTGAGGTGGCCCCCCTGCTGGGCCTGGCGGATTGTATCGTGGACCTGGTGAGCACCGGCCACACCCTGCAGGCCAACGGGCTGGTGGAGGTGGACGTGATCCTCGAATCTTCGGCCCTGCTGGTGGCCAACCGCTCGGTATATGCTTTACATATGGAGCGAATGAATTATATTATAAGTAGAATTCGACGAAAACTGGAGGGGTGATTCCGTTAATTAAAAAAGCGTTATGGCCGCCAAAATTACGCACATCGAAGTTCTGCGCCAGACGCTCACCTTGCTTGAACACGGGGAGCGGTCGCAGCGTACCCTCGCCCGTTTTTTAAAACGAAACGCGATGCATCGTTACGCCGCGCTGGGTTCCATCGCCCCGGACGTGTTCTACTACTATCACATTCTCTCCAAAAAGAAAAATCGCCTGGCCTTACAATGGGGCAACCGCGCGCACCACGAAAAAGTGATGGAGCTCGTTCTTGCCTGGCTTGATATGATCCGCGAGGACGGGCCGGGCGCCGCGCGCGATAAACGCGTGGCCTTCGTCATGGGCTACGTTTGCCACTGCGCGGTGGACATCGTCACGCATCCGTACATTTTTTACATCACAGGCAACTATTACGCTCCCGACGCGGCCGAACGTACGAGCGCCCAGGAAAATCACCTGCGCGTTGAGTACGCGCTCGATTCGTATCTGGTGCATTCGCGCTGGGGTATGGGACCGAACGAATACGACTTCACTCAGTACGTGGACTGTCGGCGACCCGGCCCGGGCGGAAAACCGCGACTGGACCCGGAAGTCTGGTCGCTCTGGGTGGGGGGGCTCGCGCGCGTGTTTCCGGAGGCCTTCGCGGCGGAGTACGTCGGTTCGACGGATGAAATCACGCCGGGCGATATCGTGAACGAGTCGTATCTGGGCTTCTTGAAATTCAATTCCTTCCTCGATACCCGCAGCATGGCAGTCCGATTCGGGATGCGCACGGTGGATTTTTTGACGATGCGCAAAATAAAACTGCGCAATTTGATCCTCCCGCCGAAAACGCATATCGATCCGCGTCTGCCGAACGAGGACCACCATCCCTGGAAATACCCCGCCGATCCCACCATGAAGTCGCGCGAATCTTTTATGGAACTCGTGCACCGCGCGGCCCGGGCTTCCGCCGTCGTGATGAGCGAAGCGCGCGAGTACCTGGACGGTAAAAATAAACGTAAAGAATTCGAAAAAAAATACGCGGGTTACAATCTCGATACCGGCGTACGTTCCGCCTCGCTGGAGATGAAAGAATTCGCTCCCATCCAGGAGGACTGAGTTATGGCCGAAGCACCCATCATCTTCATCGACGGCGAATGTATTCTGTGCGAAAATTCCATGCAGCGGATCGTTCGCCACGACCGGCGCGGCCTGTTTCGTTTCGGGCCGCTCCAGGGTCCCACCGCGACGAAGCTCCTGCCCGGCAGGAGCCAGGCCGAACTTCTGGAAGGCGTGATTCTGTACGAAAATGGCACCGTGTCGCAGGGGTATGACGCGGTTCTATCGATATCGTCCTTGCTCTATCCCGCCCTGCGCTTTCCCGTCGCCTTCCTGCGCCTGCCGGGCCTGTTCGCCCTGGGGCGGGCGGTATACGCCCTGATCGCGCGCAATCGCTACCGCTGGTTCGGAAAAAAAGATCATTGTATGCTGCCGGGCGCTGGAATTCGCGAGCGGCTGCTGGACTGAGTATTCATCCCAAATATTCTGTGAATCGAGGAATTTATGTCGAACTGTTCCGTACGCATTCTGCCGGTATTAGGCCTGGTCTTCCTGTCGCTTTTCGCCTGCGGCGATAAAAAAGCCGTCGTGGCGACCCTCTACGGTACGGAGGCGTCCGGGGACGAACAGATTCTGCTCGACCAGGAAGCGGAACTGGACGGAACCGACGGCCCGGAACGGATCGTCGTCGTGGCCGGCCATGGTTCCGAACGCCTGGGTCTGCTCGATTTTGAGAACAATGCCTGGGCGAAGGCGACCGCGCTCGATTTTAGTTTACGCAAGGTTCCTGAAAAAGATACAAAAAGCGAAATCGCCGGCGCGCGCGTCATTCTGCGCGTGACACGGTTCGCCACCGGCGCGGACGATCCCGAGTCGGTTCTGGTGGAATACCTTTCGGAGGACCCGGCGTTCGAAAGCCCGACGCGGCAGATCTTCGTATTCACCCGCCTGGCCCGGACCTTCGATTCGCTGGTCGTTTCCGGTTTTGCGAAGTACGCGGACACCGTCAGGAGCGCGGGGGGAATCCCGTACGCCGTGAAGGACGGCTCCCTGGTTCTGTTTCCGGAGTCGCCGAAAAAAACCGATCTGCTGGAACTGCGATTCAACGGTCGGTCGTTCAACTGGCTTCACGACGACGGCCCGTTTTTTTACATCTATCCGCTTGAGGCCCGCCACGAAGGCGAACGCCTGAAGGGAACGTTCAAGATCATCAACCGGGGGCAGTCCGCCGAGAACGCGCGGGTCTTCCTCGACATGCCCGCTCCGTACCGCGGGCCGGGCGCTCTGCGCGATCTGGTATTGTTCGAACCGAAGGGCCGCTGGAAAAAAGACGAGACCCGCACGTTCGATTTCGATACGCGTTTCCCGAAAGAGCCGCCGCTCCTCCTTTTGCGCATCGTCGCCGGAAAAAAGGACGATTACGAATTCCCGGCCGAAGGCGAGAGCGCGGACCGGGTCGTGAAAAACCAGGGCGATCGTTATTATGCCGTTCCCGTGACCGGGCTGTGAAAGCGGCCGCGGTACTCTGACCCGTTCTGGCCGGCCGCGCCGGCGTGGGCCCCGGGAAATTCCGGCCCTGCCCGCGAAATTTTTGGCCGATTCGGCCGCCAGGTTCCGTCTATTCGCGGGGTCTTCGTAACCGGTCGCCCCGCGCGGTGTCCAAATAAACAATGAATCTTTCCATCGATCGCCAGAACGAAATCCTGAACGGATATCCTGAAAAATTCGGGGCCAGGGTTCGGGCCGGCGGGGGCGACCTGGGGGGCCGGACGCTCACCACCTTCCAGATCAACGTCGGCAAGACTTGCAACCAGGCCTGCCACCATTGCCACGTGGACGCTTCCCCGGTTCGGACGGAAACAATGAGCCGTGAGATCGTCGATCTCTGCCTGAACGTGATTCGTTCGGAAGCGGCGATTCGTACCGTCGACATCACCGGCGGCGCGCCCGAAATCCATCCGCGGTTTCGCACCATGGTGGAGGAGGCGCGCGCGGCGGGCAAACATGTCATCGATCGGTGTAACCTCACCATCCTGGAAGAGCCGGGGTACGGGTACCTGTACGATTTTCTCGCGGAGCAGCGAGTCGAAATCATCGCTTCTCTGCCGCATTTCGCCGCCGACCGAACCGACCGCCAGCGCGGCAGGGGCGTCTTCGCTCGTTCGATCATCGCCCTGCGTAAACTCAACGAGCGCGGCTACGGCACCCCGGGCGGTCTTCCGCTCAATCTCGTGTACAATCCCTCCGGTTTTTTTCTGAGCGCGGGCCAGGCAGTCCTGGAGCGCGAATTCAAAAATAGACTGCGCGAAGACGCGGGGATCCAGTTTCACCAGCTCTACTGCATCAATAACATGCCCATCAGTCGTTTTTTGCAAACCCTGCTCGCGCGCGAACGTTTCGAGGAATACATGGAAACCCTGGTGAACGCGTACAACCCCGGCACTGTCGAGGGCCTCATGTGCAAACACCAGATATCAGTCGGGTATCTGGGCGACGTGTACGATTGCGATTTTAATCAGATGCTCGAAATAAAAGCCAGACCGTTCGCGCATATTCGCGACTTCGACTTTCAGGCCTGGATCAACCGGACGATCATGGTCTCGGCGCATTGTTACGGCTGCACGGCCGGTGCCGGCTCCAGTTGCGGGGGCGAAATCGCCGCGCCAGCTCAGGCACTTTCGGTATGAGCGGCTCGCGACAGATTACTCCCCGCCGGTCTGCTCTATGATCTGGCGTTTGGTTTCCTCGTCCAGGCGGTCCCAGACGGGACTCGCGCGCAACCGTTCGAGTTCGGGCGGGACGAAGGGTTCGTCGTCGCCCATGATGTCGATTCCGGCGAAGCCGAGCAAAAAATCAAGAATTTCGCCAAAATTTACACCTATTTTAATTCCGACGAAAAGGCCGACGGTCACCTCCGCCTGGGTGTAATAGTACAGCGGGCTGAACTTCGTGCGACTGCTTTTGAGAAGCGACCGGGTGGCCTCCGCGCTGTGCTGAGTGCCGAAGGGCGAGCGGGCCAGAAATTCCTTTTTGCGCTGTGCAAAAATTTCGACGGTGAAGTCTGAATCCGCGGACGCCGCCTCCGGTTTCCCCGCCGTTTCCGTTTGGTCGCCCGGCAGGCCGGTGACCGCGGGCGCCAGGCGATCTTCGGCCGCCGCAGTGGCCGCGACCGCGTCGGTAGCTCCGGCCGCATCCGGGTCTTCCTCCTCGTCCTCCGCGATTTTGCGGGGTGGCGGCGGGTCAAGTCGCAGGGGTTTGCCGCTGAAATAGTCGGCCCCGAACAGCAGGGTTGTGAACTCGGCGCTGTGGTGGCGGCCGAAGTTGCCCCCGCGCAGGCCGCCCGCGAACCCGCTCGGACTTTTGTAATTCAGGCCGGCTTTGATCGGCCCGAGTCGCGCGGAAACACCGTACGACCTGGTCTGCACTTCGACCGTGAAAATGTCGGCGGCGTCGCGCGCGCGGTTGCGCGCGTAACGACCCGTGCAGGACGAAGCCAGACAAACGGCGATCAGGAGCAGGAGCAGGACGGGCCGACCTCCAGGGGCGCGGATTGCGGCGGAGCGGGACGCCTGGAGCATCGCCGGCCTGGATGTTTCCTGTCCGCTCATTCGGTCAAAAACCCTGGGGGTAACAGTTTTTGCAACCGCGCACGGAGAGTTTGAGTCGGTCGACTCGCGGATCCGCGAGGGCCAGCACGACCTCGTCCGGCGCGATTTTTTTCTTACAGACGGGGCAGGTGCGCTTGCGATTGCCTTTTTCGCCCATACAGTACGGGCAGCCTTTGATGCGGGTCTGGACCTCGACATCCCCGATTTCCGTCACCGAGGAGCGCAGGCGCTCGCCCTTAAAGAGCACTTGATCGCAGAGCGGGCACTTCCCGCGCGGTTTTTCTTTTTCTTCCTCTTTGTTCCGGCGGTCCCGGAGGGGAAAGAGCATCCAGATCAAAAAGGCCATCAGCGCCAGGCCGAGGCCGAACAGAATCAGAAAAACAGGGTCCATACAGCGCGGCGCCCCGCGCCAGAGTCGAATCTGAGCGGCGGGTCCCCTGTGACAATCAACATCCGTTTTTGGTGGCGTTCCCGCGTGGCGGACTTTTTCTGGATGCATGCGCGTGCTTTCCGGAATTCAGCCCAGCGGGCAATTGCATCTGGGCAATTACTTCTCCATGATGAAACGCATGATCGAGTACCAGGCCCGGGAAGAGCTGTACTGTTTTATCGCCGATTACCACGCCCTCACCACTGTTTCCGACGCGGACCGCCTGCGCGCGGGCGTGCTGAACGCGGCTACGGATTTTCTGGCGCTCGGCATGGACCCCGCCCGTTCGGTGTTCTGGGTGCAGAGCGACGTGCCTGAGGTCACCGAACTCGCCTGGCTGCTTTCGACGAGCGTCACCGTCGCGCAACTTGAGCTGGCGCATTCGTTCAAGGATAAAGTGGCCCAGGGCATCACGCCTTCCGGTGGTCTGTTTTTTTATCCGGTCTTGATGGCCGCGGACATTTTATTATTTGGATCGCAAAAAGTTCCGGTTGGAAAAGACCAGAAACAACACCTGGAAATCGCCCGCGAAATCGCCCGAAAATTCAATCACACGTACGGCGAAACCTTCGTCATGCCCGAGCCGGATATCCTGGAAGACGCGGCTCTGGTGCCGGGGGTCGACGGGCGCAAGATGAGCAAGTCGTACGACAACGCGATTTATTTTTTCGCGCCGGAGAAAGAATTAAAAAAACGCGTGATGTCGATCGTGACCGATTCCACGCCCATGGAAGCGCCCAAGGAACCGAAGGGTTCGGCCCTGTACGAAATCCACTGTCTCTTCCTGGAAGCGCCGGGTCGCGCGGCCCTGGCCGATCGTTTTCGTACGCCGGGCGTCGGTTACGGCGATTTAAAAAAAGATCTGCTGGCGGTGATCCTCGAACATTTCGCGCCCTTTCGCGCCAGGCGCGCGGAACTCGAACAGCACCCGGACGATGTGCGCGACCATCTGGCCGCCGGCGCGGCCCGCGCGCGCGAAACGGCGCGCGAACTCCTGGACCGCGCCCGCGCGAATACGGGCCTCGGCCGGGCCGGAGCGCGGCCGC
>CAZVZS010000071.1:0-25469 GCA_964631535.1 uncultured Leptospiraceae bacterium
CGCCGGTGAAAATTTCGCGCACCGCGTCGTAGAGCGCGTCCGGAGCGAACGGTAACAGCACCCCGTCCCAGCGCGCCGGGTCGGGGTTCACGCCCACGAGCGGTTGCGAATTCAAATACTTCAGGGTATTGGCAACGAGTCCGTCGCGGCCCAGGGCCACGACCAGATCGTCCGGGCCGAAGATATAACCGGACAGGAACTTGCGGTCCAACTCCTGGAGTCGGCCCAGGGCACCGAGCGCGCGGCGCGCGGTCGTCAGGGCCTGGTGGTAGGTATCGTGCTCGCGGCGGTAGTCGGAGAAATCCGCGCCGAGGTGTTCGATGTAAAAGCGCGCCTGCGACTGCGAGTTGAAGCGCCGGATCAGCTCCTCAAGGCGCGTGGCGGCGCTGACCAGGACGATGCGGTTCTCGGTGAGGCGGTTCACGGGCGGGCCGCCGTCACTCCGCGGACGATTTCGTGTGTAATAGCTCGCGAAGCAGATCAGGCGAAATATTGAGCTGACCGATCTCGCCGGCTTTTTCCGCCAGTCCCTGGAAGGCCAGGGCGATGATTTTTTCCGGCTGCATGCCCATGGACGCGAGCGCCTGGATGACCGCGGGGGCCACGCCCTCCAGGGCTTTCATGGAGGCGGCGATCTCGTAACTTTTCGCGTCGGCGCTCACGCGCGCGTTTTCGGCGGCCAGTTTCACGAACTCGCGGCGTTTTTCTTCCTGGGCGATCGCAAAGCGCGTTTCGGATTCTTTGAGTTCCTGGCGTTTTTCCTGGACGACGCGTTCGGCCTCCATCTGCGCTTCTTTTTTCTGGCGAATTTTGTTTTCGACCGCGATTTCGGTATTGAGTTCGTTTTCCTTGATGATCCGTTCCTGCTCCACGGCCGCGTTGCGCCGAATATAAATCGCGTCGTCGGCCTCTTTGAGGATCTGTTCGCGCGTGCCGGCCTCCAGGGCGCGGGCGGTCTCCGCGTTGGGACGCACGGCGAGGATGGACAGGCCCAGGACCTCCAGGCCCATGGACTTGAGCTCCGCGTTGCCGCGCGCTTCATTCTGTAAAAACTCGGCGAGCTGGCGGCTGGACTGGATCGCGTTTTTGAGCGGCTGGCCTTCCAGTTGCCCGCGCACGTATACCTTGAGCACATTGAGCACGCGCTGCGCGAGATTCTCCGGATCTTCGGACAGGTAGGTTTTTGCTTCGGGGTCGATGCCGAAATTTAATAAAGAGGCGATTTTTTTCGGATCCGCGATGCGATACGTCACCTGGCCCTGGACGGTCACGGTCTGGTAGTCGGCCGTCACCTCCTCAAAGATGAAGGGGGCCTCCGTACTGGCCAGGGGCACCGCGGCGAGCGCGGTCGTCGGAATATAATAGAAGAAAGAAAGGCCCGCGCCTTCCCGAACCACGCGGCCGTTGCGGTATTTTAAAACGTATTCATTGGGCTGGAATTTAATAAACGTAAAGCCGAACATGGGCGAATTCTAAGAAACCGGCCCGGGGCGTAAAGCAGAACGAAGGTCCTCAACAACCGGGAATGCGGCACAGGCCTTTTTGCATCACGATCATGGCCTGGATATCGTCCACGACCTGTAAGGTAGCGCTCATGACGCTGAGGGCGCGTTCCAGATCTTCCGGAGTTCGCAGTCGCTCCGCCAGGAGACGCCGACCCAGTTGATGGTGGTGTTCTTCGTCCGCCTGGATTTCCGCGTACATGTCCACGATTTCCACCGCGCCAGTTTCGCGGCAATGTTCCAGGAATACTGTATTCCGCGCGACCGCGAGGGCTTCCCGGGTGTACGGTCCGGCCACGATGCGATCGAAACTCGCCTGCTGTCCGAGCAGAAACGAAAACAGCGGCGAGCGATCGTCCAGTTCCGGCCCCGGTAAACTTCCGCCCATTTCGAGCAGACGTTTTTCAATCAGCGTATAGTGCCTGGCTTCGTCGCCCGCCAGCCTGGCCAGCGCGACACGTAGCGTCCGGTCGCCTTCGTCGGCGACCCAGAGGCTGGAGAGCAGCGTGGTCTCCCATTCGTTTTTCAGAGCGGCCTTCAACAACTCCGCCATGGGCGGAACGCGCGCGGGAGAGCCGGCACCGCTGATCTGTTCGGCAAGTTCGCGGATGCGCGATTTTAGGGACCGGTCCAGTTCATTACAAAATTCATTCATGGAGGGTCCCGGGGTCTCCGACAGGCCGGGTCCCCTGTTTTTTCAGGACTTGTTTCTCAATGCGCTCCCCGGCGTTTGAACGGCCATGACTGGTTTATCACCGCCACCACCGGGTGGATGCGCGACGGGCAGGACGTCGTTTCAGAAATGCAACCACTCCGTGGCTTTGCGGTAATTGTCACCGACCCAGCCCCGGACCTGGTTGCTGACGGTCATTTCGATCCGGTAGCGCCAGTTGAAGGTCACTTTGTAGAAGAGCCTCACCGCAAACTCGACGATCGTCACGATAATTGACACGGTCCAGACGATGATCATCCACACAAAGACCACGATATACTTCAACATTGAGCTCCTCCTGAAACGATGCTGCCTGTTCCACCAGATCCACCCCCGCGGGCGATGTGCCACGATTCGGGCCCTGTTTTAACAGAGCAATTCCTTTTGTCTTAGATTCACCCCGGCAAACGGCGGGAGCACGACGATTTTCACCACGCCAGGCCCGGATTCAGATCGCACGCCGCAGTTTCCCGGAAGATCGGGCGCGAGGCAACAAATTTTCGCCCGGGACGAAGAAAAGCGCGCCTGGCAACCGCCCGCCCGGGCTTCCGCAGCGGACATAAGATTTCGAAGGGGGCGAATCGGGATTCGCGAAAAACCGCGGGAGCGATAGTGCCGGTCAGGGTGGGGCCGCCTTCGAATTTGCGGAGATCCGTGAACGTGCGCGCTTCCGCACAAGCGTCCGACCGGCCGCGCCGGCTCTGCCGGAAGGGCGATGAGCCCCGGCCGCACGTTTACTCGAGTTCAATGACCACCAGCTCCAGGATTTTTTCTTGCGCGGCTCCCGTGGCGATCAGAATTTTATTTCCCAGCAGAAACGGATCGTCACGGCGATTCAACCGCACCTGGGCGCCGAGTTCGGTCGCGCCGACCAGGATGTTTCCCGACGCGTTTACCTTCATGGCGCAGGTCTGTTCGTACGCGTTCGCGCTCCACTTCTCCCAGAGGATGACGATTTCATCGCCGTGGCCAATCGTTTTGATATGACGGACGTTCGCCTGGCTCGCGTCGTCGTAATCGGTCAGCCAGATGACGCCGGTGTTGCGCTGGGGCGACCAGGCGCCGCCGAACGTAAAAAACCCGCCCTCTTCCGATTTCCCGCGAGTCAGGATCAGGTCGTCGGCGACGACGTTGCCGCCGCCCGAAGCTTTTTCAAAATCGCGCCGCACCTCCACGAGTCCAAGATTGCGCGCATCTTTTATTTTTTCACCGACACGCGAATTGTCGATGGAACGATCGCGGTACGGTTCGCCCGCGAAGACAACCGTATAACTTTTTTCGGGTTTGCCGGCGTTTTCGACGATCCCGCCCAGTTCGGTGTACGTACCGTTATCGTTGGACCATTTGTAATAGGTCCCCCCCGCCCCGCTGATCTCAGGGTACGGCGGGTAGGCCTGGCCCGCGGGACTGCGCGGTGTGTTCCCATGCTGCGTCTTGAATGTATACACCACGCGCGAATCGCGCGATTGTTCATTGAATCGGTGCAAATGGATGCCGCGCGGATAATTATCGCCCAGGTCGATCGCCAGAAAGTCGCCACTGGAATCGGCGAAGAGATAGCTGTCGAACGAATGGCCCGATGTCTGGCCGTGATTCTTGAGCACGCGCAGGGTGGCGGCGTCGAACACGACGGCGATCGCGCCCTGGTGGTTCAGGCCGTCGCTCGAACGAAACATGGTGCGGCCGATCACCAGGCCCAGTTTCCCGCTGGAATACGCGAGCGAGGCGTGGTTGCCGCTGTGCGCCGTGATGTTCAGTCCGCCCGGACCACAGTCGAGGGGAACGCTCGCGATCAGCTTTCCGGCCGCGTTCGCTTTCAGGAGCGCGGAGGGGCGCGCGGAGTTTGCCTGCGCGCTCGAACCGGTCTGGACGGTCAGATAATAAACCGCGCCGGTTCCGTCGCCAGTCGCGCCGACCAGTTCGAACCGCCCGGGACTGGGCAGCGCGGTCGTCCGTTGCGTGAGACCCCCGGCCCCCGGTTGTGTCAGGTAAATCGCCGCAGTCCGGTCCTGCCAGACGATCCCCGGTTGTTCGCCGCCCGTATTCGCGAAAAAAAAACGACGGGTGAGCGCCGGGTCCCCCGCGTCGGCCGGTTCGCCCGGTACGGTGTAACGGATTTTCGAGACGGTGCCCACGCGTGATGTTTGCAGGCGCGCGCCTTCGACGCCGGGACCGAGGGCGGAAAACGCGCTGAGTCTCGTTTGCGCGGGCGCGAAGACGAAGACAGCCGGGCTTTCAAGGTCGCTCACGGTGAGCCCGTCAATTTTCGCGTATTCTCCCGGTTTGATTGATACTGACGAAATCGTCGCGACCCGGTCAAGCCGGTCGCCCCCGGCGCTCATCCGGTATACGAACCAGTCGGCCTGTTCCTGGAAGCGGTAATACACTCCGTGGCGGGAGGCCAGGAATTTGGACGCCCTGCGCCGCGCGGGATGGACGCGGTACGCGTCGAAGGCGGGGCCGCCAGCGGAGGATCGCAATCGGCCCTGCTCCACCTGGAAATCAGCGTGGCTGTACGCATCGCCCGTATAACACCCGTTCTGATAAAACAACGACACCAGCGCGAGGTTACCGGTCGCGTCGGCGTCTTTGATCACGCCATCGCAACCGAAGCCGCGTTCTTTTTCGCCGGACGTTCCCGGGATAAGTTTTGTTTGCGCGGGCTCGAATTTGAAGGTGGCCATTTCAGGCAGGGACTCGGCCGCCAGGGGCAGCGCGAGCAGGCAGACAGTCAGGAACAATCGCGTTTTTAACATGATGGTGGACCTCCGGGAAACCCGGCGAACTTGGCCTTCGGCGAAAAAAGGCCACCCCGAAGGGCGGCAAACGATCGCGGGCCGCGTCCGAACAACCGGCCAGGATCAAACCGGGGACACGCTGTTTGACGAAACACCGGTTTTGGCGCTACCGCCTGTAGCGCGTAGCATGCTACTTTTTCAGCAACCTGCTAAGAGATCGCCGGAAAAATCGAACACGCTGACGGCGGAGGCGCGGACGACCGGGCCTTCCGGCCAATTTGCGCCTATTTCAAAATTTTGGCAATCTGCGCGTAAAATTCGCGACCGCGGCAACAGGGCCGGACAGGACTACCCTCGCGTTTCTTTTTTAAAAGGCGTCAGCGAGGGGTTTAAAGACCGTCTGATCCAGATCCAGGGGAAAATAAAATTCGACCAGACGCGATTGCCCCTGGATGCCGTACACTTCAATTCCAAGAAATGCCGTCAGGTTGCGAGCGGTCATCATTTTCTGCATTTCCGGGTAAACTTTCATGGGCCCCAGCATGTACGAAAAAAAATTCACGAAGGGAAAGGAACTGTGGACCGCGTTCGTCCGCGGGAGCGAGAATGTCGGAAAGGCCTGCCGCAATTTTTCCTGCAGCGCCGGGTCCAGATTGTCCAGCCGGCAGGCAAGCACGGAGCGCAGATTTTCCTCCGGAATTCCCGGTGGATCCAGGTAAAAAGCCAGTGCGTCACAATCGGCCAGGCCGGACGCCAGAGCTTTTTCGTAGAACTTTTCCCAGCTTGTGCCAATGGATGAATACGACCCGCGGTGCGTGGTGAAAACAACCTCAATCGGACCGATGGGCTTTTCATCGACGGAAATTGTCTTGAAACCACCCATATAGGCGTAGGTCCCGCCCAGAATCACAGCGATAGCGACAAGAACCACGGCCAGAATTTTTACGACTTTCATGACTCTCATGGTATTTGCTCCTCATGCCGACGTAAACAAGAAAATATTGACAGTGAAACGAAAACGAGGATCGCTACAGGCGTGCCTTACGATGTCTCCTGGTACAATCCCCAAAAGGTCGTATTTTTAAAGTCGGTCGGGACGATCAGCGAAGCGGACGCCGCCGCCGCGGATATTCAAATTCAGGAATTTCTGAGCCGGTCCAGAGAAGACCGGGTCCACATCTTTATCGATGACGGCGAAGCCGGAAGCCTCCCGGGGATTTCCGTAACCACCGCCCTTGCCACTCTCAAACATCCGAAGATGGGCTGGACGGTGGTCGTGGGACAGAAGGATAAAGTCTACCGGATGATGTACACGATCACGTGCCATCTGCGGGGCCGGCCGCTCTACTTTGCCGATACGCTGGAAGAAGCGGCCAGGTTTATTGAAAAAGTCGTCGAAAGACAGGGTTAAAACCGCTCGCCGCGGTTGCGGTTTTTTGGAGGAATATGTGCGGGCAGAGGAGATAGCGAAACTGGAATGATTTATGAATTTATTCCTCTTCCTCTTCCAGTTCTTCCGAAAAATACTCGTTCCATTCCGCCTGGGCTTCTTCGTCAGTCATGTGCCGCGTTTCTTCGTCGTACCGAAGTTCAACCCCGCGGGCTTCTTCCATTACCTCGTTAAACGTCTGTTCAATCTGGATTTTATATTCGTCGCGCTGAAGCGTGAGGTTCTCAATTTTTTCGACGAATTTGAGCGCGTGGATACGACAGATATCAAAATGTCCCTGCTCGTGCTTGAGCAACGCGTCCTTTACCTGATCGCGAACTCCGTGGCGCACCCAGGAATTCGTACCCAGCTCACACCAGGCGCGGGCCGTCACCGAACCCTCCTCCCCGTTAAAGGCCGGGGCCGGATAGGTATATTTCAAATACCAGAAAGTGTAGGCATCGAATTTACTGGCCGGGTCCGGCGGACCCTTGAAGTCTTCCCACACCAGGTCCCGGTCTTCAATGAGCAGTCCATCATCGGAGAGCAACCCGCTCGCGCTCAGGAACAGAAAGAGGATGATAATTAAACGGTATGGTTTCACGGCACCGACCTTAGACCTTCCAGACAAACGGGCAAGCCAAAAAGTGGTCGGGCGGCCGTCGAAAATTCGTTTGCGAATGCACCGGAATGGCGCGTCGTGCCGGCATGCCATCTCTTAAAGGCGCCGCGCTCGGGGCCCTCGTGCCCCTCACCCTGCTCTGCCTGGTTCGATTCGCCTGGGACCTGCCATGGGCGGAAAGCTGCCGCATTGCGGCGATTGTGGGCGGCCTATCAGTCGCAATGGGAACCGTGTCGGGCACGCTTGCGGGTCGGATTCGGGAAAAACGATTTCTGCGACTCAGCCTGTGCGCGGTCGGGTTGGAATTGTGCGCGTCGCTCGTTCTGGCCTTTCTCATGACCTTCGCGGAAGACTCGTTTCCGGCGGATTATTCATTCACCGATCAATGGACCGGGGCTCTCAAACTGGGGCTGACCGGCTTCCTGATATTCGCGCCATTTTTTATCCCGCTCGTAATCGGAGCCACGTTCGTACTTGAACGCTGGACACGCGGGGACGTCGCGGGCAGCGCGCCGGAATCCGCCGACTAAACGACGGGCGAAATACGATCGCGCAATGCCGCCAGCATCGCGTACGTCCAGCCGGAATTCGCGTACTGCGAAAACAGTTCATTTCCATGGAGGAGAAACTTCAACTGATAGGTTTTTCCGCCACGCAGATAAATTACTCCTAAATCAACCTGAACATCATATAAAGCGAATTCATGATGGCGGCGTTCGTTGAATTCCTGTAATTCCAGACGCAGGGCGCTTCCGTCCACCGTGATCGCAAGCATTTGAAACCTGGTGTAGCGTCGACCGTAGGCCAGGTTGAGTAGCCCGATCACAAAAAACAGGACCACCGGGACAAAAAACCAGGGCGCGTCCAGAACCACACCGGCGACGGCCAGACCCACGGCCTGCACGTAGAGGATACTCACCATCAGGCCGAAGCCACCGAAAAACAGACGCCGGAGAAAGGGAACGGGCTTTACCTGGAACGAAAGCGGCGGGGGATCGATTGCATCAGCGGTCACGTTGGGGACGACGATACTGACACGAACGGTTATTGCCCGAGGCCGGTGAGCCGCAACGCGTTGGCCAGGTTCTTATCTTTTTGCGCCGCTTCGCGCAGGGCAATGATAACCTTGCGCGAATCATCGAGAGCCGCCGTGTCACGGTCACTGCGACGCCGCGCCATATATTCGATGATGAAAGGCGAAGCGAGCACAAATCCCAGCAACGCCAGGGTAAGATTCTGTAAAAAATCCAGACGCCGATCAATGGACTCAAAACGCCGGTCCACCGCTTCAAAACGGCGATCCATGGCCTCAATGACGAGACGTAAATCGTCCTTTGTGGCCGGCTGCTGGGCATGGAGCGGCCCGAACGTTGTCAGGGACAATCCGAAGGCCAGAATGATCAGAGGGAGGCGCATGCAAGGGTAAAATAAAGGGAATTTAATCCCGCGTCAAGACATAATTTTGGGAGACACGCCGGAACGCCGCAGTCCCGGAATCGCCAGACAATTGCGACGGGCCGATCAGGCCTGCTCCCACATCAGGGACGTCTTGAGTTCGTGCGCGGTTTGCCGGATGCGCCGCGCGAGCACACCGCTCAGATTTTTCATGAATGTGTATCCGACGCGCGCGTTCCGTTCGAACAGGCCGAACATGGCCTCGCGCCGCAGACGGACCATGCTGGACTGTTTGACCGCCACGGCTGTGGCCGAGCGCGGCTGGCGGTCGATGAACGCGAATTCGCCAAAAAGTTTTCCCGGTAGAATCGTGTGAAAAACCGCGTTTTCGCGTTTATTCAGGGCCACATTGACCTGCACCCGGCCATCCAGCAGGATGAACAGGTCGGACTCCTGATCGTGTTCATGAAAAATTTCGTCACCTTCCTCGTATTTCAGGAATTCCGCCAGACCGACGACTTCTTCAAGCTCCAGGTCGGACAACCCGGCGAACAATTCCTGCGTTTTAAGATTCGCTTTGAGATCCATGCTTATACTTCCAGGTTTTCGAGGATGGTTTGCGAAAAAACGTTACTCTGCGACGCGCTCTGTCGCAGGGCGTCCAGAAGATCGGCGAAGAGCGCCGGGTTGCCCGCGGCGGCTCCTTCCGTGACCGCGCCGGCGATTTGCGCGTTGCGATACCGGCGCGCCAGGTTTTTGAGTTTGTTGTACAGCAGGCCGGCTTCCTCGGCGGCTTCGATCCGACGCGCTTCGAAGGATTGAACGTTACGATCGTACAACTCCAGGGTATGGCCGTGAAAATTGTTCAACTCCTGTTTCCGGGCATCGTTCAGGCCAGCCGGGATGGATGCGTTGTTTTCCAGGATCGTGCCGAAATCCCTGAGAATCGACTCAGAAATGTGTTTGAGGTCCCCCACGACGTGCAGATAGTACGCGGCCTCGCGCGATTCGCGGCCGGTCAGGGAGCCGCGCGAAAGGCGCGCCAGGAATTCACCGATGGCCTTCGATAAAATTTCGACTTTGCGGTGTTCACGTTCGAGCGAGTCGAACGCCCCCGCGGGCTGGTTCCATCCGGCCGGCATCCCGGCCATCATTCCCCGCACGATGCCGCCCATCCGCAGGAGTTCGCGGTATACCTGTTCCAGAGCGATCGAACTCGTTTTGATTTCGCCCACCAGAAACTGCGGCTTAAATTCTTCGCCTGTTTCATCTTTTCTACGCGGCAGGAGAAATTCAACCAGGCGCGCCATCGGCCGGACCAGCGGCAGGAAAATGAGCGTATTGATCGTGTTAAAGAGCATATGCGCGTTGGCGATGGAACGTGCGATGGAGGTCGATCCCATCCAGGCGCTGATCAACTCGACAATCGCGGTAAAGTACCCGAGGAACGGCAAAAAAATCAAAACACCGAACGTATTAAACAACAAATGTACCAGCGCCACACGTTTCCCCTCGCGCGAGGCGCCCAGGGAAGAAAGCAGAGCCGTCGCGCAGGTGCCGATGTTCGCGCCGAACGAGATGACGATAGCCGCTGGTAGCGAAAGGATCCCCTGCGAGGCCATCGCGATGCTGATCCCGATCACCGCCCCGCTCGATTGCACGATGGCGGTGAAGACCGTGGCGAACAAAACGCCGAGCACGGGCCGGTCGCCAAGAGCGGTGAGCAACTCCGTGAACCAGGCGACCGACCGCAGCGGGTTCATCGCTTCGCTCATCATGCCCATGCCGAAAAAAATAAAACCGAAACCCATGACGATCATCCCCGAAAAACGCATGATCTGCGATTTTGAGCCGAACAGCAACAGAAAAAAACCGATGGCGATCAGGATCGGCGAATACTCCGACACGTTGAACGCGATCAACTGGACCGTAAGCGTCGTGCCGATATTCGCGCCGTAGATCACGCCGATGGCCTGGGTCATCGTCATGAGCGTGGCTGTGACGAAGCCCACCACCATGACCGTCGTGGCGCTGGAACTCTGGACGGCGGCGGTGGCCAGAGCGCCCACAAGCACGCCCATCACCGGATTGTTCGTCAGCCTGCCCAGGAGATACCGCATCCGGTCTCCCGCTGCTTTCTGTAAACCTTCCGCGCTCATGTCCATCCCGTACAGAAAAATCGCGAGTCCCCCCACCATCCCGAGTACCAGTAAAAAGATCCAGGTGCCCCGATACGCGCGCACGACGATTTCGACGGGAGCCACATGCAAGGGGTCATCGGTAAAGGCGCTGACGATGAGGTCGCCGGCTTTCGACCCGATGCGTAAGGAGGCGGTGGCGATCCCGTTCGCGTCGGTCAGGGTCGGGTCCAGAATTTCGGTACCCTCGCCTGGACTGTGGGCGATGCGAAAATGCACCGGCCGACCGACCAGGGGTTTGCCGTCCTGGGTGAGCTCAATTTTCAGGCCACCACGGATCGTTCCCCCCTCGACACCAACCAGGACCTTTTGTCCGGGCGGATAACTCAGGTTCCGCAGGGTCTGCGCGAAGAGCAGTCCAGGCAGGAACAGCGAAAAAAGTGCCACCACGAGGCGAGCGCAACTGGATTTCATCTGAACAGGTAGAAAAGGCACGGTCGCGCTGACGAGAAAAATTGGTACCCGAAAACCTGCGATTTGCCGGCAGCGAAAAAATTACGCTTCCCATCGAAAAATGACCCGGATAGAACGGAGCCGGGCTCCTGCCAGCCGCGGGCCGGCAGGGGCCATGGGTTTGTTAACGTGAACTGGACCATCGCATGGGATAACGGGATCGTGGTTGTTACCACGAGCGGGCTATTTACCGGCCCGGAGCATGCGCGGCTGGTACAGGCGATTCTGTCCCGGCCCTTCTGGAAACCTGGCCTGGACGTGGTGTTCGATCACCGGCGGATGGAATTCAATCGGACCGATTTCGAGACGATGATGAGCGCGGGCGAAACCCATGAAGCCCACGACGATCAGATCGGTGACGGCCGCGCGGCGATTGTTTTCAAGAACCGGGCCGACTACGGAACGGGTCGGATTTTTGAGAACATCACCGAGGGGAATATCCAGGCAAAGTTACGATTATTTACTGATATTGAAAAAGCCCACGAATGGATCCGGAGCCCGAAGGAATAAAAACGAAAGAATAAAAAACGTTTGCCCTCCGCCCCGAACAGTCGCATAATCCCTCTTGCGCCGTTCACGATGAAGATTCCCGATTATCTGAAACTGCCCGTTTTTCCGGACCCGGAGGCCACCGAACGGGCGCGGATCCTGTACCTCATATCGATCAGCTCGTTCACGATCATTTTCGTGATCCAGATTGTTCGCTGGATCGCCATTCCGGAATTGTATACCCGCTGGCTCACGAATATTCTCGTAATCGGCGCGATTTGCCTGGTCACCTTTGTCCTGAACCAGAAGAAGTTCACCCGGATTGCGGGGCTCATTTTCATACTGAGTGTATTTCTATTCGAAACCATCCGGGGATACACCGGGGCGGGGATTCGCATGCCCTCGCTCCATGTTTTCATCGTGCTCCCGCTCGTGGCGGGACTTGTAAGCGGCGCGCTGGCGGGCATCGTCGTCGCGGTGTTGTGCGCGCTGTCCGGTCTGGGTATGGTTTTGCTGGAACGAGCCGGTCACCAATTTTCGCCCCCTGATAATCCAATTCTATCCGTCTGGCTGGGGAACGTGACGATGATCGGCATCGCGCTCAGCATTCAGATCCTCGCGACGCGCGCGATCCGCAATTCCCTCGCGAAATCCCGGATAGAGCTGGAGTTCCGCCGCAAAAAAGAAGCGGAGCTCAAAAGGCTGACGGAACGATTCGAACTCGTGGCCGAGGCCGCGCAACTGGGTATCTGGGACTGGGACATGCGCACAGACCGGCCGGTCTGGGACGCGCGTCTGTTCGCGATGTACGGACTTGAACCCACCCCTGACAGCGCAACCCCGTATCAGGACTGGCGGACCCTGGTCCATCCGGATGATCTGGCGGAATCAGACAAAATTTTGAAAGACGCGATTACTGAAAGCAAAAACATTACAAGCGAATTTCGTATCATTCGCCCCGATGGCGAGACCAGAACCCTCCGCGTTTTCGCGCTGCTTCAACAGGATGAGTCCAGCGGTTCCCTGCGACTCGTCGGCCTGAACCAGGATATTACCGACCAGAAACGCGCGGAAATCGAACGTTCCCGTCTCGTGAATGAATTGCGCGAACGCGTCAAGGAGTTGACCCTCCTGCACGAGGTCGCGCGCATGTTACAGAGCGGCCGCAGGCTGGACCGCGATTTTTTCACGGCCCTGGCCCAGATCATGCCCGCGGCCTGGTTGCACGCCGATGTCTGTTCGGTTCGTATCACCTTTCAGGATATCGACGTGAGCGCGCCCAATTTCCGCCTGACACCCTGGGTCCAGAACGTTCGCTTCGGGAAGGCGCCCGATCAGGGTTTGATCGAAATCGTATACCTGGAAGAACGGGAACCGCAATCGGAAGGACCCTTTCTTTTTGAGGAACGCATGCTGCTCCAGAGCGTCGCCGAAATGTTAAATTCACATCTGGAAACACGGATCGCGAACACGCGCCTCAAACAACGCGAGGAAGAATTCCGCATCATCTTCGAAGGTTCGGCCCTCGGCATAGCTCTGGTCGGCCCCGACGGGCGGCCGGTGGCGTCCAATCCCGCGCTGGAACGTTTTCTGGGTTACAGTGCCGCGGAGCTCGCCTCCATGAGCTTTTCCGAATTCACGCACCCGGATGACGCCGGCCTTGACCTCGGTTTTTTCCAGGAGTTGATCGATGGCCGGCGCGATCACTACCAGATGGAAAAACGGTACGTGACGAAGTCCGGAAACACGGTCTGGGGCCGCCTGACGGTCTCGATGATGCGCGCGCCGGAAGGCGGCCAGGATTTCGCGATCGGGATGGTTGAAGACATCACCGCGCAGAAGCAGGCGGAAGCGGACCACCGCAAACTCATGACGCAGTTACGCCATTCCCAGAAGATGCAGGCGCTCGGTACGCTCGCGGGGGGAATCGCCCACGATTTTAACAACATTCTGATGGCCATCATTGGAAAGGCGCGTATGGCCCGCGCCGAACTGAAAGATCCCGCCGCCCTTGATTTGACCCTGGACATTGAAAAAGCCGGCAACCGGGCCGCTGAACTTGTGCGGCAAATCTTAACCGCGAGCCGCCGGCAGGAAAGCGCGAAGTCCGTTCTGGCCCTGGATACGATCGTCCAGGAAACCATCGGGCTGCTCCGGGCCACCCTGCCGGCGATGATTCGCATCAAGACGGACATCGCCTCCGGTTTGCCCAACGTTTCCGGGGACGCAACGCAAATTCAACAGGTGGTCATGAACCTGGCCACGAACGCTGTCCATTCAATGGGCGATCGCGGGCTCCTGGAAATTAATCTCGACGCGATCAACGTGGACGAGGTCTTCGCGCGTTCGGCGCCGGACTTACGCGAGGGTCGTTACCTGCGCCTGAGCGTATCCGACAATGGATCGGGCATGGAAGCGGGCATGATCGAACGAATCTTTGAGCCGTTTTTCACGACCAAACCGCCCGGCCAGGGCACCGGCCTGGGTCTTTCGGTCGTGCACGGCATCATTAAGAACCACCAGGGCGCGATTTCGGTCTACAGCGAACCGGATAAGGGCACGACCTTTCGTATTTATTTCCCGGCCCTGAACACCGGTGTCACGATCAGGCCGAACGAAATGCCGCGCGAGGTTCAATCCGGTGATGGTATACGCATTCTGTTCGTGGACGATGAGGAAGACATCGTGCTCATGATGGTCAACATGATGGAACATCTCGGGTTCACGGTTACCGGTTTTACGAGTCCGGTCCAGGCTCTGAAATGTTTTCGCAGCACGCCGGACGATTACGACGTGGTCGTCACCGACTTTTCCATGCCGGACCTATCCGGACCGGAACTCGCGCGCGAATTACGAATGATCCGACCCACCGTCCACATGCTCATGACTTCCGGTTATCTGCGTCCGGAGGACCAGGAGTTCGCCATCAACGCGGGGATCGGGGGATTTTTACAAAAACCGTTCACGGCGGAAGAACTGGCGATCAAGCTGGAAGCGCTGCGCATCCGCTGAAGGCGCCGGGCCTCGCAAAAAATTTAGGGTCACGCGTTCGCGGGGGATGCGGATGCGGATTTGAAAAACAGAAGGAACCGCTCTGCGCCCGTCCCGGATTCGCGAGTGTATCCGCCGCCGTTTTTTTTTATGAGCACTCGTACCACAACATCGACGCCGGAATCGGGTTCGAACCCGTCTGGCATGACGGTATCCAGGACAATCCGAACCGCGGCGCCCGAACACCACGCGTCGACCGAAAATCGAATCGTATGCCAGCCGCCACTCGCCGACTCCCGGCGTACGTTCGCGGCGATCTGACAGACCAGGAGATACAGCACCATTTCCAGTTCTTCGGGGACGCCGAACAGATCCGGCAGGTCCTCTCCCGGCGTGAGCTCGAGCGCGATTCGGTCGCGTTTCATGAAGCGCGCGGCCACGCGTTCGAATTCGCGCAGAAAGGGGACGGTGCGGATCGCGCGCGCGGCGCCGCCGCTTTTCGCCAGACCCTGCACGCTACCGGCCAGTTCCGCGATCCGGCGGCTTTCCGTCCGAATACTTGCGACCATCTCGCGCTCCCGCCCTTCCGGCAGATCGCGCGCCAGAACAGCCGCGAAATTCAAAATCGCCGTCAGCGCGTTGTTCACTTCATGGACCGCACCCGCCGCGAGCCGGCCGAGCAGACGCAGGCGTTCGGCCGCGACCACTGTTTCCAGGGCGGGGCCGCTGCGCCTGTTCTCGTACGATTCGATTTCTTCGCGTAAAAGGGCCGGGAGCCCGGCCAATTCGCCGCGACCCAGGCAGTTCGAGGCCCCCCGTTTCATACGATCCACCACGACGGAAATCGCGACCGGGTCGTCCAGGAGCACAATCAACGGAGCGAGGAATCCCTGCGGCCCGGGGCGCGTGAAATTCAGGAAGGCCGCGTCCGCGCACACGATCGCCGCGGGCTCATCCAGCGCGGAGCGACCGGCGTCAAACGTCGCCGCGGAGTCACAGACGAAGCCCTGAGCCGATAAGAGTTCAGGTAAATGAACCACCTGGCCGAATTCGCCAATCAACAATAATTTCATGATCGCGGTCGTTTTACGGAGCGGGATTGCCGGACAAACAATAGGCCGTCGCCCTGGGGCCGGGGAACCACCCCCTTCCGTGGCGGGATATCTACTATTATATAGGACGCGTTTCATCGCGCTGTCAACAAAAATGCTCCGGGTGTTTTCGCACAGGCGCCCAGAACGGGCCGAAGGCCCGAAATTTCCATTTTCGCCGGAATTATAGGTAATTGTACCCGCGTCCAGCGTAGGCCTCCGCATTGACCGAAGCCCCGATCCGCGCTATCCTGCATTCATCGCAGGGAAAACACCAGGGAGCGCGCGTATGAACTATTTTCATAAAAAAGACCGATTCTGCATCCAGCTGGAACTGCCGGATCTATCCGGGTCCGAACTTTCCCCCTGGGAAAACATCGACCTGGGCGGGCGTGAAGCGGACGAAATCCGAATTTTGATTCCCGCCGATCATCGCCTCTGCCTGGGATCGCTCGCGCATTTGATCGGCTGGGCCCTGGACTTAATCCGCAAGGGCCGCAAACTTTCGGTCATCACCGGCGACCCCGCGCTCGAAATCATCCGCGGCCTGGGACTCGGCGCCGTACTGCCCGTAGAAGGAGGAAGCAACCATGGTCAATCTTGAAGCACTGTACCGCGAATTCGTAAACGAATCGCGCCGCCTGCTGGAGGAAGCGGAAACTTCCATCCTTCGCCTGGAACAGGGCGGCACTTCCGGGTCAATCGACGAAATTTTTCGGGCGATTCATACGATCAAGGGCAACTCGGGCCTGTTCGAAGCGGGACCGGTGACGGCCTTCGCGCATGAATTCGAAAGCCTGCTGAGTCGCCTGCGCGAATCGTCGGACGCCGTGGATACGGACACGATCGACCTCCTGCTGCGCGGCGTGGATACGCTGCGTACGCTCATCGGTTCCGGCGGCGATCAGCGCGCTGACGCCGACACCCTCACGCGGGCCATGCGTGAGCGCGCGCGACCCGGTGTAAAAACCGGCGAACCCGCTCCTGGCGGCGGCGCTTTACGAGTGCCCGCGCGCTTCGTCAGGGACGCGCAGGCTCGCTCAGCCTGTCTTTCGGTCGTCTTCGTTGATCTGGCCGCGCAAAAGTTCACGCAACTGGGCGAGGTCTGGGAATTGATTGGGAAATGGAAAGCCGCCGGTCAGTTGCTCATGCATGGCCCTCGTCCCGAAAAAATGCTCCGCGCCGACTCCGTGTTGAAGGCGACCCTCCCCTATTATTTCCTGCTCCTGACCGTAGAATCGCCCGAACAATTTCTCGCGACGCACGATCTGCGGTTTTCTTCCATTAAAGTTTTACATGGCCTGAATGGCTACGGCCGCAACGGAAATAATGGACATAATGGGCACGCACCGGTCGCGAAAACGGAACACACCGCGGTCGAAAGGGGCGGACCAAACGGGGCAGCCGCTCGCGCGACCGCCGGAGAAGATACGCATCTGAACGTTCCGATCGTCTTGATCGATAAACTGATGAACCTGGCCGGTGAGACGGTCGTCGCGCGCAACGAACTGCTTCAGAAAATCGCGGGGCTGCTGAATCCGGAACTGACCCAGGCCGGCAAAAAAGTCGGCGCGCTCATCAGCCGGCTACAGGAGTACATCATGCGCAGCCGTCTCCAGGAATTGCGCGGGGTCTTTCAGCGTTTTCCGCGCATCGTCCGCGATGTCTGCCAGGCCACCGGCAAAACTGTGAACCTGCGCCTCTCCGGCGGACACGTCGAGCTGGACAAGAACGTCATCGACGTGCTGCTGGAAGCCATGTTGCACATGATTCGCAACGCGGTCGACCACGGCATCGAATCCGCCGCGGACCGCGAGCGCGCGGGCAAAGCGCCGGCCGGCGAACTTTCGATTCAGGCCGAACTGCGCGCGGGTCACGTGATCCTCACCATCGCCGATGACGGCCGCGGGCTGGACACGGCCGCCATTCAGGCCCGCGGCGTCGAACGCGGCTTGATCGAGGCCGACTCGCGGCTCACAGAAGCGGAAATTCACGAACTCATTTTCGCGCCCGGATTTTCAACCGCGCGCGGGGTGAGCACCACCTCCGGCCGCGGGGTCGGGATGGACATCGTACGGAATTCGCTTAAACGAGTCGGTGGGTCAATCGAAGTGAACAGCGTCCCCGGCCGGGGCACGACCTTCACCGCGAAAATTCCGCAGACCCTGTCCATTTTCACCTGTATGATCGTCCGCTCCGGCGCCGACACCTGCGCCATCGCGCAACAGAACATCGCTGAATTGATTCGCATCGACCCGGCGCAACGTTCAAAGTCCGGCGAAAACGAAGTCTATCATTTACGCGGGCAACTTCTGCCCATCTTCAGCCTGCGCCGCGCGCTGGCCGCGAAGGAAGGCGTACGGGACGAAGGTCCGGCCGGCGCCGACGCGGAAGGCTTTCTAATCGTTGTGCGCTCGGACCGCTATCAGTTCGGCATCGCGGTGGAGGAAATTCTGAACCCGGAAGAGATCGTCGTCAAACCGCTCGGCCTGTACTTCCACGGCCAATCGCTCTTCTCAGGGGCGGCCGTGGCCGGCAGCGGCCAGGCGATCCTGATCCTCGACATGACCGGTTTCGCGGGCCTGGTGCGTCTGCAGCCCCAGGAAAACCTGTCGGCGAAAACGGAATCGGCCGCCCGGGTCGAAACCGAACGGTTTCTAATGATTCGCGCCAGCGGTCAAATCTTCGCTCTCCCGGCCGGCCTGAACCCGCGCGTGGAGGCGGTGGGCTCGAACGGAATCCGCACCACGATGGGACAGGCCACGATCGTCTTCCAGGACGCCCTGGTTCCGGTACTCCTGCCGGGTTCTCTGTATGGCCTGCCGGTCGACGAACGACCTGGATACGTAATCTATTTCGACATCGACGGTCGCCGCACCGGGATCGCCGCGGCGCAGATCCTCAATCTGGCGGAAGGCGTAACGGTCGAAACCGATCGGGTCAAAGGACCGTTTATCGCCGGTCATTTTCTGGTCGGTCTGGAAACGGCCATCGTTCTCGACGTCGCGGCGCTGGTCCGTTCCGCGCCGGAACAACTCGATCGAGATTTCGCGCTGTCGGAGGAATGCTATGAAAACACAAACGCAAGCACGAACGTTTAATCGCCCGGAAACGACCGCGGCCCAACAGGACCGGCGTTTCCTGGTCTGGCGTACAGGGGACGAACTCTTCGCGCTCGATCCGCGGCAATGCCGCGAAATCGAAACCGATCCGCTGCTCGTGCGCGTTCCGCACTGCCCGGACGCCGTGGCCGGAATCGTCAATCTGCGCGGCGATGTGGTCACGGTCCTCTGCCTGCCAGTTCTGCTGGGCCGAATCACGCGAGCAGCCGCCGGCGGGTCGGGGGGGCCATCGTCCGCCTGCGCGACAGCCGGGCCGACCTCGCGTTACGCGCCGACCGGATCGTGGACATCCTCGACGTACCGGCCGCTGACTTCGCCGCCGTCCCCGCGCATTTTAACGCGACCGAACGAAAATTCGCGCGCGGCGTGGCGACGACCGGGGCCGGGCTGGCCATCGTTCTGGACTGCGAGTCCTTTTTCGTTATTTAATTCCGGAAAGTATAATGAACGAAAACAAAACACAGACACCGGACGACGAAGCGCGGACCAGACCGCTGCGCGTGATGATCGTGGACGATTCCGCGACCATGCGCGGCCTGCTGCGCCAGGAATTGAGCGAAGGCGGCCTGGAAGTCGTGGCCCAGGCGTCCAACGGGCGACTGGCCCTGCCCCGGATCGGTTACTACCGTCCGGATGTAATTTTACTGGACGTGGAAATGCCGGAACTCGACGGCCTGGAAACCCTTGCGGTCATCCGCCGGGATTTCCCGGAAGTCCAGGCCATCATGTTCAGCTCCCGCACGGAAAAATCCGCGCGCCACACGATCCGCGCGCTCGAAATGGGCGCCGTCGATTTCGTCACCAAACCCGTGTTCGAACGGGACGGGGACCCCGGCGTTTTTATTCGCGATGTAATCCGCGAAAAGATTCTACATCTGAGAAAACCGGTACTGCAACTGGAAATTTCGCCAGTAAACACAGAGATGACCGTTTCGGCGAATTGCGCCGTCTGTGGCATCGGCGTTTCGACGGGCGGACCGGTGGCTCTGCGCACCCTTTTCGCGCAGTTGCCCGCCAATTTGCCGGGCAGCATCGTCGTCGTGCAGCACATGCCCCCCGTGTTCACGCGCATGCTGGCCGAATCCCTGGCTACCGTCTCCCGAATTCCCGTACGCGAAGGCACGGACGGCGCGAAACTGCTGCCGGGTACGGCCTGGATCGCGCCCGGCGGTTTCCAGACCCGGGTGGTCGCGCGGGGCGGCGGCCTGGAGTTGTCCGTCCGCGACGAGCCGGCCGAACTCAACTGCCGGCCATCCGTAAACGTCCTGTTTCGGTCGCTCGCGACCGCGGCCGGGAGTTCGGCCCTTGGTATCATTATGACCGGTATGGGTAATGACGGTTTCGAAGGCCTCAAAGCCATGAAGGCCGCCGGGGCGACGCTGCTGGCCCAGTCCCGGGAAAGTTGTCTAATCTACGGCATGCCGGCCCTGCCCGTACAGTCCGGGCTCATTTCGGAAAGCCAGGACGTTCCGGGACTCGCCCGGCGCATCGCCGCCCTGCTGGGAGCGAAACAATGATCGGCAGCTACGAACAACTGACCCTCCTGGTTGAGAAAAAAATGGGCGTTGTCCTGCACGACAAGGGCTACCTCCTGGAGAGTCGCCTGCCCGAGTTGATGCGCGAGTACGGACTGGCCACCTGGGAAGACGTTCACCGTAAACTGGATTCGAACGCGGACCCCGTGTTCGAAGAAAAAATCACGGAGAAGCTGACGACGCACGAAACCAGCTTCTTCCGCGACGCGAGCATTTTCGCGGCGTTCGAAAAACAGATCGTCCCGGAATGGATCGAACGCCATCTCACGGGGGGAATGCTCGACCCCGCCGCCCGCCTGAGTATCTGGAGCGCCGGTTGTTCCACGGGCCAGGAAGCGTACAGCCTGGCCATGACGCTGTTCGAAAAATTTCCCGTCTTACTGGGGCGTAACGCGCTGCTCGGCACGGACATTTCGCGACCGACGATCGAGAAAGCGCGCGAGGGATGGTACACGGACTTCGAGATCGCCCGGGGCCTGCCCGAAAAGTACCGCGACGCGTTTTTTACCCGGGCGGAGGACGGTTTTCGCGCGCGGTCAACGCTTCGTAGCATGGTCCGGTTCGAAAAGCACAACCTGATCGCGGACGCGTTTCCCGGCCAGTTCGACATCATCTTCTGCCGCAACGTTTCGATCTACTTCACCGAGGAGCAGCGCCGGGCTTTATTCGCGCGCCTGGCGCGTTGCCTCAAACCGGACGGGGTGCTGGTGCTCGGTTCGGCCGAATCTTTACTGAATTTTTACGCGGGCGCGATTCGCCGCGAATACGGCCTGGCGCAGTATTACGAAATCAACGCCAGCCATGTTACGATTTTTTCGTAAACACGAAAAATGTACAACGACAGACAGGAGAAAAAACTATGAGTGCTACGATACTGGCGGTGGACGATTCAGAAACCATGCAGAACATGGTTCGCCAGACCCTGGAAACCGGCGGATTTCGCGTAATTCTCGCGAAAGACGGCGCGGACGGTCTGGAAAAATTCCGCGCGAACAAAATCGACGCGGTGGTCACGGACCTGAACATGCCGGTCATGGACGGGCTGACGCTCACCAGCGAGATCCGCAAGCTGGACGCGGACGTTCCGATCCTGACGCTGACGACGGAGTCGGACGAAGACGTGAAGGTTCGTGGCTCAAGCGCCGGCGCCAACGGATGGGTGGTGAAACCGTTTCGCCCGGCCCAGTTTCTCGACATCGTACGTCAATTGCTCGATTAAGAGCCCATCTCAAAACTGCATGGAGGCAGTTTTGAGATGAAAATAAGGGAAACTGTATGAACACAACGCTCGCAAAAGAAATACATGGCGTCGACACACATTCCGGCCAGGTCCTCCTCCTCGATCCGCGGGGAGTGACGGACCCTGGCCTTGGAGGGTCGCTCGGCGAATACGGCCTGGCCATGACATCCGTGCCAGACGCGGGCGCTGCTCTCGTTCATCTGCTGCGCGTGGAAACCGCGGCGGTGGTTCTCTACTGGGGTGAACACACGGAGATGAACTGGGGCCTGTTGATCGGGATGCGGCGCATCGCCCCAGGCACGGCTTTCATCGTCGTGGCCGAAGAGACGCCGGAGGAATTAAAATCCGGATCGGAGCATGTGCATGCCTGCCTGCAGCATCCCGCCAGTTCGCGCAGCGTCGTGGACGCGGTCCGGAGCGCGCTCGATTATAAACGGGAAATTAGCGGAGAGCTTGATTTTTTAAAGATCGCGGACGGGCGACTGCACTATCGCCTGGAATGGTTTTTGTGGAAACAAAAAGCGCGCGAACGCAACCGGGCGCTGGCCCACGGGGCCCTGATCAAAAACTTGAAGCACTCGCTTTCGCAGGGGCTTGGCCCCGGCGCGCTGGTGACGATGGTGGAGATGCTGCCCTTCCAGGGATCGCACAATCAGGGCGGCGATTTCGTCGTGCCCCGCGCGGTGCTCGACGGCCTGAGTCGCACGGCGGACTCGTCGCATTCCTGGTTCGAACGCATGGATCAGATCATGAACGCGTTCAAAAAAGAGTATACCCTGGAGGAAATCAAGGGCGACGAATTCGCCGCTATCTTTCACGACGCGGCGCGTACCGTCGAAAAATTTCGCGCCGTGAAAAACCAGTCCCTCGCGATCGAACCGCTCGCGTGCGCGGGACGCATTTCCGGGGAAACGAAATCCCTGGGGCTCGTCTTTCGTGAACTCCTGGTCAACGCCTTTAAATATTCCCCGGAAGGTTCGCGCATCAACGTCACGCGCCTTTTGACGCGCGACCGCCTGACCCTTGTCCTGATCAACGACATCCTGCCCATGCGCGGCGGAGTCACCGGGGTCCCCGGCCATCTGGAAAATACGATTTTCGAACCGTTCTATCGGTTGAACAATGTGTACGACGAGCGGTACTGCGACGAAGAATTGAGCATGGGCACCGGACTCACCGTGGTCCAGAACACGCTCGCGCAGATGGGCGGACACATTCAGGTATGCGAAATTCTGGATCACTGCCTGAGCGAGAACCCCTGCCGCCGGGTGGTGGCCATGGTTTCGCTGCCGTACACCGCCGCCGATTCGTTATGACGTGCGCTTCCTGTTGCATAATTGACTTGACAGAATACGAGATGGCAAAAACTTCAAGGAAACCAGGAATGAACCTCACACCCAGAACGATCGGCCTGCTGATACTCCTGGTCTTCTGCCTGTTCATGGGCGTAACCGCGATTTCCATGGGATTTGGCGCGATCTTCCCCGCCCTGAACCTCGTCGCCAGACCGTTCGTCTGTCCCGAGGGAACCATGGACAATGAACGGCAGGTCCACAAACCCTATCCAGGCAAAGCAGTGACCACACAGAACTGGTACTGTATCGATGAACAAACGGGCGAAAAAACACGACTGAGTCTGTTTCCAATCAGCATGATCGCGGGCTTCATCTACGGTCTGGGATTATTCGGAATTGTCTACGGAATAGGAGCCTTTCGCCGGCGGAACGTTTGATTTTTCCGCCGCTCCTTATTTCATCGCGCGGGAACTCCACATTCGTAAACGACCAGGGGTTCTCGTTTGCCTTTAACGTTGATGACACGCCGTTCGACCGTGCCGAGGTTGAGGCGAGCGACTTCGTAAAGCTCCTCGGAAATTAACATCTTCCCGGGCGTGCAATTCGACTCCAGCCGCTGGGCCAGGTTGACCGCGTCGCCGATAAACGTGTACTCGCGCCGATCCATGCCGCCAACATTGGCGCGAACCGCGCGGCCAGCGTTGATGCCGAGTCGCACGTTGAACGGATTTCCCCGATCTCGCACCTCCCCAAACAGCGCAAGAATTCGCTGGCCCGCTTCGACTGCCCTGGTCCTGTCGTAAAATGCCGCGAAAATACAGTCGCCCATGTATTTGTCCACGTCCCCGCCACATTCATAGATGATCCTGGTGGCGGGTTCGAAGAGGGCGTTGAGCATCTGGACGACCGCCTTCGGTTCGTGCCGCTCGCTGTACGCCGTAAATCCTTTTACGTCCAGGAATAAGAAAGCGCCGTTGAATTCAGCGTCGGCGATTTCGTATTCCCCTCGTTCGGCGGACGTGCCGGCCTTACTCCACACTTCGTGCGGCGTGTATCGGTGCAGAACCTCGCTTTGAGCGCGCAGTCGTTCGCCGTCGTGGTAGACCTGGCGGCTGAGGTTCGTCAGAAAGGCCTCGGTGTTATCGAGAGTCTCCTCGCTCTGTTTCAACAACTGTTCGAGGTCAACCCCGGAAGCTCTGCGCTCCACCCGGGCCGGCACCACCACCCGGGTTGGTGGTTCGGTGGAGGACAGGGCCAGCAAACCGATCGTCGTACCATGGAAACCGGCCCCGCCGAGTCGCTCCCGTTCGTTTATGACGTCGTCGTAACGATTGAGCAAAGGCATGATTTCGCCGCCGGAGTACCAGCCGATGATAGGAACGTTCGGTCCCATTACTTCGCGGACCGCCTCGATTTCCGCGTCGCTGCGACTGTGCAGAATCGCGCCGCGCTGGGAACAGGACACAGCGAGCACCAGCGCGGGTGGTTTGCCCTCCAGACCGGACAAACACAGCTCGGCGGCACGGCGGGCACCGGCGATCAGGCTCTTTCGATTCGCCTGGATTAAGTTCACGCGACGGCCCTGTAAATTTTCCTCCGGGTAAAACGTCATGCAGCCGGCCTGGCGATCGATTCTGACGGGGGTCTTGACGGTCATGCGGGGCCCGGCCGTTTCTTCCAGTTGCAGGGCGATACCGTATCGTTGCACCAGCAGTTCGAAAAACTGGTCGTCCGCGTCACGGCCGAGGAATTGCCGATAGAACTCCACGATCGGCATCCCGTCCACTTCATATACGGTTGCCCCGTTGGAACGAGTCACCACATGCGTTGGCCCGAGCGGCTCCCAGCCGTGACCGTACCCAAACGCGACCGAGTATCGATCCCGCGGGAGTTGCAGCGCCGCCAGCCGCACGTGCTGCTGGAGAGCGCCACCACAGTACTGGTAATTCGTCCAGAAGTCCGGATGGCTCATCCCCAGATCATAGTTTCCACAGGACATGCCACCGAAAACAGCCAGCTGGCTGACGCGTTGCCTGAGCGTCGCCAGCATCTCGTTCGCGCGCCCGGCGCTCATTTCACTGAGCAATAACCCGATATTGAGGCAATTCGCGTCCGGTTGCCAGTCACCCAGAGCTTCCAGCAAAACTCCGCTCATCGTCAGCGGGTCGTTCTGCAGCGGCACCGAGGCGGTCCTGAGCCGGGCTTCCGGCAATTCCACGAGTAAAATGGTAAGGGACCGCAATGTTACCCCGGCGGGAGAAATCTCGGCATAGGAAGAGCCGCCGAACAGGATCGATGGATCGAGCCCGGCCTCGATCAAACCGGCATAGACCAGGTCCTGTCGCAGATGAATCGAGCCGAAGGCCACGGCCAGAGTGGGTTCGGAGACCGCCCGACGGGCCTGACCGACAGCTTCGAGCGCGGCTTCGCGGCCGTTGGAGTTTAAGGAAACGCCGATCCCGATCTTCATTTCACATTTTCAAGGTCCGGTGAATTTTTCTGTTCAACGAAAACCGCCTTTGAAGGCGGTTTTTTTCATTCCCCAGTTGCACCGGATTTTTTGCATGAAACAGTGTGTTGCCCCCACAGGTATACGCTGCCCCGAAGCCACACCCACTATGTCAAGCAACTTGCAATTTCCGCTCGTTTTCTGAATA
>CAZVZS010000072.1:0-23979 GCA_964631535.1 uncultured Leptospiraceae bacterium
TCGCCAGGCCCGTTACGCACTTGTAACGCTCTGCATCGGCGGCGGCATGGGCGTGGCCACGGTCATCGAACGGATTTAATCGTTTCGGTTTTTCAGCAACCGGTTTGGGCGTCCCGGTCCGGCAGTGGGCCGGGGCTGCGCCGGCCGGACCGTCGCGCTGCTGCGGGCTCGGGCGTCCGCCCTCGTCCCGCCTGTGGCGGGAGGGCCGGGCGGCAGGACCTTAGCAGGCGCCCTGGGGTCGTGGTTCGCGCGCCGCCCGCGCCCCTGCGCATCGCTGACGCGTTTTGACCGCTGCGTTCCTATCAAAATCGCAGGCGAAGTCCCGCGCCGAGCGCGGCTCCTTCGTTCCCCTCCGGCAAAATATAAACACCGACCGCGTTGCCAGGCAGGGCCTCTTCCGTTTGCGACAGGTAACTTTTCACGTAAAAGGCCGCGTCGAAGAGCGAAAGCGCGTACACGGCCGTGCTGAAGTACAGAGCCTGATTGCGCCGGGCATTCCAGTCGAGGGCTTGCTGGCGTAACGATTGAAAACGCAGGACGTCGAGAACCAGGTATTCGTGCTTGAAGAGCGCCCAGCCGAAGGCCGCGTTGTACTCCGCCAGAGCACGTTCCCGCTGGTAATGAGCGACCGCGGCGTACCCCAGGCCGCCGGCGAACAATCCGGTCATGGCCCAGCCCTTCGTTGCTTCGCCCCGGGTTCGCTGACCCCAGCCCGGAAGAATCGCGCTGCGCTGGATCACGGTCAGGGCCTGGCCGAAGTCGATGCCTGGCGGGCCGGTCGGGACCGGGGCTTTTTTCGGCGGAGCTTCGGCGGGTTTTTTCCTGGCGCCTGTTCGCTGGCTCTTTTCAGAATCGCCGCCGCGTCCGGCTGGCGAACCGGAACGGGAGCGGATTTCGAGGCTGTGGTGCCCGGTTCTCCGCCGGTTTCTTTCTTTTCCTCTTTCTTCTCCGCACCGTATGTAATACGTTGAATCTGGGACCTGGCGAAAGTGCGCAGTCCGTCTTTTGTCTGAAATTTTACGCTGAACTGTGTTATCCCGACGATTTTGCCATCTTCGTGTTTGCCGTTTTTTAAATAAAGCGTGTCCGCGAACAGCGTGCCGGAAAAGCACACCAGGCTGACGAATGTGGATTGAAGCAGCTTCACGAACGACTCTCTGGCCAATTGAACCTTCATCGAAGAATGACACCAGCAAATTTTCAATTTTTATTCGTGCCCGGCGTGAATTCATAGCCAGCCAGGCCCCGGAAAAATAATCGTACCGGCGTGAAGAAGTGGATCTTGTGCCTGGTCCCGGTCCTGTTCTGCGTCGAATGCCTTGAGGCTCAGGCAAACCCGGACCTGTTCGGGCCGACGGAGCCGGCCGATTACCTGACCGGACGTTTTATCCCTGAAAAACATCCCCTGTTTGTGTCGCTTGATCGCTACGGAATCCCTACCGGTGGCCGGCCGATCTGGCTGCGGAAAGAAACCGCGGTCGCGTTAAAAGATTTGTACGTGGCCCTCAAGCGGGATCACCCGGCGATCGAATTCTGGGTCACGAGCGGGACGCGCAACCGGGTTTCGCAAAAAGGGATCTGGGAAGCGAAGTGGAGCGGACGGACGCTCGTGGAAGGGCGGGCCCTGCCCCAATCGCATCCGGATCCGCTCGCCCGGGCGCGCAAAATTCTGGAATTTTCTTCCATGCCGGGGACTTCGCGCCATCACTGGGGAACCGATTTCGATTTAAATGCCCTCACGAATACGTACTACAATACCGGAAACGGCAAGACCCTGTTTGGCTGGCTCCAGGCCAACGCGGCGCGCTTTGGATTTTGTCAACCGTATACCGCGGGCCGCAAGGGTGGGTACCGGGAAGAACGCTGGCATTGGTCGTTCGTGGCCCTCTCGCGTCCACTGTTGCGCGCCTGGGTGGAAATCATCAAACCCGACCGCGAAAAACGAATGGGCCCGTTCGCGGGCCAGGCGGTGGCGATTCCGATGGCCCCCGAGTATGTGGAGACGATCCATCCCGCCTGCCAGTAAGGGCCCATTCTAACAGGTTGCGGAAAAAGTCCCTCACAGGGCTTTTCCCGCTGTCGCATCGGCGAACTAAATTCGCCAGTCCCGGTGTTTCAAGCCTGTTTCACGAAACACCGGTTTTGGCGCTACCTCCAGGCCCGGATTATTTCTGTTCGAAGAAAGCCGAAGGGGTCACCTCAAAGACGGCGCACAATGCCACCAGAGCCCGGTGGGAGGCGTTATCCCCGTTTTCCAGCTGGGTGACACGCTGGTGCGTGAAGCCGCTGAAATGACCGGTGGCGACGATCCGTTCCGCAAGATCCTGCCTGGACCAGCTGCGCGCTTCACGTAGTTTTTTGATTCTGGTGCCGTTGAAGTTCACCGTTACCCCTGCCCCTCAGGACTCGTATGTCGCCGAAATTACCCTCCATCCGGCTTGCCTGTCAATTTTTTTTTGGAACGCTGCTTTTTGAAAATGTTGGCCAGACCCGGCGAGCGGCCGGCTGGAAAATTAATTTGCAGCGAAAACGGTTCCAGTACGATTGACGCACCCCCGCTGGCTCCCATGAAACCAATCGCACTAAAAAATGCAGGCCCTGTGCGCATCTTCCGCGACGAAACCGGCATTCTCCATGTGAAGGCGGAAACCGAAGCGGACCTCTGGTTCGGTCAGGGGTACGTCCAGGCGCTGGACCGCGGCCTGCAGATGCTCACCACCCGGATCGTGGCGCGCGGGCAGGCCAGCGAGGTTTTCGCCGCGTCCGATGAGATGCTCGCGGCCGATCGTTTTTTCCGAAAAATGAATCTCGCGGGTGATGTGCCCAACCAGGTCGCGCTCCTGAACGCGAAGACGCGCGCTCTGGCCCGGGCGTATTGCGATGGCGTCAACGCGTACTTTCGCAAGAATCGCCCCTGGGAACTGCGCCTGCTCCGCTACCGGGCCCCGGAATGGAAAATCGAAGATTCGATTCTCGTCCTGCGCGTTCTCGGTTATATCAATACACAACTCACCCAGAATCGCGCGGAACGTTTCCTGCTCGATTGTATCCAGGCCGATGCCAGCGCGGACATGTTGAACGAATTGTTTCCCGGGCTGGATCCCGCGGAGCTGGATCTGGAGTTGTTGAAGAAGATCACGTTCCTTGAGGAAAACACGCCGCCTGAAACGATCCTGACGCTGCTGCCCCTGGGAGTTCCTTCCCCGGGCGCCGTGCTCGCTCCGAAAAAATCGGCATCGGGTGGCGCCCTGCTCGCCATCGACGCGGGCGCCGTTTCGAATCATCTGCCGGCGGGCTGGCAGGAAATGACTCTGTCCTGGAACGAGCGGGTCGTGATCGGCGCCTGCCTCCCCGGGGTTCCGGGGATTTTATGCGGACGCAACGATACGCTCGCCTGGGGCGCGACGGAAGCGCAACTCGACGGGTTGGATTCATGGGTGGAAGAATGCCGCGAAGGGAAGTTCAAACGCGGCAGCGCGACGAAAACGGAATGGGTCCGGTTCCATGAACGCCGCGAGGTCATTCGCCGGCGCGGTCGTCGGCAGGTTGAGTTTACGTTTTACGAAAACGAACACGGGGTTCTGGACGGTTTTCCGACGGACCGCGGGTACTATCTGACCACACGCTGGGCGCTCGCGCGCGATTCGGGCGCGCGTTCGATTGAGGTCGCTTTTCAGCTTGCGCACGCACCGGACGTAAAAACGGCGCTGGACCTGGTCGCTCAGTTTGAGCTGTCTTTCAACTGGGTGCTCGCGGACCGGGGCGGCCAGATTGCCTGCCAGATGTCAGGTCGCCTCCCGCGACGGCGCGCCGGGGTCAGCGGCCTGCCACCCCGGCCCGGTTGGGACGCCCGGAACGACTGGAAGGGCTTCGTCAATTTTCGTAATTTACCGCGAAAAACTAATCCACGCGAAGGATATCTCCTCGCCGGAGCTGGCGATCTCCAGCGCGCGGGCAAAATTCGCCCGGTCAACCTGCCCCTGACCGCGTACCGGACCGAGCGCATGGCCCAGTTGATCAAACAAAAAGGCCGCCTCAGCCTGGAAGATCTGCGCTGCGTCCAGAACGACCTCTATTCGCTCCAGGCCGAGCGGATCATGAAACTGGTGGCGCCGCATCTGCCCGACACCGAATCAGGCCGCGTCCTGCGTGAATGGAATTTTTTTTACGATCCCGAATCGCAGGGCGCGTATTTATTCGAAAAACTGTACGAGGCGCTGATCGATGAAATCCTGCGCCAGTTGCCGGCATTGCGCACAGTCGCAAGGCTTCGTCCAATCGATCTGGAAACCTTCGCATGTTTCGACGCGGTGCTGCTGGCCAGAGGGTCCGCCTGGTTCGCCGACCGGTCGCGCGAGGATTGTATCAGGGCCGCGGTGGAGCGGGCCTTCGCGCGCGGCCCGCGCGCGGGACCGCGGCCCTGGAAAATCGCGAATTCGCTTACGCTGACACATACTTTGTTCAGGCGAATGTTCGGCCTTTCGGCGTTCGCTTCCTTTTCCCTGGCGATTCCGGGTGGGCGCGCGACAGTCCGGGGCGGCCTGGTGGGGGGTGCGGAGGCTGGCCTGCTGCCGGTGTATCGCCTGCTGGTGGACCTTGCCGTCCCGGGGATCCTGCGCGCGCTGGCCGGCGGGCCATCGGATCGTCGTTTTTCGCGCTGGTACAAATCCGATCTCGCGCCCTGGGCCGCCGGCGAATTCGGGCGCCTCGTGGCGCGCGATGAGGCAGAGGCTGGCGCGGAGATGCCGGCGCCTTAGCCCGGATATTCGCAGGAGCCGGGCGAAAATATTTTCCAGCGATTATTGCGCGAGATTGCGGGCGACCGCGGCTCGAATTTCGTCCAGTCGCAGATGTTTTCCGGGGCAGGCCGTGGCCCAGATTTCGCGGTGTCCGATGATCCGTTCGGGCGGAATGTCGTAATCGCGCGCCAGGCGGGTAACCAGGAGAATCAGGGCTTCCTTCTGGAGACGGGGCGGGGGGTGATCCTCGAAGTTGCCCACCAGAGCGATGGCGATTCCGAAATAGTTGATATAACTTACTTTCGTGGAATAATTGATCTGCCGTTCGGTCCAGAGCGTGCTGGTTTCGACCTGGCCCACCCCTGAATTGTAACTGCCGTTGTTGATCAAAAAATGATAGGCGATGTCCGGCCAGCCGCGCTTTTCCACGTGTAACTTCCGGTAGTATTCCAGATTGCCGGAATCGGACGCGGTGTGGTGGATGATGATGTAGCGCCAGCGGGCTTCCCGCCACCAGTACCGGCCGCCGACGAGCAGGACGACCAGGGCCGCGAGGAGCATGGCGAGGCGGCGGATTTTGCGCGAGCGGGAAGGCGCCGGGTGCGGAGCCACAGGCCTCTGAAAGCGACCCTGCCCGGAATTACGTCGCATTGGTTGAAAATCGCGCGCCATCTCGGAAAATTGCTGGAAAAAGCTCCCGGTGCGGAGTCCAATCGGTCATGGTACTTTCCAGCACCAGGACCTTCCTGTCAGGGAACACGGTTATCTGGGAGCTAAATGGAAATCAATTTGAATTTACCCTGGATGAGGTCAAGGAGTTCGCGCGGCCGGTTCGCGAACAGGGGCTCTTCGCGGCCCTTAACCATGCGCGTCCCGCTTTGCGCCAGCATTTCCTGGCCATCTTCGGACCAGGGTCCCCCGAGGAAGAAAAAGAACTGGAATATATGCTTGAACAGAGTTTCTTTGACCTCCAGCAAAAAGTAGACAGGCTTTAGCGGGACACTTTGACAGGGGGCGGGGCCCGCGCGCACCCGGTTCGTATCATGGACGTGGAAGCGAAAATCAAACAACTGGAAGGCCTCGGTTCGAGCTATCTGTTCATCCTGGAAATCCAGCGGGTTTCGCGGGACGCGGCGGCGGGGGACGAAGGAGCCCTGGCCGTTCTTGAGGCCATGCTGGACGACTGCGTGCCGGGGGACTGGAAAACCCGGAACAGCTGGTGCTCTGCGGCGGTTCACGCCCTGGCCAACACCGGCAGCCGTCGGGCCCTGGCCGTTTTGATCCGTCATATTCAAAAACTCACGCCCGGTGTCGCCTTCGGTCCGGTCGAGTTGATCGCTTCCCTGCTGCCCGTGTTCGAGGATGAGGCCCTGGAGCCCGCGTTCGAAATGGCGGCCTCCGAAAATCCGCCGGTGCGCGCGATCGGTTTACAGGTTCTGTGCAATTTTTTCCTGGAAGGGAATCTGCCTCAGTCCGGTGTGGACCGGCTGGAAGAACTCCTGCGCGAATTTCGCAAAGACAATTATCTCACGCAACATGTGGCGGATCTCGTCCGCTTCAAACTGGCCCGCAACGCGCGCGCCGAGGACGAGGAAGATATCGAGGAAATGTTTGCGGACTTCCTGGTGGAATCAACCGGTGGCTGAACCCGGTACGAACCCAGGGGCGTTTTTCGCTCTCAGGCACGGCCCCGTATGACAGCCTACGAGCTGACCTGCTTGCTAACCATCGTCATTATTTTTTATCGAGCCCTCATAAATCTTTTTATTTTTCTCCAGCACCGTACCGCCAATTTTCTGTTTTTTTTCGCGCTGACCGAGGTCCTCTTCGGGCTGTATCTCTTATTCGTTTTACAGACGATCAACGTCGAGCCGCGCACCGCGCTTCTTTTTGAACGCCTCGAAAACGCGACGATCCCGTTGATCGCGGTTTTTTTCATGATCTTCGCGCAGAAGCTGGACCCGCTGTTTCCGCCGGGCGTGCTCCTGGCCTTGATCGTGGCCAACTGCGTCGCTGCCTTGATCATCCTGATCATGCCCGGAGCCTACCACGAAGGACTCCAGGCGCCAAAATCATTTCCCGCGCTCGGTATTACGTTTTACGAGACGCGCCAGCCGCTCTGGGTGGCGATGTTTCTGTTTTTCAATTTCGGTCTGCTCCTGCGCGTACTCTGGCGTTTCATGTCATCGCGCGAGGGATTGTTTTTCGGGTCACGCGTTTTCCTGGCCGCGCTGGTGATACTGGCCCTGGGATTCCTGCACGACATCATGATTTCGCTACAGGTGATTTACAGTCCCTATCTGGGGCATTTTGGGTTTTTGCTGATGATGTTCTCCATGGAGTTCATCGTGCAGTCCCGCGCGAAAGCGGAACCGGATCCCGGAGCGGGGGAGGCGAGCGTCCAGCCAATCGCGCGCCTGCCGTCCACGGGCGTGGAACCGACCGCCGCCCCGCGCGGTCCGGCGGCCCGGGCCGGCGTCCCGGTTCAGGCGAAATACGCGCGCATCAATTGCCTGGGTCCGCTGGAAATTTTCGTGGAAGGCGAGGCGATTCGCTTCGCCGAAATCGCGCGCAAACGCAAGCTGTTAAAATTGTTCAAGCTCCTGCTCGTTCACTACGGGCGCGGCCTGCACCGCGAGGCGGCGATCGAGGCGCTCTGGCCGGAGTTGTCCGAGGCCAACGCTTACAATAATCTGCACGCGCTGTGTTTTCGCCTGCGAAAATTTTTTCGAAAGCCGGAGGTAATCGTTCTGACCGAGGAACAACTGTATCTCGAACCGGAATTGGTCGAAACCGATTTCGCGCTGTTCGAGACCGCGCTGGACCAGGGCCTGGCGGCGTACAATAAAAAAGATTTCGAACGTGCCGTGGCCACGATCGAGGGCGCGGTGTCTCTGTACCGGGGGCCGTTTTTCGAGTTCGATCCGTACTTCGAACCGGCGGCCGCCGCGCGCGACAGTCTTTCGATCAAATACCGCAAGACCCTGCAGGCCCTCTGTGAAATTTATTACGGGCGCGGGGATTTCGCTCAGGTCCTGGAGTACTCGCGCATCGCCATCGATATGGATGATCTGGACGAAGGTTCGTGGCGGTTTTTGTTTCGCGGCCTGCACCTGACGGGCCGAAAAAACGAGGCTCTGAAAAAGTTCGAGGAGTTAAAAAAACGACTCAAACACGAACTGGACGTTGAGGTGGACGAAGCCACCGAGCGGCTCATGCGCTCCATCAAAGCCGACGAACGCGACCCCGCGAAATTGTAACACTTGACAGGGCGCCGCGCTTCCCGTAAAACTCCCGGAATGTACCCGTTTTTTGAAGTCTCGAAAAATCCTGAAACGAAAACCGCCGTCCTGTATTTGAATCGCCCCGACAAACGCAACGCGATGAACGACGATTTCTGGTGGGGCCTGCCGGGCGTGGTGGCGGACCTGGAAAAGGATCCGGACGTGCGTGCCGTCGTCGTGGCCGGGCGCGGAAAATCGTTTTCCACAGGTCTGGACATCGAGGCGTTTTTTAAAGAACGTCGGGATATCATGCGCGCGGACTCGGCCGACGCGCGCGAAGGTCTTCTAAACATGGTACGGGAGATGCAGAGCGGGCTGAACGCGATCGCGGACGCGGACACCGTTTTCATTGCCGCCGTCCACCGGCACTGTATCGGCGGCGGACTGGACCTGGCCGCCGCCTGTGACCTGCGCCTCTGTACGCGTGACGCTTCGTTTTCGCTGCGCGAGGCGAAGGTGGCCATCGTGGCTGACATGGGCTCGCTGCAACGTCTGCCGCCGATCATCGGCCAGGGGCACACGCGTATGCTGGCCCTCACCGGTCGCGATTTTTCGGCCGACGAAGTGGAAAAGATGGGCCTGGTGAGCGCCGTGTACGAAACCCAGGAGGCGATGATGATGGCGGCGCACGCGCTGGCGGTGGAGATCGCGGCCAATCCCGCGCTCGCGGTGCGCGGTACGAAACGAATTTTGAATTACGCGCTCAATCATTCGCAAAAGGACGCGCTCGAACACGTGATTCTGTATAACACTTCCTACCTGGATTCGCTGGACCTGCGCGAACTGGGCGAGGCGTTCATCCAGAAGCGTCGGCCGGTGTTTCAATAGGACAACGTACCATGCCGCAACGCCTGCGCGCGTATCTGCGCGAACTTTTCGATCTGCCGGCTTTCGACCGGGAAACGATCGGCACGGCGCTGGGATTCGTGCTCATTGCGCTGTGTTTGCTGACGCTGGAGCGCTTCGGTTTACAGGAAGCGTTTTACACGTATTTCGATGGGTCCCCGCTGCTGGAAGAGTATGACGAAGGCGTGGTCGATTTTCTCAGCCAGATTCATTTCAGCGTCGCCGCGCTCTTGTTATTCGTGCTGGTACCTACCCTCTTTCATTTCGTGTTCCCCGTGGGAGAGCCCGGCCTCTTCGGTCTGGGCCTGGGTCACCTGCGGCCGCACCTGAAAGTGTACGCGGTCCTGCCGGCCGTCATGGTGCCGGTGGTCTGGTTCGCGAGCGCACAGCCGGCGTTTTACAATTTTTATCCGATGTACAATCCCCCTTCGCTTCGATTGTGGATTCTGTACGAATTCGTGTATTTTTTTCAGTTTTTCGCGGTGGAATTTTTTTTCCGGGGCTTGCTGCTCTTTCGCCTGGAACGCCGCTTCGGACTGATGGCCGTCTGGATCATGCTCGTTCCGTACGCCCTGCTCCACATTCACAAGCCTTTCCCGGAAGCCGTCGGTTCCATCGTGGCCGGACTTATTCTGGGAACGCTTTCGCTCAGGAGTCGCTCTATCTGGGCCGGCGTGGCGGTGCACTGTACGGTCGCCTTCGCGGCGGACCTGTTCGCGCTGATTCGCTCCGGGCGCTGGGAGTTGCTCGGGTTTTAATTGGAATATTCATGACACAGGTTCGGATGCACCCCCAGAGGTAATAGCGATCGCACGGCACCTTCAGTCTGCCAGCGCGTCCAGCATCTGAAAGAGATCGCAACGCGCCACTTCCGCGTGAGTCGCGGTTCCGGCCCGAATCTCCGCCGCGGATTGCACCGCGGGCGAGGGCCTGAGGGCTTCCGGAAACTCCGCGATCAGAGCGTCAATGATCGTCGGTGTTAATGCGCATAGGATGAGATTCGCTCAGAACCTGACAACCTTCAATCGAACAAAAAATAAAATGTAACCCAGACCAGGGTGGCGTACCCCAGCCCGAGCCCGAGTTTCGCCCCGAAACGCAACGGAGTGAATACGGCGACGAACAGGGAAGGAACCGTTACGACGAAAATAACGGCCACGGCGATGCTATCCGACTCGATCTCCTGGATCAGCGAAATGATCACGAGTCCCAGAAACAGGAGCCAGGGCAGGGCGAGCATAAAGAGCGTGCGGCGCAGAATTCCCGGGACCGGTGGCAGCGGCGCGGGTGCGACCGTGCCGGTCGGCGGGGCGTACGGGTTCTCCGCGGCGGAATCGGGTTCATTCGTTCGATTGTTCATTGTGGGCTCCGCACTAATCCATTGCCGATTTGCTTTTCACGGCGATTCGCCCTGGATGCGCGTAATTTAATGTTTCGCGAATGATGGAGCGTGCCCTAAAGACCTGAGCTGAACCAGGATACGAGTCCGTAAAGAATCCCCGCCCAGAGCGCGCCGAAAACGACGATCCAGATCGTGAATCGTATCAGATTCGTGATGCGAGCCGATCGCAAGGCGTCCGCGGGCCCGTTCAGATCGATAGGCACGACGACCGCGAAGAGCGCGAAGAAGGCGCCGATCGTGCCGCTGATGAACGCCAGGAACCAGCTCTTCATCCCCAGAGAAACGCGCCAGAGTGACCCGGGTGGCGGTGCGTGGCCCACATGCCGGTCGAGCAGGGACCGTTCCAGGGAGCCGAAACTCCAGGGCAGGCTTTGGGGGAGCAGGCCGAGTTTTCGTTCGTTCGCGAGATCCAGTACGATGTTTTCGGTGGTTGCGGCCCGGGCCGAGACGCCGCTCGCGTAGCGCGTTGTCTGAAATTCGTCGCGCACGGAGCGCACTTCGCCCCAGTTAAATTGTTCGGAATTCGATGCGAAAAAGTCCCGGCGTTGAATCTGGCAGGCACCCCCGACAGGTTCACAGCGCAGCGTGGCGCCGCCGCCACTGGCGAACAGGATCCCGGCGGCGATGATCGTCAACACGGGAACCATCAGACGCAGTTTTACGCCGCGCGGGTCGTTTTTTAAGACTTCCATATCATCTCCGCAACACGAAATCATCTCCGCAACACGAACGGAGTCAGGTGACCCCTTGATTCACAAATTCGGTCCGCTCGCCGATTGGCGATACATCCTGCATCCAGGCGCCAATTTTGGGACGCGCTCTTAACAATAAGAGACCGATTTCCGGAGTCAAACCTTTCTACGACCGGGATAGGCCACCAGATATTTCCTGCGAACGGCGGGTACGCCCATTCCTGACGCGGGGTCCGTTTCTTGATTGACTTTCCCGCCAAACGGGCGGCGGGTGCAGTTCCTGAGTTCGATATTTTATCGTAAAAGAGAATTGTTAAATGAATGTTAAAATTCTGTCTGTATTTTTTAAACTGGCCACCCCGGTAGCCCTCGCTTTTTTTCTGACCGCCTGCGGCACGCACAAAATCGGCGTTTCCCTGCCGCTTACCGGTGAAAAAGCCGAAAGCGGTAAACTGATTTTACAGGGACTGGAAATGGCCGTTCAGGAGATCAACGACGCTGGCGGTGTGGCCGGTCGTGACATCGAACTGGAAGTCCTGGATGACGCCAATAAACCCGAACAGGGTAAGGCCAACTCGGAAGCCTTTGTCGCGGATCAGGATATTCTCGCCGTCATCGGCCACTACGACGATTCCGTCGCGACCGCTGGACTGCCGGCCTATGATAAGGGCGGACTGGTGGTGTACAGTCCGTCCGTGGGCGGGCGCGAGTTTGTCGGCAAAAGTAAATGGGGTTATACCGGAACCTATCCGCTCGCCACCCAGATGAAATACGTGTCCGCGTACCTCAAGGCCGTCAAAGAAATCGACAATGTGCTCGTGGTCAAAGCGACCAGCAGTTTCGGTCGCATCGCCACCGGCGACTTTCTGGAAAGCACCGCGCGGGATGGAATCAAAACCACCGTCGTCGAAGGATTTAACGATAAAACGCCGGGAATGAGCGACGATTTTGTGAAAAGTACGATCCCAGGTGCGAATCAATACCAGGCCATCGTAATTCTTTCGCACGCGCTCAACGCGGACCAATTAATCAAGCAACTCCGCGACGGCGGCTTTGCGGGCCTGATCGTCGGCGCGGATCGCCTTGCCACCGGCCTGATTCCGAAGCTGCGCAAACTGGGCGAGGAAAAAGGCGCACCAACGCACTACACCGAAAATATCCTGGTGGCCTTTCCGTTCATGTACAGCCTGAGCTCCCTGGACGGGATGCGCTTCGAGCGTCGTTATCGCCAGGAATTCGAGGTGGACCCCAGTATCTGGGCGGGCTTCGCGTACGACGGCCTGCACATGCTGGCCGGGGCGATCAAAACAAAAGGCCCCGACCGCGAAGGAATTCGCGTATTTCTGGAAGAATTAAACACATACGAAGTCGCGATCTCGGGCATCGCGGGTCGCGTCTATTTCCCCGGTGCCGATCGCGCCGCGGCCAGGCAGATGGTCATGGCGCGCATTTCCTCCAGCGGGAATTTTAAACCGGGTTACCAGCAAATCCGCGAGGTGCGCGACCGCTACAACCTGCGCCAGGTGGAGGCGAAAGTCGCCATCAACGAAATGGTTCGTGTGGCCGGTACTCCGTATTTCCGCATCAGCGTCGTGTTCGCGGGCCTCGATTTCGATAAGATCAACGACGTCAACCTGAAGGCCCAGCGCTTCGATCTGGAGTGTTTTTTGTGGTTCCGCTGGGTGGGCGAAGTCGATATCGAAAACATCGAATTCAAAAACGCCGACACGGCCGCCGAGGGCGTTAAAGAAGAATTGCGCAAAAAGATCAGCGACGATCCCCAGGCCGAAAACTGGATTTCGTTCAAGGTTCGCCAGAGTTTTATTTATCCCTTCGATCTGTCCAATTTCCCCTTCGATGTGCAGGACCTGCCCATCGTCATCGCGCACAAGACCAAAAACGCCGACAAAATCATGATCGCGATCGATCGCGAAAAGTTATCGGATCAAAAGATCAAGGAAATTTATCCGCAAGAGTGGGAATACCTGGGCCGCAAGGACTTCGCCGGGCGGTATCGCATTGAATCCACGTTCGGCAATCCCAGCTACAAACAGGGCGAAAAACAGGCCGACTTTTCCATGTATCAAATCCAGATTTCGCTCGTGCGGATTCTCGTGCCGTACATCAACTCGTTCTTCGTGCCCCTGATCGTGCTGCTGGTCATCGGGTTTCTGGTGTCCGCCCTGCCGCTTTCGCAGATCGACGCCCGTCTGGCCCTGGTGATGACCGCCCTGCTGTCCGTGATCGTGTTTCAGATGGCCATGTCGTCCAATCTGCCCAGCGTCGGGTACAGTATGAAGACGGACGTATACTTCATGGTGTCGTACCTGTTTCTGTTCGCTCTTGTGGCCAAGACCCTCTGGGTCAACGCCGTCTACAAAGAAGGCGAAGGCGACGAAGCCCGGGCCAAAAAAATCGAAAAAATATTCACGCTCGGTTTCATCCCGCTGGCCTGCCTCGCCTATATCGCGATAACAGTCTGGGCCTTCCTGATGCGCGAAGCGGCGATTTCGATGGCGATGTTGTGAATTACGCATGAGTGCGGCGGAAATGCGGGCGTTGCGCGAGCCCGCTCCGGTTCGCGGGTACGCGCGGAGTTATTCTTAAAAAGTTACGCGTACGTCATCCGGTCGCCATGCCCCCTGTGTATCTTGCGACTTATGAACGAACGTAGAATAACTCCCCGCAGATCGGCCGAAATCGAAACCGTGCTCCTCGTGATACACGGTGAGTACCGACCAATCATCGCACATCTGGTCGACATTTCCGAAGGGGGTCTGGCGGCGCAAATTCCCGGGCCGGGCCTGTGTTTTATTGAACCCGGCACGAAAGTTACCGGTACCATCTCGGGCCGGCACCTGCGTATCTGGCTGGAAATCGTCGGTCAGGTGGTTCGTTGCCAGCCGAATCGACAGGAAACGGCGACGCTGCTTGGATTGAACTTTGACGCGCCGATACTTCTTCCGGACGCGCTGATCGCATTGTCGATGGCCGGGAACCCCGCCTGACAGGTGCGGAAAAAAGTGCATGTACATCCGTGGACTTTATCCGCTTACCCGGGGCTAATACCAGGCGGCCACGCGATCGTTCGCGCCTTTTACTACTTCATCACCGCCGACCAGTCCAGAAACACCGCTTCCAGCCCCCGCGCTTCGAGCATCGATTTAATTTCGTTCACGGAGCGATGGTCTTCGATCTGAAATTGTTCGGTCGTATCCTGGCCGGAGTAACCGCCCGGTTCGGTGCGCGACCCGGCGCTCATGTGCGTGATGCAGATCGGCGCCAGGTGATCGCGAAAGCGCGGGCGTTCGCGCGTGGAAAGATTGATGCCGGCGTCGGGCAGGAAGAGTCGCAGCGCGGTCAGATACTGGAGATAGACGGCATCGGGTAAAAGCGGCGCACGTACGAAGCCGACCGCTTCGCGCAGGCGCGGCAGGGACACGGACACCTGCGTGCGCCAGTACGTTTTCATGAGATAGCGCGCGTGCAAGGCGACGGTATAGACTTCGGCCGCGGGATCCGAAAGCCCGAGCAAAGCCCCGACGGCGATGCGGCGCATCCCCGCGCGTCCGCCGCGATCGGGACAGTCCAGGCGAAACTCGAGTCGTTTTTTTTTGCCGCCCAGATGAACCTGGCGGTAGCGCACCGGATCGTAGGTCTCCTGGTAGACGGTCAGGCCATCCACACCGCGCGCGCGCAGATACGTGTAATCGTCCTCGCGCAGGGGATACACTTCAACTCCAATCGAGGGAAAAAGAGGCGCAAGCGCTTCGGCCGCCGCGCCCAGGTACTCCAGCGGGGTGGCGCGGTATTCCTCCCCGGTCAGGAGCAGGACCTGGCGTATTCCGGTCGCGTACAGGAGTTCGCCTTCGCGGCGAATTTCGTCCAGGTTCAGCGTCTTGCGGCGAATCTGATTTCTGAAGCTGAAGCCGCAGTACGTGCAGGTGGAATGGCATTCGTTCGAAAGATACAGCGGCGCGTAAAGCTGGATGACCTTGCCGAAGCGTCTCTGCGTGAGGTGCCGCGCGCGCGCTGCCATCTCTTCCAGGAAACCCGCCGCCGCCGGCGAAAGCAAGACCAGCAGATCTTCCGGGTCCAGCCCCGCTTCGAAACGTTCGAGCACGGCGCGCACGTCCGCGGGACTGGTCGCGCGACCGGGCGGCGCGGGCCGATCATGCGCGCCGATTTCGCGCGGGCGGGTTCCGTACAGAAACGCGTCCTCGCCCGAAATGCGCGCGGCCAATTCGTCAAAATCGAAATTTCTGTATTGTTCGGTGAAATTCATGAATCATCCGGGCCTCAGGGATTCTGAAACCGCGGCCGGCGATTTTCGACCACGCTGCGCAGGCCCTCCTCAAAGTTATAACTGCCGAGGAGTTCGCGAAAGGTCTCCGCTCGCACCAGATCGGCCGTGCGTGGAATTCGGTCGAGCAGGGCCTTGCGCAATTGCGTTTTCACCGCGCGCATACTCGCCAGGGGCATTTTGAGAATACGGTCCATGTGCCGCGTCGCGTGTTCCTCGAGTTTCGCGGCCGGCACCACCGCGTCCACCAGACCGATCGCGAGGGCCTCGCGCGGTTTGTACGCGGTGGCAAGTTGCGCGACGCGCACCATATGCTGCGAGCCGACCACGCCGCGAATAATTTCAAGCAAGAAGTCCGGGATCATCAGCCCGACGGCCACCTCGCTGAACGCGTAGCGACCCCGGCCTTCGGCCATGAATCGAAAATCGCAAACGATGCCGATCACGGCGCCGCCGGCCATCGCGTGACCGTCGATGAGCGCGGCCATCGGTTTGGAAAAACCGTAGAGCACGCCCAGCATTTCCACAAGTTTCGCGAACACCGTGGCCCGCCCGTCCACGTCGCGTTCCAGGAGATACGCGGGATCGATGCCGTTCGAAAAATATTCCGCGCCCCGCGCCGCGCGAATGCAGACCCCGAAAATATCCCTGTCCGCCTCAAGGGCCCGATGGACGGCGATGAGTTCGTCCATGAACTCGATCGTCAGCGTATTCGCCGGCGGGCGATCCAGCGTGACCCAGGCCAGATGGCCCGCGATTTCGACTTTTAGATTTTTCGCTTCGATTCCGATTGCGGACATAAATTTTTCCTTATTTTTTTACGAGTAAAATTCGAATGTTCCCGGAACGCTAATCCCAATCAGCGTTACCTGGCGTTGGGGGTCCGGGGGGACCGCGCAGGTCCCCCTCATGGCATCCGCTCGTCCTCGTTCAGAAAACCGGTAAGCGGACTGGAGGCGGCCGCTTTGTTCCAGGTTTCGCCGCGCGGGCCGGCCACGCCGCGCACGCCGTGCAGGTATCCCGCGCGTCCGGCCAGGACCGCCAGCGCGAAGGCCGTGGCCGCGAGCTCCGGATTACGAGAAACCGCCAGGGCCGTATTCACGAGCACCGCGTCCGCGCCCAGCTCCATGGCCTCAGCGGCGTGGGACGGGGCGCCCAGGCCCGCGTCGACCACGACCGGCACGCGCGCCTGTTCAATAATAATAAGAAGACTTTCTTTCGTTCGCAAGCCCTGATTCGACCCGATGGGCGACCCGAGCGGCATGACGGTCGCGCAGCCGGCGTCCTGGAGTTTGAGGGCCAGCACCGGATCGGCGTGGATGTACGGCAGGACCTTGAAATTTTCTTTCACCAGGATTTCCGCCGCGCGCAGGGTTTCCACGGGATCGGGCAGAAGGTACGCCGGGTCCGGCGTGACTTCGAGCTTGATCCAGTCGCCCCCGCCCATCTGTCGCGCGAGCCGTGCCAGACGCACGGCCTCGTCCGCGTCACGGGCCCCCGAGGTATTCGGCAGCAGCGTGACGCGCGTACGGTCCAGGGCGCCAATCAGATCCTGTTCGCCCACCGGCCTGGTCAGATCGACGCGCCGCAGGGCGACGGTCACCATCCGCGAGCGCGATGCCGCAACCACCGCGGCCATGGTGCGCACCGAGTCGAACTTGCCGGTGCCCACGAAGAGCCGCGAATCGAAGCTCTGCCCGGCGATGACGAGCGGCCTCGGGTCGTCCGCCAGGGCCTCGGCCTGGAGTTGATCAATCAAATCCGAAGAACCCATAGACAGAACCATGCTCGGTCCCGCGCCCGCTGCGGGCTACCGAAAGAAAGGAAAAGTTTTTCGCCTTTTCCTTGCACAGACCGCGCGGTGCATTATGAATTACCAAACCGGTTTATGCTCCAGACCATTATTCCGTTCCAGCCCGTGCGCTTCGGCAAAAACGCGCACTTCCAGACCATCGCCGCCCATCTCCTGGCAACGGTGTCCGGTTATTCGCCGCGGTTCGCCGGCCTTGAAAACCAGTACGTGACCGTGCCCACCCAGGAAGGCAGCGGGGACCAGCTCGCGTTTCACGTGCACCACTACCGCGGCCACGCGGCCGAAGCGCAACCGGCGATCGTGCTCCTGCACGGACTCGAAGGCGACGCGGAATCGATCTATATCGTCAAGTTCGCCGAGAAGCTCCTCCGCGCGGGGTTCCATGTGGTGCGCATGAATTTGCGCGGTTGCGGGAAGGGTGCGGGTCTCGCGCGCCATTCGTACACCGCGGCCCTGACCATCGATCTGGAGACCGTACTGGATTACGTGACACGCAAAGTCGCGCCCATCGTGGGTCTGGTCGGTTACAGCCTGGGAGCGGCGCTCACGCTGAAGTATATGGGCGAGGACCGGGCCGAGCGCGACCGGCAACTGGCCGTGTTCGGCGCGCGGCCGGTTCGTCGGCGCATTCGCGACCGGTATGCCAGTGTCTTCTGCGCCGTATCGCCGCCGCTGGATTTGCTCGCGTCCTGCGAACAACTCGACGGGCCGAATTGTCGCACCTATCGGCGGCGATTTTTGAAAGAGGCCCTGCAACGCACGCGGGAGGCCGACTTCCCGCACATCCGCGATCACCGCGAAGAACTGGACGCCGTGCGCACGTTTTTCGAGTACGACAATCTCTGCACCGCGCCTATGGCCGGGTTTCGCAGCGCGGTGGATTATTACCGTGGAGCGAGTTGTTTCAACGTCGTGGGGGGAATCGAAGTGCCTGGCCTGGTCCTCCACGCCTACGACGATCCATTGATCTTCCCTGGAACCTGGGATACTCTGCCCTGGAAAAAGCTGGGCCATCTGACGCCGCACCTGACCGAATACGGCGGCCACCTGGGCTGGGTGGCCGAAAAACACCCGCTGTTCCCGGACCGGCGCTGGATGGATTACCGCGTCCTGCATTACCTGCTCGACTGGCGCGATTCGCTCGCCCCGGCGCGCCGTCGTCCGTCCTGGTGGGCCCGCCTGCGCGAGCGTCTGGGAGGATAATTTTTTTCGATCATCGCAAGAACTATCAAGCGGACCGTCCGCTTTTTGTGTTCAATCTTCATTACCCGAGAGATGCATGGATTTCGTCCAGAAGGCCCTGTGGTTCGTGGAAAGTCATTCGCGGGAAAACATCCCGCTCGAAGAAATCGCGCGCGTTTGCGACGTTTCGGCTTTTCATCTGACCCGGTCCTTCGCCGAAACCATGGGTATTTCGTTGATGCGCTACCTCCGGGCCCGTCGCCTGAGTGAAGCGGCGCGCCAGCTCGCGCAAGGAGCGGAGGACATTCTCTCTCTGGCTCTGGACGCTGGCTACGGATCGCACGAGGCGTTTACCCGCGCGTTTCGCGATCAATTCACGCTGACGCCAGGACAGGTGCGGGCGCAAGGGCATCTGAACAACATCACGTTAGTGGAGGCGATTGTAATGAAGACACAACCAGTTCACGAGATAGAACCACCGCGTTTTGTGACGCGGGGACCATTGAACCTGGCCGGCCTGGTCGAACGCTACGCGGGCGACATGGCTGGCGGCATTCCCGCGCAGTGGCAACGGTTCGGACCGTACATCGGAAACATTCCCGGCCAGACCGGCGACGCTGCGTACGGGGTTGTCTATAACTTCGATCAAGAAAGCAACTTCGATTATATGTGCGGAGTGGAAATTACCGGGACGCCCGATTTGCCGCGCGGTTTCCAGAGCCTGCGGGTCCCGTCGCAGCGCTACGCTGTTTTCGCGCATAAAGGACATATCGCCGGAATACGCGCAACGTGCGCCGCGATCTGGCGCGACTGGTTTCCGAAATCCGACTTCCGTGCCGTGAACGGCCCCACCCTGGAGCGCTACGGTCCGGAGTTCGATCCGACGACGGGACTCGGCGGTCTTGAAATCTGGATTCCGGTGGAGCGGTAATTAGATGGGCGGGCCCGCGACGCCCGGCGTTGTAATCCCGAACCAGTGAGGCAACAGATCCGGCGGCGAGCGCCATACGGAGGGCTCACGGTCAGCCGATCCGCAACAGGATGTTGCGAGTCGGCTGACCCGGATGGCGCGCAGCGCCCCTAACGCGCGATTACAAAGCTCTTCGCGACGAAACCGCAGGCCCGGCAGGTGATCATTAAAAGGTTGCCCAGACCGGTGTAGCTGTCCATACCCAGAATCTTACCGTGTTTCTTAACGGCCCCGCCGCTTTCATAAAGATAGGTGATACCCATATCGGTGCCCCCGCACTCGGGGCAAGTCGATTTGCTTCTTATGCTTTCATAATGTTCGTTCATATTTCAACCATGCCATTTTTTATTTCTCCGGTCAAAACGGCCCACGCGCCGCAAATGCAATGGTGCGTGGGAGTCCCCGGAACTGTCTCGAAACGTAAAATCTGTAGACGTATCGCAAACTGTTCAAGAGGAATTTGTCGGATTAAAAAAAATCTCCGCCCGCAACGCCCGGCGCATGCAAAGACCCGTACGGATGATGCAACGACACGAGCCGGCGAGCGCCATGCGGAGTGAGCCATGGACGGAGCGCGGTAAGCCGGTCCGCAACATGGATATTTTGGGAGCCGAAGCGAGCAAAATTTTCCCGCATTGCGACCACCAGGGAGCAATGCCTTAATTTGCGAGCCGGCTTACCCGGATGAGGCCGAAGCGCCTATTCAACAGGCAAAATCGCCAGGCGATAGCCGACCGCGGGTTCGGTGAGAATGAGTTCGGGCGTTTCCTGGCGGCGTTCGATTTTTTTTCGTAAGTAGGCGATGTGCACGCGCAGGAGATTCGTCTCGGTTTCGTTCGCCGGCCCCCAGATCATGCGCATGATCTGCGTCTGGGTGACGACCTTGCCCGCTTCCTGCGCGAGCAGTTTCAGAATATTGTATTCGATGCGCGTGACTTTGATTCGCTTGTGATCGATCTGGACCGCGCGTCGTTCGAAATCGATTTCAAGGCGACCGGATTTAAAAACCGTTTCCGTCTGCGCCGTGGGACGACGTCGCAGGGCCGCGCGAATGCGGGCGAGGAGTTCGCCGGTGGCGAAGGGTTTCGTGATGTAATCGTCCGCGCCCGCGTCCAGGCAGCGTATTTTTTCCTGTTCATGTTCCACGACCGTGAGCATGATGACCGGCACCTGGCTCCATTCACGCAGGGCCTGAAGGACTTCCAGGCCGCTGCGGTCCGGCAGATTGATGTCGAGCAGCACGAGATCGGGTCGGGTCAGCGCCATCTCTTTCAGGCCCTCTCCGGCGGTGTACGCGCCCAGCACGTGGTAATCCTCGGTTTCCAGGGAAACGCGTAAAAACTTCTGGATCGCTTTTTCGTCGTCGATGATCAACACCGTCGGCGTAGTTTCGTCGGTACCACTTTCGTTCATACTTGCGTCGTTGCCCGGGTGCGGCCCCCGCGCCGTCCGGCGCCCGGGGCGGCGCGGGGAGCATGGAGGGCGAAGGGCCGGCTGTTTTCCGGGGTGATGCGAAACTGGATCACGAAACGCGTTCCCCGGTCGTGTTCGTAATGGATCGTGGCCCCGTGCAGTTCAAGGACGCCTTTGACGACCGAAAGGCCCAGGCCCGCGCCCTGAACCGATTCGTCGCCCCGCGCGAATTTCACGAAAAGGTTTTTTTCCATCTCCGGCGATAGGCCCCGGCCGTCGTCGGTGACGACAATACGCAGCGTGCCGTCCCGCTCCGCGACCGTTATTTTAACATGTACGTCTTCCCGGTCCGGATTGTGTAAATACGCGTTTCGGAACAGGTTATAAAAAACCTTCTCCATCAGAATAAAATCGAGTCGCAACAGCAGGGAATGATCGACGAACAATTCGGGCGCCGGTTGCGCGGGGAATTCGAACGCCAGGGGGCGCGTCGCGGTCCGAATAATTTCGGCCGGATCGTACCAGTCCAGGTTCAGCTTGAGTCGCCCGGATTCGAGGCGCGACATATCGATCAGATTGTCGACCAGGCGACCCAGCCGCCCCGCGGCGGCCTCGGCGTTGTGCAGCAGCTGCCTGGCCTCGGCCGGTTTTTTTTTTAGGATGCCCGTATCCAGCGACGAGAGACTGCCCTTGATCACGGCGATCGGCGTGCGAATTTCGTGCGTGATTAAATCGAGCAGAGCGCGGTACAGCCGATCGATTTCCTGATTCGTCCGGGCTTCCTGGGTCAATCGCAGCAGGGCTTCACGATCGAGGATCACGGCCACCTGTTCGATCAAGGTATGTAATAAGGATTTTTTTTCGTCATCCAGCCTCGCGCCCGCCGGGAACGAAACCACGGCCATGCCCCCAGGTCCGACCTTCGTTGGCAGCGGAATGTACAGGACGTCGAGCGTCGTAAAGCGCGCCGTGCCTTTCCCGGCCGGTTGGCCGCTGACCCGGGCGGCTTCGGCGGCGGCGCGTTCCATTTCGTCAGAAGTGTTTCGAAGTTGCGTTTCAGCGAAATCACCCAGCAGAATGGTAGCGGCCCCGCCCGAGATCTGGCGGAGAACGTTTTCCGCCAGATCAATGATCGAAGCCGGATCGATGATTTGATTCATCCGCGTTGAAAATTGAAACAGGAAGGTCAGTCGTTCCTCGCCCTCGCGGGCCGCCTGGACGAGCTGCCGCAACCGGGTCGTCAGGTTGCCGGCGATGACCGCGACGATCAAAAACAGGACGAAGGTGACGAAGTCAGTCGGATGATCGATATGCAGGGTGTACAGAGGAGCGAGGAATAAAAAGTTCCACATCAACGCGCAGAGGCAGGCCACCAGGATGATGGCCGTACGATTCAAGTACTGGGCCAGGATCAGGATCGCCAGGAAGTAGATCAGGAGAATGGCGTTGCTGCCAATCCAGGGCACCAGCAACCAGTTGCCGGCCGTGATGGCACTTACCATAAACAGGGGCCATCCGGGCAGAATCCGGAAGACCAAGCCTGCCTTCAAATTGCTTAAAAGAGACATAATTCTTCCGGTGCGGGCAGGCACTGCACCCGGGACATTACCAGACCCTGATTTGAAAGTCTACCGGCCTTTTTGAGAAAAAAGCATTTTTTTCAGCCATAATTAACAATTTTTTAATGGACATGCCGATGAATTTAATAAAAATTTAATGTTGGGCAACTTCTGGCCTCCCTGGCCTCCGCCCCGGAAAGAGAATGTGAAAACCCTGCTGGAATTGTTTGGGACCCGAAACGGGAACGGTATGAACGGTTCAGGTGTGAACCAGGTGAGCCATGCGGACTCGCGAGAGTTCCCGCGCACCTTGCGAGAAAAAATCCGGGAATCGCTCAACCGGACCCTCGTTTGTGTGCCCTGCTTCGCGCAGGCCAGCCCGGAAATTCTGGCCCGGACCATCGAATCCCTGCGGTCGACCTTTTTCAGCCCCCGGGAGTTTCTTTTTGAGTATGAGGGGCCGGCCGGTCTGTATATGCTCGTTTCAGGAGCGGTGGAGTTGCGTTCCCACCAGAGTCCGGCCCAGGCTGTGACGGTATCCGGCGAATGTTTTTTTGCGGAGGACGCGCTGTTCGGTTTTTCGGCCCTGCTTTCCGCCCGGGCGATGAGCGATTGTGATGCTTATTTCCTTTCCCGGGCCGGGTTCGAATCCATCCAGGCGGAATTTCCCCTGTTCGTTTCCCAGGTGGACGCGGTTAAGGCCAGGCGGGTCAAGCCGCGGCCGGAGCGAACGAAGGATCGCCTGGACCCCACGGCTCTTAAAATTTTCGGATTCGAACTCGCCCCCGTCGACGGGGGAGTAGGTTTACAATGGAACCATGCTCCCGCCGCGCACGGTTACCGGGTACTGCGCAAACTGGGTGGAGGCGCCTGGGAAGTCCTCACGCACACGGAAGATCCACAGTATGAGGATAAATCCGGTTCCCGCGCCGCGCGGTACCGCGTCCAGGCATATTCTGATTCCGCACTGGGCGAATCGAGCCCGGCAATCGTTGCCTGACAGCGCGGGTTTCGTCGCATGCATAATCCGGGTGTGGGGTTTTAGGATCGGCCCTAAGTCATCCGGTCCAGGCGGCGCAGTTCGCCGGTGGCCATCGGCGGCAGTTCCCGGTGGCGATGCGGCGCGATTTCGTGAAAGATCGTTTGCGCAATCTGCAGCGGATCGCCGTGCGAGACGAAGACGAGGGTCTGTCCGGCCAGGCTCTCCTCCAGCTCCGCGATGAATTCCGCGATCCGTCCGGCGACTTCCCCCGGGTTTTCGCAACCCATTTCGTGGTGGTCCGGTTGGCGGGCGTCCAGGTCCCAGATGGACTGGTAGGCCGTATCCGGTCCCAGTTCCAGTTCGCCGAAAAAACGTTCGCGCAGGCGCTTTTCCGGGCGTGGCGCGTCCAGACCGCCCAGTTCGCAAAAAATTTCGGCGGTTTCGCGCGCGCGCAAAAAATCCGAACAAAAACAGAGTGTGCCGCCTTTCCGGAAACGCAGCGGCGCCATGGCCAGAGCCAGGGACGCGCGCGTTTGCTCCCGGCCTGCCTCAGTCAGCCCGTACCCCGTCAGCCCGTGACCCGGGTGGGAAACGATAATCCCTTTTTCGTTCGCGATACTTTTGCCGTGGCGTAAGGCGAAATAGGTATTGTTAAAGATCCTGCGCATAGATGCCTGGCGCGCATCAGTTCAATTCTGTCACCCAAAAAAAAGCCGGGTCACACACGACCCGGCTTTTTCGAAATCGCTCCGGCCGAACTCAAAAACCCCCGCGCGCGGGTTTTTGAGTCAGGT
>CAZVZS010000073.1:0-23976 GCA_964631535.1 uncultured Leptospiraceae bacterium
GTTGAATGGAGTCGGCTCCCGCACCGTTTCTTGATCGGGCAGGGCGAACTCTGGATCCAGATACTTTTTGAATTCGTACACGACCCGATCGGTTGCCGTGTACGTTTCGCGCCCGGAGGCCAGACGGACCGCTTCGGCCGGTGCGATACTCTTTTTCTGAAGCGAAACCAGCAGGAGCGCCACGAAGGTTTCCAGAGGCAGAGGCCCTTCGTTCGAACCGAGCAGCAGGCCCTTTCCCGAGTGTAATTCGCGCACGATATCTCTACGAAGACTTTCAAGGGCCTCGAAATCCGGCTCGGGCCGGGCGATGCGCACCACGAGGCCGGCGTCACGGGCCGTTTCCACCAGACGCAGGACTTCCGGACGATCTTCGTCGGCCAGCAGCACCAGCAGCGAAATCCCGATCTCGCCCCAGTTCGGGGCCGCCCCGGAGCCGGCCAGGAATTGTTCCAGATTGGAATCGATCAGGAGATCATTGGAATTTTTTAATTGTATCCGATTTCTCATGCGTACGGGTGCGAAAAAAGATTATGTCCGATCGCGGTTTGCGAGCGAAAGACCCTGTTCTCATTTTCGGCGCGACGAGCCGATTTTTTGAGCGGGGCCGGGCCGTCTCAAGTCTTTCTTGCGGCCCGGCACCGGGAAGGTTTCGCGCAAAGCGGCCAGAGAAGTCTTAGCGCGCTGATTTGGGACGGAGAAAATGTTACGATTCTTCGAGCAGGCGGGCCTGGTCTTCGAGCGTGCTGTGGTGCGCGGCCAGTTCGCTGGCTCTTGAAACCAGGCCGGTGATCGCGCCGTCCAGTTCGCTCAGCGCCGAGGCGATGTTGACCGTACCTTCCTTCTGTTCCACCGCCGTTCGTTCCAGGTCGGCGGAGAAGTTGCGCAGCTCTTTCAAAACGGCCAGGAACTTCTGGTTGATATCCCGCTGTGCCTGGACGAGCTTCGTTAAATCCTGAAAGGAAACGGCGATCGACGCGAATTCCTGCTGTTGCTGCTCCACCATGGCGATGGCCCGGTCCGTGACCTGTCCGCCTTTCTGAATCAAAGATCCGCTTTCGCCGATGATCTGGGAAATTGTACGCGCGTTGCGCGAACTGTTATCCGCCAGACGCGACACTTCCTCGGCCACCACGGAAAAGCCGCGCCCGTGTTCGCCCGCGCGGGCGGCTTCAATGGAGGCGTTGAGCGCCAGCAGATTGGTTTTGTCCGCGATGTCGGCCATGATCTGGTTTACGTCGTTGACGCGTTGAAACGAGTCCTGGATCTGCTGGAATGAACTCCGGGCTTCGGTCACCGTGCCCGTGACTTCCCCGCTATTCGCACGGGCTCCATCCATCGATATTTTTAGCGAATGCGTTGAGGCGATGACTTTGTTGAATCCCGCTTCCAGCTGGTCGCTTTCGCGATTCATGCCATCCAGGCGCTCGTATTGCTGGCGTACCGTGTCCAGGGAATTTTCCGACGAAGCGCTCAATTGTTCCATGGCCGCGCTGATTTCCTCCAGCGACGCGGCCTGGGACTGGAATTGTTCGTTGAAGGAGTTGGTCAGAAGTTCGATTTTGGTGGTCAGGAAGCGCAACTGTTCCGCGCTGTTTTTCATGGCGGTCTGTTTGGCCTGGACCGCGTCGAAATTCTGGCGCGCGTCCTCAAGCGCTTTTTCGGCCCCTTCGTTTTGAACGATCACGCGAATCACCAGGCGCACGATGGCGGCGACCCCGAGGATAAACAAAACTTTAATGATTTCCGTACTGCCCGCCAGATGATCCGGCAGATTGGCCAGGGCCGGATCGGCGGTGTACACCAGGCCGCTGCGCATGGCCAGGAGCGACGTACAGGCGCTGCCGATCCCGGAATAAATTCCCATGATGATTACGAACCTCGTGGACGCGATAAACGCCGAGGAGATAATATAATAGAGGAAAATCGTATACAGGGCGGTGCTGGTCAGCGCGCCTTTCGCGACATCCGGGCGATCCACGACCCCGGCCGCAATCACCAGAATCAAGATCGTCGTATCGAGGATTAACAGAATCCGCGGGAGATAGGCGGGCACGGTGCCGAAACGGTTCCAGAAGAAAAATCCGATCCCGTACAGCAACATCAGAGCCGTGGCCAGAACATAAGCCAGGTTCTGAGCCGGAGTGTTCGTGTTGAACGAACCGGCAATGCTCAACGTGTACAGAATTACCAGAGCCAGGCGAATCCGATTGATCAGGACCGGTCCGGAGCTAACTCTTTTTTTTTCATCCATGCTTCAAGCCATCCCCAAAAAGCGCGTTCGAGACCTGGAGTTCGGCCGGCGCGGAAAGCCCGCGACCCCGCAGTTTCGCGGGTGCCGTTTCGCGACCGACTCTTAGAGTACATCTCAAAACTGCCTCCCTGCAGTTTTGAGATTGTCGCGGTTTTCTACACATGTCCGAAAACCGCTCGCAATCGGCTCCGCTCCGCTGGTGCTCGCTCTTAATCTTCGATTTCCACGTACTTTGGATTCGGTACGAAAGATTCGCTCAGCGTGCGGCCTTCCCACCAGACGTGGGTCCACTCGTTCCCGCGCCGGGCGAGTCCAACGTTTTCATCAATTTCGCCCAGTTTCTGAAACCGGGGCTTTCCTTTCGGCTTAAAAAGTACGTTTTTATGAAAAAAATATAAAACGTCCCGCTGCTCATTGGCCTGGATGATCGCCTCAAAATGGTCTTTAATCTGGTCCACGGTATAAAACAGGTCCGGCCCCGAATTCGTGGACCGGAAGATAACGGAGGACCTGGCCGATCGGCCTTCCAGCGAAAGTTCCACCAGTTGTTGAATCTGTCCGGCGCGCACCAGGGTTTTATCGATCTCGAGCACCAGAAACGGGAGATTGTTACGTTCCGCGTAATACAGCGTAACGAACATGGTTCTCATGGAAGTCGAATCATTGATGTCCGTGGCCACCAGGTTTCCGAGGTACGGGTACACGTGCGGATCTTCGTACAGGTCCCGCACCGTGGGCGCTCCTTCTTCATACAGGATGGCGCTACCCAGATCGATAAAAATCGCGTCCCGGAAACGGCGCCGCAAAGACCAGAATTCCTTATGTTGAACGCGTCCCTCAAATAATGCGCGTAAAAAAATGTTATGATCGTACAGGCGTTTGCGGCCCGAACGTTGCATGATCACGGTATTGCCCATACGGGCGTTGTTGTAATGGCGAACCTTCCCTTCCGTCCCGTAATTACTTTTTTCCTCGTATTGTTTATTTAATATATAATATTCGTCGACGTAGTCCTCAAAATAATCGCCGGCGGGCGGACCGGGGAGAGCCTGAGAATAATAATGGTCCGTCCCCGACAGGCAGCGGGGCAGGGACGCCAGAAACAAACAGGCGACAAACAGCGACGGTGTGCGAAAACGACCGGGGGCCATGAAGTCAGGTGCGCCCCGGACCGGCGGGGCCTCGCCAGAGACCATTTTTTCCGGAGACCCGCAGGGCAACATTTCATTTTCGGAACGGTCGTGGCGCCGGGCGAGTCTTTGCGAGCGGGGCCCGGATTCTTTCCGCGAAAAATAACTTGACCCGGCGGGGCCCTCCGGGCGACATGGCAATATGCCCACTTATACCTACCAGTGCGCGGATTGCGGCCATTCCTACGACGCTTTTCACGCGATGAAAGACGCGGCCCATACGGTTTGCCCCGCGTGCGGCGGCAAGGTGCAGCGGCTCATCGGTGCCGGCGCCGGGATTGTATTTAAGGGCAGCGGATTTTACGTAACCGATTACCGCTCCGGTGGCAAGGGTTCAGATTCCAGCGGCAGCGAAGGCGGCCAGGGCGGCGAAAAGGGAGCCCGCCGCAGGCCCGGCCACAACTTCCACGACCAAAAGCGAAGCGCCCGCTCCAAAATCCACGGAATCGAAAGGTGGCGGGTCGTCCTCCGATTCCTGATCGGACCGGCTTTCCGGGAAACGGCACTGGTGAGGGCGGAGGCGATACGGCAAACAGGACCGGGCGTCCTCGGCATACTGGCCGGCAGCGGCGACCTGCCCTGGGTGGCCGCGCGCAACGCGGTCCGGGCGGGTGAGGACGTTCGCGTTTTTTATTACACGGGAGAGATCCCTCCCGCCGATCTGGCTTCGATTGCCATCCCGGTTATTCTGACGAAAATGTTCGCGTCCGTTTTAAAAAGTATGCGCCGCGAAAACGTTGGGCGTCTGATTCTGCTCGGAAAAGCCACGCGCGATATTCTTTATAAAAACCCGCGCTTCGATTTGCGCTCGCTCATTATGGTGGCGACGATGCCCAACCAGAGCGACTATACCGTATTCGCCACGGTGTCCAAAAAAATCGAACAGCGCGGCATTACGATTCTTCCTCAGCATTTATACTTGAAAGATTATTTTCTCGCGCCCGGTCGTTACGGGAGAAAGGCCAGTTCCGGGCAGATCAAAGACGTCGTGTTCGGTATGGTTCACTGCGTGAAAATTAACGAGATGGATATCGGCCAGACGGTTGTGGTCGGCGACGGGGCCGTGCTCGCGGTCGAAGGCGCGGAAGGCACCGATTTATGTATCCGCCGCGGCGGGGAATTGTTTCGCGGTCGCGGGGCGGTCGTCTGCAAGGTGGCCAAACGCGCGCACGACGAACGATTCGATATGCCGGTGACCGGGATGAGTACGCTCGAAAGTATGTCCGCCTCCGGGTGTCGCTTGCTCGCGATCGAGGCGGCGCGTACCCTCGTGCTGGACCCGCCGGAGTTTCTCCGGGAAGCCGCCGCGCGTTCCATCACCGTGCTGGCCCTGGACCCCGAACAGGCAACCGAGGCGGCTCTGCGGCGCTTGAACCGGCACGCGGGGCGTGTAAATTAATCCATGGCGAAAAAAAAATCGAAAACCGGCCCGTCCGTAATGAGCCCGGGCGCCGCCGGGCGCGCTTCCGCCCGGGTTGCTTCGCACGGGAAGCCAGTTTCCGGCGGCTCCGCATCGAATTCGCAAAAAAGTAATAATAAAATATCGGAGCGAATTCATTCGCTTCGGCCCGGATCGCCGCTGCGGCCGGGGGAAAACCTGCTCATCGTGGCCGGCGAACATTCGGGGGACCTCCTGGGCGGAGACCTGGTCCAGGCCCTGCAGCGAAAATGGAACAACGGCGTTTTTTTCGGCACCGGCGGAGACAGTCTGAAGGCCGCCGGGGTGGACCTTTTGCACACGGTCGAAACGATGAACGTGCTCGGTTTCTGGGAAGGGATCAAAGCCGTGCCGCGCCTCAAAAGGGTGGCGGCCGAACTGATGTCGGAAGTGGAGCGTCGCCAGGTTCGCACCGCGATTCTGATCGATTCGCCCGGATTCAATTTGCGCCTGGCCGAGATGCTGAAAAAAACAGGCGTAAAAGTAATTTTTCTGGTCAGTCCGCAGATCTGGGCCTGGAAGTACAATCGCGTCAAAAAGATACGCAAATACGTGGACCTGATGCTGACACTCTTTCCGTTCGAAAAAGAAATTTACGACCGCGAAGGGATCCGCGCCGAATGTATCGGTCATCCGATGGTCCAGCGCATCCCGCGCGATCTGCGCCGTGACGAACCCATCGCGCCGGTGGCCAGGAAAAAAAACGTGGCGCTTCTGCCCGGTTCGCGGCGCTCCGAAGTGTTTCGCCTGCTGCGACCGATGCTCGAAGCCGCCGAACGATTGCACAAACGCTACAGCGGCATTCGTTTTATGATTCCGGTGGTGGGTCCCGAGTTGACCGCCTTCGTGGAAGCCGAAGTCGCCCTGCATCCGGATCTGCCGGTGAAAGTGTTCCAGGGCCGCTCGCTGCGTATCATGGAATCCGCGGATCTGGTCATCCTGGCCTCCGGGACGGCCACGCTCGAAGTCGCCTGGTTCAAAAAACCGATGGTGATTCTGTACCAGGTCAATTTGTTCAATTTTTTACTGGCGAGCCTGCTGCTGCGTGTGCCCTGGATCGGCCTGGTGAACCTCCTGGCCGGCCACCAGATCGTGCTGGAATTGTTACAGAGTGAGGTTACCGCTGAAACGATCGAACGCGAGGCGACGCGAATTTTCGAAGACACGGCGTACCGCGAACAAATGGTGGCCGAACTGGAACTCGTTCGCCGCCGGATGGGCCGGGGTAGTCCCGCCGCCAGCGCGGCCACGTTCATCGACGAGTTCTTAAACGAAAAAGGGAACGGATAACGTGCGACATCTTTTAAAACTGACCGATCTCAGCCGGGACGATTTTTTTCGAATCCTGGACCGCTCGCGGGTACATACGCGCGACCGCACCCTGGCCGGTGAGGCGCTGGTGGGCAAGAACATCGCGCTCCTGTTTCAGAAACATTCCACGCGCACGCGCATCTCGGCCACGGTGGCGATTATGGAACTGGGCGGAAACGCGGTTTCGCTCGACCCGAGCGCGATGCAGATCGAACGCGGCGAAAGCCTGGAAGATACGGCCCAGGTTCTGTCGCGCTACGTGAACGCCCTGATCATGCGGGCGGCCTCGCACGATACGCTTGAGGCCCTGGCCCGCACGAACGCTCTCCCGGTCATCAACGGACTGACCGATCGCCATCATCCCTGCCAGGCCCTGGCCGATTATCTGACCATGGAACAACACGGCTTCGCTCCGGGTTCCGGTACGGTCCTCGCGTTCATTGGCGAGGGCAACAATGTTTTCAATTCGCTCGCGCTGGGCGCCCTCTTCACGGGCGCGCGTCTGCGCATCGCCTGTCCCTCCGGGTATGAACCGCGAACGGACATCGTGCAACTGGTGCGTGAACGCGGGGTGGAACTGGAAATTTTCGACGATCCGGTGCAGGCCGTGCGCGGCGCGCAGGTCGTGTATACCGACGTCTGGGTCTCGATGGGCCAGGAAAACGAAACCGAGGCGCGCCAGTCGCGCTTCGCGCCGTACTGTATCACCACGGAACTCCTGCGTCATACAGCGGACAATCATATCGTTCTGCACTGCCTGCCCGCGCACCGCGGCGAGGAAATCACCGACGACGTCATGAACAAGTACGGCAAAATCATCTTTCAACAGGCGGAGAATCGCCTGCACGTTCAGAAAGCCGTGCTCGAATGGGTGTTTGAAGTGCTATGAGGCGCGCGCTTTCGTCGCTTTAGCGGCCGGCGGATTCTTCCGTTCGGCTATCCCGCGCAAGGCGAAACAACCGGATAACAAACACAATCATCCAGGCGGTTAAGAGCAGGCCGCCGGGGGCGGCGACCAGTGTGGCCATCGCTTTGACGGGGGCGATAAACGTTACCCCGGTGATATAAACTACGATCAGGACGCTGCCACTCAGTCCCAGGTACGCGTTTGATCGGCTGAAGACGGCCCCGCGCAACATCGCCAGGGACATGACCATGCCCCCGAGATTGGGCAACACAAACCCGAGAAACGCCGCCGTACTTCCGTGAGCGCCGCGCGCCAGGTGTGCCTCCCCGGCCGCCGCGTACAGAATTTTCTGCGATTCTGTCGTCGCCGCGAAAAATTTAACGCTGAGTTCGAACATGGACAGAGCGACGTTGTTTGTTACAAATACAACGGTCCCCAGTAGAAACAGAACGAATCCCAGACTCGCGAGCCCGTGGCCCGGGCTGTTGCGATGTGCCGCGTACAGTGCGAAGAAGCCTGGAACGAGCAGGAGTTGATTGACAACGTTCAATAAATCCAGATTGTACAGCGCGCGCAAAGGGTCCTGTTGAAATTCCGCGAACCGATCGATCGCCGTGGCCGGAAGTTCCGTTAAATTACCGCCGAGCGCCGTGCCGATGGCGAGGTCCGCAATAATCCCCACCAGGACGAGCAGGGTCGCGACGGCTCCGACGCGGAATATTTGTCGCCACTGGTTTTCTGATTCTGGCTGCTGGTAATTCTGATGCATTCGCCGGACCGCCCCACGGAAGTAATCAGCGTATCACCGAAGCAGCGGGGAACGAATCGGAAAGCTCAGTCTCGTAACCTGATCAAAATCATCGTGCCCGGGGGATTTTTATGAAATGTTCATATAGATGAAAGGAACCGGGCAGACACGCAAGATCATTCGTATTCTGGGAGGTCTTCTGATCCTCCTGGCCGGGGCGCTCGTTTACGCGTACAACCGGGACATGCGGGCTGCTCGCGCGCGAATCGCGACCGGTTCGGCCCTGGTCCAGACAGACTGCGGTCCCATCGAATACGCTACGGCCGGGGAAGGTGTTCCGCTGCTGGTCGTGCATGGGGCCGGCGGCGGTTTTGATCAGGGCCTGGATATCGCGCGGCCCTACGTCGATCAAGGATTTCGCGCAATCGCGCCGTCCCGGTTCGGGTATCTCCGGACACCGCTGCCCGCCGACGCTTCCGCTCAGGCCCAGTCAGAAGCGCATGCGTGTCTGCTGGACGCTCTGGGCATCGCGCGCGCTCACGTCGTGGGCGTCTCGGCCGGCGCCACTTCGGCTCTTCAATTCGCCATTCGTCACCCGGATCGGACGCGTGCGCTGGTTTTGCTCGTGCCCGCGGCGTACGCTCCACGACCGGAGCCCGCGCCGGCGGTGACCCCGGCGCCTGGCACCGAATTGCTGTTTGAAACCGCGCTGCGTTCCGATTTTTTGTTCTGGTTTGGGATAAATTTTGCGCGAAAAACGATTACGCGTTCCATTCTGGCGACACCCCCCGAAATCGTGGAGAACGCTTCCGACCAGGAGCGGGCGCGTGTCCGGAGCATCATGGGGTCGATTTTACCGGTCAGCGCGCGCCGCAACGGCCTCATCAACGACGGAAAGGTCATCACCGCGATTGAGCGCTACAATCTGGAAGCCGTTCGCGCTCCGACTCTCGTCGTCAGCGTGCGGGACGATTTATTCGGTACGTATCCCATCGCGCGGTACACGGTCGCGCAGATTCCCGGCGCGCGCCTGCTCGGTTTCGAGCGCGGCGGACACGTCTGGGTCGGCCATCATGAGGAAATCCAGAACGATGTCGTAAAATTTTTGCGAACGGTGCGGTGAAGGTCAAAAAAAGCGGGAAACGGGATTCGAACCCGCGACATCCAGCTTGGGAAGCTGGCGCTCTACCAGCTGAGCTACTCCCGCGACGATAGAACGACGCAGGGTGTGGCCGCTCGCGGGGATGTCAAACATTTTCGATGTTGACTCTGCGGTCATTTTTTGAGCGCCGATGCGTTAAATCATACCGGGAGCCCCTCCGAACGCATGGCATTTTTCAACAGGATGCCGCATTCTGGACCCATGAATGCTCGAATCAACGCGATCCTGGACCGTATCAAAGCCCTCGAAATTGAACTGGAGGACGCGGTTCATACCCAGGAGACGCAGCTTCTGTACCGGGTTCGTGATAAAAAAATAGAATTCGAAAAAAACGTCAGGGAGACACACCGCGCGCTGCGGGTGGGCCTCCTGCGCTGGCTGGCGGAAAGCCCCCCGCGGCACGTCCTTTCCGTGCCGATCATCTACAGCATGATCGTGCCGCTCGCGTTTCTTGATTTCTCGATCAGCCTGTACCAGTGGTTGTGTTTTCCGCTGTACCGCATCGGTCGCGTACGGCGCGCCGACTACGTCGTTGTGGGCGATCGCCGCCAGCTCCAGTACCTGAACGTGATCGAAAAAATTAATTGCGAATATTGCGCCTACGCGAACGGGGTCATCGCCTACACGCGGGAAATCGTGGCGCGGACCGAACAGTACTGGTGTCCCATCAAACACGCGCGCAAGGTCTTACACAGCCACTCCAGGTATGCGACTTTTATCGATTACGGGGCGGGGGAAGGATTGAACGAAAAAATCGATCGCATTCGCTCGGAACTGGCGGCCGAAACCGTGCGGGAGAAGGCGTAAATTTCGCGTAATTCGCGTATACAGTTCAGGTTATCGCAAAGCCCGAAAGCAAAAGGCCAATACCAGAATAACCTTCGAAGCAGCGGGCACCGCTGGCACCCGGAAGCGGGAAGGTCAATTCTTTCGCATACAGTATGTCAGGGCCACATTCTTTGGCCTGGTTTCGTTCGCGATGCGAGGCGTCCCGTTAGAGCTATCTGTAACCGGATCACCCGTTGTGGTGTGCTCGGTTAGCAGTTGGTTCATATTAAAACCTGTATCCAATCGTATCGGACCACCTGAATAAACGGCAAACTCCGTCACATTGGCCGGATTCCGATTCATCCTGTGCCCCTGGAAGGCATCCAGCTGGAGATTTCCAATGGTCCGACTTCCGCCCGGATCGTTTCCGGCAGGGCCTGTGCCCGCATCATCCCGACCCCGGATAAACAAACCTCGCAGATTTGGCGTGCCGTTTGTGCCATCCGCCGCAGCCCAACCCTCCGGGCAACTCGTCAGATAAAACGCCATGACGGCGCCTTCGGGCGCGGCGATGGCGAAGTTCTGATTGATACCGGCCGCGCTGATTACGGCCCCTGACGAAAATATGTTCATCGCGGCGGCCGCGGCAAAGAGGCCTGATGTTAAAAGACCGAGGCCAATGCCAAGACCTGTCAAATAACCTACCTTGATTGAGTCCCAAACCTTGTTTTTTTGCCTGTCCATACTCATCACCACTATCAGGGTAACTAAATTCGCCGATGCTCGCAAAACCGGTGTTTCACGCGGTTTCACGAAACATCGGTTTTGGCGATACATCCTGTATCGCATAGCAGGGCACTTTTTCAGCACCCTGCTATTGCCGTCGGGAACGGGCTTCGAATATCTGTCTTCGATGTCAGGCAGACCGTAGTAAACAAAAAGAGTAAAAAAAGGGGACGAGAAACAGGGAATTCTAAGTGCCCGTTTGTATCAAACAGCCTCTTTCCGCTTCTTATACGCAAATCGCCCCGTTGCGTTCAGGAAAGGGCTGACCTGGAGGTTACAGGTGGTCTAATCCAGTTTGTTTTAGATTTTTTTAAGATACCAGGTCTGGATCGGTCGCATGTACGACCGCTTTGCGTTACACTCGAATAACCTTCGTTACCGGGCCCGCTCTCAGGAAATTCTCACACCCGAACCCCGTCATCAATCACCCACCCACGGCCAGGAAATTCGCCAGCATGCGTTTGCCGCCTTCGGTTGCGAAGGATTCCGGGTGAAACTGAATTCCGCTGATCGGGAATTTGCGGTGCGCCAGGGCCATCACCTCGCTCTCTTCGCCCGCGAGCGGAATGGTCCGCGCTGTGATTTCCAGGTCCGCGGGCAGGCCGGCTTCTTCCACGATCAACGAATGGTAACGCATGATCTCCACCCGGTCGGGCAGGCCCGCGAAGAGGCCGCGGCCGTTGTGGCTGATCTGGGACGTTTTGCCGTGCATGGGCGCGCGCGCTTTTTCGATTCGGCCGCCGAATACGTGAGCGATACCCTGCATTCCCAGGCAGACTCCCAGCAGCGGCACGTGCGGACCGAGCGCGGTGATGACATCGGCGCAGACTCCGAAGTACGCGGGATCGGCCGGATGGCCCGGGCCCGGCGATACGATCAGCCGGTCGTAGCCGCGCTCCTGGATCCCGGCCAGGGAACTTTCGTCGTTGCGGAGCACATCCAGTTGAAAAGAATCCAGCCGGCCGAGTTCCACGCCTTCTTCCAGAATCTCGCCCGTGTACTGGTATAGATTGAAGGTGAAGGAATCGTAATTGTCGATGATTAACACTTTCACGAATAATACCTTCTATTCTCGTTTACGCGAAATTGATTCCGCCCGGCGACTTCCGCGCGCCTACTCGAACTCCTGGAGCGCGCGGGCCATGCCGGCCAGTTTGTTCAGGATTTCGCTGTATTCGTTTTCCACGACGGAATCGTACACGATGCCGCCCGACGCCTGGTTGAACGCGTCTTCACCGTCACAGAAGAGCGAACGAATCGGGATGCAGAACGTGGAATCGCCGTTCAGGCCGAAGTGTCCGACCGCTCCGCCGTACGGGCCGCGCGGATCGTTTTCGATGCGGTCGATGATTTTCATCGATTCGATCTTGGGCGCCCCGCTGAGCGTGCCCGCCGGGAAGCTGCCCGCGAGACCGGAGAACATATCCTGGTCGCGGCGGATGATGCCGACGACTTCGCTCGAGATGTGCTGCACGTGACTGAATCGTTTGATGTCAAACAAACGACGCACCTTGACCGTGCCGAAGCGGGCCACGCGACCCAGGTCGTTGCGGTGCAGATCGACCAGCATATTGTGTTCGGCGATCTCCTTGGGATCGTTCAGGAGTTTCCGCGCCAGTTCGCGGTCTTCCGCGAGCGTCGTGCCGCGGTGGATGGTGCCCGCCAGGGGAAAGGTTTCCATTTCGCCCTGGCGCAGGCGAAAGATCAATTCGGGACTGGCGCCCATGATCACGCGCTCGCCGAATTTCAGGTAAAACATATGCGGCGAAGGATTGATCTCGCGCAATCGCGCGTAAATCGGTAATTTCGATCCGCGGATCTGGTAGCGCGCTTTGAATCCGATCTGGCACTGGAATGTATTGCCGGCGATGATTTCCTCCCGCGCCGCCTCCACCATGGCGCGGTGTTCGGCGCGCGTTTTCGTGAACCCGTCGAACTTCACGGTGGGTCGTTCCGTATGTGGGAGCGGCCCGGCGGCCAGGCGCAGAATTTCGTGCGAACGATCGTGACCGTAATGAAAGTAGTACACCTGGCCGGTGAGTTTATCGAGGATGAGGCCGTCGGTGTAAAGGCCGAATTGAAACGCGGGAAATCCGGCGTGGTTTTTCAAACGCAGGGACGGTTCCATGTACACGGACGCGTCGTATCCCAGGTATCCCACCAGGCCGCCCGCGTACAGGCGACTGATCACATCACCCGGCAGAATCTCCCGCAGGGCGTAATACGGGTTGTTTGTGGTAAACGGCACCGCGTCGATCGTCAGGCCCGGGCCGCTCGCCTCGATCAAATGCCGCGGGCCGAAGCCGATGACCGCGTTGCGTGAATCGTAGGTTTCTTCCCCCAGGCTTTCGAGGAGGTAACAGTTTTCGTGCCGCGCCTCAATTTTCCGAAATAGATCGAAAAAATCGCCTTCGATTTCCAGGGGAACATAGGCCGGTTTGGAGGGCAGGGCTTCGACGGGCACGCTCATGAATACCGCCAGACTTATTGGGCGGGGGCTTCTGTCAAAATCTTATCGCCCCAGGTTCATCGCTACGCTGGCGTAAGAAGGGGTGCCGATCGCTCGCGTTCTGTTCACGCCAGAACCGGCGGGGCCGGTCGTTCGTCCAGAACCTCGTCCGGCACCAGGCGCATCGCCTGTGAGAGCACGGCGGCGAAATCGTCGCCTGGTTTATCGCTCAGAAATCGTTTCCAGCGGCGCGCGCCAGGCCGGCCGGTGAACAGACCCAGGAGATGCCGCCAGACCTGGATGGGGCGGGCCCCCGCCGGGGCGTACGCTTTTAGCGCTTCGATGATTTCGCGCCGCGTGGGGGGCCGGGTGTTCGATCCGAACAGAAGACCGTCGGCCAGCGCGAACACATACGGATTGTCCCGCGCCGCGCGACCGATCATCACTCCGTCCGTGTGCGCCAGATGAGTGCGCGCTGCATGCAGATCCAGAATTCCGCCGTTGATTTCAATCGTAAGTTCCGGAAACTCCTGTTTGAGATCGTACACATCCGCGTACCGCAACGGAGGAATCGTCCGATTTTTCGCCGGTGACAGGCCGTCCAGAATGGCGATCCGGGCGTGCACACAGAACGCGTCGGTGCCCGCGGCGGCCACCGTGCGTACGAAATGACACAGGTCCGCGTACGATTCGCGCCCATCGATCCCGATGCGATGTTTCACGCTCACCGGAAGCGCCACGGCCGCGCGCATGGCCGCCACGGCCTCGGCGACATGTTCGGGCCGGGCCATGAGACAGGCGCCGAAGTTTCCGTTCCGCACCCGGTCACTGGGGCAGCCCACGTTCAGATTGATTTCATCGTAGCCCATGTCCGCCCCGATCCGCGCCGCGCGCGCCAGGTCCCGCGGATCGTCGCCGCCGAGCTGGAGCACGAGCGGTTTTTCGTCCGGATGAAATCCCAGCAGACGCTGCAGGTCCCCGCGCAGGATGGCGGCGGTGGTGATCATCTCCGTGTAGAGCAGGGTGTGGCGCGTGATCTGGCGCAGGACAAATCGAAAATGGCGATCGGTGATGTCCATCATCGGCGCCACCGAAAGAGGGAAACGCCGGACGCGCCGTTGAATCGTTCGCCCCTGGATCATCCCTTAAACAAAAGAACGAACGCCCGGTGAGCGGCAACTAATTTGTGTGTTGGGGCTCCGGACGGCCTGGTTTTCAGGAAACCCGTAACCCTTTTAAGCCGACATAAAAAAGGCTGGCCGGCACGGGTGGCTAAAAAAAATTGGTTCTTTCTATATTATACCATGCGCGCCCTGACCGTCATACTCTGGCTCCTCGCTCCTGGCCTGGTGGCCCTTGTGCTCCAGCTGGATTCGCCATATCTTCTGGATTTGCGCGGTCTGTTTTACCTTGCGCTTCCGGTTTTACTCCTCGGCCTCTACTTCTGGTTCACGCGGACGGGCCCCTCCGCGCGGGCTCTGCCGGCCCTGGTCATGCTCGGGGCGATTTTCGCCGGAATAATAATAGAAGATAATCGCGGCGTCCAGAAGGCACGGGTACTGGCGGCGGATCCCGCCCTGCTGCGAACGCTCGGACGCCACATCGTGCTCGGGTATCGCCAGACGGATGTTCTGGAAGACCATTTACGTCGTCAGGGAATTGGCGGAATTTTTCTGAATGCCGGCAACGTGCGGGGACGCGCCTCCGCCGCGATCGCGGGGGAAATCGCGCATTTTCAGGCGCTCGGTGCCGCCCAGGGTCGACCGCTGTTCGTCACCGCCGATCAGGAAGGTGGGCCGGTTTCGCGTCTTTCGCCGCCGCTGGAAGAATTACCTCCTTTACAGAACGCTGTGGACGCGGCGGACGAGGCCGGCACAAAACAACGTGTGCGCGCGTACGCCAGCCGTCAGGCGGCCGGGCTGCGCGGGCTCGGGGTGAACGTGAACTTCGCCCCCGTGGTCGATCTGAAAAAACGTTACGATAATCCGCTCGATTTTCACACGCGCATCGCTGACCGGGCATTGCACGAACAGCCGCGCATCGTTACGCTCGCCGCGCGCGAATACGCGCGTGAGTTACGCGCTGGCGGAGTGCTGCCCACGCTGAAACATTTTCCGGGACTCGGTCAGGTGCCCGAAGATACGCATCATTTTTCCGCGGCCATTCACGCGGCCCCCGCCGCGCTCGAAACGGGCGACTGGGTCCCGTTCCGCGAGGTGTCGGGCGATACGGGCGCGATGATCATGCTCGGGCATGTGCGTGTGGCGGAACTGGACCCTCAGTTCGCCGCGTCGCAATCGGCCCCGGTCGTGCGGCTCCTGCGCGAAGACTGGGGCCACCGGGGTCTTCTGATAACGGACGATATGTGTATGAACCCGGTCGTCCAGAGCCCGGGTGGCATGGGAGCTGCCAGCGTACGCGCGCTTAACGCGGGCGTGGACCTGATCCTGATTACGTATCACCCCGAACGCTATTTTGAAACGATGGACGCGTTGATCCAGGCCTGGGCCGAAGGCCGTCTGAATCGAGTCCGCCTGCGCGAAAGCGCCGGCAGAATCGAGGCCGCCCGCGCCTGGCTCGGAGCGGCGGCCCTGGAAGGGGGGCCCCGGCCGTGAAAAATTTATCATGGGTCGTTTCCCTGATCGCCTTCTTCCTGTTATGGAACCTGATCATGAGCGTCGCGTTCCGGGGCACGCCGGCCGCTGTGTTCGGCTGGGGCCAGAAATCGCCCGATCGGATCGTTCTGCGCGTGAACCAGGGTGATTCGCTGGCGGACCTCACCTACCGCGTGAATCGCCGTTACGGGACCAGGCTCTCACCGCTGCATCTGCAACGTTCCAATCGCATTCGCAACGCGACCGTCATTCGCCCCGGGATGAAAATCGCCGTGCCCCTGGTTTCGCTGGGCGAAGAACGACGCGCGGCGATCGCCGGCGGCCGGGCCGGGATTTTCCGCGTGAGCGGCGGCGTCGCGCTGGCCACCAGGCCTATTTACGAAGTGCCCGAATTTTCAGAGGTGAAAGCATACGATTCCCTGATTCGCCGGGCCGCGTATCGCCACCGGGTCGATCCGGATCTGGTGCGGGCCATTGTTTATATGGAAACCACGCACGGCTGGTATGACGCCGTGACCGGTTTGATTTTGCCACCGCGCTCGCTGCGGCCCATGAACGTGAATTTAACCTTCTGGGGCGAAGCGCTGGGAGTGAACCGGAAACAGCTTGAAGATCCGCGCACCAATATCGACACTGGCGTGCGCATCCTTCGTGGTATCCGGGATCGCCTGGCGCGGCCGAACATTCGCGCGTGGGCCACGCTGTACAATAACCTTTCCGCCGAGCGGGTCAATGACTACGGCGCGCGGGTTGAAACGATTTACCGGGAAAAACTCTGGCGCAAGTAAGTGTTCTCTTTATGCTTCCCCCATTCACCGCCTCCCGTCCCTGGAAGATTTCCCCGGACCGGAACATTCCGTTTTTAGAATCCGTGCGGGAGAATTTGAAACGGAATTTAAGTTTCGCACCAAAAAAAATCCGAGAATGATACGTATGAAGCCCGGAATCCGAGCCTGGGGGCGGTATGCCCTCGTCCTGAATTTTGCCCTCGTTTTTAACCTCTGTGGTTCGATGGGTGCCAGACCCACCGTCGCCGAGACCATGAACCGGGCCGATCCAGTCTGGCATCCGATCGCACTGTTCCTGGCGGGCATGGACCTCCCCGCGGGGGACGATTACGCGGCGATCCAGAGTTCCCCGGTTTATCAAAATCATGTCAGGACCATGGATCTGTTCTGGGACCAGGTGCGGACGAAGAACATCCGCGAAATCGAACCCTGGCGGACCGAAGTTCTTAAAAAAAGCAAGAACACTGTCCTCTATCCTCTGAGCGGGGCGGACTTTATCAATGCCCACGCGTTTTTTCCCGACGCCGAGCGCTACGTGATGATCGCCCTCGAAAGTCCAGGCACGGCCCCGGATCCCCGGACCATGAACCCGCGCCAGATGGTCATCGGTCTGGCGGCGGTTCGCGCCGTGATCGCGAGCATCGCCAGTCGTAATTATTTATATTCAGCGTCCATGCGCACGTACATGCGCGGGGTGTATCCTTACAGCGGGGTGCTCCCGGTGCTGCTCCTGTTCAACGCCCGACTGGGGCACGTAATCCTCGGGGTGGACCATGTCGGTCTTGACGGGAAGGGCCGGGTCTATGCGCGGACCGAAGGGTCCGATCAGGAAGCGGCCGTGCAGGGCGTGCGGGTGCGTTTCGCCGTTCCGGGGGAAAGCGGGGACCGCGAAATTTTATACTGGAATATCCCGATTTCAAACGCGGCGGTCGATCCGGCCGCCCCGTCCGGGCGGTATCTGCGTTCCCTGACTCATACCAGGGTGATCATGAAGGCCGCCATATACCTTTTGCACCGCCCCGACATGAACGCGGTGCGCGATTGGTTGCTCGATTCGGCGGATCTTGTTTTCCAGTGTGATTCCGGTCTGCCTTTCCGCGCCTTCGACAGCGAGCACTGGAAGGTCGATCTGTACGGGAACTACGTGACCGCCGCGCATTTTCCGGGGCTCGGGTTCTATCATCAGCCCGACCTGGCCGCGGCCTATGTCTATGATCGAAAACCGCTACATTTTCACTTCGGTTACGGACTATTGACGCGTGCCCGCACGTCCAATATTCAGATCGCCCGAAAAATCCGCTCGTAAGCGAGCGGGAAGCTCGTCGATACTTAAACAGGAAACTATGAATACATTTTTTGGTGTAATGCGGGCGGGCGGATACGGGATTCTGGCTCTCGCCTGGCTCCTCGCGGTGCCGGGTTGCGCGTCCGGAGAAGACCGCCCAGGATTCGAAAAGAACTCACTCTTTTCGCGTCAGGTAAACGAAAACCCGTACTGGAATGAAATGGCCCTCTACCTGGCCGGGATGCCGCCCGTCCCCGGTGGCGAACTGGCCATGGTCAGCAAATCCAGGGCCGCCACGCGTCATGCTACCATCATGAATCATTTCTGGTCCCATGTGGAACGGCAGACTCTCCAGCCCATCAATGTCTGGCGGGCGCGGGCCCTCCCGGCGAATGACTCGCGGACCTTGCTCTATCCCTTGAGCGGGGCCGATTTTCTGAACGCTCACGCCTTTTTTCCCGACGCGCGGCGCACGGTGATGATCGCTCTGGAACCGCCGGGCGAAGCGACTGACCCGCGCACGTTGAGCGAGGCCCGGCAGGCCGCCGGGCTCCAGGCCATTCGCGTAGTCATCGCCAGCATGGCCACGCGCAATTATTTATACTCGGCCACGATGAGCGCCTACAAGGGCGGACAGTTTCCCTTTCGCGGGAATCTGCCCGCGATTCTGTTGATGGCGGCCAGGTTCGGTATGGACGTGGTCAACGTGGAGGACGTGGGCCTGGACGCGGACGGCAAACTGGTTCAGCTCAAAGCGGACGGGGCCGAACCGGCCGTGCGCGGAATTCGCGTCTACGTGCGCGACGGCGGATTACTGAAAGAAATTGTTTATTTGAACATCGCTCTGTCCAACCGGGCCGTGCATCCGTCCACGCCGGCCGGAGCCTACCTGCATTCACTCGGCGAACTCAACGTGATGATGAAAGCGGCCATCTATCTCCTGCACCGCGACGGGTACGGTGATGTGCGTGAGTTTTTATTAAAAAAAGCCCGCGTCATCGTGCAGGACGACTCGGGTATCCCGTTTGAACACTTCGACCAGAAGCGCTGGACCGTTGATCTCTACGGCCAGTACACCGATGCCCCGCGCATGGCCGACGCCGGATACTGGCCGCAACCGGCTCTGGTGCAGGCGTTCCGCTGGCATCGCAAGCCCCTGTTCTTCAGCTACGGCTACGGCATGCTGACGAGAGGACGGGCGTCCAATATCCTGGTGGCCGTGCGCAAGTAAACGCGACCGGGGCACCATGTTCGACACCGACAGTTTAATCTTCGCCTTCGACCGCCCCGGGCGACTGGAGCGGGCGGGTGGCCTCCTGCGCCTGCTGGGGCTGGTGGCTCTGCTGGCGCTCTGGCTCCAGCCGGCGCCCCGCTGGAAAACTGAACGACGGCTCATCCTCATGGACGGTCGCGAGGTGACCGGCCTCGTGGAAGAAAAACCGTACGGTTACAACGTAAAATCGGGATCGGACGAAATCCAGTATTTAAAAAAAGAAGAAGTCCTGGTGGTGGCCGGGATACGTGAATTTCGCGTTCCCTTCTGGATTTTAATCGCGTGCGCATTTTATCTCTGGTTGTTCCTCCCCGCGATTTTTTTCGCCGTCGCGTACGCGCTGGCGGCGTTCGCGGCGGCCTGGCTCAACGCCCTGCACGCCCTGGCCACCGGCAGAACCCACGACGAGTTGACGCGTTTTTTAATTAAACAACTCGCTTACGAGGCGAAAGTCCAGGTGGCCGTCGTGGGCCTGGTGGATCCGCTCCCGCACATCGATGTCTACGGCCGTGAGGTTTCCTCTTTTCCGCTGGCTTTCCTGGTACGTCCGGTGCAGGTTGTTCCGCGCCTGGTGGCGTTTGGCCGTGTTACGCTCGTCCTGCCCGCCCTCGTACTGATTCCCTATCTGGTCCTCTTCGCGTTGCATCAGATCGTTTTTCTTACGCTCATTCCGGTGCACTGGGTCCTGGTCGGAATAACCGGTCGCGGCAACGCCTTCGTCACGGGTCTCATGGAAATCGCGTTACGATTTCAGTTTCGCCTGCGTCTTTTCCTGTACGGGCTGTCCGGTCGCCTGCCGCCTGTTCTCGGGACCCCGGGACCAGAAAAGGCGCTCAACTGCGATTTTTCGGCCGCGGATGAACAATTTTTTCCGACGCCCAGGGGATATTTCGGAACCGGATCCGCGCGTTCCCTGGAAATGAATCTGCCTGTCCTGGGGCTCCTGCTCGTCTGCTCGGGCGGGCTGTACTGCTTTTTGTGGCTGGCCCGGGTCGCGAAAGCGGCCGGTCATGACGCTTTTTCCGTGGTTGTCGTTTCGATCTTCTTGCCGCTGCTTCCGCTTTCGATTATATTTGTCAGGTATTATCGCCGTTTCGAAAAGGCGCTCAAAAACGAACCAGCCCCCGTGCTGGAGGTCCTGGCCGCCGTACCGCTGTTGAATGTTTTTTTCGGGACGATCCTGGTCCAGTTTGTGTTGAACGAGTACGAGCGCGCCCGCCGTATGGTGAAACAGTAAACACCGGGCGGACACACTATGGAATTGCGCGTACGCGAAGAGGACGAAGTTGTGATTCTGGATCTGGCCGGTGAACTGGATCTGTACAGCGCGGGCGAACTCAAACAAACCCTGACCGGAACGATGGAAAGAGGGCGCTTTAACGTGCTCGTCAATTTCGAAAAGGTGAGCTATGTGGATTCATCCGGAATCGGCGTTCTGATTTCGTTTCTCACGAAACTAAAAAAAGAGGGCGGTGCCTGCAAACTCGTGAACGTGCGCGGATCCGTGCGAATGGTTTTCGAACTCACCAGACTTCATAAACTTTTTCAAATATTCGAAACGGAAGAAGAAGCGCTCGCCAGTTTTTAAGGAGCCCGGGGCGTGGGTCGCGCCGACGGCCTCGGGGTGACGGTATGAAAGAAACTGACCGCCACGGAGAAATTCTCCAGAACTATTCAGAAGAAAATCTTACGCGCATCGCTCGTTTTCTGGTTTCCCTGTACAAAGAAAAACGCCACGGCGAACTGCTGCGCCTGTACGCCGGACTGCGGGCCGAAATACCGGAACTTCCCGATCGCCAGGACCCGCAGAGCGTCTTCGCCGCGCTCCTGAAACGATTTCACCCGGATCGACGGCAGTATTTCCTGGACCGCCTGGACCAGGCCCGCGCAACGGGTGACAGCTCCACGCTGCGGGCTCTGGGAGCGATCGATCGCCTGCGGCCGGTTCCGGGTGATCGTATGGAATCGGAATACGCGCCGGATTTTGAGGAAGCAAGTCCGAACGATTTCGCCGACCTCGAACCGGACGAGGATCTGTTCGATCAGGACTGGCGCTACGGTCCGGAAGATTTCGACGAGGTGCGCGAAACCGCGGACCCGGACAGCGAGGAAGCGGCCGAGGACTGCCAGCGTGGTTTTCTGGACGCTCTGCGTATGGAAGAGCAGGGCCTGGCGAACGATTCGATCGGGCCGGAGCTGCTCGGAAGCCTCAGCGGCAGCCTGGATCTTTCGGGGTACGAAATCGACTCCCTGCGCGGACTGGAATTCTGCACCGGTCTCACCGCCCTGAACCTGTCCTCTAACGAAATAACCGATCTGGAGGAAATCGTCGGGCTGGTTCGGCTGGAGGAATTGAACGTTTCCGAAAATCGGATCGCCGATATTCGACCGCTTGGAGGCCTGATACATTTACGCGAAATCGATCTCTCGTTTAACGCGGTCCGGGACCTGACTCCGCTCACAGACCTTCCCGCGCTCGAGTTCGTGAACCTGGTGGGCAATCCGGTCGCCTCTTCCGACCCGGTGGAAACCCTTCGGGAGCGCGGGGTCATCGTCGTCCTGTAAGTTTCTCGCTCGTTCGCGCCGGTGCTGCCTGGCCCGGAAGCGGTCCCCCCCGATCCCGCCGCCTGTTTTTTTAAAGCCCCCGGAAACCAAATTTTTGTTGCCGTCTGACTGGCGGTCATTTGTAAGTGACCCGAGGTCATTGAAAAATGACCCTGAGTCATAAGGAGCGGACGGACATGGTATCGAAAATCGAATCTATGCGGAAATTAGGGTTGATCGGTCTGGTCACGGTGGCCACCCTCTCCACCGCCTGTATGCGGTCCTTCGGCGGCAGGCCCGCGGGGGAGCGCCTGGCGCGGATCCAGAAATCGCCGCAGCATCGCGCGGGCGAAAGTTTCGTCAACACACCCGAGGTGCCCAACATCAAACCCGGGGCCTTCTGGGCGATGACGCGGCGCCAGTTGTTCGGCGATGAGGAGCGGGTTCCCCGGGTCAAACTGCCCGTCGTGCGCCCCGATCTGGGCGGGCCCCCGGCTCCCGGTTTGCGGGCCATCTGGTTCGGACACGCCGGCGTGCTCGTGGAAATCGACGGCCTGCGCGTCTTCACCGACCCCGTATTTTCAGACCGCGTTTCCCCGTTTGAGAGCGTGGGGCCGGAACGTTTTTTTTCTTCGCCCCTGGCCCTGGAGGAATTGCCCCGGATCGACGCGGTCGTGATTTCGCATGATCACTACGACCATCTGGATATGCGAACGATCCGCCATCTGGCCGCACGGGGCACGGTTTTTTTCGTACCGCTCGGAATCGGCGCCCACCTCGAACGCTGGGAAGTGCCCGCGGCTCAAGTCGTCGAACTGGACTGGTGGGAAACCGGTGAACTGGGCCCGCTGAAAATCGTCTGCACCCCGGCGGTCCATTATTCGGGACGCGGTCTTTTGAACGGGAATGAAACGCTCTGGTCCTCCTGGGTTCTGATCGGGCCGAAGCATCGTTTTTATCACAGCGGGGACAGCGGGTATTCGCCGCATTTCGCCCAAATCGGCGAACGATTCGGACCTTTTCAACTTACTTCGATCAAGATCGGAGCGTATGACTGGACCTGGGAAGATATTCACATGAATCCCGAACAGGCGATCCAGGCCCAGGTGGACCTGAAGGGCGGACGGATGCTGCCGGTTCACTGGGCCACGTTCAATATGGCGATCCACGACTGGGACGAACCGATTCGCCGGGCGAAAATCGCCGCGGCCGCCGCGAAGGTCGACATGGTGACCCCGCGTCCGGGGGAACTCGTGGAAACCGGGCTCCCTTTCGCTTCCAGCGATTGGTGGGATGGATTACGCCAAAAAAAGAAATAAGATTCGAAAAATATTTTTAATACCCGGAGGACATCATATGAACAAACTTACCGATTTGAAATTCCTTTTTTCCGTGGTGGCGGTTGTCGAAATTTTTTACGCCCTGACCGCCGTTTTGACCCCGCCCTCCCTGGTCACACCGGCTACGGGCTGGGTCCTCTCCGCCGACGGCCACTGGATCACGAAAATCCTCGGCATGGCTCTGGCCTCCCAGGCCTGGGTCGCCTGGATTCTGCGTAAGGATCCGCACGTGGGCGTCGCGAAGGCCCTGGCGTTTTATCAATTCGCGAGCGCCACGGTCGATTGGGTCATGTGGGTCGTGTTGCGCGACGAGGGCATATTTTCCACCGCGCAGGGGCAGATCGGCGCGATGATCGCCAGTCCAACCCACTACCTGCTTGGAATTCTGCTCGTCCTGGCGATTCGGAAAAAGTCGGCACCGGGAAATTAAATTCAGGAGGAATGTATGAAATTTATGACGATTTTCGTTCGTGTTTGCGCTTTTTACAATTTTGGCGGGGTGCTGTCGTTTCTGGTTCCCGGGGTATTGCCTTTGCTGGGGGTCAGGCTGCCGCATTCCCCGTTCTGGGTATGGCTGCCCGCTCTGATGGGTTTTTTCGCGGGCATGGTCCTGCTCCTGTCCGCGCGGGATCTCACCCGCTATGCCTCATTTCCGTACTGGAACGGAATCGTTCGGCTGATATTCATTACCGTGACATTTCTTTTCAATTTTGGCGAAAGCGCGGGCGGGTTCATCACGATCCTGGCGCTCGGAGACATCCCCCTTGCCATCGTCTGTATTTTCGGCGTGCCGCGAGTGCTGAATAAGAGCCACGTGGATCTCCTGCTGGGCCGATAACCCGGATTATGCATGAAACGAAAATATGATGCGCCCCACAGGCATACGCAGGCCGGCTGTACGGCCAATATATGGCCCCCGCTCCCTATGGGTCGCGGAGGCGCGGGTTCATTTTGCTCGCCATGCTCGCAAAATGCCATGGCCGAACAGCCGGCGCTTCGCGAATTAAGGCAATGCTCCCGGGCGGTCGCATTGCGGGAAAAAACTCCTCGCCCTGCTCGGAGTTTATCCTGGCTTCGCGGCAGCGTATGCCTGTGGGGGCAACACACTGTTTCATGCAAAA
>CAZVZS010000074.1:0-23610 GCA_964631535.1 uncultured Leptospiraceae bacterium
GCCGCCGGCGGCGCTTTCCGAATACACAAAGCCGCCGCGAAAGGCGCCCGCGGCCAGATTGAACGCGACCACCCCGCCGGCCTGGTCCGCGTTCGCGCCGATGCCGGCCGGCGCGGCGACCACGATATGCGGCTGGCCGAAAAGATCCACCTGCTCCAGCGCGCCGAACGGATTGGTGGCCGGCATCAGATGTTCGGCGATGATCCCGTCATTGTCCGCGTCGATTTCCACCAGCGAGGACGAACCCGTGGGCGGAAACACGCCGACGTTCGCGTTGCGATCGAGTCGCTGCACGGCCACGAACACGCGCGATCCGTATTTGAACATGCCACTCATCTCGGGCAGACCGTCGGCGTCCGCGAAAGGCGCGAAGTTGATCGTGCCCGTGTGCGCACCGGTGGAGGGATTGACGATGAGCAGGGTATTTCGTTCGTACAGGGTGACAAAGGCCTTGCCGTCGTTGATCTTCACGAAATCGTGCGGGTTCGCGCCCGTGCCGACCGAAAACTCGCGCTCGGTGGCGTACAGCAGATCTGGATTGAGCACCTGGATATTATCGCGGCCCAGGCGATTGACCACGTACACGCGGTTGTCCTGGAGACGCAGCACCGCGTCAGAATGCGTGGACCGCTGGCCAATGCGCGGCACGCCCTCCAGCGACATCGTGACGAAATTGCCGGCCCCGCCAAGATCGCTGGAAAGAATTCCGATCCCGCTCGACGCCGAGGACGAAATCAGATACGGCAAAAGCGGCGGCCGTTCGATATCGGCGCAGGCGGCGGCCAGGGACAGAGCGCACGCGCACAGCAGGTGATAAATTCGCGTTGAATTATTCATATTATACACCATGCGAAATCAAATCACCACGGGGACACGGGGGACACCGGGGGCTCCAATCCATAAACGAAAGGAGCGCTCCGGATCGCCTGAAACTGGAAGCGGTTTTTTACTCCCCGTGTCCCCTGTGTCCCCGTGGTGAAAAATAGAAAAAACTCGCAAAAAAAATCTAACCTAAAATTTATAACTCAGTGTCACATACGCGGCGCGACCGGGCAGCGGATAGCCCACGATATCGGTTACGCGCCGGTTCTGAATATTTTTTATTTCCAGGCCCACCAGCAGTTCGCGGTCTTTATCGTGCGATCCGTACAGGGACCAGCGAATATAATAATTATACAACCAGCGCGGGGCCACCCAGCCGGGCAGTTCGTTCGTCCGGTCGCGAAACACCGCGCCCACGTAGATGCCCTCGATCCCGCTTTCCCAGTGATCGTTGTACAGCGCCAGGCCGCCAGAAAATTCATGCAGGGGCCGCAGGGGCAAATACTTGCCGCGCAGGGATTCCACGTCGCTATCGTTGATCGCCCGCTGGTAGGTATAATTTCCGAACACTTTCACGGCATCGAATGCCTGGACGCGTCCGCTCAGTTCCGCGCCCCGGATGCGCGCCGCGTCCACGTTCTCGGGCCGCAGGGTGAACTGCGAATTCGGCACGAACAGAATCATATCGCGAATATCGCGCCTGAAACCGGTGAGTTCCAGGCTCCCGCGCAGCGGACCGTAGCGTACGGTGCCGCCGGTCCCGACCTCATACGACTCGGAGCGCTCGGGGAGCAGATCCGGATTGCCGATGACGCTGCCGCGCTCGCCGAAGAGTTCGACGAACAGAGGCGCGTGCCGGTCCCGTAACTGCCGCGCAAAAACCACTCGCCGCGGGGGGATTCGTCCGCGGCGGTTCCTGTCCGCTCACGCGCCCCCTTTTCACGCCAGAGCACGACGCGCGAACCGAACCGGTAATTCCATACTTTCGTGTCTTTGTGTTCGGGATCGAACAGGCGCGGCGGTTCGGCGTGGTCGGGGTCCTCGTAATTCCGCTCCAGCCTGGCCCGCGCCTCCCGGTCGATATTGCGCAGGCGCGCGGCGCCGACGTTCGCGTCATTCGGAGTCTTTTTCTCCGGCGACCGGTCCAGGTACCGTTTGTATTCGGCGGAAGGGGTCATGATCCAGCGTTCGTCAAAAAATGCGATTTCATCTTCCAGGCGAATCGTTTGCTGCTCGCGCGTCCGTTCGGGCAACCGTTCGATCAGATGATCGTACCGGTCGCGGTCCTCCGCGCGCAGTTGTTCATAGTCCACGCCCGTGAAAATACGCAGAGTCTGGTAATAGTCGAGCAGATACAGCGTGGGACTCAGGTGAAATCCTTTCTGGATCAGGCGCCGGCGCGCGTTGGGCTGGTTGAAACTGAACTCCTGGCGCGGGTCCAGAAACCGCTGGCGGTTTTCGGTGTAATACAGGCGACTTTCCAGCCGCAGCCAGTCGACCAGCAGGCCCTTCGAGTCCGTGCCGATCCCGCTCGTGTTGCGTTCGAGTCGCCGTTCGGTCTTTTCGGTTTGCGTCGGCACCGGACCGGGCACCCCGTGTTTGCGCCGGGCCCCGTCGTTCAGAAAAAATAATTCCGTGCGCCCGATTTTCCCGTTCAGATTCAGCGTGGAGAAATAGTTTTTATACTGCGCGTTCGTACGCGTGTCGTCGAAGTCGTCCCAATCGTTCAGGATGGGGGTGCCGTTGTCGTTGTGAAAGGTGAAATTCTGATCGGAGGTTTCCCCGCGCGCGGATAGATTGTACTGCAGCGCGTCGCCGCCGAAGACGTCCCCCCCGGCGCCGAAGGTTTTGAAACTGCCGGCCGTCGCTTTTACGCGCGCGCCTTCTTTCTGTTTGCCGCGCCGGCGCGTGATCATATTGAGCGAACCGCCGATGGGCGAGCCGCTGAAATCGCCCGAACGAAAAATCTCCAGCCGGTCCATGCCGTCCAGATTGTAGTCTTCCAGATTCAGTTCGCCTGTTACCGCGTCCGAAAGCGGGATCCCGTCCATGTACACGTTCACCTGGTTGGGATTCGATCCGCGCACCGAAAGCGTCGACTGATACCCGCGTCCGCCGTAGCGTCGCACGCGTACGGAGGTCTCCCGTTCCAGCACGTCAGCCAGTCCGGCGGCGGTGCCGCGCTGCTCCTCCAGGTCCACCACCGTGGCCGCGCCCGTTTTCCCGCGTTCGAGTTCGGGCGTGACCCGCTCCGCCTCAACGACGATCGGAGATGGTGATTGCGCGAAAACAGGGCCCGCCACGAACCAGGCGAAAATAACACAGGCCGGCTTTAGACCACGGGGGGCACGGGGCACACGGGGAGACCTGAATTCATTTCCAGGTTGAAACGTTTCGGAACGGATCGGAGTAAAAGAACTGGAAAATCGCTCCGCACCCCCCCGTGTCCTCCGTGTTCCCCGTGGTAAAAAAATCCAGCGGTATCTCGCACCCACGCCAGGCCTCATCGATCGCTGTCCCGGCCCGTCGTCGTGACCAGTTGAAAACGCGTGAAGCCGGCCGCGTTCAGTGTATCCAGCACGGCGACGACGCGCGCGTACGGGGCCTTTTCATCGGCGCGAATAGCCAGGTCCCGGTCCGGACCGGCGCCCAGATCACGCACGCGCGCGGAGAGCCCCGCGAGTTCAACGGCCTGCCCGCCCGCGAACAGCGCGCCGTCCGCGCGCACGAAAATGTCAACCGTCCGGTCGTCCTTCTGGACCGCCGAGCGCGACGCGGGCAGGTTCACCTCAATCACGGGCAGGTCCGCCAGATTCGAATTGATCAACATGAAGGCGAGCAGGAGAAAGACGATGTCCACCAGGGGCGCGAGTTCCACGCCCGATTTTAATTTCAGACGGTTTTTCAACGATCTTCCTCTTTGAGAAACCGGTCGCCGTAAAACTCCAGATGGTCCAGCAGAGCGTTCGCTCGCGCCGCGTATGAGTTGTACGCGATCAGAGCGGGGATGGCGATCATCAATCCCAGGCAGGTCGTGATCAGCGCCTCGTCGATCCCCGCCGAAAGCATGCCACGCGAAACAGCGGCCTCAGCGCCATCGAACGCCGAGAACGATTTGATCATCCCCGTTACGGTCCCGAGCAGGCCCAGCAGCGGCGCGACCGTGCTGATCGTGCCCAGCGCCGGCAGACGCCTGCGCACTCGTTCGGCGAAATGACGGGACTCTTCTTCGTACGCGGAGCCCAGCGCCTGCCCGCGCGCGCCGGCTGCCAGGATTCTGGCGAAAATGTGCGCGAGCGAGTCCTTCTGCTCCAGCAAAAAGGCGATGCGGTCCGGCCCGGACAGTTCGCGCGAACGGCGCAGGGTGTCGGCGATGTTTTCGCCCGCGTGTTTTAAGGAAAAATACAGGTGAAATCCTCGTTCCATAATTACGCCCATGGTAAAAACGGACAGGCCGAGCAGGATGGCCACGACGAACCAGTCGGGAATGGCGACAATCAGAGCGTTCATAAAAAATTCCTCATAAAAATGATCTCATAGCCCGCCGTCGCGCAGGCGAAATATAAAAACAAGGCGCACGGGAGCGCCCTCCCCGGGCGCGGGGAAACGGTGCGCGCGGACTCCGCGCAGCGCCGCCTCGTCCAGCACCGCGAAACCGGACGAGCGCGCCACGCGTACGTCCGTCGGCCGGCCGCTCGTGTCGACGGTCGCGTCCACGGTTACCTCGCCCTCCCAGTCCATTTTACGCGCGAGCGGTGGGTACAAAATCCCGTTCTGGATGGCCTGGTTCTCAGCCGCGATGACGTCCGAAGCGAAACGCGCGGCGGGACGAGTGGATCCTTCATCGGAGGCGGCGGGGTGAGCCGCGGAAACGGCCGCGACGGCGGACGCGGGCGCGCGCCGGAAGGAAAGTTCAAAACGTCGACTTCCCGTAGAACCGGGTGGGGCGAAACGCGGGACCGCGGACGGGGTGCCCGAACGCGCGAGCAAAAGCGGCAGACCGAGCAGCAGGGCGTGCAGCAAAAATGAAAGACAGAGCCAGCGGAAAAACAAACGAAACTCCCGTTCTCCCGGGAGCCTGTCGAATTCGGACCGAACACGACCGGGGACCGCCTTTTTTCGCGAGGCGAACACCGTAGAGAAGATCTGGCTTATTCGAAGAAAACCCGAGACGAACGCTCAGGCTTCATTCGACTTCACAGTTGCGCGTCAGCAGGGGCATCGCACCCTTTTCCTCCCTGGAGGACAATATCACCATGACCGAAACGCTCACCGGGGCGTCAATACTTTCAATGGAGACGCAGCCGTTCGTCGGCCAGAGCCCGCAGTCGCTCGCGGTACCCGGCCGCGCCCGCTTCGTTTTCGCGCGGGGCCCAGGGCGCGAACTCTTTGTCACTCGCGGGGACGTACGGCCCGGGTTTCACCTCGAAACAGACCACATGTGGACTGAGCACGATCAGCGTATGCCAGACACCGGGCCGCACGTCGACGCCGACGGCGCTCGCGGAGGCCGGGCCTGTACGCGGAGCGTTCGCGTCCAGCAGATCGCAACGTTCGATTTCGCCCTGATCGTCAAAAATAAAAAACGCGCCGCGTCCTTCCAGCAGCAAAAACGATTCGGGCTTGAGCGGCGTGAGGTGGCGGTGCGGGGCGATGTACGTATCGTTCATCATCACGTTCAGAAAACGATGACAGGGTTCTTCCGGTCCGTCGTGAAAATTAAAATTGGTCCGCCGCCTGGCGGACGCGCCGGCCGCCCGCACCAGTTCGTCGAAGAGCTGGCCAGAGAAGAGACGCGCTGACTGCGGTTGATCGTTCATAATGTTTCGTCGTCCTCAAACCGCCGCGAAGAGACTCGCCTCGCCGCCGCCTGTGTTCGCGCTGTGCGCCACCATATCGATAAATTCCTGGAGCGTCATTAAAAATTCACGGTCTTCGGCGCGAAACGAGGCGTGGTATCGTTCCGGCACGACCAGTTGCACGTCCGCGGCGCGCATCTGGGAAATCTGCGACGCGGTCAGGGAACGTTCGAGAGTCACCAGGTGTTTACGCGGAATGCGGTCGGCCTCGTCCAGAATCTGACGCCAGCGATCCTTGCACGTGGTTTTCGCGCCCAGCAAAAACAGACGCCGCGGATCGTACCCCGGCGAGTGGTAAGCTTCGACGCCCGGGAAAATAAAATCGGGTCTTTTTTTGTTTTCGGTCACTTCACCGTGGCTGAAGCGCAGCCCGTGCTGTTCGAATAAAAAGCGCAGATGGTTTTCGAACGAAAGCCCCGCGCGCGACTTGCGGCGATTGCTGATTTCCAGCGAAACCGCGAGCAGATGATCGAGCGATTCGAAGGGCCGCACCAGCAGGTATTCGTAGCGCAGTTTTTCAACCACACGAAACAGAGCGTACTCGATGTGAAACAGCTCCAGCAGCGCGGCGTCCGCGGCGAGCGTCGTCCCAAAAATCCTGGCGAAAATCGACTGGGCCGCCCGCGCGAAGGTCAGCGTATCCGGAAAACCGGGGCCGGTCTCTTTTAGAAATTCGTCCACGTAGGGACGCAGACGTTCTTCCAGTTCGAAGCGCAAGAGTCGCCCGGTCTCGGCCGGGCTGATGCCGAAAAAATTGAGAAGGGTGTCGATATCGGCCTCCCCGGTCAGCACGCTCGCGAAAAAATCCGCGCCCACGCGCGAAAGCACGAAGAGCGCGCCGAGAAAGGCCTCGCTGCGATTGCGAAAATAACCCACCCGCGTCAGACGATACTCGGCGCGACTGCCCGTACCGTACCAGACGGCCCGCGCTTCAGTTTCGTACCCGTCGTCAAAAACCAGTCGCAAGGCCCGTTCGGTGTTTTCGCCCGCCACACCGGGCCGGTCGAAAAATAAAGGCCACGAATCGCGCGTCAGATACACGCCCGCCTGGTGGGCCCCGGTCAGACCGAGATCGTTCGCGGACAAAAATTTTAAGTAGGCCCCGTCCGCGCGCGCGACGCGGTCGAGCAAAGCCGGCAGATCGGGGCGACTTTCGAACAGGAAGGTCTGCATGATCAGCGCATGACGTTGGGGATGACGAAGTTGATGCCGAAGATATTACCCTGCTCCAGCACTTCGGGCGGGGGCGGACCGAAATTCTGCCCGCGCAGCGAATTCAGACAGGACTCGTCCACTTTCGCCATGTTCATCGATTCGACCACGCGCACGTCGCTCACGCGCCCGTCCGGGTCCAGCGCGAAGAGCACCTTGACCACCTGCGGCGGCACCGGCTGATTCGAAACACGGCCGAATTGATCGCGGTACGCGTAAATCATACCCGGCAGCGACCAGGACTGACCGACCTGGCGTAACATGCGCTGAAAGTAATGAAAACCAACCAATTCCTGACGCGCGATCGAAAGCTGGCGGTCGGCGTCGTACCGCAGGGCGAAATCATTTTGAAAACGATAGTTGGCGGGAATTTTATACGACTTACCGGTCTGGCCCCGGCCGGGCCGGTCCGGGCGATAGGCGGTTTCATTTTTCCGCGTGTCGGCGCGGCCCGGCCCGTCACCCGGCCGTTTGTCCGGCGTTTTCTCCGGCGCGGCCGGACGGGCGCTCGCGGCGCGGGCGCCCTTCTGGCCGGGCTCGCCCGGCTGGCCCGGGTCCATTTCGTCGTACGGCGTGAGCGTATGAAACCCTTCGCGTTCGGTGATGCCGCCGGTGCCCTCCGCGGTGACGTCCGACAATGCGCGAAACTGATCGGATTTCGGTTTCGGCGCGTATTTCTGGGTGATGAGGACCGGATAAATTTTACGTTGCGAATCCTCCAGGGCCGTGCGCGCCTTTCGCAGTAATTCGAGGTCGCTGAATAGAAACGGATTCACGCGGTCCGTATACACCGAACCGAACACCAGCGAAAGGCTCAGGAACACCGGCACACCCGCCAGCATGAGGCGCCGGTCATCCGCCACCACTTCAACGGGAGATCGCCAGTGCGCGACCAAACGCCGCGCGATCAACGCGAACAATGAATCGTTCATAATCAACCGTCGAACAAATCCGGCGGCTCAGCGCGCGCGTCGGTGCGCGAACCACGGCCGTAGTCATCCGCCAGTTCCACGCCAAGGTGGCGGTAGCCGTCCGGTGTCACCATCCTCCCCTGTGAAGTTTTTTCCCAGAGGCCTTTGCGCAGCATGAAGGGTTCGTGATCTTCTTCCAGGGTCCGTTCTTCCTCGTCCACCAGCGCGGCCAGGGTTTTGATCCCCACCGGCCCACCCCGGTAACGCTCAATCATCAGACTCAAAAGTTTACGATCCAGTTCAACTAAACCGAGGCTGTCCACGCCCAGACGCGCCAGACACGCTTCCACGAATTCGGTTTCGATGCGACTCACACCACCCACGACGGCGTAGTCGCGAATGCGCCGGCAGAGGCGATTGGCCACGCGCGGCGTCATACGCGCCCGCCCGGCCACGGCCCGCGCGGCCGTTTCCGAAAACGCGAGATCCATCAGCCCGGCCGTGCGCGTGATGATGCGCGTGAGATTTTCGTCGTCGTAAAATTCCAGTTTGAGGTCGATCCCGAAGCGCGCCTTGAGCGGCGAAGTCAACATCCCCGTGCGCGTCGTCGCGCCGATCAGTGTGAACGGCTGGAGATTGAGTTTGATACTCTGCGCGGTAACCCCCTCACCGATGATAAAATCGATGTAACCGTCTTCCATGGCCGGGTACAGGATTTCCTCGCAGGGGCGATTCAAACGGTGAATTTCGTCGATAAAAAGCACGTCCCCGGATTCCACGAGGGTGAGCAGCTTGGCCAGGTCCCCGGGCCGGGTCAGGGCTGGCGCGGAGGTGGAATGAAACTTCCCGCCCATCTCTTCGGCGATGATCGCCGCGAGGGTGGTCTTGCCCAGGCCGGGCGGTCCGGAAAAAAGAATGTGGTCCAGCGGGCGCGCGCGCATCCGCGCCGAACGAATCGAAATCTCAAGCTTCTCTTTCAGCGAATCCTGGCCGATGAATTCGGCCAGCCGCCGCGGCCGCAGGGCGCCTTCGAGCTTATCCTCGTTTTCCAGAGCTTTCCGGGAGGTATCGGTCAGCATGTTGAAGCAGAATAGGAGCCCGGGGCCGGACTGACAAGTCCCTTTCACACCTGGCGACATAAATCGCCCGCGCTCAACGCCCCTGTTCTACCAGGAATTTCGCCAGGGCGGGATGCCCCCGCCGCTCCGCGTACGTGGCTGCCGTGGTCCCCTCAGCGTCTTTCAGTGCGATTTTCGCGTTTTTCTGGACGAGGAGGCGAACTACCTCATCCCGCCCAAAGTACGCGGCCAGGTGCAGCGGAGTACGGGCATCGTGATCCACGGCGTTCACATCCGCCCCGCGTTCGATCAAAAACGCCACCACCGCCGTGTGCCCCAGAAAACTGGCCGGGTGCAGGGGCGTGTAGCCGTGTTTATTTTTCAGATCGACGCGCGCTCCGTGTTCCAGGACGAGCAGGCGGACCACGGGCAGGAATCCTTCCTGGGATGCCAGGAGGAGCGGTGAATTGCCTTCTACCTCGTTCTGGATGTTGACCGCGGCACCCTTCGCCAGCAGCAGGCGCACGATGGAAATGTGACCGCGCGCGGCGGCCCACATGAGCGGAGTCCCGCCCTTTAAATCGCGCCGGTCGAAATCAGACCCGGCCGCGAGCAGCGACCGCACGACTTCGGTATGGCCGTTCTGCGCCGCCCACATCAAGGGATAGGCCCCGTTAAAATCGCTCAGATGCAAGTCGACCTTCTTTTGAATGATGGCTGCCACGAAGTTCGCCCTGCCCTGCACCGCGGCGACGTTGAGCGCGGTATAGCCGAACCGATTCTGGCGATTCAGGTCGACTTTCGCGGCCAGTGCCCGCTCCAGGCCGACAGCGTTACCCTCGTCGGCGGCGGCGAGCAGGGCCTCAAAGTCGCGGTACGAACACGAAAACGGATCATCCCCGCGCATCCGGTCGACCTCCGCCGCCGACGGCGCCGGCAGGGCGTTTCCGTCCGCGTCAAACAGCGTGATTTCGAGGAGTTCGATGCAGGCCGGGCTTCGGTCCCGGGGGATGTCGAGGTTTTCACCGACCAGGGTGCCGCCGTCGGGTTCGAGCGCGTGCGGCACTTCGAAGACGCGCGCCGGCTGCCCGGGACCCGCGCGATATTTTAGAATGACCCGGGAATACAGGCGCGCGGAAAGATTGGCGATCCGAACGCGCAGCGCGAGTTTATTCTCAGGAGCCACCGTTTCAAGGCCCACATGCAGGGCCAGGGGCAGGCCGGCGGCCTTCATGCGCGGCACGTCCTGCATGAAACGCGCCATCGGATCCTGGTCCTGGAGGACCGGCGGTTCTTCGCGCGCGAAGAGGGGCAAACCCTGGAAGAAGAGCAGAAGCGCCGCGCATACCACGCGGAAGAGCATAGGCATGCTCCTCTCTACCGCGCGGGCGGGATCGGTCCAGTTAAAATCGCCGCCCTCAGCGAGCGGTCAGGACCGCGCGCATGGCATCGAATAATAGTTCAGGCGAAATACAATCCAGACCCGCGGGTGCCTCGCCCGCCGACCGGGCTGACAGGATGCGCGAACGGGTTTTGATCCGGCCGAGCAGGGCGCGCGCCGGGGGCGCACCGCGCAATTGAAGCACACGTTCATCGCCCGACTCAGTCGACTGAATTTCACCCTGGAGCACGAATCCGGGTCGATTCAGCATGGAGGCCAGAACTTTCTCCGATCCCCCGGTACCGATGACGGCTTCGGAAAGACCGACGACGGTGACCAGCTGCCAGGTCGAAAGGTCGCTCAGAAGGATCGTATCCGGCGATGCTTGTTTGAGATAGGCCCGGTCCTCCGGTTTTACGTTGCCGGGCAACTGGACGACCAGACGCAAACCAATCGGCGCGCAAAGGCGGGCCAGCCGCGGCAGGTACGACAGAGGCCAGGCCTCCGGGCCGTTCAGACGCAGGAATACAAACGGCCTGTCCGAAAGTTCGCCGAGCGGAGCCAGTGCTCCTGCGCGCGAAGCGTCCCGGGGGCTGAGTAAGTCGACCGTGGGGATGGCCGGAAACACCAGGCGCACGCCGGCGGGCTGAATCAGAATTTCACGACGGGCCAGACGCTCCAGGTCCTCGGTCCGGGACGGGTCAAGCCAGCCCAGAACGCGGCCCAGCAAGGTCCGGCCCCGCGTCCCTAATTTGAACGGGACTCCCGCCAGCCAGACGGCGAACAGATCCCGCGCGGCGGGAGTGGCTGAAAACACGAGATCCGCCTTAAAGCGGGCGACGCGCCGGGCTTTTTTCCAGATGGAACCTGGCGTTTCGCGGGCAAAATAAATCCGATCGAAAACGCCGGCCCGGCGTAAAAAGCGATAATTAGCGCGATGGGTGAGGACCATCGTATGGGCCCCCGGGTGATTGTTTTTAAGCAGTTTGGCCAGAACCAGGCCTTCGAGCAGGGCTTCCGAATCGTTCTCGTCCGTGGCCAGAGCCAGAAAGCGGATACTCTTTTCCGCCCGGTTGGCGGCCTGCACGCTTTCGACATCGAGCAGGCGAATCTTTTTTTCGTCGTTACGTTCGGCGGGGGCTCTCTTTTTGAATAACATCAGAATTTTCTTCCTACCCGGGAACAGGATTAAAACCGGCGGTCTTCAATCAGTTTGCGGAAAATCGCAGCCTGACAGGGATATGATCGACGTCCCTGAGAATTTCAAGACCAGTTTTGTCGGATAATTCTGCCGTTCTCACGGTTTCCTGGGACAAACGCCAGCAAAAAAAACCGAGGAGTTCCTACAAGCAGGTTGCGGAGAAACCGGGCGACTGGGCGACCGAATTCGATTCATAGCTCAACCGGCGGTGGGCGGGTCCACCGGATCGAATTGTTTCTGGATGATATACCCGCGCCCTTCCGCTTCCGCGCGCAGTTCCCGGTCGCCCCGGTCCAGGAGAATGCCGAGTCCAGCGGCGGCGAGTAAATCCCGATCCCCGCGAGAATCGCCCACGGCCAGATCGATCGAACGACCGGCAAGGGCCGGCACCGCGCGCAGGGCGGTGACTTTACCCGCCTGGCAGGGCATCGGTTCGACGATTTCTGGCAACAAGCGACCATCCGCTCCCGTGGCCAGCTCCATCCCGGTGACCTGGTCCGGACGGAGGCCCCAGTGTTCGATCACCGCGGCAATGACGATCCGGGGCGATGCGGTCACGACCCGCACCTCCCAGCCGCGGGCCCGCAACCGGCGGGTCAGGGCGGCGATTTCCGGCACCACGCGGATCCCGGTCGGAATCGCGAGCGCCGGACCCCCCGGGATCGTTTCGAGGGACTCCTGGCCGACCGATCGCCCCTGTTCGTACGCGAAAACATCCCGGGCGAGGCGAGCCAGGTCGCCCGGCGGGCGCCCCATAAAAAAAATGCGCGTCCAGCGGTAGGTGGTTTCGAGATCGAAATTCGCGTGAATCCAGGAGTAAAGCTTGAGCAACTCGGCCGCGAAAGCGTCCCGATCCGCGGCATCATATTCGGCATGGTAACGATTCCCGGTTTCGACGAGCCTGGCGGCCGTTTCCGGGGGGCAGAAGCGCGGATCGGCGAGAACCGCGCGAAAAGTGGGGTCCTCCGCGGGCAAAAGCCCGCGCCGGGCGACATAATACATAACGGCCTCGCCGAGGTCGTTATAAATGAGGGTATTGTCAAAATCGAAGACGGCCAGCCCGGGCGGGCCGGCGAGCCTGGCCTGGATCCGCGAAAAATTGGCCGAATCCCAGCGCCCCTGTACCATTGGACCGGGCCGGGGTCAGTTCAGGGCTTCGGTTTCTGAGTAAAAGATCGCGCTGGCGTCCAGGACAATGTCCCTGGCGCCTTCCTGGAGCGATAAACCGGGGTTGTAGTCGTTGATCTGGAGGAAGTCAGCCGGATTCAGGGCGATTCCGCCGAACCTGACCTCAAAATGCAGGTGATGACCGGTGGTGCGCCCCGTACGGCCGGACAGGGCGATGATCTGCCCGCGGTTGACCTTCGCACCCTCTTCCACCAGCAGGGTATTATTATGGGCATAAGCCGTTTCAAAACCATCGGCATGGCGCACGATGATCAGGTAACCGAGACCTCCACCCCAGCCGGCCTTCGTCACCACACCTTCCTGGGCGGCCACCACGACCGTGTTCTGGCCGCAGGCCATATCCAGGCCGGAGTGCAGCGTATTCCAGCGGCTACCGAAGGGGGACGAGGGATTGGTGTCTTCCACGGGCCAGAGCAGGCGGCGTTGATCAAGGGTGACGATTTTGCGGCCGTAGCCTTTTTCGATCAACTCTTCGTAAAAATCCTTGTTCATCGGGATAAAAACGTACGTTTTATTAATATCACGGTCGTTAATTTTGCGCACCTCATCCATGGAGGCGCCCATCCGGCGGGCCATCTGGCTGACATTGGAGCTTCCGGTATTAATCCAGCGGCCGACCACTCCCCGGTAGGTCTGGATATGTTCGTTATCCATGGGAACTTTGATCATCCGGTCATCCAGGTGATCCGAAGGGGCGGCCCGGGAAACATCCACGGCCACGATTCCGAGCAAGGCGGCAAAAACAAGGCCCACGGGCAGGCGCAGGGCCAATTTCCCGATTTTTTTCGATTTAATTACAAAAAATTTCATACACTTACTCGAAAATATCGTCAAACGTGGACAAGTTCCTTACCACAAACTGCCATGTCAATCGGATTTATCCCGCATGCCAGGGGGAGCGGACTCCCGCACCCGCTCATTTCCCGAATTTTTTTCTAAACCCGCCTATATAAATGAAAAAATCCTGTCGCTGGCGACACGGACCGGGAAAACCCTGTCCACGCGGGAGCATAACGTGAAACCCGCGAGCGCTAATGGGGAGGCGCTCTTTCCGGGCTATGGCCGACGAAATTTTAATCAAAAACTACTCCGACCGGTCCATGGCCAAAATCAAGGAGTTGCTGCGCGAATACCTGGCGGACTCCTGGCTGGCCGCGCGGTCGGACGAGGTCTACCAGATCTGTGACGAGTTGCTCAAAAACGCCCTGAAGTCCAATTACAAGTTCCTGCTGCTCTGGATGTCCACCCGCCAGCGCATGCTCGATAGCGATCCGGAAATGAGCGAAAAAGACGCGGACGACTGGCTCCAGGAAGTCCTGTTTTCTGGCGAAAACATCCTGATCGAAAAGCAGATCGAAAAGATACCGGACCGCAATCAGATCCAGGTGAAAGTGCGCCAGCTCCTGAACCTGGAAAACCTGTTGATGAAGTCGCGCCGCCCGGGTCAGATGGAAGAAACCGCGCGGGGACGCGGCATGACCGAAAATGACCTCAAATTTTTTCTGCGCATCAAACGCATGGCGCGCCACCTGAAGATCTTTATCCAATTTCGAATCGAACGCGCACCGGACCAGGTCCTGATTTCCATTTCCAATGACGCCCCCATCCTCGACGAGGATTTAGGCCGCATTCACCGGATCCGCAACAAGTTTTACGAATACGCGCGCGAAGGTCGCCACCAGGATTTTTTTATCGATAACCTGGATACATCCGGCGGGGGCTTCGGCCTGGGGTACGCGCTGATGGACTCGGTGCTGACCCAGCTCGATCTGGATCCGCAAAAATCGCTCTATCTCATTTCCGCCACGCGGACGATGGTGCTGGTCGCCCTGCCGCGCGAGGCGCCCGCGGCGCTCGTCATGGCCGCCACCTGACGGCGCGGCTTTCGCACCGGAACATGAACGGTGAATTTTTAGCGAAATTGACGGCCGGGGCCATCCGGGTGATCATCGCGCCGCTCCTGCTGAACCTGACCGAATGCCGGCCAATCCAGATGGAAAGTTTTGATCGATTAACCGGGCACTTTTCCGACGAGTTCGGCGTGGCCGAGATCGACGCCACCGCGCTCAGAACGCGACTGGCCGCGAACCTGCCAACCCTGTTGATCGACGCGCGAACATACGCGGAACAATCGGTATCGATTGTGCCGGGCGCGCGTCGCGTGAGTCCGGAGGACGACCTCAACCTGGATCCGGTTCTGCGTGATTTCGCCGCGCGCACGGCCGGGCAGCCGCAGGCGATGGTCGTCGTGTACTGCGCGGGCGGCTACCGCTCGGCGCGTTCGCTCGCGAAGTATGAAACACCAGCGGGACTCGCGGTGCGCAATCTGCGCGGGGGTATCATCGCCTACGCGAACGCGGGCGGGGAACTTGAGGACCCGGCCAGCGGCCAGAGGACGCGGCGCGTGCACGGCTACAACGCGTTCTGGGCGGGGTTCATCGCCGCGCCGAACGAGGCTGCGCTGACCCCGCCCGCGCGAACGGGAGGAACCTCTGCCCCATGAAACAGACTTTCGATAAAAGCCCGCGCCTGTTCCCCGTTAAAAATGAATTCGTCTACCTGACGCATTGCGGGGTCTCGGCTCAGTACGCTCCCGCCGCCGCGGCTACCGCGGAGTTCAGCGCGACCCATGCGCGGCGCGGCGCCGCTGTTTTCCAGGATTATCCCGACGCGCTCACCACCCTCTGTGCCGCGGGCGCGGAGCTTCTGCACACGGACCGGTCCAACGTGGCCTTCGTGAAGAATACGTCCGAAGCGATCAATATGATCGCGAGCGGCTACCCGTTCGAACCTGGAGACCGCGTAATCAGCTACACGCACGAATACCCCGCGAATCATTATCCCTGGTTGATCCAGCGCGATCGCGGCGTCGATTTTGTGTTGCTCTCCGATCATGACTCGCGCGAGGACGCGCTGCGCGAGGACGCGCTGCGCGATAACGCGGCGCGCGAGGACGCGGCGCGAAACCGCGCGGCCGGCCCCACGGGCTGGTCCTTCGCGGAACTGGAAGAACTGGCCAATGACCGCACGCGCGTCATCGCGCTTTCGCATGTTCAATTCACGAGCGGATTCGCCGCGGATCTGCCGCGGCTCGGCGCGTTCTGTAAAGAACGCGACATCGATCTGGTCATCGACGCGGCCCAGTCGCTCGGCGGATTGCCGCTGCTTCCGGAAGAATGGAACATCGCGGCGGTGGCGGCGTCGGGCTGGAAGTGGTTGCTCGGCCCGCTCGGCACCGGCCTGTTTTATTCAGCGCCCGCCTTCCGCGCGAAGTTACGCCACACGCTGGTCGGCGCGGAGTTGATGGCGCAGGGCCTGGACTATCTCGATCATACCTGGAATCCGCTCACGGACGCGCGCCGGTTTCACTACAGCACCGCCCCGTACGCGCTGGCCGTTGGCCTTGAACGGACCATTCGCGACAATTTTTTGCGCTACGGCGCTGAACTGGTTCGCGACGAAAACGCCCGGCTGCGCGCGGTGTTTCTGGACGCGCTCGACCAGGAACGCCACCGACCGTTGCTCTGGGATAATCCGAATCAATCGGGAATTCTGGCGCTTCGACCTGGCGGCGATCCGGAAGCGACGCGACGCGCCCTGTTCGAACGCGGGATCTTCGTAACCGAACGCGGCGGGTATTTACGCATCGCCCCGCATTTTTACAACGATGACGAAGAAATGCTGCGTGCGGCGCGCGCGCTGAACGATCTGTGAACACGACCGCGCCCGGCAAAGTTCGCCGTGAACTTTACAAGTGGCATACCGGGTTGTTCAGCCGCCGCACGCGGCGCGGGCGATCAGGAGCCAGAAAATGAAACGGGAACGCGGGGGCCTCGTCAGGGCGCGTCAGGGCGCGTCCTCCGAGCCGAAGTTCTGCGTGAACATAAAATGCGGCATATTATAAAATTCCTTTTTCTCAAAATACGCGGCCCCGGCACCCAGGTAGACGAATCCTTTATTCAGAATATTCGAACGATGCCCCGGCGAGTTCATCCACTGGTCCACGACAAATTCGGCCATGCCGCTGTACGTATGCGGGAGGATCGGATCGCCCTTGAACGCATAGCTGAAAAAACCGCCGTTCTGCTCCGGATTGTAAACCGGTTTGCCCGGTTCGTATTCGATTCCAAACGTACTGGCGATGTTCTCGCCGCGCATCCCGGTGGTCACCCCCTCCAGCGCCAGACGTTTGCTCATCGTTTCGCGCCCGCGCACGGGGGAGTCGTGGGAAAAAAAATTGCGCGTGGCCATATCGCGGCTGTGACCGGTGGCCGCGCGTTCCAGAGCGGCGGAGGGCTTGAAAGCCGGCAGGCCCTGGTCCACGCGCTGGCGGTTCGTTTCGAAAAAAATCGCCGCGGCGAGCAGATCGTAATCAACCGCGTTAAAATCGATGCGGCCACGAAACGCCGCGTACGCGGTGTAGTTTTTATGTGAATACTTCGCGTAGTCCGCGCGTGACCATGCCAGCGCCGGACCGGCAAGGACGAGCAAAAGCGACAAACCGCCCGGGAAAAAATAATTCCTTAACATTCAATCTCCCCGCCGGGAACCGGACCCGACTGCTGTACTTAGACGCCAGTGCCACCCTTCCGGGCAAGAAAAAACCGGCTCACCGGCAAAACTCCCGGACCCGCCCGGTCGGGACGAAAAAAAAATGGCCGCCGAACCACGGGGGGCCGGTCATAACCGGTACGTGTTTTGAGAAAACTCCCCGCGAAGGATCCAGCCATGCGAATATTTCGAACCAGACAACCGGCCCTGTTATTTCTAACCGTGGGCCTTTTTTTCACCTGTAAACCAGGCAACGGCGATTTTGTATCACTTGAAGCGAAACCGGGCGAAGCGCGCGCGACCTTCGCCGGCGGCTGCTTCTGGTGTATGGAACCGCCCTTTGAAAAATTACCGGGCGTGGCGCGGGTGATTTCCGGTTATACCGGCGGCCCGGAGAAAAATCCTTCGTATCAACAGGTCTCCGCCGGCCTGACCGGGCACGCGGAGGCGATTCAGATTTTTTACGATCCGAACGTCGTCAGCTACGAGGCGCTGCTGGAGGTCTTCTGGCGCCAGATCAACCCGACCGACGCGGGCGGCCAGTTCGTGGACCGTGGATCGCAGTATCGTACTGGAATTTTTTATCACGACGAAAACCAAAAACGCGCGGCCGAAGCCTCGAAAAAAAAGCTGGAAGCGTCCGGCCGGTTTCAATCGAAGATCGTGACGCCGATCACCCAGGCCGGCCCGTTTTACGCGGCGGAAGAATACCACCAGGATTTTTACAAAAAAGACCCGGATCATTATTACCGCTACCGCCGTGGATCGGGACGCGATCAGTTTATCCAGGAACACTGGGGTTCTGAAAAAAAATCCACCGCCACGACCGAACTGCCCGAACCGGGGCGCGGCGCGCCCGCGCAGCCGGTCGCGTTCTGGGAAACCTTTCGCAAACCGGACCCGGCGCGATTGAAGTCCATGCTCAGCGGGGCGCAGTTCTATATCACCCAGGAAAACGGAACGGAGCCACCGTTTCGCAACGAGTACTGGGACAATAAAAAACCCGGCCTGTATGTGGACATCGTCTCTGGCGAGCCGCTCTTCAGTTCGCGCGATAAGTTCGACTCCGGCACGGGCTGGCCCAGTTTCACGCGTCCGGTGCTGCCACAACTGATCGTCGAAAAAAGAGACGCGACTCTTGGCATGGTACGCGTGGAAGTTCGCAGCAAATTCGGCGATTCGCATCTGGGCCATTTATTCGACGACGGCCCGGCGCCCACGGGCATGCGTTATTGTATCAACTCGGCGGCCCTGCGTTTCATCCCCGTGAACGAACTCGAACAAAAAGGTTACGGCCGGTTCAAGTCGCTATTTCAATAAGAAAGATCGCGCTCCCGGAGCGACGATTCACGCGCGATGGACAAAGGTGGGCTGCGTGCGTACGCCTTTCTTGCGCAGTTCGAAGTGCAGATGATTGCCGGTGGCGCGGCCGGTAGCGCCCACAAGACCGATGCGCTGCCCGGCGCGCACGCGTTCGCCCGCGCGCACATCGAGGCGCGAAAGATGGCCGTAGTACGTCTGGTACTGGAACTCGTGGTCCAGGATGACGAGCTGACCGTAGCCCCCGGCCGGTCCCGCGTGCCCAACAGTTCCGTCGCGACTGGCGAACACTGGAGTGCCGAGGGGAGCCGCGATATCCAGTCCGCCGTGGAACGTCGCCCGGCGCGAAAACGGATCCAGGCGCACGCCGAACCTGGACGAGATGCGCCCGACCATGAGCGGTTGCAAAAAACCTTCGCCCTTAAAGTACTGCAACTGAATCGCCCCGTAATGCCCGCCAGGTAAAAAGATCCGTTCCCCGTCCAGCACAAGGTTCTGGGGATCGACCCGGTATTCACGCGCCACCTGATCGACTTTCGATCCCTGGATGAACAGACCGCGCGCGTTGGGGATCAGCAATTCCTGGCCCGGCTCCAGCGCGTTCGGATTGAGCAGATCGTTGAGCGAAGCCAGAGCATCCGGGGACTGCGAAACTTTCGCCATGATCGTGAAAAAATTATCCGCGGGGCGCACCCGGTAACGCACGAAACGCAACGGCCGGTCCAGTTCACCGCGGCGGGCCGTGCTGCGTAAATTGCGCGCGATTTCCTCCCGCAGGCGCAAGAGCGCGGGATTCTCCGCGGAGAGGTTTTTCAGTTCGGGGACTGCGCCTGGCTGGCGCGGGGCATCCGCCTGACCCGGGCCTCTGCCAACTCCGCTGGATACGCCCGCCGTGAACGGAGCCGCGCGCGACTCCAGTGCGACCAGCAAGAGGCCGAGACAGGGCAACGAAATGAACCAGACGGAGCGACCGGAGCGCACCTTCTTTTTATCGTTCCTTTTGAAAAATTATTTACGATTTCTACGGGCCCCTGTTCGCTCCCGAATGAATCCTGAACCTCCGGCCGTCCCTCTGTACCGGGCCCTGGCGACCGGTTTGATCGCCGTCTTATCGTTCTTACTCCTTTTTACGATCCATGCCTGGGCCGCGAAATTGACACATCCCCTGGAAAACCAGGCGCTGATCCTGGCCGATCGCCTGGTCTACGGACTCGTGTTTGGCCTGCTGGCCTGGTTCTGGTTTGAACGGTTCCTGCCCTGGGTGTTCCTGTTTGATTCCGCCCGGGGCGAACCGACTGCGCGCTGGTGGGCAGGGGACAGTACGCGCTCGCGCGTCCGGGCGATAGGAGTGGCGGCGGGGGTCGGCCTGGTTTTGTTCGGGGCCATGTTCCTGTACGATTTTTTTCTGCGCCCGGAGTTCGGACCCGACGCGGATCGTCCGCACATCCGCGCGGGCCTCTCTGACGCGCGAGGACTTTTGTTTACGCTCGGGGTTTCGGCGCTGGTGACGCCGGTTCTGGAAGAATTGTTTTACCGGGGCATCCTCACCCGTTTTTTACTGGCCCGTGGCCTGCCGGCCTGGTCCGCCCTGCTCCTCCAGGCGATCTGTTTCGGTGCGGCCCATCCGCCCGAAGTGTGGCCGCTCATCGCCGGCATCGGGCTCTGCTCAGGAGTTTTATTCTGGCGCTCTGGACTGGTTGCGGCTGTTGTGGCTCATTCGGTGTACAATGCGTGTATTTTATTGTATACTTTTTTCGCGCCCGCCGCGTGAATCCCACCGCCCCCGGCCCGCGGGCAGACTCCACCGCCAGGTCCTGACCGCTATCACCTGCGCCTGTTTCGCCACAACGACGTACGCGGAAACCGTTCGGGCCTATGAGTCGCCGCTGGAACTCGAAGCCGCTCAAAAAAAATTGGAAGCGCTTCTGGGCGATCTGGACCGGGGCCGCTTTTATTACGAAAAAGAAACGGGCGGGTACGCCTGGCGCGCTGAGAATCGCTGGTCTTCGCCGTTCGATTACCGGATCTACGGCGGTGTCGTCAGCGCGCGCAAGCCGGTCACCATCATTCGCATCGAAGGGGACGACGGAGACGCGCTGGCCTTCGCGCAAATTCTGAACCAGGAAAAATTTTTTCTACCGGAAGCTATCCCGGAAGATCCGGAAGGATCGCAACCCCTGGACGACAAGTACCATTTAATCGCGCAACCGCTCAATCTGCTCGCGCCCTGGCTGGCCGTCCTGTACGAGTCGTACGATTCGCCGCGGCTGACGACCGGGCAGACCTGGTGGCGGTTCCTGACCTACTTTTTTTTCGACGCCTTATTTATCTACGCTGGCGGCACGAACTGGTTCCAGCAGGGCAAATTCGAACCGCAAAAATACGCCAGCAACATCGCCGGCGGCCTGGCCCTCATGCGCGTGATCGGCTCCTGGCAGTCTCTGAACCTGGTGCAGGGGCATAACCGCATGGCCGAACTAAAATACACCTTCCCGATTTCCGATTGAGGCTCTTCCTGCCCTCCGGGTCCTTCGTATTAAATCGTTTCGCGCAGTTTATTTATGCAGTCCCCGGATGAAAATAAACTCGACGTACTCTACGAAGACAACCACCTCCTGGTCGTGAACAAACCGCCCGGTCTGCTTTCGCAGAGCGACAGCTCCGGCGCGCCCGACCTGCTTACATACGCGAAATCTTACATCAAAAAAAAATACGCGAAACCGGGCGAGGTGTTCCTCGGCCTGGTGCACCGTCTGGATCGCAATGTGGGCGGGGTGCTGGTTCTGGCGCGCACTTCAAAGGCCGCGGCCCGCCTGGCACTGGCGTTTCGCGAACGCGGGGTTCGAAAATTTTACCTGGCCGCCGTGGAAGGCGTGCCGCCCACGCCAGCCGGGGAACGGGTGGATTTTTTACGGAAAGACGCGGAACGCCGGCTGGCCCTCGTGGTCCACGCCGGTACGCCGCAGGCGCGCGAGGCCCGTTTGCTGTACCGCGTGCTGGGCCGGGCCCGCGCGGCCGATTTCGCGCCCGGGCAGGCGGACGCTTCCGGGGACATTGCGCTCCTGGAAATCGAACTGCTGACCGGGCGCTTTCACCAGATTCGGGCCCAGCTCGCGGCCATGGGCACGCCGATTCTGGGCGATAAAAAATACGGAGCGCGGACGGGTTTAAAGCAATGGACACTGGGACTTTTCGCCAGCGGACTGGACCTGGAACATCCAGTCGGGGGCCGGCCGCTTTCCCTGCGCGCCGAGCCCGCCTGGCGAAGCTTTTTCACTGAAAAGTAACGAATTTTTTTCCGGGCGAATTTCAGACCCGGGCCGCCGGGTGAAACCCCGGAATCGCGCCGGTTCCGCCCGGCAGGGTCGGTTAACGTTTTATGAATCTGCCGTTTTTGAATCTGGTCCATTTGCTGGAGGAACGGGCCCATCTCCACTCCGACCGGACCGCCTTTACCTTCCTGGCCGCCAGCGATCAGGCGCCCGCCGCCCTTACCTTTGGAGACCTGGTGATTCGCGCACGAACCATCGCGCGGCATTTACGCGAAAAGACCGCGCCCGGGGACCGCGTGCTGCTGGTTTTCCCCGGCGGTTTTGATTACATCGTGGCTTTTTTCGCGAGCCTGTACGCCGGGACCATCGCGGTGCCGGCCTATCCCCCGCGCTCGCACAAAAACGTACCGGACCAGAACATGGATCGCCTGCGCGGGATCGCCCTGGACGCCACGCCCCGGCTCGCGCTGACGACAGCCAGCGTGGCCGCACGTATGCAGGGCGGCGATCTGGGGCATCTGGAAACCCTGGCCACGGACACGCTCCAGCCCGATGCCACCGCAGCCGCTCCGGCCTGTGAATTTTCGGGCGACCGGGTCGCCTACATACAGTACACTTCCGGTTCCACCGGCCAGCCACGCGGGGTCGTGATTTCGCACGGGCAGTTGCTGGCCAACGAAGAGATGATCCGCCGCATCGCCCACCAGACGGCCGAATCGGTGGTCGTCGGCTGGTTGCCCCTGTACCATGATATGGGTCTGATCGGCCAGATCTTACAGCCGATCTACAACGGCGGGCACTGCGTCATGAGCACGCCCATGAGTTTCATCCAGAAACCTCTGCGCTGGTTGCAGGCCATCCACGATTTTCGTGGCACGACCGGGATCGCCCCCAACTTCGGCTACGAACTCTGCGCGGAGCGCATCGCGCCCGAGGACGCCGCCGGGCTCGACCTGACGTCGTGGCGCCAGGCGTTTATCGGCTCCGAGCCGGTGCGCGCGGACGTGATGCGCGCGTTCGCAAAACGGTTCGCGCCCGCCGGATTCCGGGCCGCCGCGTTTTATCCGTGTTACGGCCTGGCGGAAGCCACCCTGGCGGTCAGCGGCACGCGCGAGACCGCCGAACAATACGCCACTCTGCGCCTGGATCCGGTTGTTCTGGCCGGGGGCGAATTACGCGAAATAACAAATCATGAAATTCCAGGCGAATCCAGCCTGGAAGTGGTCAGTTGCGGCGCGGCCGCCAGCGAGGTCGAAATTCGGATCATCGATCCAGCGACCGGCCGGGACGCCGGGCCCGGACGCGTGGGCGAAATCTGGGTGCGCGGCCCGGCGGTCGCGCGAGGGTACTGGAATCGTCCGGAGGAAACCGCCGCTGTTTTCGGCGCGGTGACCGTTGAGGGCCAGGGGCCGTACCTCCGCTCGGGGGATCTCGGATTTCTGCGCGACGGCGACCTCTTCGTGACCGGCCGCACGAAAGAACTGGTGATTCTCGACGGTCGCAATTTATACCCGCACGACCTGGAAGCCGCGGCCGAGGCCTCCCACGCGGGCTTTCGCGGCGGGGCGAGCGCGGCCTTCGCGGTCGAACAGGGTCGTGGTGAAGAACTGGTGCTGGCCATGGAAGTGCGCCGCGAAGCGCGCAAAACACCGCCAGGCGAACTGCGCGCGGCCGCACTCGGGGCTCTCAGCCAGCGTTACGGGGTGCGCGCGCGCGAAATTTTACTGCTCCGCGCCGGCGCCCTGCCCAGGACATCCAGCGGCAAACTCCAGCGGCTGAAGACGCGGCACCTGTACCTGGCGGGCGAACTGCAAACCCATCGCGCCGAATCGTAA
>CAZVZS010000075.1:0-15812 GCA_964631535.1 uncultured Leptospiraceae bacterium
ATTCTGTCCTTAGTACGAGAGGACCGGGATGGACGAACCTCTAGTGCACCTGTTGTCGCGCCAGCGGCACCGCAGGGTAGCTATGTTCGGCAGGGATAACCGCTGAAGGCATCTAAGCGGGAAGCCCCTCCCAAGATTAGATCTCCCTGGACTTCGGTCCCTGTAGACACCTGGAAGACTACCAGGTTGATAGGCCACAGGTGTAAGTGCAGTAATGCATTCAGCCGAGTGGTACTAATATGTCGTGAGGCTTGACCATATTACCCCTGCCTCAAGCGCGAGTTTGAGACAGGTTATGGCAAGAATCGACGACTTGTTCTAAGTCACGAGCATGTTGACTCGATGTGAATCGATGTTCAAATACAAAAGACCCGTCGGCGGAGAAATCCCCGGCGGGTTTTTTGTTTTAAAGCGCCTGAGCGGGGGTGAAATTCGCTTCACAGGGCAGCGCCGTGTGAAACCAAGAGCCCATCTCAAAACCTTTTTTGAGATGGGCTCCAAAAAAAGTGGATCGATCCCCTGGAATCGGCCTGTTAAACCATGCAAACCTATCTCTTACAGGAAGGGCACCTGATCACCGGCGCGGGCGAAACGCTGATACCGGCATTATCGCTGACGGGGAATGTCTGGCTGCACATTACGTCCCGAAGCGAGACGGAGCTCAAAAACTATCTCGCGGGCCTGCCCGTTCACCATCTGACCATTGAGGACGCGCTCAATCCAAATACGCGGATCAAAAAAGAACGTTTCGATGAGTATCTGTTCCTGGTGTTTCGCGGCTTTCATCTCGAAAAACTGTTCCTGAAATCGAAAAATTTCGCATGTATCATCATGGGTCGACTTTTGATCACCGTCACCCAGGATCAGCGGAATACAATCCTGGACCTGATACAGAACTGCGCGCACGCCCAGTCGCTCCTGGACCGTGGGCCGGAGTTTATCGTCCACCGCATCATGGACGTGGAAACGGACCATACCCTGCATCTCATCCACGAGATTGAGGACGTGGTGGATGGTTACGAAGAGGAAATTTACCGCCAGAACCTGGACGTCGGTTTCACGGACCTGTTCATCCTGAAAGGCGTATTACAACATATCAAACGCGTCTTCCGCGCGCACCAGGAAGTGATCGAGACCCTGCTCCGGCACGAAAGTTTCGGTGCCGACTCGCACGCTTTTTTTCGTGACGTGAACGACCATTCGGTTCGTATCATCGACGGGGTCGACGCGATCATCGAATCGATCTCCAATGTGCTGGAGGCGTATAACACGCTCAGCACGAGAAACACGAATCAAATTATCAAAACCCTTACGATCCTTTCGGCGATCATTCTGCCGATTAGCCTGGTCGCGGGAATTTTCGGGATGAATTTCCCGAATCTGCCGCTCGCGGATCTGCGCCCCGGTTTCTGGCTTTCGATCACGATCATGGCCATGATGGCCGGCGGTATGATCTATTATTTTCGTCGCAAACGCTGGTTCTGAACGCGCGCGGCCGTGTGTGGGCGGCGCGACGGGTCCGCGAGCCTCGATTTTTTCTTTCCGCCGGGCTTGCCGGGGAGTTTTCCCGGTTGTATATTACAACTACAGGCCGGCCCTGCGGCCGGCCAACTCTGTGAGGAATTTGGAGTTTGCGAAGTCCGTGTTTCAGAGGAGAAAATGAATGCAAAAAACCCTGGCTCTTTTGACGGCCTTTATCCTGATCGTGGCGGCAAGTTCGATTTTTGCCTGCCCGGGCAGCAAGAATAAGGGCGACAAAAAAGAATCCACCACCAAAACCGAAACGATCAAAAAAGCCTGAAAGGGTTTCTCGTTTCCTGACCGGAGGCCCCTTCGGGTCTCCGGCTTTTTATTTCTTCTTCTTTTTCCCTTTTGCGCTCTTTTTAGCCGCTTTTTTCGCTTTTACTTTCGATTTTTTAGCTTTTTTGGCGGGGCTTTTTTTCGCCTTCGCCGGCTTTTTTGCCGGGCGTGCGGGGGAGCGGGAAGCTTTTTGCTTCGGTTTCGGAGCGCCTTCTCGCGCTTTCGGACCGAGTTTGGTCAGGTAGTCGCGGGAACGTTCCAGCCAGGTTTTTAGCTGCTCCGGATCCGAATACACGGGAGTCTGTAACAGGATGTAGTTTTTCATCGGTTTGCCGCTGACCGATACGTGCGGAGCGGTGCCTTTTTGTTTGAGTCCGGCCTGGACGGCGGCCTCACCCACCTGGACGAAAATCCCGGTCGGGGTGGCGCCGGTAAACATATGGCCGTTCAGGAAATACACTTCCTTACCGAACATTTTCAGTTTTTCCGCCCTGGACTTCAGGCCGGCGACCTGTCCGTCCAGCATGGGAGCGAGTTTTGGATCCATTTGCGACGTTTTTGCTTTTGCCATAAAAAATTTCCCTCAGTTGGTTCTTCATCTTCGGCATTTCCGCGGAATCAGAACTTTTTTTTGTTTTTTTTCCTCTATTAATAATCCTGAGAACTTTATAGAACCGCGTCCGGGCTCACGGCGCTGCGGTAGGCAAGGCGCGCCCCATTTTTGATTTTTGCGTACAGCGACTGGAACTCGTCGTTTGGACTGCGGCCCGTCGAGTCCGTCGCGTAGCGGGGGCGGAGGCCGTTCAAAAAATACATTTCCAGTTCGCCTTTGTTTTTCGCCTGTACGCGGCCGCGTTCCTCGCAGGTGAAAAGGTAATGGATGGCGGCGTGCGTCGCGCCCGAGATATTCACGCGTCCGGGCGCCCCGGAACTTTCCATCCGGCTGGCGGTGTTCACCGTATCGCCCCAGACATCGTAGCTGAATTTGCGCCGCCCGATCACGCCGGCCACGATCGGGCCCGTATGCAGGCCGACCCGTACGTCCCAGTACGGTCGGCCCCGCGCCTCGCGGTCCCGTTTAAGCGCCTGGATGGCATCCAGCATTTCCAGGGCGGCCAGCGCCGCGTCGAAGGGGTGAGTGCGGTTCGGATCGGGCAGGCCACCCGCGCACATGTACGCGTCCCCGATCGTTTTGATTTTTTCCAGGCCGTGCCGCCCGGCGATTTCGTCAAAGAGCGAAAAACATTCGTCCAGCTCCCCGATCAGTTCGCCGGGAGACATGGTTTCGGACAGAATCGTAAATCCCTTGAAGTCCGTGAACAATACGGTCGCCGATTCGATCAGCCGGGGTTCCACTCGCTGGTTGGTCTTGAGTTCCTCTGAAATGGAGGGCGGCAGGATATTCAGAAGCAGGTTTTCGGACCGGTCGCGTTCCTCCTGGAGGATTCGTTCAAAAAACTCGTTCACCACTTCCTGGTATTCTTTACTCTGCTCGAAGATAAGATTCCAGGCAAGGTCCTGATTGATGCCGGGAATCCCCTGGGCGATTTCGCGCAAAATTTCGCGCATATTGTTTTCAACCCGTACGAAAAACGAGACCGAAAAACCTTTCTGGCGGTAGTCAAATTTTTCGAAAATACGCAGGGTCACCTCATGGAATTCGCGAATCGCCTCTTCCGACCAGTTTTTCAGGCAAACCAGGCGCTGGAGGAAGATCAGATTGTAGGCCTCGAAGGCGAATTCCTCGTATTTTAAGTGAAAACGATTCATGACCGCCCAGCGATCGATAAAATTGTAGGGGGCCGGTTCGGCCGCGGTCAATTCCGGGAATTCGTCGAGCGTGCGGTGGATGACTTCTTCGGTGATCTGTCGCGGAGTGCGCCCGTCGAACGCGATCCGGTCGATCAGCGCGGGGGATTTTTTTTGTTCTTCCTGTAAATGTCGAAAAAAATAACGAGCGATTTCCGAAGCGATGAGCTTATTTTCCATACTGCTGACGGAGACGAAAAATGAAGCGGACCCGGGCGTCAAGCAATCGGATCTTAATTGAATTGACCGGCGGCCATCCGGACGGATATTTGCGGTATGGAATTTTTACGCACACCGGACGAACGTTTCGCGGACCTGCCCGGTTTCCCGTTCGCGCCGCATTACCTGGAAGTTGACGGTCTGCGAATCCATTTCCTGGACGAAGGGGATCCCGCCGCTCCGCCGGTTTTGCTCTTACACGGCGAACCGTCCTGGTGTTATCTGTATCGAAAAATGATTCCCGGGATCGTGTCGGCCGGTTATCGCGCCGTCGCGCCTGATTTGGTCGGCTTCGGTCGCTCCGACAAGCCCGTGGACCGGAACGTGTATACCTATCAGCGGCATGTCGACTGGACGGGGGCCTGGCTGGAGCGGATGGACCTCAGGAACATTTCGCTCTTCTGCCAGGACTGGGGCGGCCTGATTGGCCTGCGCCTCGCCACCGAAAACGAAAATCGCTTCGCGCGGATCGTCGCCGGGAATACATTTTTGCCGACGGGAACGGAAGGAACCATGCCGCTCGCTTTTCTCGACTGGCGGAATTTTTCGCAGGCGGTGAAACGCCTGCCCGTGGGACGTGTGATCAAAAACGGCTGCGCGAGCGAGTTGCCGCCCGAAGTCGTGCGCGCGTACGACGCGCCTTTTCCGGGCGAGGAATACAAAGCGGGCGCTCGTCAGTTTCCGGTGCTCGTGCCGACCACACCGGATGACCCCGCGCGCGCCGCCAATGAACGCGCCTGGGAAGTGCTGCGGCGCTGGGAGAAACCGTTTCTCTGTGCCTGGGGCCAGGCCGACCCGATCATGGCCGGCGCCGATTTGATTTTTCGTCGCCGTGTTCCCGGGGCGAAAAACCAGCCGCACGCGCGTCTGGAGGACGCCGGGCATTTTTTACAGGAAGATAAAGGCGCCGAACTGGCGCGGATCGTGGTTGATTTTATCGAGCGCACCTCCGGATAGACTTTGTTCAACCGCGGTCCGGGCGGTTGAAAACGTTTTGACATGGCTCCCCATGCCCGGTACGGTCCCCGTGAGCGTGTTCCTATTCCCGCTCAAGCATAAATTTTCAGGAGAATCGATTCATGGCCAAATCCGTAGATGAAATGTTAAAAGAATATAACGAGGGCTCGTTGACCGTCAAGCTGCTGAGCGGCATGTACGGTGTGGTACCGTTTTCGCCCGGCTTCGATTTTTACAATACGCTTGAAGGCGGGATTCGTCGCCAGAATCCATCGGCCGGCGGTGAACTCCTGGCGCGCGCACGGGACGCCGCCGCGGGCGATGACGCGACGAAAGCGCTGTGGGTGGCGGGTGCTCTGGACACGGCCGATGCCGGTCTGGGTGTATACACAGGTATCAAAAATGTACTCTCCCTCTTTGGCGGCGGCGGGGGACCGGCCAAACGAACCTTTGAAGCGGACCCGCAACAGGCCACGGACGCGGCCCTGAAAGGCATGGGTCTGGCGTACATGATTTACAAATTGTTTCCAGGCACCGTAGCCGAAAAAGTTAACGCGTTCAAGGATCTGAAGGCCGGCCAGGAAATCGCCATTTATTTCGCTGTAGGCGAAATCGCGCTGCCGTTCACTGACAATCTGGTGGAAGGCGGGGCAGTCCTGATCAATCGCATTCTCGACGCGCGCCAGGGCGATATGGCCGCGAAGTTTTCCCAGTTCGCGGGCAACGACGCGCTCGCCCAGGCGAAAGAGGTCATGACCCAGTTGACCGGGCCGCTCGGCGGGTATCTGCAACAGGCCGGTCAGTACGTAAACCCGGTCGTCAGCAAAATCAAATCCTACATCCCCGCGGCCATGAACGTGGGCGATTCGGTGACCGGTGCGGCCGCCACCGGGGTGGATATCATGCCGGTCTGGAGTTTCCTCGGCGCGCGTCTCGTGGCGGAAGCGAGTGCCTACCGCGCCGCGCACGGCGGGTGATTCGAGCGGCCGCTTCGAATCAGAGCTGGCGTAAAAGGCCCCGTCCGGGGCCTTTTTGCGCGAGCCGGGGCGCGCCTTTGATCCTATCCTTTAAATGTAGGAACTCCCACAGATTTTGGACGGATAAACCGCGTAACCCGCGGGGCTTTCTTTCTTCTACTAAGAGTTGGAGCCGATCCGCCGGTATGGGCAAATTGAAGCAAATCTCAGTCGTAATGGGGTCGGTCGTAACTTTCGCCGGCCTGCTCCTGGCCGCTCCCGTCCCCGCGGCGCCGGTGCGGTCAGAACATGTGGAGGCTGAACTGCTCCTTGAAGGCACGACCTTCGCTCCGGGCCAGACCAGGCCGGTGTTACTGCGACTGAGCATGGACCCGGGCTGGCATACGTACTGGCAAAATCCGGGCGATGCGGGCGAGGCGACTTCGGTCGAATGGTCCCTGCCCGCGCTCGTCACGGCGGGCAATCTCCAGTGGCCCGCTCCGTCGCAAATCGCCGCGCCCCCGCTGATGAGTTATGGTTACGAAGGCGAGGCGGTGCTCATCAGCGATCTCAGCGTCGCGCCGCTGGCCAAGCCCGGTTTAACGGAAGTGCGCGCCCGGGCGCGCTGGCTGGAATGCGCCGATACCTGTCTGCCCGGTCGTGGCGAATGGACTTTTCAGATCAGGGTCGCCCCGCCTGGTGAAACCGATCCGGCCGCGCTCGCGTCAGGTGACGCGGATTTCGCCGCCCGACTGAAGCGAGCGCGCGCGCTCGTGCCCATGTCCGCCCCCGCGGCCGGACCGCTTCTACGCGCGGGTGATACAATGCGCATTCCGGTCGCCGCGGCGGACTGGTTCGATTCGTATTATTTTTTCGAAGCATCGGGCGATCTGATCGAACACGGGGCCGCGCAAGAGATCGAACAGAGCGCCGGTTCCCCGCAGCTTGTGGTGCGATTGAATCCGAACGCCCCGCCGGCCCCCCGCGCGCGCGGCGTGCTCGTGCGCGAAAGTCTCTTCGGCGCCCCGGTCGCCTTTGAAATCGAGTCGCCGGTCGCGGCGGTCGCGGAGGTGGAAACCCGGGCGACGGCGGTCGCCAGCCCCGAAGCCCTGTCGCTCTGGAGCGCGATTTTGTTTTCGTTCCTGGGCGGTCTGATCCTCAATCTCATGCCCTGCGTATTTCCGGTGCTTTCGCTTAAGGTGTTTTCTTTCTTGCGTCATGCGAATGCGGGCGCGCGTTCGCGTTTGCGGTCGGCCCTGGCGTATACGGGCGGGATCCTCCTGAGTTTCTGGGTCCTGGCGGCGACTCTGCTTGTTCTCCGGGGCAGCGGTCAGGCGCTCGGCTGGGGCTTTCAACTGCAATCGCCGGTGTTCGTTTTTTTTCTGTGTGTGGCCCTGTTCCTGTTCGCGCTCAACTTGCTGGGTGTGTTCGAACTTACCGTTTCCGTGACGGGCCTTGCCGGCGGCGGCGAGGACAACCACGGATATTCGGGTTCCTTTTTCAGCGGAGTACTCGCCGTGGTCGTCGCGACGCCCTGTACGGCGCCCTTCATGGGAGCGGCCCTCGGTTTCGCGCTGACACAATCGCCCGTCGTTTCGCTGGCGGTGTTTACGTTTCTCGGCCTGGGCCTCGCCGCGCCGTTTCTCGCGCTCGCGTTTTTTCCGGCTCTGGGGCGACTCCTGCCGCGGCCGGGCGACTGGATGCTCACGGTCAAACAGGTGTTGGGTTTTCTGATGCTGGCCACGGTCCTCTGGCTGGTCTGGGTCTACGGGCGACTCACTGACGCCGACGGTGTGGCCCTGCTGCTGGCCGGTTTTCTCGCGACCGCGCTGGGCGCCTGGATTCTTGGACGCTGGAATGTGCCCGCGCGTTCCAATCGCACGCGCTGGGTGGCCAGGGCGCTCGCGTTCGTATTGCTGTGCCTGGCCGGGACCGGCGGAACCTTGCGCGATGAACTGGCCGCCGGCCGTTCGCAAACGGCGACAGGACCTGACCGCGCCCTTCGCGCCCGGGCGGCCGCGGGGACTGAGAACGACGCAATCGACGCCCTGATCGCGCGCGCGCGTGAAACCTACGCGAAACAACCCGGGCGACCAAACTGGACCGAGTATTCGCCGGAACTCGTCGAGGAATTGCGCGCGCGCGGCGTGCCGATCTTCATCGATTTTACGGCCGACTGGTGTCTTTCCTGTAAGGTCAACGAACGTGTGGCCCTGCGTTCGACGCGGGTCTGGGAAGAAATGCGCGCGGGCGGGATCGTCGCGCTCAAGGCCGACTGGACGGACGAAAACGCGGCCATCAGCCAGGCCCTGGCCGGCTACGGTCGGAGCGGGGTGCCGCTGTACGTCGTGTACAATCGCCAGGGAGAGGCGCGTTTTCTGCCGGAAATCCTGACCGAACAGATCGTGCTCGACGCCGTGCGCGCGGCCGCGCAGTGAATCGTTATCGTCTTTGTTATCAGTCGCGGGAATAATTTTTTTGAGGAACAATCGTATGCGCAACCTAACCATCGTACTTGCGGGCGTTTTATTTGCCTGGACCCTGAATGCCTGTTCCGAAGTAGAGGCCGTCGCGAAAGTCGGCGCGCCGGCTCCGGCGTTTACTCTCAAAGACACGGAGGGGACCTCGCGCGCGCTCGGCGCGCTCAAAGGGAAGTACGTCGTGCTCGAATGGCTCAATCACGACTGTCCGTACGTGCGGCGTCATTACGATTCAGGGAATATGCAGGCCCTCCAGAAAGAACTGGGCGCGAAAGGTATCGTCTGGCTTTCGATTAACTCATCGGCGCCCGGCAAACAGGGCCACTTCCCGCCCGCGCGCGCGGCCGAACTGACGCGTGAAAAGAAAGCTGCTCCGGCGGCGGTTCTTCTCGATCACAACGGGGCCGTGGGTCGCCTGTACGGCGCGCGCACCACACCGCATATGTTCCTCATCAATCCGGAAGGGTTGCTGATTTACCAGGGCGCGATCGACGACCGGGCCACCACTGAGTGGAAAACCCTGGCCGACGTGTCCGGAGCGAAAAATTACGTGCGTCAGGCGATCGGCGAAGCGATGGCGGGCAAGCAGGTCAGCGAGTCGTCCACGAAAGCGTACGGCTGCTCGGTCAAGTATTAAGGCCCATCTCAGAACCCGGCCGACCGCGATTTCGCGAGAGTAAAACAATGGAATGCGGTGCGCGCGTCAGCGGCAGATGGATCTGTTCAGATGAAAAAAAATCAGGCCATGGACGGGCGGCGTGAACGCAGGTGATCGTCGAACACCTTTAGCATCTTCTGGTCCACCGGGTCATCCGGGTCCGGAGCGTAAACGATGTGCCGGGTATCGTCCTTGGCCATTTCGTAATGAGCCATGCGCGGATCGGCCCGCCACGAATCCAGATCGAATCCAGCCAGCCGCAATTTTGGCGCTTTTTCGATGATGGGATTGAGCGTGCCGATGCGGTTGATGCCCGGTTTGCTCTGGTATCGCGTGGCGTTGGTGATGTGGCAGACCTCAAAGTACGTTTTTTCGTCGCGCCCGCGCGCCGCCACTACGATGTAATCACCCTCACGCAGGATTTTCTGGTTGTCGCACATGCTGATGGCCAGGTAATCCAGAAATTCGCGCAGGATGCGGTCCGTATAGGTAAAATACGAATTGTTGACGATCATGCGTACGGCTTTGGCCGCGGGATAGGCCCGGCGCCATTCAGTGTCCGAAGTCAGCGACGCGAATTCGCTGGCGAGCGCGAGTATATTCAGGTCCTCGTCGTAGGGCAGATCGGTTTGTAATAATTCCAGTTGTTGGGTGATATCCGCCGCGAGGGTCTGGCGATTGAGATCGTCGTTGTACGTCTGAAAGAGTTCCCGCAATTTGGCCACCAGCGGTTTGGTTTCTGGATAGTTGTTACCAACCCCGCCTTCGCGCAGGGGGCGATGGTGGCAGAGAACGTTGTGTTTGATGCGCGGATCGATCTCGCGGTCGTGGGCCAGCATCAGGTACGACATGAGTGGATGCTGGCGAATGTACTGCATCTCTTTCAGGGTCAGACCGGCCTGGGTCGGCAGCTTCATGCGCATGTAACCGATATCGCACAACATAGCGGAGGTCATGAGCACGCCCACCATGTCCTGCATCTTGGTGCGGTCGCGGGCCGTGTTGGCCTGCATACCGCGCGTCTTCATGGCCATGGCCACCACCGTGCGCTTGACGGCCATGGCCACAGCGGGGCCGGACTGGTTATTGCCCATCAGTTCGATGATGTTCACCAGACCGGTCATCGCGTCCGGCTGATTTTCGAAATCATCGAACACGGAAGTCAGGCGTTCCGTGGTCCGCCGCGTCTGAAAAGCCGTCATGGAGGATTTTTTTAGTTCGCCGAAGAGCTGCGACGCGTCCGCGGACATCTGCTCGGCCATCTGTTCGCCGAGCAGTTTGGTATCGGTCAGTCCCTCCGGGACGACCCGTTTTTCCTTCATCCCGAGGAGGTCCGCGTCGTCCGTGTTGTAATAGATGCCCTGTTCGACGAACCTGAGCAGGCGGGTGATTTCCGCCTCACTGACCTGTTCTTTTTTGTAGATTAGGATCTGTCCGTCTTTGTTGTAAAAGTGGACCGGGATTTCACGTTTCTCATGGATACGATTGATGACTTCTTCATTAAATTCGAAGGGTTTGAACTTCGACGCTGATTGTTCTTCGTCATCCTTTGACATGGCTCGTTTTCCCCGCCAGGGGCTTCCCGGTCAAGAAAAGCGGCCGCCACCGGTCGATTTTTGGCTGCGGCCTGGCTGTCCGGCTCTGTGACCTTTCTCAGGGAAAAAACGGTCGCCGGATGGCCCCCGGAGGAAAAATTTGTCACATGACAGACAGGCCTGAATTGGTTCCCGTCGGACAGCTCCCGCCCATCGGAGTCGTGCCCGGCAAGATGCACGCGCAGTTGATCCGCCCGGAACGTTTTGGTGAGCCAGAGAAAGCATTTCAGCCGGAGGTCGTTGACGTTCCGGAACCAGGGCCGGACGAAGTCATCGTCGCGGTGATGGCCGCGGGCGTGAATTATAATAACGTCTGGGCCGCGCTCGGTTATCCCGTCGATGTCATCGGCGCCCGCAACAAAAAAGGCGAACGGGAAGTTTTTCATATTGGTGGATCGGACGCGTCAGGCATCGTGTACCGCGTCGGTTCGGATGTGAAATCGGTGAAGGTCGGTGACGAGGTCGTTATCCACTGTGGCATCTGGGATCGAAATGATCCCTGGGTTAAAGCCGGCAAAGATCCCATGCTCGCCCCGTCGCAATTGATCTGGGGCTATGAGACGAACTGGGGTTCGTTCGCGCAATTCACGAAAGTCCAGGATCATCAGTGTCTGCCGAAACCGAAACACCTGAGCTGGGAAGAAGCCGCCGCGTACATGCTCGTCGGCGCCACCGCGTATCGGATGCTGCACCACTGGGAGCCGCACACGGTGCAGCCGGGGGACTCCGTTTTGATCTGGGGCGGCGCCGGGGGACTGGGTGCCATGGCCATTCAGATCGTGAAGGCCGCCGGCGGAATCCCGGTGGCCGTCGTGAGCGAAGACGATAAATTTGAATTCTGTAAAAAACTCGGCGCGGCCGGGGTCATCAATCGTAAAAAGTTCTCACACTGGGGCGCTCTGACGAGTGAGATCAACAAAGCCGAGGAATTCGCGCGCTGGACAACGTCGGCCCGGGAATTTGGTAAGGCCATCTGGGAATTTACGGGCAAGGGCAACAATCCGAAGATTGTGTTCGAACACCCGGGGGAGTCCACCGTGCCGACTTCCGCTTTCGTGTGCGATACGGGGGGCATGGTGGTGATCTGCGCCGGCACCACCGGTTTCAACGCGACCGTCGATCTGCGCTACCTCTGGATGCGGCAGAAACGTTTACAGGGATCGCACTTCGCCAACGACGATAACGCGCGCGGCCTGAACGATCTGGTGATCGCCAAAAAAGTGGATCCGGTGCTTTCACGCGTATTTAAGTTCGAAGAAACCGGCCGCTGCCATCAAATCATGCGCGAAAACCAGCATCCGCCAGGCAATATGGCGATCCTGGTGGGCGCTACCGCGGAAGGGCAGGGCCGGCAGTAGTCGCGCGGCTCCGGGGGCGGTCGCTTCACGCGGCCGAACGGTCACGTCAGTATGGCGCGGCACCCGGCGTGGGAACTCTGACGCGTCCGTGTGCCGGCTGTCATGAACGTATTTTTACGACTGGTCTCCTATTCGTTACGCTACCGCGCGCGGTTCACGCTCGGTGTGGTCGTTTCGTTTTTCGTGGCCGTGTTCAACGGGCTGTCGCTGACGGCGTTTGTCCCGCTCTTTGACGCGCTCGGGGATAAAGAACTCACCTTCATGATCCAGTTTTCGGAACGCGAGCGGGCCATCATCCGTCGCGCCCTGGTCGAAAAAGGCGAACGGATCTACGTCCCGGGCGGCCGCACGCGGATCGGACCGTTGTTCGCGAACGATCTGGACCGGGCGCTACGGCGCACGCGTTTTTCCAGTCTGGACCGCACCGAAAATTTCGAACTCGATACGATCATTCGCTGGAAGTTGAAGATCAACGCGGCGCGGTACAGTCCCCAGGAGGTCGTGTACGCCGGGTGCGCGGTCGTGCTGCCTCTGTATTTGTTGAAACTTTTGCTTCTGCTTATTTCGGTGCGCCTCATCGCCGGAACCGGGTACCTGGCCGTGCGCGATCTGCGCCGTGATCTTTATTCCAGCTCCCAGCGTCTGCCCTTGACCTATTACTACCGCGAAAAAACCGGGCTGTTGATGAGCCGGGTCATCAACGACGCGGAAGTGGTCTCGGCCGTAATCTCGTCCAATATGCGCGACGCGATCACCAACGTTTTCATCATCATCACGCACCTGGGCCTGCTGGCTTATTTCAACCTGGAGCTCCTGATCATCGCGGTGCTCAGCGTGCCGCTCATGCTTTCTCCGGTGACTCTGTTTACGCGCAAGATTCGCCATTCGACCACACGCTCGCAGAATCTGCTGGCGAACCTGAACGCCCACGTGCAGGAGAGTATTTCGGGCATGCGCGTCATTCGTTCGCTGGGCGCGGAGGCTTACGCGCTCGAACAGTTTCGCCACCAGAACGAACGATTTTCCTGGAAACACTTCAAGCTGGAATTTTATCTGAAGGGCGGCCCGAACCTGGTCGAGTTGACTTCAGCGCTGGTGACGATTTTTATCATCGCCCTGGGAGCGATCTACATCAACAACAACGAGTTTTCACTCATGGGCATCGTGACCGGAGGGCGCCTGCATACCCGGCCGACGAATTTTTCAGTGGGCGAGTTCATGGCCTTTTTGATGACCCTGCTGTTCATTATTCGGCCCATCATTCAACTGGCGAGCATGCACGCGCGCGTTATTTCTTCCAACGAAGCGGGCAAACGTATTTTTGAAATCATCGACCACGAGCCGGAAGCCAGGGATCCCGAACACCCGCTCCAGGCCCGGAAGGCCACCCAGGCGCTGCGGTTCGAGCACGTTTCCTTCGTGTACCCCGGCACGGACCGCGAGGTCCTTACTGAAATCGACCTGGAGGTCCCCGTCGGTTCGACCGTGGCGCTGGTGGGCGAAAGCGGTTCGGGGAAGTCGACCCTGGTGGATCTGCTCGCGCGATTTTTTTCGCCGACGAAAGGCCGCATCCTGATCGACGGCCAGAATATCGAACAATTCCGGCTGGCCGACCACCGCGGACGCATCGGTATCGTGACCCAGGAGATCTTTTTATTTTACGGCACGGTCCACGAGAACATCGCCTACGGCCGGCAGATCGATCGACGCGAAGTGGAGAAGGCCGCGCGCCTGGCACACGCGCACGATTTTATTTTAACGATGGCGAACGGGTACGATACGGTCCTCGGGGAACGCGGCATTACCGTGTCCGGCGGCCAGCGGCAGCGCATCGCCATCGCGCGCGCGCTTTTGCTCGATCCGGAAATATTAATCCTGGACGAGGCGACCTCGGCCCTGGATACGGAAAGCGAACGACTGGTCCAGCACGCGCTGGAACGTCTGTTTCGAAATCGGACCACCTTTGTCATCGCGCATCGATTGTCGACGATCGAAAATGCGGATTTGATCTGCGTGGTTTCAGGCGGCCGTATCGTGGACCAGGGAAAACACGCGGAACTCATGGCCCGCGGCGGACTGTACGCGCGTTTACAAGAAATCAGCCGGGCGTCAGCCGGCCAGCTTAATGTCTGAGCGATACGCGGGGCATTGATTCGGGTGCGAGTTAAAAAGGCGGGGAGAAAGAACGATATGACCAAAAACCTCTTGCTGGTGGATGACAACGATCGCTACGCGAAAATTCTGGACGAGTATTTTTCCGAACGCGGTTATACCATCACCCGCGCGCGCGACGCCGCGGAGGGCCTGGCCCTGTTCGAACGCCAGGCGCCCGATTTTTTTCGCGTGATCGTTACCGACATCACGATGGAAACCCAGCTCGCGGGTATTTTCATGCTCGGCCGGATCAAACGCCTCGGGTATCCCGGGACCGTCGTGGTGGCCAGCACCGGTTTTGATGTGCCCCTGGTGGTCCCGCTGTCACGGGCCTGCCTCGGGTTGTACGGGGTTCATTTTTTAATCCCCAAAACCACCGTTTTGAGCCGTAATATCGCCTTTTATCCGATGAACTTTTTCGCCCCGCCACGGTTCGACTTCTCCGAGGTCGGCCACCACGCGGGGAAGTAACGAAAAAGCGGTCAAACCTCATTTTAATTGAACAAAAAAATGGCTGGCTGCGATCTAAAAACCGTCGGATCATGGATAATGAACGGAAAGCGCATTTTGTTTCATAAGACCGGTCTTACCGCGGCCCCCGCACTGCTCTGGTTGCTTCTTCAGTGCGGGCCAACGGTACCCATTCGTTTTCCGCGTTACCCGGAGGGAGTCTACGGCGAGCAATTGCGCTCGGTCATGGGCGCTCAGAAGACCCTGGCCATCGTGGCCCCGGACGCGGGGGACGTGCTGTCAGGACCCTTCGCGGATAAGGATTTTTCCAATATCGTAGAATCAGAAGTTGAAAAAGCGATCACCGAACGCGGCTATTTCGATTTTGTGGACATGAAAAACCGCAAGGACCGTCTGCGAGAACTGGCCAAAACCCAGACGGGTTTGTTCAGCGTACAGAAGATGATCGGCCAGGAACAGGCCGCGGACGCGCTGCTGGTCATCCAGATGTCCCAGGGGCCGCGCACCGATTGTAAAGTGGAACATGTTTTCAGCGTGGCCAAAGCCAGCTGGGAAGTGGCCAAAATCGGCTACCGCGTGTACATGGAATCCCAGGGCCACGGCACCTGGGTCATGGGCGATCCCACCGAATCGAGCATTCCGACCGGTGTGCTGTACATGACCCTGTTCATCAAGGCCAACATGGTCAATATCGAAACCGGGCGCTCGGTGGCGTATGGGTATGCCAAACCGTACCGCCAGATCGCCAGTCCGGGGGACCTGAATTGCCCGTCCGGCCTGAAAGCGTTTGACGAATCCCTGAAAGTCGCCGCCCAGGAAATCGCCGATCATCTGTCCCCCAAAATCGACATTCATGAAATCGCCCTTGAAACTGATGTGGGGGACGTGGATCCCGGCGCGGCCGATGCCGTGCAGGGCTACCTGAAAGAAGGCTTTAAATTCGCCGAAAAAAACAACCTGGAAGCGGCCTCCGAACAATGGGAAGAAGCCCTGAATGAGGCGGGGGGCCAGAGCGCGGCGGCTTACTGGAACCTGGCGGCCTACAAATGGTACGCGGGTGATATGCCCGCCGCGCACGATCTTTTCCGCAAGGCCATGCGCGTGGGCGGCCCGGGCTGGCTCGATGATGACAAACGCGAAACCTACGCGCTTTTCCAGGAAGAGTATAAACGGCAGAAACTGGGCGAGTAGCCGCGCTGAATTTATTTGCTGAACAGGTATTTATTCTAAATTTAGAATTAGTATAAATTTTTATTGATTTAAATTTAACCCCGTTTTAGAATTGTTCCGGGGGGAATTGCCTGTGAATTCGCATCGGAACTTTTCTAGCGCGTTTTTTTCATTCGGGCTGGTCT
>CAZVZS010000075.1:15822-23537 GCA_964631535.1 uncultured Leptospiraceae bacterium
CAGCCGCGATTTTTTTCAGCGCCTGTTCGGAAAAAAAAGCCCCCGCTGCGGCCGTGGCGGGCGCGCAGAGGGCCTTCCTGTCGATCGAAACCGGCCAGCTCGGTTTGCCGCCCCTGCCCGTGCCCGAGGACAATCCCCAGTCGCCCGAAAAAATCGCCCTCGGCGAAAAACTCTACAACGAGACCCGTTTCAGCGGGGACGGAACCGTCGGTTGCGTGACCTGCCACGATCCGAAGAAGGGTTTCACGGATAATCTGCCGACTTCAAAGGGGATCCGGGGTCAATTCGGCACGCGCAACGCGCCGACGGTAATCAACGCCGCGTATTATAAATTCCAGTTCTGGGACGGGCGCCGTCCTGACCTTGAGGGCCAGGCGAAAGACCCGTTTCTCAATCCGATCGAGCACGGCCTCCAGAACCACGACCAGATTCTGGACGTCATTCGTAAAGACGCCGCGTACACCGCCGCGTTCCAGAAGGTGTTCCAGGCGGACGCGGCCGCCATCACGATCGATCACGTGGTCGGGGCCATCGCCGCCTTCGAACGCACGGTGATTTCAGGCGATTCGCCCTTCGATCGGTACCTGTACGGCAAAGACGAAGCGGCGATTTCCGAAGCCGCGAAACGCGGACTGGCGCTCTACCGCGTGAAAGCGCGCTGCCAGGATTGTCATACCATCGGTCAGACGAGCGCTATTTTCACGGACGATAAATTCCACAACCTCGGCGTGGGCTTTAAGCGCATCGAACCGCGCCTGCGCGCGATTATCGACGCGCAGATGAAAGCCGCCGCCGGCGACGTCGATAAGAGCGTCCTGACCGACGCGAACGTTTCCGAACTCGGTCGTTTCGCGATTACGCGCAAGCAGGAAGAAATCGGCGCGTTCAAGACACCCACGCTGCGGAATATCGAACTGACCGCGCCATATATGCACGACGGCAGCCAGAAGACCCTGGCCGAAGTGGTGGACTTTTACAACAAAGGCGGGGAGGCCAATCCCTTCCTCGACAGCGGGATCCGCCCGTTGAATTTGACCCCGGCCGAAGTGGCCGATTTGCTCGCATTTTTGAAGACGTTGACCGGTTCCCGGTTTTCGAAGACCGCGGGGCCTTGAGGCCGCGCGCTTCCGGTACGGTTCGAAAGCAACTTGAGTGGAGGTACAGTGATGTCCGATCAGAAGTTCAGTCGAGGTACATTTCTAAAGGGAGCCGGAGCGCTGATGGGCGCGACGGTGTTGCCCATGACGCTTGTCGAGCTCGCGTGCGGGCCCGGTACGGGGTCCTCGCGTAAGAAGGTGGGGACGGAAAAATTCACGTTCGCTTTCATTTCGGATTCGCACCTGACGCAGACCCAGGGTACGAAATTCGTTCGCAACTTCGATCAGGGTCTGCGCAAGGCCGTCGACGCGGTGAACTTCATGGTGCCGCGCCCGGACTTCGTCGTGTACGGGGGGGACCTGGCCCAGCTCGGTAAACGCGAAGAGCTGGACCACGGCCGCGAGATTCTCTCGCGCCTGGACGGCAATATCAAATTCGTCATCGGCGAGCACGATTATTACCTGGATCTGGGCCGCTACTGGGAAGAAAAAATCAGCAAGCTGTACTACAGCTTCGATCACAAGGGCGTTCATTTCGTGACGCTCAACAGTATCCTGACCCACGATGCCTGGGTCAAACAATGGCCGAACCAGACCGAGGTGATGAACCAGATGGCGCGCCTGGACAATCCCCAGGGATCGCCGTTCATGGTCGGCAAAGAACAGATCGACTGGCTCAGAAAAGACCTGGAGAAGGTGGACACGGGCACCCCGGTCGTCGTGCTTTCGCATTCGCCCCTGTACAAGATCTTTAAACCCTGGAATTTCTGGACGGACGACGCCGAAGAAATCCAGGCTGCCCTCAAACGGTTCACGAACGTGACCGTCTTCCATGGTCATGTGCACCAGGTGATCTACAACCAGATCGGCAATATCAGCTTCTACTCGCTCATGTCCACCGCCTGGCCCTGGCCGTACCCGAACACGTACACGCAGAACACCGAACAATTCATTCCCAAAATGACGGTCCGTATGAATCGCCAGGATCCGTTCAAAGAGCGCGACGGAACGGGCTGGTCCTTCATCAATATGGACAGCGGCCTGGAAGAAGCGCACTATCAACTCTGGGAAAATCAAACCCGCGTCGTGAAGTACGACGAAACCGCCGGGCACCCTGTGGACCTGGCCTACCAGGAACCGGCGAAGCAGATCCTGCCCCAGACGCATTACTGAGGAACTGGAGATTTTCGTCTGAAATTGGAGGAACACATGAAATCAGGAATTTTTGTAAGTCTGAGCGTATTTGTTCTCGCGGCCCTGGGCCTGTTTTTATTCCAGGACGGTCCTCGCGCCGACGAATGGGACGCGTCGCGCGTCAAAGAATGGGACGCCGCGTTCATGACTTCTGTCAAACGCGGCGAGGAACTCTGGCACGGTCCGGCCCTCGCGGGCAATTCGGTCCAGTGCGCGATGTGCCATCCCAACGCGACCAACACCCACCCCGAGACCTATCCCAAGTTTCAGAAACAACTGGGAAAAGTCGCCACTCTGGCGGAAATGATCAACTGGTGCATCCAGAACCCGCTCGAAGGCAAACCGCTCGCGTTTGACTCGGCCGATATGACCGCGCTCCAGGCGTATATCGCGTTTGAGCGCAAGGGCGTCCTGCTTGCGCCGGGGAAACATTGATCCGTGGCGCCACTCCAGTGCGCGGAGGTTTTTTCATGAAACGCCGGGAGCGTAAATTTTTTTCAATCTTCATGGCGGCCGGGTTGGCGCTCACGCTGGTGGCGTGCGCGGGCCCGGTGGACGAAGCGCGCGCGAAAAAAGACCTTGCCGGCCAGATCGAACTGCTGGCCGGGCTTGAATCGCTGGAAACCGGGACGCCGGTGGAGCTCGCCGGGTCGCCCGGGGGTCAACCGGTCGTGGCCGTGCCCTTTCAGGCGCGGGTGCGGGCCAGAGAGCCGCTGCGCAACTTCGTGCAGTACGCGCGCGAAGGGAAGTACCACCGTGAATACGTGGGCTGGGTCAAAGAAAATTCCGTCTCCGGGCCGGGGCGAGAGCGCCTCCGCGCGTTTTCTTTGCTCGCGAACCTGGCGGCGAGCCCGGCCTGGTATGATGTGAAGGCGGACGAAACCTTCGCGATCGAGGGCGCCCTGCGCTACCGCACCGGACCGTCCGGCCCCGAATTCGTGGCTCTGGTCGAAAGCGACTGAGGCGCGGCGGCCCGGTTTCCTTTTTCCGGGTGGACGTCCCATCCGATTCCCTGATTGTTTCCCGGGCGGTGGATGTGCGCCGCCCGGAAACACATGATCGAACAACTGGAAGATTCCATCCTCGCGCCGTACGCGATGCGGCACGAAGGCAACAACGCGGAACGTCTGGTTCCCGAAGCGCCGCATCCGTTTCGCACCGCCTTCGGTCGCGACCGGGACCGGGTCATCCACTCGAAAGCGTTTCGGCGTCTGGGATACAAAACCCAGGTTTTCGTCAACTCGGAAGGCGATAACTACCGCACGCGCCTGACCCACAGCATCGAGGTTTCGCAAATCGCGCGTTCGGTGGCGGCGGTGCTGCGCCTCAACCGCGACTTCGCCGAATGTATCGCGCTCGCGCACGATCTGGGCCATACGCCCTTCGGCCACACCGGCCAGGAGGCCCTGCACGAACTCATGCGCGAGCACGGCGGGTTCGAACACAACTGCCAGTCGCTGCGCATCGTAACCGAACTGGAAACCCGTTACCTGGAATTCAACGGGCTGAATCTCACGCGCGCGTCGCTCAAGGGTATCATGAAACACCCGCGCGTGTACGAATGTGACGCGGCCCTCGCTCCGCTCCTGGCCGAACGGAAAACCGAAAGCCCCGTGCTGGAAGCGCATCTGGTGGACCAGTGCGACCGGGTGGCGTACGTGCACCACGATCTGGAAGACGGGCTCGACTCGCGTTTCCTGGAGGAAGACGAACTGATGGAACTGGATCCCTGGCGCGAAACGTACCGCGCCCTGGAGCGGGCGGGGGGTACGTTTCGCGCGGCGCGGCGCAAAGTGCGTCAGCGCGTTGTCATTCGCGAAATGCTGAATGCCTGTATTACGGATTTAATCACGGAGACGCGCGCGGCCCTTGACGCGATGCACCTGCCCAACCTGGACGCGGTGCGCGCGCTGCGCCCGGCTGAATATCCCGTCCGCTTCGGCCCGGCCATGCGGGAACGGCTTTCCGTGCTGCAGAAATTTTTGTTCGAGCGACTGTACCGCCACGCGGACGTGATCAGGATGTCGCGGCGCGGGACGCGCATCATCCAGACCTTATTTCGCGAATTTTGCGATTATCCAGGGGTTATGCCCGCGCACGTTCAGACCCGCATCGACCGCTTCGGTCTGGCGCGCGTCGTGGCCGATTACATCTCCGGCATGACCGACCGCTACGCGCTGGGGGAATATCGTTCGATCACCGGGGTAAGCGCATGAGCGGCAGGACTGTCGTTCCTCCCAAATTAAATCGTACGTTCCAGAATGAGGAAGGTGATGTCGTCGCTGAGTGCCTTCTGTACTTCGACAGTCGCCAGATGTTCGATCAGGGCCGTTCGAAGCTCGTCCGTGCTGAACTGCGTGCGTCCGCTCAGAAACGTCCGGAAATTTTCTTCCCACGCGTCCGGGTCGTCGTCCATGAATAAATCGATGAGGCCGTCGGTGAACAGAAGCACGCGATCGCCCTTCTCCATGCGTTCGCGGCCTTCCTCGTACGAAGAGGGCCGGGTTTCGAACGCGCCCAGCAAGAGGCCGTCCGCGCGTAAAAAATCAATTTCACCGCCGCGCCGTAATATCGCCGGGTTGCGATTGGCGGCGTTGCTGAACAGCAGTTTGCCGTCCGGGGACACGACGATCAGGAAGGCTGTGATGTATTCCTGCGTGCCGAGCACGCGCGACATGGTCGTGTTGACGTGTTCCAGGATGGACCGCGGCGAAACGCGCCGGCGCGCTTCTTCACGGAAACTCATGCGCGCCATGTTCGCCACGAGCGCGGCCGGTACCCCGTGCCCTGACCCGTCCGCGATGAGCACGCCCATGCGACTGTAGCTCATCTCCAGCAAATCGAAAAAATCCCCGCCGACTTTGCCGCGCGAACGCGAATACCCGTTCACGTAAAACTCGCCGAAGCGCGCCGGCATTTCGGGCTGATTGCCCGCCTGGATTTCGGAGGCGATGTCCAGCTCCTGCTGGAGCAGGGCGTCCTTCGCGCGCAGATCCGCGAGCGCGGCCTGGAGATCGCGGTTGCGTTCGTCGGCCAGGTGTTCAAGGTTCGCCGAGAGTTCTGCCGTGCGGCGGAAGGCGTCCGCCGAACGGCGGGAAAGCAGATACGCCTGCGAAAACAAAAATACAAAAAGACCAACCGGGGCCAGGTCCGGACTGGCGAGCCAGCCGTGGTTGTTCAAGATATCGTTCAAAATCGCCGCGGCGAAAACGACCAGACCGAACAGAAACACCCGCGCGCCGGGACTGCCCTGGGACCGCGCGCGCAGAATCACGTACAGGACATACACCTCCGTCACCACCGTGCCGATTTCGAATGGAATCTGGAGGTGGGAAAAGAGCCGTACCGGCAGGGCCACCACGACCAGGGAAAATAATAGGCCCGGGGTAACGAGAATACGCAGAACGAGGCGCGAAAATTGATCGGGGAAGAGCGCGCGAACGTACAGACAGAACAGCGGCAGACCGAAGGTGAAGGTCAGGTAGACGAGTTTCAGCGCCGTCTCGAAATCGAGGGTCGGCCACACTTCCGTGAGCGGACGATCGCCCAGCACCAGCAGGCGTAGCGACCAGACCAGACAGACCAGGCCGAAGAAGAGGGTGGACGGTTCCCCGGGGCGCAGATGGAACAGAGAGAGATGATACAGGCCGATGATGACGAAACTCCCGACCAGAAAAAGAATCCCCGCGAGTTGTTTCCTCTGTAACGCTTCCAGATCGCCGGGCGGCCCGAGCAGAATTTCACGTTCGATGCCGCCGCTCGAGTTGTGAAAGTTCGCTACGTGAAAGATCAGGTCCAGTTCGGTGGCGGCGGGCAGATTCAACCGGATTGATCGGGCCGCCACCGCTGTTTCGGCGGCCGTTGTTCCGACCGCGCCGGCGGACCCGACGGGCTGCCCGTTCGCGAAAATCGCCAGAGCGCAAAACTGCGGACTGATCTGGAGCGCGAGGGCCGGGGCCGCGGGCGGGAGCAGAATTTTCAGGCGATACGTGGCGAAACCCTCCGAACCGGAGAGTCCCCCGCCGGTCTCGCCGGAAGGAATCGCCGCATTCCAGGCCAGCGGAATGCGGGCGAACTGTGCGGATCCGGGCGCTGGTTCGCCGGGGAGCAGAAGCAGGCGCCAGAAAAATTCCAGTTCGCCCCGCAGGCTGAGCGGGCCTTCCCGGGCAAAATCGTACGCCCGCAAATCCAGCATCCCGCGACCGGCCACGGGTTCGGCGCGGGTTTCCCCGAAACACAGGAGGAAAACAAATACCGCCAGGACCGAAAACTGGCTCGTTTTGCGCATGGAAACAATCATCAGCTTGGGCAAGAGTCCCGGACCTGGCGCTCCGGGCGTCAACCGGAACGAAAAAAACTTACTACTTTTTAATAATCGGCCGATTCTTACCATGGGACGGTAAAAGAACATGAGACGCGCAGTATTAACCCCTGAAATCCTTGATATTGAAATAACGCAGACGGTTCGCGCCTCCATAGGTGAGGTGTTTCGCGCCCTGACCACCCCGCGCATCGTCGACGACTGGGGCGGCGGTCCGGCCCGCATCCAGGCCCGCGTAAATGGCAAATGGTCGCTCTGGGACGGGGATATGTTCGGAGTGGTCAAAGAAGTCGAGTATCCCCGTCGTATGGTGCATACCCTGCGCGAACTCGAATGGGAAGAGGGTTACCTGGACTCCCTGGTGTACTGGGAACTGGGGGAAGCCGAATACGGCACGAGCATCACCCTGGTTCATACGGGCCTGCCGACGCGTAAGATTCGCGAACAACACCACGATGGCTGGTACGAATATTTTCTGGGTCCGCTGAAAGCCTACCTGGAATACCGACCCACGCGCAAGAAGTAGGCCAGGGCGCGCCAGCGGTTGTCTACGGAATTAAACGCTCGATCAGACGAGTGATCAGCGGATAGAGGGCAAGAGCACCCAGAGCGAGAATGAGCAGCCAGCGCGTCTGGGTCGCGATGGCCGCGTGGACGCCGGTAATACTTTTCTGAACCTCGGCGAACTGTTTCTGAACCTCAGCGAACTGCCTGTGGACATCAACGAATTGTTTCTGCATTTCCGCGAACTGTTTCTGCATTTCCAGTCGAATTGAAGCCGACTCTTCCACAACCCGGCGTTCAAATTTATCGGCCACGCTCTGAATCACGTCTTCCTTACTGGATTGCAACGCGGTATTTAAAAAATCGACGAATTGATCCGTACCGTCCGGGCCGAGTACTTCTTCCAGCTTGCGGGGGATTTTTTGTAAAACAGGCACAGGCACAGGGAACCAGGCGAAATTAAAAACGTCAACCAACAATTTAGAACCCATCTCAAAACCTGTTTTGAGATGGGCTGGGGCTACAGGAGGTAGCCCCAATCGGCGAGCACCAGCGGAGTGGAGCCGATTGCGAGCGGTTTTCGGACATGTGCCGAAAAC
>CAZVZS010000076.1:0-7846 GCA_964631535.1 uncultured Leptospiraceae bacterium
GTGGAATCCTACGGCACTGGATCGGCCTTCGTCGGCGAAGTCGGCCTCTCCGGCGAAGTGCGTCCCGTCGCCCGCATCGGCGCGCGCGTGCGGGAGTTGCGGCAGGCCGGGTTTTCGCGCATCGTCATCCCGCACGGGAACCTCGCCGAAGTGGAAGAAGAACGCGAATTTTTGCAACCGGTGAGCGCGGTGGCGGAGTTGCTGCGCGGGCTCGGGTGATGGGGGCGAGTGAAAAATGGTTGAAATCAGCCTGGAAAGTAATTATTCTACCCACGAGTTAAGGTGATTCGAAATGAAATCATTTGAGACAACAGGACTTGTTACCGCGGATGGGAAGTTAACCATTGATTTACGGGATAAATTGAAGGCCGGTACTCACCGTGTCAGGCTATTCATCGATGAGGAAACGGTTTCGGAGGCGCAAAAAAATCGTATACTGGGCTTGTTCGAAACCGATTGTGAAACCCTCGACCTGTTGACCGACGAAACGATGAAAGCAAGAGAATCCGCGTCTCTGCGCAATTGAATTCTCTCTGAATGAAAAAGAGCCTTCTTGACACGGACATTTTTTCGGAAATCCTGAAAGGTATCAATCCGACAATTCGAATCAATACGGCGAGGTACCTCGCGGAGCATTCGAAACTTTGTATTTCTACAATTACAATTCTCGAAATTGTAAAAGGTTTTCAAAAGCTAAATCAGGGTGAAAAAATTAGTCGACTAAAAAGTAACTTTGACCAACTGGAAATTTTTCCTCTGGACGCGGAAGCCGGAGAGTTGGCCGGAAAAATTTACGCGGACCTGGAGAAAACAGGCCTGACAATCGGCCGGGCCGATCCAATGATCGCGGCCATCGCGGTTGTCCATGGATTGGATCTGGTTACGGGAAATACCGCGCACTATAAACGGATTGTTGACCTTTCCTATCGCCTGAAGCTTTCTAACTGGCGCGACATCCAATAATAGTACAAACGGGTTCTCCCGCTCACCGCAAAACCCGCCCTGCGTTTCCAGAATCCCACCGCCACGGTCGCTCCGGAAAACGATATGCACATGGGCCCGGGTTCGTTTTGAGGTGGAGGAAGAACGCGAGTTCCTGCAACCGGTGAGCGCGGTGGCGGAGTTGCTGCGCGGCCTGGGGTGATGGGGCGCGAAGAGGTTCAGGCTGAAATTAGTCCCAGGTCTTTCGCGGACTGAATCGCTTTTAATTCAGCTGAATGGTGTTTCCTTGCTTCTTCGATATCGTAGAGAGTCTGCAAATTCATCCAGAATTCCGGAGGTACACAGAAAAACCGGCCGAGTTTCAAGGCAGTCTCCGCGGAAATCCCACGCCTGCCTTTGATGATCTGCCCGATTCTCGTCTGTGTCAATCCGGTTTCGCGGGCAAGTCGATACGCTGAAATTTCCATTGGAATGAGAAATTCTTCGCTCAGGATTTCACCGGGATGAGTATTTTTTAATCGTTTCATTTTTTAACCCCTCCGCGAAAAATCTAAATGGTAATCCACAAGCTCCACGTCATGAACGTTACTTTCGCGCCAGCTAAAACAAATTCGAAATTGATCGTTGATGCGAATAATCCACTGGCCAGCCCGTTTACCTTTGAGCTGTTCAAGGCGATTCCCGGGCGATTTTTCAAAGTTTCGATCGTGGTCGCGGCCCAGATTTTGTCCAGGCAAAAACCCGCCCTCCGCCCCCCGCGCCAGCGCTGGAAAACGCTATGCACGGAAGCCCGTGTTCGTTTTCTTGAAATTGTGCGACTTCCTCTGATCCTCGCCATCGTCTGTGCCGGCTGCCTGCTGACCGCCTGCGCGGCTGAGCCCACGGCCGAAGACGTGACCCGCGTCAAAGAACAATTTCTGGTCCTCCGTTTCCAGGCGCCGCTCGTCGCCGAATTGCGGCATCTGAGCGACCGGGACCTGTTCGAACGCAGTTGCAAGAACCACCGGGTTCGGTGCGATGCGGTGCTGGAAATGCTCAAGAAAGACGAGCCGGATTTTTACAATACGCTCATGAAATAACCCCGCGACCCCGGGGTCGGACCTGACCGAATGAAATCGAAAGAACGCTGGATCTGGACATTGATTCTGGGCGCGAGCCTCGGGGCCAACGCGCTCCTGTACGTGCGCCCCGCCGCGGCCGATATCGAAGCGACGCATCGTTACCAGCAGGTGTTCCAGAACGTGCTCAACTATATGCGCACACTCTACGTCAACGAAGAGGACGACCAGGTCCTGTTGACCGGGGCCGTGCGCGGCATGATGGCCGCCACGGGTGATCCCTACACGCGCTTTCTGACCCGTGAGGAACACCAGGAATTCAACAACGCGGAAGAAGGCCAGAAAGTCGGGATCGGCGTCGAAGTGACCATGAAGGACGATTATCCAACCGTCATCGCTCCGGTGGACGGCGGGCCGGCGCAGAAGGCGGGGATTCTGTCGGGCGACCGGATCATCTCGATCAACGGGGAGTCCACGCATAAAAAATATTTTGGCGAAATTCTAAAACTCATCGCGGGCGAAACCGGCACGATCGTGGAACTGGAAATCGGCCGGCAGGGGTTTCTCGAACCGATCAAGGTCCAGGTCCGGCGCGGGTTCTTTAACCTGGTCTACTGCAACGGGTCGGTGATCGAAAAAGAGTTCGGCTACGTGCGGCTCACGCAATTCTACGGCGAGGACAGCGGCACCGTCACGCGTTTTCACGATCTGCTCAAGGAATTCCAGGAAAAAAAAGTGCGCGGCATCATCGTCGATCTCCGCAACAACACCGGCGGCCTGTTGTCCATGGCCGGCACCCTGACCGGTTATTTCCTGAATAAAGGCGATGTGATCGTGCGCGCGCGCGGACGCGATCCGCAGCAGGAGCGCCTGATGCGCGCCGAAGGCGAAACTGGAATCGTCGCCGCGGGCATGCCAATCGTCGTGCTGGTCAATCGCGGCTCGGCATCCGCGTCGGAGATCATGGCCGGGGCCTTACAGGATCACAGTCGCGCGAAAATCCTCGGTACGCGTACGTTCGGCAAGGCCTCGGTCCAGCAGATCGTGCGCCCGCTCCCGGACGATACCGCGGCCATCATTACGACCCAGCGGTATTATACGCCGAAAAATCAATCCCTGCACGGCAAGGGTTTGACCCCGGACATCGATGTGCCGGACCTCGCGCCGGGCCCGGACGAATCGTACTATTTATATAAGATCAAAGAAACGAAATTTTTCGAAACCTTCCGGCGTAACTATCCGAAGTATGGGCCGGATCTTTTCGCGATCTTCAACCAGGAATTGAAACAGAAGGGCTGGTCGCTTTCGCCGGTGCTGGCTCTGTTCGTATTAAAACAGGAATACGGCGCGTTGCCCGCCAGCGGACCGGATATGGAAACCGACGTGCAACTCGCGCGCGCGATCGCGGAATTACGTTCATCTCCAGATCGGGGCTTGAGATGAGCGGGGCTCACAGGGCACTTTTTCAGCGCCCTGCTAAAAAAAAGAACGAGGAAAATCGCCAATGAGTGCAGAACAAACGGCGCCGCCGACCATCTGCGAGTATTGTAAACATCCGGGCATCAAAGCACGCGGTAAATACGGAATCGGCGGCTGGTTCGCGCTCCTGTATGGCATTTCCGTCGTGCCGAAAGCGGTCGAATACGTCTGCGAAAAATGCGGCCGGGTCAACGGGAAAACAAAAGACCTCGAGACTCGCAAAGCGCACCGCTGAAGGACCCTGTGGAGTATGTCCGCCATGGCCACATCCGCCGGCAGCCCAATCGGCAGCGCAATCGGCATCGGGGTCGAAACCTCGTGCGATGAAACCGCCGTCGCGCTGGTGCGCGGGGGACGCGAAATCCTGGCCAACGTCATTTACTCCCAGATCAAGGAACACGCGCCCTTTCGCGGGGTCGTGCCCGAAATCGCCAGTCGCGCGCATCTCGAAAAGATCAATCACGTCTACGCGGCCGCGCTGCGCGAGTCCGGCGTGCGTCCGGATGAACTCAGTTATGTGGCCGTGACCAATCGCCCGGGGCTGATGGGCTCGCTGATGATCGGGGCCCAGTTCGCGCGCGGACTCGCGCTCGTGTGCGGGCTGCCGATCGTGCCGGTCGATCATGTCGAGGCGCATCTGTACGCGCACACCCTCGAGGGCGGCGCGCTGGAATATCCGTTTCTGGGTTTGCTGTTATCGGGGGGCAATTCCAGTATCTTTGTCGTGCGCGGTCCTGAGGACCTTGAACTCCTGGCCGACACGCTCGATGACGCTCTGGGGGAAGCCTTTGATAAAACGGCGACGATGCTGGGCCTCCCGTACCCGGGCGGCCCTTCCATTGAAAAAGCGGCAGGGGCCTACACCGGGCCCGCGGATGAGGGCCCGCTCTTCAAGCCCCTGCTGCGGGGTAAACGCGCGGGCGACCTGGCGTTTTCGTTTTCCGGAATCAAGACCGCCGTGCTCCGGGCCCGCGCGGCCGGGGCGGACGCCGGCAGGGTCTGTCGCGATTTTCAGAATACGACGTTTGAACTGGTGGAACGGACCGTGCTGGGCGCGGTCGAGCGGACGGGAATCCGGCGCGTTGTGGCCTCCGGCGGGGTCCTGGCCAATCGAACTTTACGGGGGGTGCTGGAACGCCTGGCCGCCCGGTCCGATTTCGACCTGGCCTATCCGCAGAGTCTGCGGCTCTGCACCGATAACGGGGCGATGATCGCCGCTCTGGGCTACCATCTCTGGCGCGCGGGGAAAGCCGGGCCCCTGGACTTTCCGGTCAGCAGCCGGCGAACCGTCCCGGCCGATCATCTACCGTACGATCCTGTTTCAGTATGAATCCCGGCGTACGCCACTCGAAAAGGATTTGCCAGCCTGAGAAAGGCCGAATCATTGTTCCCATGCGCCCGCGCGCGCGACCGGTTTTCCGAATCCGCACAGTACCGAGGCTCCCTTGAAATTATTCAACGTCGGCTGGATCCCCAATCTTTTTACGCTTGGAAATTTAAACCTTGGTTTTTTTTCCATTCTATTCTCGCTCTCAGACCTGGGCAATATTGACACGCTCTGGGTTTCAGGCCTGCTCATCTTTCTGGCCATGCTCTTTGACGGCGCGGACGGTTACGCGGCCCGCCTGTTGAACGCCCGTTCCGACCTCGGCGCGCATCTGGATTCGCTGGCGGATCTGACCACCTTCGGGATCGCTCCGGGCGTCCTCATGTATTCGCTCGTATTGCACAGTTACAACCAGTTGCTGGAAGGGTCGGTCATCCCCATCGGGATGGTGATCGCGGGGATTTTTCCCACCTGCGCGGCCTACCGTCTGGCGCGTTTTAACGTGATCCACGACGATTCGAGCTTCGCCGGGCTGCCGTCTCCGGTGGCGGGTGTGATTATCGCGCTGTTGCCGTTTGTGTTTCCGGCCGTCCTGAGCATGCCGCCACTGGTGCTGGTGGTGATCTTCATCCTGGTGGCCTTCCTGATGGTCAGCACCCTGAAATACGCCAAACCCCAGGTGGCCTTCGTGCGCCGTTTTTCGCGCGGTCGTCTGGCGCTCGTCCTCCTGGTCCTGGTGGGGATCCTGGCCTTCCTGGGCTGGCGGTACGGAACCCAGTACGCGGCCGCCGGTCTGCTGACCATCGTGCTCATATACGTGGTTACCGGTATTGTTTCGCTTGTTTTTTATACAATTCAAGAATTACGAATGTAGGTCCGGAGCGTATTTATGTCCGCCAGCGAAGAAATTCTCGTACTCTGCTCCGTCAACGACGAAGACCTGGCCCAGGAGTTCATCTCCGATATGCTGGAGGACCACCTGGTGCTCAGCGGCAGCATCCTGCCCGGTCAGGTCATGTACATCTTCAACGGTCAACTGACCATTGAAGGCGATTTTAAACTGCTGCTGAAAGCGCGCGAGGGCAACTACCTCGCCATCGAAAAGTACATCATGGCAAAACATCCCTACCGCAGCCCGGAGATTGTCAAGATTCCGGCAAGCTTTGGCAGTGATGAATTCCGCCGCTTCCTGATGGAACGCAAAACTATGGCGGAGTAAACGATTCTCGTGGCCGCCCCTCCCCGTTCCGCCGCCGATGCCCATCCCGCTCCCGGCTCCCTGGCAGCCGCGTCGTCCGCGGTGCCGCGTGTGTTGCTCGTGGCCGGCGGCACGGGCGGTCATATTTCGCCCGGGCTGGCTCTGGCGGAAGAACTGGCGCGGGCGGGTCTCGCGCCGGCCATGCGCACGCTCGCCCGCAATCGCCAGTATCCCGATTTCGCACAGGCGGATTTTCCGCTGTATTTTTACGAAGCACCGCCAGTCCGCAAGAGCCCGCTCGATCTCGCGCTGTTCCCCGCGCGATTTTGTCTGGCCTTTCTGCGCGCCTTTTTGTTGATCGGGCGACTGGACGCGCGCGCCATCGTGGGTCTGGGCGGTTATCCGATGGCCCCGGCCATTCTCGCCGGCATCGTGCGCGGGCGCGCGGTGTATCTCTGCGAACAGAACGCGGTGCCGGGCAAGGTCACGCGGTTTCTCGCCCGCCGGGCGCGCCGGGTATTTCTCGCCGTTCCACTCGTGCCCTCCGCCGCCGGCTTCGTTCCTGCCGAAAAACTCGTCCTGACCGGCAACCCTCTAAGAGAGAAAATCGTCAGCAGCATGCGCGCCCCGACGAGCAAATCCGCCGATGCGTTCGCAAACCTGGCGCGGGCCGCGCGCAAAAAAAACGCCCTGCGAGTTCTCGTGGTGGGCGGAAGCCAGGGCGCCACGCAACTGAACGCGATGGTAAAGGCGCCCCTGCCACTCCTTCCAGATGCGCTCTGGATGCTCCAGTGCGGTGTCCGCAACCTGGAACAACTCTCTGGCGAAATCGACCGGACCGCGTTTCCGAACATCGAACTCGTCGGATTCACGCGCGACATCCACGCGCTGTACCGTTCGGCTGACGTGCTCGTGACCCGCGCCGGGGCGGGGGTGCTCACGGAAGCGGCCGGTTTCGGCCTGCCGCTGGTGCTCATTCCCTATCCGTACGCCGCGGACGATCACCAGACCGCCAATGCCGAAGTATTCGCGCGCGCGGGAGCGGCGCGCCTGATCGCGCGGCGTGACGAAGACCCCGGTGAATTGATCCAGGCGCTCGAAGAGCTGAGCGATCCCACGCTACGCAAACGAATGGGCGCCGCGGCGCAGGGTCTCGCGCGACTGGACGCGGCCGCGCTCATCGTGGAGCGTATTAAAGCGGATTTACTGGAAACAACCTGACCGATGGGGACCCGCGTTCATTTTATCGGCATCGGTGGATCGGGCATGGCCCCGCTCGCGCGGCTCGCGGCCCTGGCTGACGATCCAGTCTATTCGATCACCGGAAGCGATCCCGGGATCAAAGGCGATACGCTCGGCGAACTTGAGGCCGCCGGCTGTAAAATCTGGACGGGGCACGATCCGCGCCATCTGGACGGGTGCGATATCGTCGTCTACAGCACGGCCATCGCGCCCGATCATCCCGAACGATTACGCGCTGCGGACCTGGCCGAACGCGGCGAACTGGTCCTTGAACACCGAATGGATTTCCTGTCGCGCCTGGTCGCGCGCTGCCCGGTGCAGCTGGCCGTGGCGGGGACGCACGGCAAAACCAGCACCGCGTCGCTGCTGGGCTGGGTGCTCCAGGAACTGGGCGCCGATCCCGACATCATCGTGGGCGGGCGCCCCGCGTACCTGCCCGCGGGCGTTCGTCGGGGAGCGGGGGCGATCGCCGTGTACGAAACCGATGAATCGGACGGTTCATTTTTGCGCGCGCGAGCCGCGTTTCGCCTGTGTTTGAATATCGACGCCGACCATCTCGAATTCTACGGCGACCTGGCGGGCCTCACGGCGGGCTTTGTT
>CAZVZS010000076.1:7915-8162 GCA_964631535.1 uncultured Leptospiraceae bacterium
CGCCTCTGGCCGCCACGTACGCGGGCCGGTTCGTCGGCGAAAGCGACCGGCTGGTTCTTTCCACGCCCGCGAGCGAGCCCGCCCGGAGCGAAACGGAAATCGCGCTGCCCCTGCCGGGTCGCCATTTCGCGTCGAACGCGCTTGGCGCACTTGCCCTGCTGGACCGGGTCGCGCGCTCCGGTCTCGTGGAAGCGCTGAGGGGTCGCGGGCCCGCCGATTTCGCGGCGGCGATGAACCGGTTTCCGGG
>CAZVZS010000076.1:8222-23369 GCA_964631535.1 uncultured Leptospiraceae bacterium
CGTCGGCCTTATTCGCCGAATTCGCGCGCGCGCTGGCTGAGGACGCGGATCGTATTTTTATTTTGCCGATTTTCGCCGCCGGCGAAAACCCGCGCGAAGGCGTTAACGCCGGGCTCATCGCGCGCGAATTATCCGCGCATCCGTACGTGGCCCTGCTCGCCGCCGACGAATGGGCGCCGGTCTTCGCGGGGTGTTCGCCGGGCGAGGTCGTCGCCTGTCTGGGCGCGGGTGATATTTCCGCTTCAATTCGAAATTTTCTGAAAGCCGGGGGAACCGCCGGCACAAGGTCTATGAAGCTCTAAACGGGCTCTGACTATACAAACGACGGTGGAAAGTTTTCTAATTGGAAGAAAAAAATATTATTGCCTGGATGAATGTGACATAATAATCAAGGTCGAACCGGAATTGTCCGGATCGGGAAACGGGGACGCTTAATTTGACTGAACAGGCCGGGCCGACGGTGGCGGTCGTGCCGGATGGGCCCGGGAACCCGGGGGATGATCATTCCGGTCGCTCCGGTCGGGTGTATCTGATTCTGTTCACCCTGTCGTTGGGTTTGCTCGGTGGCGGGTTGTATCTCCTGGCCGAGGCTGAGAACAACGCCCGGATCATCCGTTCGATTGAAGTCGAAGGGGATGAGTACTTCGGTCCGGATGAAGTGCGCGGTATGTCCGGCCTGGTTGTCGGGCGACCGGCTCCGGCGGACGCTTTGAGAAGAGCGGAGGCCGCCCTTGAGACCCATCCGGTGATTCTCTCGGCGCGGATTCGTCGGGCGGAGAACGATGGCCTGGTGATCGTTCTCGTCGAGCGGCGTTGCGCGGCCATTGTGCGGACCGGTATCGAAGAAAAACATCTTTTTGAAGTGGACGAAAATCTGTATATCATGTCCGAAAACCGGGTTCGCTGTACCACTGTGCCTCTGATCAGCGGCCAGTTCGATCGCTCGCTGGACCGTTTCCATGACAACTCCCTGTTCAAGATGATGGCCGGCTGGAAACTTTTGCGAACCCGCTATCCTGACCTGGTATCTCGTATTTCCGAGTTTCGTCTGCGACGCGGCGGCGGTCTGACCGTCTTTACCACCTCGCGTGTGCGCGTGGAAATGTCCGGAACTCTGGACGCGCGCAACCTGCATCGCCTTTACGCCTCCTTCTCGTTTCTGGAAAAAGAGGGGAAAAAAGCCGGTATCATCGATCTACGGGGGACGGACGCGCTTTTCGTGCCCGGAATATAACCCGGATGAAAGATTATATCTGCGCGATTGACATCGGCTCCTCTCTGGTGCGCGCCATCGTTGCCCGGCGGGAAGAGGGCGGTTCGGGCCAGGTGGAAGTCCTCGGGGTGGGGTCGGCGCCCTCGCGCGGGGTTCGCACCGGTTCGATCGTCAACATTGAAACGACGGTGGCCACGATCACCGAGGCGGTGCGCGAAGCTGAACTCATGTCCGGCCTCGTGATCGAAGAAGCCCTGGTGAACATCACGGGCAAGATGCTGCATGGCGACAACTCGCGCGGCGTCGTGGCTGTCACGAACCGCGACCGCATTGTGCGCGAAGCTGATGTGTTGCGCGTAATCGAAGGCGCGCAGAATATTCGTATTCCTTCCGATCAAGAAATCATTCACGTTCTTTCGCGCGAATTCACCGTGGACGACCAGGGCGGGATTCGCGACCCGGTCGGCATGACCGGGGTGCGTCTGGAAGCTGACGTCCATATCGTGACCGCGAGCGGTACGGCCCTCAACAATCTTGAGAAGGCCGTCTCCGGCGCCGGCATTCGTATTTCGGACGGAGTCATGAGCGCGCTCGCCTCCGCCGAGGCGGTCGTGAGCGATGGCGAAAAAGACCTGGGTGTGGCGGTCGTGGATATCGGCGGCGGCATCATCGACATGCTCATGTTCATTGAAGGCGGCGTGTACTTTTCCTCCGTCGTTCCGCTCGGCGGCAATCATGTAACCCAGGATCTTTCCATCGGCCTGAAGGTGCCGGTCGAAGTGTCCGAGATGATCAAAAAGACCTACGGGGCCGCGGCGGTTTCCATGGTCGATCCGATTGAAAAAATCGAGGTGCCGGGCGTGCCCGGTCGCCCCGCGCGCCTGATGCTGCGCCAGGACATCGCCGCGATCATCGAACCGCGTTTACGCGAAATTTTTGAAATCATCGACGAGAAATTGATCCGTTCCGGAAAGAAAAACTTTCTGGCGGGCGGGGTCGTGCTGACCGGCGGCACCTCCCAGATCGAGGGCATCGCCGGCCTGGCCGAGGACGTGCTGGGACTTTCAGCTTCCACCGCCTATCCGCGCGGAGTCACCGGATTCGCCGATCGCGTTTCCGCTCCGGAGTTTTCAACTTCGGTGGGTCTGGTTCAATACGGCGCGCGCATGATGCGCGAAGGCCGCGGCGTCGGCGGCATGGCCCGGAAAGGAATGATCGACCGGGTCCGCGAATGGATCACGGAGAATCTCTGAGGTTTTTTATATGCTGGAACTGGAAGACGACGAGCGAACATCGCCAACTTTAATCAAGGTCGTGGGCGTGGGCGGGGGCGGTTACAACTCGGCATGAAAACCACGCGCGGCATGGGCGCCGGCGGCGATCCGGAGATCGGACAGAAGGCCGCCCAGGAAGATCGCGACCGCATCGAGCAGATGCTCAAGGGCGCGGACATGGTTTTCATCACCGCGGGCATGGGCGGCGGCACGGGCACGGGGGCCGCTCCGATCGTGGCGCAGGTTGCCAGGGACCTGGGCGCCCTGACCGTGGGCGTGGTGACCCTGCCATTCAGCTACGAAGGCCGCAAACGCCTCGAGCTGGCGCGCGGCGGGCTGGAGGCGCTGCGCGAAAACGTCGATACGCTGATCACCATTAAGAACGATTCTATTTTTAAAGTCATCGACCGTTCCACCTCCGTGGACGTGGCCTTCCGCATGGTGGACGAAATTTTACTGAACGCGGTCAAGGGGATTTCCGATCTGATCAACACCGCCGGGGTGGTGAACGTCGATTTCGCGGACGTCAAATCGATCATGGGCGAAACCGGCGACGCGATCATGGGCGCGGGCGAAGGCGTGGGCGAGCACCGCGTCCAGGAGGCCGTCAGCCACGCGATCCACAATGTTCTCCTCGACGAGACCAGCATCGAAGGCGCAACGGCGCTGTTGATCAACGTCTGCGGCGGCGAGGACATGAGCATCTCCGAATGGAAGGAAGTCGCCGAAATCATCACAGCGCAGGCGGACCCGCGCGCGAATATCATCATCGGTCTGGCCAAGGACGCGTCGCTCCAGGACCGAATTCGCGTAACCGTGATCGCGACCGGTTTTCAGCGAAAACAGGCCGCGGCGCGCAAGCAGGAAGAGGCGCGGGTCAACGCCGCGCGACAGGCCGCGGCCGCGCGCCCGGCGGCCGCCCAGGGTGGGGGCGGTGCCTCCCGTCCCGTCTGGCGCAACTACGAAGTCACGCCCCGCGTGCCCGAAGACGCGGGCCCGGTCGCCCCTAGGCAGGCGGTCGTTTCGATGCGGCAGCAACTGACCGAAAAGGAAATTCGCGAACGCAAACAGCGCGAAAATTCAGGTGAAATGGAACGCCCCGTGATGGAATATCTTTCCGAGGACGGCCCGCTCCGTCCCGGCGAATATATGCAGTATCCGCGCGCGATCGCCGAATACGATGAACCCGGCTCCGACCCCGCGCGCCGCCTGGCGCCCGCAGCTCCAGTCGAGCGTGTGGAACGTCCGGTTCGCCCGCCGGACCAGGCCAGGCGCAAAGCGGGCCGTGAAGACGGCGGCGAAATCGATCTGGACGATCTGGAAATCCCCGCGTTTTTACGCCGGCGTAAACCGAATTCGTAAAACCAGAATTGCGCTGGAAAACGGAGTTGCGGGCCGAATCCGGGGGAACCCGTGTCGTTCAGGTCCTTTCGTACGAACCGACTCTGGGTCCGCCCGGCAGATGGGAGCAAGAACGACGCTGAGATATTGCGTGTCCTGGATCTGGACGAATTCGATAACCCGTCGATTATCGTGGAAATCCGCCAGGATCATGAACTGGTTTTCATCGGGAAAAGCATACGCGACCCGGGCTCGGCGCGTCCCTTGTATACAGGTTGCGGAAAAAGTCCCTCATGGACTTTTTCCGCTGTCGCATCGACGAACTAAAACGCCGATGCTCGCAAAATAAAGGCGTCGTACTTATTCCGCAAAAATGTAGGAACTCCATCGCCGCCCCGGTCAGGGCCGTGCGATAAAAATCGTCTGGTAGGGCAGGAGGCGTTCGTTTAATTCGACCCGATAGCCGGCTTCTTTTAATTCGGCCAGGATCGTGGATTGTGACAGCTTCAGATGCGCGGGCGGGCCGACCGGTGTTTCGCCAGATTTAAAATCGATCAGAAATAAAAACCCGCCAGGGCGCAGGGCGCGCCTTGCGTCCCTGAAATACGCGACCCGTGCGTCGATGTGGTGGTACACGTTCACCGAAAAGATCACGTCCACGCTCGCTGGACCCAGGCCGATCGCGTCGGCCTGGACACGCACCGTACGCACCCGGTTCGCGACCCCGGTGTACTGCGACTCTTTTTTGCGGTTCTCGATGAAGGCCAGAAAACGTTCGTCCAGATCAAGGGCGAGCACGTCAGCACCGTTTCGGGCGATTCGAAACGAAAAATACCCCGTGCCCGCGCCGAGGTCGGCCACAACCCGCCCCTTAAGCCCTCCCGCCGTTTTCGCAAGGAGGTTTACGACCGCGTCCGGGTGCTGCCACGCGGCCCGCTCGGGGTCTTCAAAGCGGGCGACCAGCGCCTCAAATTCCGATGAGTGCATGTACGCCTGGGCGTCCGCGTGAGTGTGGCCGTGATGTGTGGGCATGCAGGTAAATTGAATCATCGGCGCGAAAGTGACCGCCGCAAAAATTATCGATCTGAAAATTCTCATTTGAACCAATCCTCCGGCGCGCCCGGAAATGGAAAGCAATGCAGCCCGGAGCGGGGGGCGGCGATCACGAATTGACTGAACCCCGATCCCTTCCCAGAAGGGAAGCCCGGACCGAATGCCCTCACCGGCCAGAAAATTGTGCTTTGCTTCCAAACAACGCGACCTGGGAATACGGGCGCAAGAGGAAATTGAAACAATGGAAACCCAACATTTCGAAAAAAACCATCCGCGCTCGGGGCGTCGCCACCCGGGGCGCCAGAGACACGGATTTCTCACGCATCTGTTCTGGCCCAGGGTGACCGCGACCGTGCTCGTCTGGTTGTTCCTGGTCTGCGGCTGCGGCAGCGTCTCGCGCGCGGAACATTTTAACGAAAGCGCGGCCGAGGCCGAAAGCCGGCCGGACGATATCATGAACGCGCTTGCCATCAAACCCGGTATGGCCATTGCCGATATCGGCGCCGGTGGCGGTTATTTCACGTACCGGTTCGCGGAGCAGACCGGCCCCACGGGACCGGTCTACGCGGTGGACGTGAATGCGGATTTTTTAAAGAACGTGAAAGACAACGCGGCGCAAAGAGGCCTGAACAACATCCAGACCGTGCTCGCCCCCGCGCCGACAGACAGCGGACTGCGGCCGAAATCGGTCGACCTCGTTTTTCTGCGCAACGTCTACCATCATCTGGAACAGCGACCGGAATATTTTCGCGCGCTCAAGGCCGCGCTCAAACCCGGAGCGCGCCTGGTCGTGGTCGAATACAGCGGAGGCGGGTGGGATTTCGTCTCCCTGTTCGGACACAGCACCCCGCCCGGAGACATTCGCGCGGAGCTGGAGGCCGCGGGCTACCGTCACCAGGAAACCCGCGACTTTCTGCGACCGCGCCAGTCTTACCAGGTATTTGTGGCGGCTGAATAACCTCGCATAATCCGGGTCAGAGCTGGTGGCCCAGGATTACGCGCACTTCGGGAAATTCGCGCGCGAAGGCGAAAATCCCCTCCGCGCTCGCCTGGGCCCGGGTGTTGCGCGCGGTCGTTCCCCCGCCGCCGCTTACCTGGTGCTCGAAGCCCCAGCGCATGTGAATCGCGTCGCCGGTGAGCAGGGTCGCGCCGGCGTCGCTGTTCACCAGGAAGGATAAATGCCCGTCGGAATGTCCGGGCGTGTGGATCGCCCAGAAGGAACCGTCGCCGAATACGTCCACCGCCGGGCCGAGCGGGTCAAGTCGCACTGCGTTCGAAAAATCGATTTCGTTCACGGATTGAAAGCCGTCCAGGTGGCCGGAATCGAGGAGATGGAGGATGTCGCCGGTCTCGCCCGGGCCGACGAAAAGTTGCACACCCGGGAGAGCCGGCAGTCCCGATGTATGATCGACGTGCAGATGCGTGAAGAAGACTCCGCGCGGTTCGGCGCCGTGGGCCGCGAGGCCCGCGCGCAGGTCCTGGCCCGCCCGCTGTGAAAAATAAATCGAAGCGAGCGCGGTCCAGATTGTCCCGGGCCAGCGGATATTGCCGGTCGGACTATTCGTGAAACTCGCGTCCAGGCCCGAGTCAACCAGATAATCGCCGCGCTCCGGGTGGCGGATCAGATGGGCGAACACGCGCAGGGGCGAGCCGTCGTCCTTGAATTCGGCCACGGCGGGTTGATCGGGATTGAGCAAAATTGTTTTGTCGAGGTGGACAATCCCCGTGTCGAGGGTGATCAGGCGAATGGGCCGGGGTCGCCTGAGAATTTCGCGCAGGGCAGCGGCGGAGGGAGCGGGCGGGGTCAGTCGCTCCTGAGTGAGTCGGACGGGACCTGCCTGTCGTGCCAGGTACAGGAGTATTGTAGGAACTCCTGCAAGCCCGATCAGGGTGGTAAATAATATGAAGAAAATGCGTTTCATGGTTGACCTCTGCAAATACGAATGACTGTAATCGAATTCAGGTCATTTTTGACCTATCCCTCAAAGTGTCAACCAAAAATGACCGAAAAATAAAATCGGTCATTTGTCTGGCTTATGGTCCAAACCCTCGATCAGGAAAAAAAAACGGCGATTCTGGCGGCCGCACGGGAGCTTTTCCTGCATTACGGCTATAAAAAAACTTCAGTGGAGGATATCGCCCGGGAGGCGGGTATCGCCAAAGGGACCGTCTATCTGTACTTTCGTTCCAAGCAGGATATCCTGGCCACGCTCGGGGTGAATTACCTGTACGATTCGAAAGCAAGGCTGGTGGAGGACTTGAAATCGGTGGTGGACCCGCGCGAAAAACTGCGCCGTGTCCTGCGCCTGCGGGCAGAGGAAATTTTTCGTTTTACGAGCGAACACCCGCATGCCATTGATCTCTTGCTGTTCCTTTCGCCCGAGGAAGGCGAACGCCTCGGCGCCGGCCAGTTTTACCGCGAATATATGGAGTTGATCGCCATGGTGCTGCGCGAAGGCCAGGCGCGCGGTGTTTTTCGGAATTTACCGGACCTGAATGATTTTGTGTTTCATATTTGTTTTATGACGCAGGCTTTTCAGCCGCCGTACAAACTGGTCGGCGGACTGGATGACCTTACGCGTCAGGTGAACGCCTTCGCTGACGTTTTGATCGCCGGGCTGGAAACGCGCACATGAAAAAATTCCATCCATCGTTTGCGCCGGTTTCGCGATCCGTACGGCCGCGACCTGTTCGTTTCCTCGCTTTACCCGGGCTGATTTTTTGCGCCGTGTGGGTTTGCGCGTGCGCGGATCCGGGAACCAGCCCGGCGACCCCGCGCGTTCAGCAGGGTGTGCTGGATCTGCGCGGCTGGACTCTGACGGGCGAGCTTTCTCTGGACGGGGACTGGGGTTTCGCCTGGGGTGAGCGCGCGGGGTCGCCTCCCGATCAACCCGGTCATCTGTTTGCGGTGCCCGGGTTCTGGAATGACCGGACCGTCGGGCCGCACCGACTCACCGCCGAAGGGTTCGCCGCGTATTCATTGCGCGTCCTGGTTGATGAACCGCGCCTGGTCGCGCTGCGATTATTCGATTTGGAATCGGCCTTCGTCCTGTACGCGAACGGCAAACCGGTCGCGGCGAATGGCACTGTCGGCGAGTCCGCCGCGGAAGAACGCCCGGAGTGGCGCCCGCTGGTCGCCCTGGTGCCGCTGGAACGCACGACGGATCTCGTCCTCGTCGTTTCGAACTTTCACCATCGCCTGGGCGGGATCTGGCAGGGACCGACGCTCGGCGCTCCCGAGGTTATGTTCGGCGACCAGCGCGAACGGGTCGCCCTCGAGTTGTTTCTCGCGGGATCGCTGCTGATGGTGGGAGTGTATCACTGCCTCGTGTTCTTCGTGCGCCGCAAGGACCGCGCGTTCCTCCTGCTCGGGATTTTCTGCGTGATCATGTGCTTGCGTTCGCTGGTCATCGGCGAACGTTTCATTCTGACTCTGTTTCCAGAAATGAGCTGGGACCTGCTTGTTCGCCTCGATTACCTGACCGTCTCGGTCGGCATGATCGTTTCGCACTGGGAGTGGCAGACCGTCTTTCGCGCGTATTACAAAAGGTGGGTGTTCGGGCTGCTCGTGGTCGTTTTCGGTGCCTGCGGCCTGGCGGAAGTTCTGCTGCCCCCGCGTTATTTTACTTATCTGATGCCTGTTCACGGCCTCGGTTTCGTTCTCTGGAGCCTCTATTTTCTGGGGGTCATTTGTCTGGCCGTGCTGCGGGGTATGCCCGGAGCCGGGGTCCTCCTGGCCGGCTGGATCATCGCCGTTGCCGCCGGGATTCATGACACCCTGTTCGTGGATTCGATCATCAAGTCGCGCTACCTGTTCGCCATCGGCCTGCAGGCTTTCGTTTTAACACAATCGTATTACCTTGCTTCTCAGTACGCGCAGGCCTTCTCATTGAGCGAGGTTCTCACCGAGCGCATGCGCAGCCTCCTGGCGGTGACGCGCGAACTCAACCGTTCCGGGGAACGCGACTCCGCCATCTGGACCGCCCTGGATGAAATTCATAAAGTCACGCGCGCTATGCCCGGTGGTTCCTGCGCGTACGTCCCTGTTCGCGACGCCCGCCTCTTACAGAAGATCACGCGCGCAGGAGCGCCCGAAGCGATTCCGGTTGAGTTGTCCGCGAAACTTTCCGAACTCCAGGGTATGGAACGCTCGGGTGATCGGATTTTTTTTCCCCTCCGCGGGGGGGACGAAATCCGCTGCGTTCTCGAAATGAAGGTCGCTGGCGGGTCGGCCAGCGCGCCCGCCTTATTGCCGGAGGCGCCGTACGTCGCGGGGATTCTGGATTCGCTGGCTCTGGTACTGGACAATATCGAGCGCGTCCAGAAAGACGAACTGGCCAGGATCGGCCAGGCCGCCGCTGAAATTGTTCATGATATCAACCACATCTGCGTCGTGATCGGCAGCCACGCGCAGACCGCACGCGACTCCCCGTCGGAGCGGCAGGCGGCCATCGCCGAAATTGATCGGAACGTCGATTTGATGCGCAACCTGGCGACGGACATTCTCGATTACGCCCGGGAACGATTGATCGTATTCCCGAAACTCGTTGACGTGGCCCAGATTTCGGCGCTGATTGAGGAGGAACTCGCGGCGATTTTTCACGAATCGAACATCGAATACACCGTCGACCGGCCCACGTCGGGAACGGTTCGCGTGGATGCCGAACGATTTCGCCGGGTGGTTTTGAACCTCGCTCGTAACGCGCTGGCGGCCCTGGGTGGCCGGGGCCGATTTTCGGTGGCGATGGAACACCAGGCCGGTTCGTGTTGTTTTCTTTTTGAGGATAATGGTCCGGGGATCGCGGGTGATCTGATCGATCGCCTTTTCGAACCGTTCGCTTCCGCCGGTCGCGGGACGGGCCTCGGCCTGGCGGTGGTCAAACGGATTGTCCTGGCTCATGGGGGGGATGTTCGGGTTGGTGCCCCCGCCGGGGGCGGGTGCCGGATTTTGGTGGAATTACCGGATTCGTGAACTGAATTGACAAAAGGAACGCCGCGGCGGATCTTCCAGGAGTGAAGTCGATCCTCATCGTGGATGACCACCCGCTGGTGTTCGGGGGCTTAAAAAACGCCCTGGCGGTCCATCGGGATACTGAATTGGAGCTTGAGCACGCGCGAACGGCAGCGGAGGCGGGTCGGCGTCTGCGAAAAAAACCGGTTCCTTCGCTGACGCTCCTCGATATTCACCTCGGGGATGGTTCCGGTTTTTCGCTCCTCGAAGAATTGCGCGCGGAAGGTTATGAATTTCCGTTCGCCGTTCTCACCGCGTCCAGGGACTGGAACCATCTCGGTCGGGCCACGCAACTGGGCGCCCTCGGATTTCTTTTAAAAGACGCCGAGAGCGAACAGATTATCGCGAACATCGGGCGAATTCTTGAGGGCGAACCCGTGTTTCCCGACTCGGCTCCCGTTAACAAAAAAACTCCCGCTGAACTGGTGCGGGCCTTTCATACCCTGACCGACCGCGAAAGGGAAGTGGTCAAATTCATCCAGGCGGGCCTCCTGAATCGCGAAGTCGCCGAACGTTTAGGGATCGGGGTACGCACCGTGGAAACTCATCGTTCCAACGCGTGCGCGAAGCTTGGCGTGCATAACGCGGTACAGCTTTCGGCGGTGTTGCTGCAATTGCGGCCTTTGCTGGAATCGCCCTGATGGAAATTCAGGAAATCCGCCGTCCCGGCCCTCCTGGAAATTCGTGAAAATTCTGCTTGTGGAGGTCGGGGGCCCGGAGCGAGGCTGCGCGGCGTGGAACCACTCAGTGTTGACCCTGGAATGATGCGCTGGATCTGGATTGGCGGCGGCGTCCTGCTCGTGTTGCTGGAATTCGCCATCCCGGGCCTCGTGGTGATTTTTTTCGGGGTCGGGGCGATTCTGACGGGTGTGCTTGTTGCGTTCGGTTTGCTCGATACGCTGACCTCCCAGTTCATGATGTGGATTCTGGCTTCGGCCGTCTTATTTTTCGGTTTGCGCGGCCAGATTCAGCGCTGGTTTCCGGCCCTTGAGCGGTACGTGCCCCCCGCTGATAATCTCGAGATTCTCGGCTCGGTCGCCCAGGTGATTGAAACGATCACCCCGGATGAGCCAGGCCGGGTGCGCTTCCAGGGCACGACCTGGAAGGCCGTCAGTCGCTCCACCCGGATTGAAGCCGGGCAGACTGTAAAAATTACTGGACGGGATAATTTAATCCTGTATGTTCAGCCCCTGTCCGGGGACGAAGCCTGACTGCGCTAAATCGTGTAGCGCTTAACAGGCAACTTTTTCAACTGCCTGCTGGTTTCTTTTTCGCGGAATTCTGGAGAATAATTGCATGGTAACGATTAGCGCGGTGATTATGGCCTTTGTGATTTTCCTGGCCATGAAAATATTTATCGTGGTCCCGGAGAAACAGGCCTTTATTATTGAACGCCTGGGGAATTTCCAGAAAACTCTGGAATCAGGTTTGCATCTCCTCATCCCGATTCTTGACCGGATCGCGTACCGGCATACCCTGAAAGAGGAAGTGATCGACGTCGCTCCACAGGTATGCATTACCAAAGACAACGTACAGGTGGAAGTGGACGGGATCCTGTACATTCGGGTGATGGATGCGAAGATGGCCAGCTACGGCATCAACGATTACCACTTCGCGTCGATTCAACTGGCCCAGACCGCCATGCGTTCGGAAATCGGCAAACTGGATCTGGACCGCACCTTCGTGGAGCGCGAAAAAATCAACGATTCGGTCGTGCGTTCGCTCGACCAGGCCAGCGAACCCTGGGGTATCAAAGTTACCCGTTACGAAATTCGCAACATCCATCCGCCTCCCAGCGTAATCAATGCCATGGAACAACAGATGCGCGCCGAGCGCGATAAACGCGCCGAGATCGCGCATTCCGAGGGTCAGCGCACCGCCACGATCAACCGTTCGCAGGGATCGCGCCAGCAATCGATCAACTTATCAGAGGGCGAAAAACAGAAGCGGATCAACGAAGCCGAGGGCCGGGCCCGGGAGATTGAGGTCCTGGCGGAAGCCACGTCTGAGTCGATCCGGCTGGTGGCCGAGGCCATCAACGCGCCCGGCGGCCAGTCAGCGGTGGACCTGCGCATCGCCGAAAATTTCATCCAGGAGTTCGGCGGAATCCTGGCCCATTCGCAAACATCGGTCGTACCACTTGATCTGGCGAAAATTCAGGGAGCGTTCGTGGGACTGACCGAAATTCTGGGCGGCTTGAAAGCGCAAAACCCCCAGGGACAACAAAAAAAATAGTCGCGGGTCACCACGACTGATACTGCCCGCGCGATGTAAGGATTTTTATGGAATATATCGGTTACGGATTTTACGGACTGCTCGGTATTTATCTCATCGTTAAATTTGTCCAGGCCATTCGCGTCGTGCCGGCCAGGGAAGTTTTCCTCGTTGAGCGCTGGGGGAAATACCACAAGACCCTCCAGGCCGGCTTTCATCCGCTCGTGCCTTTCATGGACCGGGTCGTGCATAAGATGACGTTGAAGGAAGAGGCCATCGACGTTCCCAAACAGATCTGCATCACTCGCGATAACGTTCAGGTCAAAGTGGACGGGATGGTGTACATGCGCGTGACCGAACCGGAAAAGGCCGCGTATCAAATTTCGGATTACCGGTACGCCCTGATCCAGCTGGCCCAGACCACCATGCGCTCCGTGTTCGGGGAAATGGACCTGGACAAGACCTTCGAGGAACGCGATTCCCTCAACTCGCACATCGTGCAGGTTGTGCAGGCGGCCGCCACGCCCTGGGGCGTGCAGATCTTGCGCTACGAAATCCAGAACATCGATCCGCCCAAAAGCGTGCTCGAATCCATGGAAAAGCAGGTGACCGCCGAACGCGATAAACGCCAGGAGATCGCGCGTTCAGAGGGCGATATGACCGCCCTGATCAACCGCTCGCAGGGCCAGAAGCAGGAACTGATCAACGAATCCGAAGGTGAAAAACAGAAACGGATCAACGAGGCCGAAGGTCGCGCCGAGGAAATTCGTTCTATCGCCAAAGCCACGGCCGAGGGCATTCGCAAAGTCTCTATGGCCATCGGCCAGGCCGGCGGTCGTGAAGCGGTACGCCTGAACCTGTCCGAGGCGTATTTGAAACAATTGCGGTATCTGGCGAACGATAAAACGAGAGTCGTCCTGCCCATGAACCTGGGCGATCTCAACGACGTGCTCGAGGGCCTCAGCGGTTATCGGAGCGAGGACTCAAAAAAAAACAGCTGAGTGACGGGGTGGCGGGGCCGGGAATCCCCGGCCCGGACGAGGAGTCACGCGCTCCGGGAACTGACTTTTTCGCGCGAATTAAAAATTTACTCAAAGAAAAGAAGTTTGAGGAAACCGTTCAGCGGGCTGAAATGGAATTGCGCGAACGTCCGCGGCATGTGGGTTTGCTTTCGGCCGCCGCTTCGGCCGCCTACGCTCTGGGCCGTTACGAAGAAGCTCTCGGGTATATCCGCCGTGCCCTGTACATCCAGCCTGATTCGGAAGTACTCAAAGATAGCCTGCGCAAAATTCAGACCCGAATGGAAGGCGCTTGATCCGGCTCCGCGGGTCCCCCCAGGAATCACTCATGTCCCTGACCAATGATGCCATCGCCGTTAACCCGGCCGCAGTGCTCTCTGAAAAATGTATCATTACCGCGGCCCTGACCGGGGTGGCGGCCATGCGTAAACACTGCCCGGCCATCCCCTACACGCCCGCCGAGATCGGCGAAGAGGCGCGCCGTGCTTACGAGGCGGGCGCCACCGTGGTGCATATCCACGCGCGCGAGGACGACGGACGCCCGTCGCACCGTGTGGAAGTATACCGCGCCATTCGCGACGAAGTCCGCAAGCGATCGCCCGTACTCATCAATTTTTCGACCGGAGCGATCGACGTTCCGCGCGAAGAGCGCGTGGCCCACATCACCCACGTGAAACCGGAGATCGGGGCGCTCAATATGGGTTCGATGAACTACGCCAAGTTCAACTCCGAAAAGAAAGAGTTCGTGTTCAACTGGGTGTTCGAAAACTCGTTCGATACCATCGGCTTTTTTCTGGAGGCCATGGTCCGCGCCCGGGTGCTGCCGGAGATGGAATGTTTCGACACGGGGCACGTCGGCAATATTCGCCCGTTCATCGAGATGGGTCTCCTGAAGCCGCCGTACCAGTTTTCGTTCATCATGGGCGTGCTGGGCGGGATTCCACCAACGGCGCGTAACCTCGCCAATCAGGTCGATCAAATCCCGCCGGGCAGCAACTGGGAAGTGATCGGTATTTCGCATATTCAGTGGGCGATGATCGCCGCGGCCCTCCCGCTCGGCGGGAATATTCGCGTGGGTCTGGAAGATAATTTTTACGTGGCCCCGGGTCAGATGGCCGGGTCCAACGGCGATCTGGTCGACAAGGCCGCGCGCCTCGTGCGCGACGTGGGCCGCGAAGTCGCCACGGTCCAGGAAGCGCGCGCGATGCTGGGGATTCCCGCGCCGGTCGCGGTCTGACCCGGATTATGCACCATTATGCGTGATGAATTTTCAGTTGGCGACGATCTGCGCGCACCGAACGCCGGCTGGTCCTTCGCGGGCGAAACGGCCGAACACTTCGACGCGCACGTTCGTCGCTCGGTGCCCTTTTACGACGAAAGCCTGGACCTCATCTGTCGCCTGTCGGATTATTTCCTGGGGCCGGACAGCCTGGTGTACGATCTGGGCTGCGCGACCGGGGAACTCACCCGTCGCCTTGCGGCGCGGCGCGGGGACGCCGGACTGCGGCTGGTCGGCATCGACCGCGAAGCGGACATGATCGCCGCTGCGCGCGCGAAAAACCAGGACGCGAGAGTATCATTTGAAATCGAAGAACTTTTCCAGGCGCCGCTCGCCGCCTGCGATATGGTCAACGCGGTATACACGATGCAATTTGTCAGGCCCGCGGTGCGCCAGGATATCTTCAACAGAATCCACGCGGCCCTACGGTGGGGCGGGGCGTTCGTATTATTCGAAAAAGTCCGCGGACCCGACGCGCGCTTCCAGGACATCCTCACCGGGCTCTACACCGATTTTAAACTGGACCGCGGGTTTTCAGGCGAAGAGATCGTCGCCAAGGCGCGCGCGCTGAAGGGCGTGCTGGAACCGTTTTCTTCCGCCGGCAACTACGATCTCTTGCGCCGCGCGGGCTTCGTCGACATCGTCACCGTCTTCAAGTACGTTTGTTTTGAAGGGATCCTGGCGATTAAATAATACTTGAGGGGGACCTGCGCGGTCCCCCTCAAAGTTCATAAGCGACCTGC
>CAZVZS010000077.1:0-21525 GCA_964631535.1 uncultured Leptospiraceae bacterium
GCGTCGTGGTCGCCCGAGGCATCGACCTTCCCGCGCAGCAGCGCCGCCCCGCCCACGACCCGCGAACCGGCCAGGATCGCGTCGCCCGCGCGCCGCGCCACGGGCCTGTATTCGCCGGTCAGCAGGGCTTCGTCGAATTCGGCCTTTTCGTCGAGCAGTTCCCCGTCAGCGGGAACCGTTTCGCCCGCGGCGACTTGAATCGCCATGCCGGCCCGCACGTCGCCCGCGAGAATGGCCCGGCCCTCCGGGTGCAGGGTGACCGGTCGCCCGCTGGCCGCGCGTAAATTTTCGACCTGCTGCATCCCGCGCTGGCGCAGGCGACTTTCCAGGAAGCGACCGGTGAGTACGGCGAAAACCACGAAGGTAATCGAATCGAAATACACTTCCCCGCTTTCGTGCAGGGCCGAATAACAACTGTAGCTGAACGCGAGCGAAATTCCCAGGGAGGTGAGCAGATCCATGGTTGGGACACGGTGGCGCAACGCGGCCATAGCGCCGCGAAAAAAAACAGCGGCCGAATACAACACGACCGGAAGGGCGAAGGCGAAACTCACGAGATGCAGAAAATTGCGCGTGAACCGGTCCATCGTACCGAAGTACCCGGCGTACAACGAAACGCTCACGAGCATCATATTACCCGCGAAAAACCCCGCCACGCCCATGCGCCGCAAAAGATCGCGCGTTTCCCCGCCCTCCGCCTGGACCAGGGCCCTGTCCAGCGGGGTCAGGCGATAGCCGACCCGGGCCACGGACGCGGCGATTTCGCGCAGAGTGATTTTATTCGAATCATAGGCGAGATAGGCGCGGTTGGTGCCCAGTCGGACTTCCGCGGACAGGACCCCGGAGAGCCCCGCCAGGACTTTTTCGTTCAACCAGACGCAGGAAGCGCAATGGACGCCCTCCACACGCAGAATGACTTCCTTTCGGCCGTCCGGTCCCGCCTGGAGTTTCGCCTCACACAGATCGTAGAATTGTTGTTCGACTCCGTCCGCGGCGGGCCTGGGGCTGAAGCTGTCCCGGTACCGATAGTACGCGTCCAGTCCTCCGGCTGAGATGACTCGAAACGCGGTGCGACACCCCTCGCAGCAGAATTGTTTGCTGGCACCGTCTTCCGTGTGAAGGTGGGGCGCGCCCGGCGGGACCGAATCCCCGCAATGGAAACATTGGGCGGGAGCGGTTTCCATTTGCGCGCGTTCTGGATTGATCGCGTTCAATGCGAAAGCACCGCCCCGTGATCATGGCCCGTCGCGTTCGGGGCGACCGTCTGTTCATGGAGTTCGTGATCGCTGTGGGCGCCATGTCCGCCGTGATCATGCGGCATATACACGCGAACGAAAATGGTTCCCAGTCCGAACACGATCATGAGCAGACCGAACCCGCGACGAATCACGGGTGTGCGCAGGTGTTTCCAGAACCAGGCGCTGCCGGTGCCGACCGCGAGCATGGCCGGGTACGTTCCGAGCGAAAAAAAAACCATCGCCGTGGCACCCAGGAGCGGCTGCCCGGAACCGAGCGCGAGGGCGTACGCGGGATATAACAACCCGCACGGAAGCAGACCGGAAAGCGTTCCGAATACGAAGGCCACCGATAAACGTCCGGCTCCGTTTTTCAGCAAGGTCCCCAGACCGCGCACGGCGAATTCCGGCATGGCCACCAGAGCGCCTGGCCCGCTCGCGAATAAATACGTGAAACCGAACAGTACGATCAATACCCCGCCGAGAACGGCCGCGAACTGTGACAAAAAAAAAGTATTCAGCGCGCCACCCGCGAGTCCCAGGGCCAGGCCGACCGCGAAGTACGACACGGTCCGGCCGAAATTGTATAACAGGGTCACCGAAAGCGTGCGCCCGCCGCCTCCGTGCAGGACATGGGCGATGGGACCGCACATGCCCGGACAATGCCAGGAACCGAGCAATCCTTGTAAGAACGCGGCGGAAAAAAGTGCCAGGGTCATGGTTTCTGTTCGCTCCCGGGTTTCTGCTCCGCGACGGTTTTCAGGCTGCGGTCGGCGTCGTCGGCGTCATCCATCAAGACGCGGTATTTTTGCATCTCGATGTCTTCGTAATCGCCGTTGCGCACGCTCCACAGAAAAAATCCCAGGAACGCGAGCGCGATCAAAAAAGCCAGGGGCAACATGAACATCAGTCCGGGCATACGCTTCTTCCCTGTCAGGTTGCGGAAAAAGTCCCTCCATGGAACTTTTCCGCGGACTCTACTGCGCTACGAAACGATGGCGCAGGTATACCGGCTCTCCATCTTTTATTTTCGCGATTACACTTACTTCCCAGAATCCAGGCGAAGGAATCGGAACGGCAACTTCGTATTCGCCTGGTTTGCCCTGCTGAACGTTTTCCAGGGGAATCGTCTGGAACGACCCGCCGACCGTCGTGGCCGGTCGTTCGCAGCGAACTTCGAGGGTGCCGGCGGGGACGATCGCGCCTGTCCGGGAGGCGAGACGAATCGGGATCACCAGAGTTCCGCGCGAAATCCGCTCCTGTTCGAATAAGGGCGATGAGAGGGCCCAGGCCGACCGGCTCTGCTCCACCGGCTGGGGCGGCAGATGCGCCTGGCGAATGGAATAATTCGGGTCCATCACCGGCTCGAAATGTCGAAACGCGAGCGTCAGGGTATAAGCGATCGAAACCCAGAGGAGGATAAAAAATCCGCCGATGATGGCGAACGCTCTTTTCATGGATCGTGACATTAACTTGCCTCCGGGGTTTTCGAAAAACCGCGACTGTCCCCTGCCTAACTCCCCGGTGCGGAAACCCGGGGAAACGAAAAAATGCTCTCGGTTACTTTCTGTCGATCGGGGTGGTCCGCGTCGCTGATTCGAAATTCGATCGGCATCAGGGTTTGCAGCGGTAACTTTTCATCCGCGCCGACCGGGTAACGAACGATGAAACGGATTTTTTCGAAACCGCCCGGCTTAATTTCATAACGCGTCCCGGTCGCGACCAGTTCGAACTTTCCGCCATTTTGAACGGCGATATTTACGCGCAGCGGGTCGTGGGACATATTCCCGACATGGAGTTCGTAGCCGTTCTGGACACCCGTGCCGGGGATCAGCACGCTCTGGATGGCGCGGTCACGGAGCGCGACCGTGTAAATCGGAATGCGCACCGATAAAAGAAATATGAAGACACCGATGATCAGGGTCAGCAAAGTACCGTAGACGATCGTACGCGGTCGAAGATACGGGCGATGCGCCTGTGGATTCGTGACCTGTTCGATAGTCCGGTAATCGATCAGGGTTTTTTTATCCCATTTGCCGAGCACATCCGTACAGGCGTCCACACACAGACCGCAGGCGATACAGCCGATTTGCAAACCTTCGCGAATGTCGATCCCCGTGGGGCACACGAGGTGGCACATCCCGCAGTCGATGCAATCGCCGCTGTGTTCCCACATTTTTTGTTTTTTGGCCCGGCGCTCCTCCCCGCGGTTCACGTCGTAACTGACGATCGGCGAGTGTTTGTCCAGCAGCGCCGTCTGGAAGCGCCCGTACGGACATACCAGTCGGCACATGTTTTCGCGAAAATAGATCATATTGCCGAAGGCGATGACAGTGGACGCGGCTACGAACAGGATCCAGGCGGCCGGTAGCAGGCTGTCCGGTCCCGCGAAAACTTCGCCCTGGCTGACGAGAGCCAGCATTTCCTCAAACGGTACGAAATACCCGACGAAGACCAGGGAAAAGGCGATTGATAAAAAAAACCAGGCTACCCAGATTCTGGCCCACGCCCCCTTGCTCATCGGCCGCTTCCCGTAGTGTTCGCTGAGCAGGGAGCCGACCCGATTGTACGCGTCGGTAAAGATCGTTTGCGGGCAGGCATACCCGCACCAGATCCGCCCGAACAGCGCCGTGAAAAAAAATAACATCAACCCCAGGGAAATCAGGATCAGATGCAAAAAATACAATTCCTGCGGCCAGATCGTAAGGCCGAAGATATAAAATTTTCGCGCCGGAATATCCAGAAGCACGAGAGGATGGCCGCCGACGCGAATGAACGGCACGACGAGAAAAATCGTGAACAATACGTAGTTAATACGATTTTTGATCGTGCGGTGTTTCCCGGAAATGGGCCTGGCGATTACCATTGCGTTCTCTCCTGTCCGGGCGCCGGCCGGAATTCGATCCGGCGCGACACCCGTTCAGCCGTTTTTACTTCGCTTTTAGATTCGGGTTGATGCTCGCGAGGTACGCGAGCACTTCCAGAATTTTTTTCTGGCCCAGGCTGTTCTTATGAGCGGGCATCGGCCCTTTGGGCGGATTCTGTAATAGTTTATCCGCGGGGATCCCTTCCATCACAAGCGCGAACACCTCCTGGTCCGTACCGCCATGCAGCCAGGTGGCGTCCACGATATTGGGTCCGACCAGGCCGGTTCCATCCGGCTTGTGGCAGACGGCGCAAAAACCCTGGAAGGTTTTGCTCCCGCGCTCAATCGCCGCCCCGTCGCCGCGGAAGGGATTCATCCCATCCTCCGTCAACGCGACGACCGCCTGGGGATGAGCTTTTTCATACTCGGCGATTTCAGCCTGGTACTGCCCCGACTGGGACCACCCCTCGATGCCGTGCATGTAAACGGCGTAGACGACGGCGAACACGAATCCGCCGTACATCAACCAGATCCACCAGGCCGGCAGCCAGCCACGACCTTCGCTGATTTCCTCGTTATCTTGAAATTCCGTTCTATCACTCATCACTTCATCCTCGCTTGCGCGTCTCCCGATCCGTCATCCGGCTGATCGTTCAGCATGCTGGTTGCCGGCTCCTCCATGCGTTTGCGACGCGAGGGCCAGAATACGTACACCGTGATTAAAAGGAACACGATGCCGAGAATCGGCATGCGCAGTCCCCTGTAGATTCCGATCAATTCTTCGGGGCTCATTGTTTCGCGTCCTTTCCCAGTTTCAGGAGATAGGCGACCAGCGCGTCACCCTGCGTCTTGCCATGTACCAGATCGCCGGCGGCGGCGATCTCAGAGTCCGGGTACGGGACGCCGATGATTTGCAAAGCGCGCATATGGGCCTGGATCTGCTCCACGTCCACTGCCTCTTCGAACAACCAGGCGTACGCCGGCATGATCGAGTCGGGAGAAGTGGCCCGCGGGTTTTTCAGGTGCTCACGTTGCCACTCCGCGTTGTTGTTGAGACTGGCTTCGTGGGCCAGGTCCGGGCCTGTACGTTTCGAACCCCAGAGAAAGGGGTGGTCGTAGGCGTATTCACCCGCGCGCGAAAACGGCACCGATCCGTATTCGCGATTGCGATCCCAGCGATCCGTTTCCCACTTAAACGGGCGGATGAGCTGGGTGTGGCAGTAAAAACAGCCTTCCTGCTGGTAAATATCGCGACCGGCGAGTTCCAGCGCGTTGTACGGCTTCAACCCCGGAATTTTATCCGGCGTTTCCATCAAAATAATCGGCGGCAACTCCACGAGTCCACCCACGAGGATGGCGATCGCGGTGAAGACCGTGAAACGAAAGGCTTTCGTCTCCACCAGCCGGCTCAGCTTTTCGTACCAGGTAATTTCAATTGGTTCCATTGGTTTCTGACTCATAAATTTCATTCCTCGCTTGCGACTTAAGTTGCCGCGGATTCGCGCAGGTCAACGGCCCGGAATCCCACGCCCGCCGTGCGAATTGTCTGGATGAGATTGTAGAGCATCAGGAGGAAGCCCCCCAGGAACAGAGTACCGCCCAGCGCGCGCACGAAACGGTACGGCCGCAGGACGCGAACGATTTCGATCCAGTCCGGATATTGCAGAGCGCCGTTCTCGTCGATCGCGCGCCACATCAGACCTTCCGTAACCCCGGACACCCACATCGATACGACGTAGAGCAAAAGGCCGATCGTAGCCAGCCAGAAGTGCGCTTCCGCCAATCGTTCGCTGAAAAGATTCGTATTCCAGAGACGCGGCACCAGATAGTACAGAGCGGCGAACGCCATCCCGGCCACCCAGCCGAGGGCTCCCCCGTGAACGTGGCCGATCACCCAGTCGGTGTTGTGCGCGAGTGAGTTGACCGCGCGAATCGACATCATCGGTCCTTCAAACGTCGACATCCCATAAAAAGTGAGCGCCACCAGGATGAACTTGAGCGTCGCGTCGGTGCGCAATTTTTCCTTAGCCTGGGTCAGAGTGAGGAATCCGTTCAACATCCCGCCCCAGGAGGGAGCGATGAGCGCCACGCTGAAAACCATCCCGAGCGTCTGCGCCCAGTCCGGAATCGGAGCGTAGAGCAGGTGGTGCGGACCGGCCCAGATGTAGATGAAGATCAGGGACCAGAAGTGGATAATCGAAATTCGGTGCGAAAAAATCGGCAGTTTCGTGTGCTTCGGCAGATAATAATACATCATGCCGAGAATGGGAGTCGTCAAAACGAAAGCCACCGCGTTGTGGCCGTACCACCATTGAATACTCGCGTCTACACCGCCTGAATAAATCGAATACGATTTCAACAGACCGGCGGGAATCGCCAGATTGTTTACAATGTAGAGAATGGGAATCGTAATGATGGTCGCGATGAAAAACCAGATCGTCGCGTAGAGATGTTTCTCCCTCCGCTTGAAAATCGTCATGAACACGTTGACCGACATCAACACCCACCAGAGGGCGATCAGTATGTCAATCGGCCATTCGAGTTCCGCGTACTCTTTACTCTGCGTGTGTCCCGTCGCGAGGGTCACGACCGCCAGGATGATCGTCAGCGTGTACAGGTAGAAATGAACCCTGGACAGAAATGGCGACCACATGGGGGTCTTCAACAGGCGCGGGATCGCGTAGTAAAAGGTGGCGAACACCAGCGAAAGGGTAAATCCGAAGATCGCCCCGTTGGTATGGATCGGACGCAAGCGCCCGAATGAAAAAAATTGCAGACTCGTGTTGAGAGCGGGAAACACCATCTCAAACGCGATCCAGACACCGATCAGAATCGCCGCGAGACCCCAGACAAGGCCTCCCAGGACCCACCAGCGAACGATTTGGTTGTCGTATTCTACTCGTTCCATTAGGTACCTCGACGAATATTTAGACAAACTCTAAATCTATTTGAACTGACCATAGACGGCCCGTTTCCATGATTTTCGTCAGGCTTATTTAGGGGAGGTGCCGGCGCCGGCAGGGGGTCGATGAATTGACAGCGGAAAAAGTCCATGGAGGGACTTTTCCGCAGCCAGTTAAAGCAGCTTACGGGCTTTAATCCACAGATACTGATTGATAATGGCCATATCCAGTTCTTCGGGATAGGCCTCGAAGGCCAGGACTCCGCGGTTTTTTAAGTCCTGGACGATTTTTTCCTTCCATAATAAGAAATCGGCCGCGGCGGCCTGCGTAAAAAGTTTCTGGCGGGAATCGGGTGGCGATTCGAGCAGGTCGGTGAGTTCGCGCTGTTTCAATAGCACGGCCATCGGGAGATGCCGGCCGGACAGGGTGCCCAGATACGAGTGCATCATCCGCGCGTTCATTTCATCGATGACATTGGTGATCAAACAGACCAGCGAACGTTTCCGGTTGACCCGGTTCAGATGATGAAATGCGCGATCAAAGTTACTTTCCTCATAATTGGCGAAAAGATCGAAACAGGCCCGCACGAGATGGCGGTGGTGGCCGACGCCCTGCATCGGGTGAACGTACCGCGAGACCCGCCCGGCGAAAGCCAGCAGTCCCACGCGGTCCCCCTGGCCGAGCGCCACCCGGGCGAGCAGAAGCGCGGCGTTGATGGCCACATCCAGCAACTGGTAACCTTGAAATTCCGCGGTCATCATGCGCCCGCAATCCAGCAGGAAAATAATCGTCTGGTTCTGGTTCAACTGATAGGTGCGAACGATCAGGCGATCCTGGCGGGCGGAGGCCTTCCAATCGATGTGGCGAAATTCGTCATCGCGCTGATACTCGCGCAAGCGTTCGAAGTCGTTGTCCCCGCCCCCGCGCGGCGCCCGGCGGATCCCCATCATGCCCAGATGGGACTGGCGCGCGAGCAGAGTGTAACGGCTCACTTTTTTTAAATCCGGGTATACGCGGATGTCCGTCGCGCAGGGAACATGCAGGATTCGTCGACATAAACCGAGCGGAGAATACAGAGTCAGGTACACGCGCTCAAGCCGAAAGCGGCCGCGGCGTTTAATGCGCAGCCGGTAACGAAATCGATTCACGCCCCGCGCGAGCAACGAATCGTGCGCGAACTCCTCAGCCTCCATATGATCGTCGGCCTCGTCGAACACGCGCGCGCGCACACGATTCAAAAAGCCCCCGGAGAACTGGAGGTCAAGGGTCACATGGTGGGGGTAATTCAACGAAAAAATCGGGTCGCACGAACGTTCGGCTTTGAAACGGCGACGCCGGGGAATCAAGAGTCCGTCCAGACTCAAGAGAAACAGCAGGCCCAGATTCAGGAACACGAAGAGCGCCGCGAGCGAACGCAGGGCGATTTCCGGAACATCCCATTTGAGATAAAACGCGGGAACGAGCACCAGGGACAGCGCGAGCGGTCCGAGGGCTAGCTTCAAAAATCTGGACGTCGGGAAAAACACACTTCAGCCCTTTGCCGCTTCGCGCGGAATTTCCACGGAATCGACCACCTCCCGGATGAGATCGTCGGCGGTGCGACCTTCCACCTCCGCCTCCGGATTGAGGATGATCCGGTGGCGAAACGCGGGAAAGACCATTCGTTTTACGTCGTCGGGCAACACAAAATCGCGGCCTTCCATGAGCGCGATCGCCCGCGCCGTTTTTAAGAGCGCGATACCGGCCCGCGGCGAACAGCCGAGATAGATATCATGTTTGTTACGCGTGGCCCGCACCAGCGCGGTGATGTAATTGATCAGCGCTTCGCTGACGCGCACCCCGGCGGCGGCTTTCTGGAGCGCGATGACCTTCTCCGGATCGAGAATGGCCGTCAGCGATAGATCGGGATCGACCGTTTCCACTCCGGCGTGCAGACGATACACTTTTTTTTCTTCGTCCTCCGTGGGATAGTCGATCTTCAGTTTCAACAAAAACCGGTCCAGCTGCGCCTCAGGCAGGGAGTACGTTCCCTCGGATTCCACCGGGTTCTGCGTGGCCATGACGAAAAACGGCGGGGTGATCACATACTTACGATTTTCGATCGTGACCTGGGTTTCCTGCATGATTTCGAGCAGAGCGGAATGCGTCTTGGCGGGCGCGCGGTTGATTTCGTCCGCCAGCAGAAGATTCGTAAACAACGGCCCTTTCATGAACATGAATTTCTGCTCACGCTGGTGGTAAATATGCGAACCGGTAATGTCCGAAGGCATCAGGTCCGGCGTAAACTGAATGCGGCCGAATTTACAACCGAGCAGTTTGCCGAGCGTGCGCACGAGCAATGTTTTTCCAAGACCGGGTACGCCTTCAATGAGCACATGGCCCTCGGAGAACAGGGCCGCGAGCGTGCCCTCGACGAGTTCGTTCTGGCCGATAAATATTCTGCTGACTTCCGTCTTGAGCCGCGCCGTTTCACGGGCGATCTCCTGAACCTGTTCCGGGATATTCATATTTGTTAAAAGTCCTGTCTGGATATTTTTCGCTAATATTTAAAATTTGTACATTTAAACGAAAACGACCGCCGCCCGTCCGGGAGGTCCCTCATTCGATCCTGGGTTGCTCCTTCCCTTTTTCCGCTTCCCCGTCCTGCGACCGCACTCCGTCCTTCGCGAACAGAGCCGCGATCGCCTCCTCCCAGAGTCGCGGATCGAACCGACCGCGTTTCACATACGCGCCCAGCGGCTCCAGGGCGTCAAAAGGATTCCGGGAACGGCGCAGCTTTTCACCGAGGAATCGAATATGTTCCAGGAATTCGCGCTTACCGCGCCCGTTTTCTTCGGCGGGTCTTTTTTCATGCGGCCAGCGCGAAAGCAAATACAACACGAGCAGGAAGAGTATCTGAATGAGAATTACGTTCAATGGAAATTCGAAAAAAGGCCGCAACAGGCCACCGTCCGCTTCTTCCCCCCCGGCTTCGATGGGAGCCAGGGACCGTGTGATCCAGTAGATTTTTACCGGTTCGGTAGAACCGTGGTGCGACAGAGCGTACCTGACCAGGGCACCCGCCAGGTCGCGATACGGTTTTCGCACAAGCGAATAGTTCAGGGCCCATTCGGAATTATAACTGACAATCACGCGCCCCTGCTGGAGGAGGAATTCCCGCATCAGATCGTAACCCTGCCTGGTCTCGATGAGGGTTCGAAATGGAAGTTCGACGTCTTCATATCGCGATGCGGGCAGGTCGGGCACGAACCGCACCGGGAAATCCGGAATCGCGGTGGATGAAAGCAAAGGGTGAACCCAGATTTGATCCAGCGGTTTCCCGGCAGCGTCCAGCATTTTGCGCGTACCCAGCAGAGTCGATTCGTGCGCCGGATTCTCCTGGCGGTCCTCCAATCGCAGCTCCAGATATTCACGCGCGAATTCAACCTCTTTCTCGTTGCCTTCCATTTGTTGGCGCAACGCGTCCCAGAACGGAACCGAAGCGTCCGTATCGCGTTCGAAATATAAAACTGTCACGGGCGATTCGCGTGTGGGTGGCAGATCTTCTTCGGGAACGGTTTCTTCCGCCGCGGCCGGTTCCTCACTTTCAGATTCTTCCTCCGGTTCCGCGGCTTCTTCCTCCGTGGTTTCTTCCTCTTCGGCCTCCACAGTGGGAGCCTCAGGACCAGGAACAGGCTCCTGCAAAGCCGGTCGGAGACGTCGCCCGGCTTCCGCCGGTTTGAGGATATCCTCCCCGGCGGGCGGGCGGTACGGCACGGCGTGCATCCAGGATTCGAAACGCGCCAGTTCTTCGGGATTCTCAATGCCAGGCGAAAAATAGACGATGACGTCCGCGGTTTCCATGATCTTCCGGGTCAGGAAGGGAGCGCGAATTACCCGACGCCCGTCTCCTTCCAGCAACCCGTACAGTGCGTCCACGCCGTTGATACTTTTGCGATTGAACGTCGCGTATTCCTCATCCACGATCGCGCCCTGACAGCCCAGGAGGAAACTGAACAGTAAAAACGCCCCACCGCGAACAACTTGCTTGAATGGTGGGGTTTGAATCGAGAGCGATTTCATGCGACGTTTCCTGATGAGAGCGCTCTCAGCGCGGCCTGGACTTTTTCCCAGAACTCCCGCAAATCGACTCCCGGCGAACTCTCTCGATACACCGCGACATCGAAATTCGCCGCGGCCTGCCTGAATAATTCCCGAAATAACGATGGCACGCGTTCTTCCACCGCCATGATGCGCGCGTACTCCCGCGCGGTCCGGTTCTTCGCCAGCGTGATATATTCGCGATTTGATAGCTCAAACAATAAATAAGCGAAAATATAACTCGCGGCGAGTCGATCCCGCCCGGCGTCCAGGGCCCTGCGAATCAGGCCGGGCAGGTCCGATTGGTTCAACTCGATGGATTTTTCAAGCCCCGGCAACTCCAGTACTTCGGGACCGGCCTGGCCTGACAGTCGAGTTCCGGACCGACTCCCGCTTTCACGCTCCCGGAACCAGCGGTACGCCAGAAACACACTGAAAAAAACGAGCACGCCCAGAAAGATGATCAACAACACCTGTGCCAGGCCGGCCGGGAGCAGAGGGGGCGACCCTGGCGCATATTCCGGCGGATTTTTTTTATCAGGGATAAATTTACGCACTTCTTCCGCGGTGTACTGTTTATAATTGTCGCGCGTTTTATCGTACCAGGGATGTTCCTCCAGCGTTTCCGGTACGGGCGCGGCAAGACCCGCCCCCGCCAGAACGGAACAGAACAACACACCGACCAGGGTGAACCGAATCTGGTCCCGGTACGTCATGGATTGCCGTTCGACTCCCGCATGCCTTTCAGTAACATTTTTTCGATATCCCAGCCTTCGAGCAGGGAACGCGTATCAATATAGAACAAAAACCGGGCCGTGGTATGATAGACGGCGAACACTAACAAAAAAACATGCAGGACCGGGCTTAACAACGAAAAATCCGCGCTCAACCACCAGGGTTTCTTTTCCAGTCCCGGAATTTCCAGGATGGTTCTGAAAAAGAACAGACCGACCAGTACAAAAACCAGACCGAGAAAGAAGGCGATCAACCGAAAGCCGAGAATCCGATCGGACTGACGCCGGGTCAGGTTCTCGAGACGCGGGCGAATGCGCTCGCCGGGCGTGCGCTCGAGGGCCACCACCTCGGAAAGAAAAAAGTACCTGGGCCAGAGCACGAAGAATAAAAAGTTTCGCATCAGCACGGTTCGTAAAAAATAACCGCCGGCCACCGCGCGAAAATCAGCCCGGAGGTCGGCCCGGCTGACACTCTGCTGAAAGAGCAATCGCCCGCATGTTAGGAGCAGGGGCAGACGCACGACCGATTGTTCAACGAGCAGCACGAACGCCAGCAGCAGATTCTGCCAGAATCCGTCGAAGTCTTCGCCTTCCACGAGCGTGGGGCGCAGCAGGGCGATGAACACGAAGTTCAGCGCGAAAAAAAAGAGGACCAGGGGGGCCGAAAAGCGGAAAAACAATCCGGGATAATGACGTAATACGGTTACCCCAAAGTCGAAGATTTCGTCCAGGCGACGCCGGCGCAGTTCGAATTGAATATGATCGATGTTCACGTTGGCTCCGCGCCGGAGGCACCGTCCACGAGCGACGCGGCGCGACTTCCCATCAATCCGAAGTATACGATCATCAAAACGAGCGAACCCGCGCCCACCAGGGTTTTATGGAGCACGGGCAGGCTCGCCGGAGCCAGGGAAGCTTCCAGCAGAGCGGCAAACGTGGTCAGGAGCGCGGCCGCCACGATGATCGGAACGGACGCGCGGGCTTCTTCGCGCAGGGCGAACGCGCGCCGGCGCCCGCCCGGCGCGACGAGCGCGTAACCGATTTTCAGGCCGGCCCCGCCCGAAAACGCCACCGCCGTCAACTCAAAGGGCGCGTGAGCGGGCAACCACGATAGAATGTGCGGCGCGATTTCCGGAATCGAAAGCAGATAGCCAAGTACCGCCCCGAGGTACACCGCGTTGAACAGAACGAACAGCAGCGAGCCCACTCCGCCGAGGATCCCCGATCCGAACGTCAGTACGTCGATCGTGACGTTGTTCATTACGTAAAAACTGATGCCCGTCGTCACCGAACCCATGGACATCTCTTCCGCGCGGGTTTCGTGCATTTCGCGGTATTCCTGGGCGGTCGCTTCGCCCAGCACGGCAATGGCGAATTCGCGCGACTGGTAACTCAGAGCGATTGTCAGCGCGAGCGTTCCGTAAAAAACAGCCAGACAGATGCGCACGTACACGTCGCGATACACGAGCCCGGGCATCGTCACCGTGAAAAATCGGAGCACATCCGCCGAGCGCGTCTTGCGCCCCGCGTACAGGGTGCTGTGCCCGCGCGAAACCAGCGATTCAAGATACGATTGGTTGGCGCGCGGCAGATGAAAGGCGCCCGCCAGAGAAAGATCCGTACACACGGCCCGGTACAGTTTCGCGAATTCCAGAATTTCCTGGGATGAATTCGAACGATCGGGACGGAACTCCATCCGTGACAGCATTTCCTCCAGGCGACGCCAGTCCGGGGAACGTTTCTGAATGAATTCCGCGGGCGTCATGTCAGAAGAACCCTGTTCGGAGCCGGATCGTGATGACCGACTTCGCGGGCGACCTGGAACAGGCAGGCGTGCGCGGCCCAGGCCAGTTCCTCCGGCTCGCAGGCCAGATATTCCGCGCTGAAACAACGTCGCAGAAATGGTTCCATCTGCAGCGCGATCTCACGCACACGGTCCGGCCCGAGGCCGTGCCGGCGCGCCACAAAATCGTTGAGCGCCTGCGTAAACGTCGGCGAAGGCAGTTGTTTCAGGTTCATTTTTTCGAAAAGACCCTGGACCCGCGCATCCTGCACCGGCGGGGCGCTGTCCGGACGACGGACACTATCGCGAACCACCAGCGTGCCGGCGGCCAGATCGCCCAGGCGCTGAAACGTGCGCCGACACATCGCCATGGCGATAAAACCGACCCCGTACGACGGAATAAAAAAAAGCATCGCGATAAAATTGATCGGATACATATCCGATACGCGCAGGAGATTGCGCAGCAAAACCTGGGGAAGGTCAAGGGCCGTACCATCCGCGGATACGACGCGGAGTCCCAGCGCCATCTTGCCGAGCGTGCGTCCGCGGTTGAGCCACTCCATCAGAAAAAAATAGGTCAGGTAGATCAGGAAAAATCCCAGAAAGAAAAAAATCAGCAGCGCTTCGCCTGTCCTTTCCTCAAAGACGATGCCGGCCACGCCGGAAAATCCGAGCACAAGCAAAATCACAACCAGCAAAAAGGCCACGATCATCTGGTCGATGAACACGGCCGCGAGCCGCGCGGTCGGGCCGGCCACGCTGTGGCGGAACACGATAAATTCGGGCGCGGCAATCTCGATGGTCGTGTCCAGGACGGCTCGGGGTGCGGAATTCATGGCAACAAAACCGGGAAACGCTAAATGTGTCCGAATTTCTGGAGCAGGGCATGGCCAACCACGGCCGGCGCGTATTCCGAAACGCTGCGGCCGTACCGGGCCACCTCTTTCAGGATGGTGCTGGAAAGGTACGAATACTCTTTGCTCGCGAGCAGGAACACGGTTTCCACGCGCGGGTTCATTTCGCGGTTCACCTGAAAAATCGCGTATTCATAATCGAAGTCGGTGACCGCCCGGATGCCCCGCACGATCGCGTTGGCGTTGATTTTTTCCGTAAAATCGACCAGGAGCCCGGTGAAATGGGTGACTTCCACTCCGGGGCGTCCGGCCAGAACTGCCTGGATCAGAGCCAGTCGTTCTTCAAGGGAAAACAATCCCTGTTTGCTGGAATTGACCGCGATCGCGACTACGAGTTTATCAAAAAGCGCGCTGGCCCGGTCCACTATGTCCAGATGTCCGTTCGTAAAGGGATCGAAAGAGCCAGGATAAACGGCGATTTTCAAACAAGTCCCCCTTCCGTGACCGGTCCCCGCGACGGACCTGGACCCTGACCCGCTTCCGGGTCACCCGGCGGAAATTGAAATTCACGCCACGCCCAATCTCATGGTCAGGTCCCTTCTGTCAACCCGGGATGACCGGCCGATCTTGAAACCGGACAGGAAATTCGATTAAATCTTGACAGATAAAAATGAAACCAGGCTGATAAGACTCATCGTAAAACCGCATGGAATTGGTTCTGCGATGATCGGACGGCAGGCTCGTCCCGGGCTCGCGCTCGTAAGTGAACCAGAATGGAAAACGATGAACTGAACCCGCCCGGGAATGAAGCGAACCTTTCGGCAGATGCCCGGTCAATGGCCGCCGATCCGCAGTTTCCCGGGCCCGGGGAACCGAATCGATCGGAAAAATATTTCGGTCTCAAAGATATCGAAAGTTTTAAGGCTACGTTTGTCGACACAAACCGCGGCAAACCCCTGTTTTTGATTCGATTCGCTACGATCCAGGGCCTGGATTTGCTCGATTTCGTGCAGCACGTCCGCCACGAAGTCCGCAGTATTCTTGACATCAAAGAAGTCGAATTCGGATTTCATTACATCGACACCATCCAGGTCCTGTTGATGGGGATTTCGCCGATCAACGAATGGGGGCCCCTGCCCAATATCGACAACGCGGTCGGTCGGTTCCACGAGGAATGCCTGCGCAAGGGCCGGTGCCGCTTCGATTTCGGCATCGCGCGCACGCAGTGTAATTATATTTCCAGTCGCGATGAAATTTTCCAGGAGCTGTACAACTCGTCCGAAAAAAATCTGAACGACAACCTTGTTCGCTGGAGCTGGACCTATTTCAACCGGGCCAACTCGTATTTTTCCGCAAGCTCGCAGGACGCGGTCATCCAACCGACGGTCTATTTCGACGAACACGCGCATACGTTTTCCGTACGCGGCGGCGAGGTGTTCGTGGGCGGCCAGATCTACCACGGCTACCATGACCTGATCAATGATATTCCGCCCGATCAGGATCTCAACCGCATTGAACTCTTGATCCTGGAAAAATTGCTCATATCCTGCGCGTCCGCGCCTGGTCTGTTGAAGTTTAACATTTCGCCCCAGACGCTGATCGATACGTTCGCGCGCCACGAACGCGTAACCCGACTCAGCCGTCTGCTTCACGCGAAGGGTTTGAACCCGCACAACATCCGCCTTGAACTCGTCGAAAAACCGTACGAAGAGGGGGAACGGTACCTCAAAGACGTCTGCATGGATTTTTTTAACTACGGAATTACGTTCGCCGCGGACGATTTCGGAGTCAAAAGCCAGAGCCACCAGGTTGTTCTGGACCTGGGCCAGATGATCAAGGAATTCAAACTCGATCCGATCAGCTTCAAGTTCAAACACGACGAAGATAAAACGAAATTCCTCGATAACCTCGCGTTCATCGCCTATTGCAAACGTCTGGCGGACAACCGCGAAGCGACGATCACGGCCGAGGCCGTGGAGGACTATGATACACTGCGATTTTTAATGGAACACCGCATTTACCAGTTCCAGGCGAATATCTTCTGCGGCAAGATGCCCGTGGAAGAGTACAAAACCAGTTTTCACGAAATGAAAAACCTTCCCGAAGACGTGGTCATGAAAATCCTCACGACCCCCGCTCTCTTCGAACAACAAAAAACAATGCAGAATATCTTCCGGTTCGCGCGGTTCCTGCAACTGTTCTAAAAATAGCCTGCAGGCGGAAAGATCAATCGGGTACCGCGAACGCGCCGCTGCTATGGCCCGGCCACACACCGAAAACGCAACGAATTGCCGCGCGACTCAATCACCATACTGCCCGTGCCGGCGAGGTCCAGCGCCCAGATGCTGGCTGGCGCGCTGAACCCGTCTGTGGATGTTGCGTATACCGCGGCCTGGGAAACGAAGACCCCGGGATCGATCGGTGGCGCACTTCGCGAAAAATCAAGAATTGAACGAAATTCGTGAATTCCGGGCAGTCGCCAGTCCGATCTGCCGCCCAGAGTCAAACCTTCGCACTGGGTGATCGCCGCGTCGCTGGTGGCGGTGACTGGAACGCCAGACGCGCAAGTGGAGCCTGTTTGCCCGAATGAGCATTTCATCCAGACCAGACCGCTCAACCCATCCGTTACCGTACCGTCCCCGTTGTCGGTTAAACTGCGGGAACTCCCATTCCCCGTCACACAGCGCGTCGCCGCAGCCGACCCTTTCGTCGTCTGGAAATCGATTCCGTTTGCAATATCGGTTGCAGGCGCGAAACTGGCGGCGGCGGGAGAAGTAGTTGCCACCCAGAAAGGGCCGGAATTCGGCAATGAGTCAAATGAACTAACATCGATGGCTGGAGCAAACGACCCGAAATTCGAAAGCGACAGAAATTCCCGTCTTGTGGGCAAACGCCAGCCGGTCTGTCCCCCGTACCCCGAACCAGCATTCGCCAGGTTCAGACCCGCACAGGCATTCAACGCGGTGTACCAACTGGTAGTTGTAACTGTTGAAGTACAATCCCCTGCGGTATAGGTCATTCCCTGGGGACAGGTGGCCCAGGTCAAACCGGTAACCGCATCCCGCGTCGTATAATCGGTAGAAAAAACCGAATTATCCGGACCCGAAAAACTTCGCGCCGATAAAACTCCCGCGTAATCGCCATCCTGTCCGTAAACGCCGTGCGGACAGGCGGCTTCGGTAGTTCCGTTCGAACAGGTAACCTGTCCGCTTGCCGCGGTCTGGTAAAAACCACCAATTCCGCTCGAAAAATTTAACACGTAATTCGCGGCGAGACCGAGACCTTCCAGGTCCTGATAGTTACTCTGTGGAAATGTGATGGTGATTGAGCTGTTCTCGGGAAGCTGGACCCAACTCAAGCTGATCGTCACCGAATCATCAACAAAATTGGTACTGGACCAGAATGAAGAGACAATCGAAACGCCAGTTGTATTCCCGCTGACCTGGGCGGAAATCGCCGGCGAGACGCCCGTGTCCATCGTTTGATCAAATCGCAAAACAAGGCGGGCGAAACAGGGTGTTCCGCTACAGGGTGCGACATTGACCGCTCCGCCCGCCGGCGTACTGGAAACGACCGCAGGCGCGGTGGCGGGAATATTGTTCTGGCTTAAACATTGCACGGAAAAAGTGACACTCGCGGCCGCAAAGACACCGCTCCCCGATTGGATCGAACACACCTGCGTGGCCGGAGCGGATTGTATGGTTACGTTATACGACTCACCACTTAGAAACCTCCGCGCGAACGCGAAACTGCCGCTGGCGTTGATCGAAACCGTTTCCGTTGCGTTGTTTTCCAGGATGAGCGTTCCTGTTAGGCCACTTACCGTTCCACCCAGGGTTAACCCGGATTCGCTCGTGGAATTTGTTGAACCGATGTCGTCACCGGCCGAAAACAAGGCCAGCACGCCGATCCCATCGACCGTGGGAAATTCCCGAAGACAGGCCGTGGTCAAACCGGAGGCGCATACGATGGAAAAAAAGGAATATTGGACTTTACGCGCAAAGGGTTTCATGGGGAATAAGACAGTTATCCCCCGCCTGACCGAGGACAGGTCATAATATAAAAAATATATAGTTTATGGCAAGCGGAAAGATCAATCGGGTACCGCGAACGCGCCGCGATTACATGCCTGGATTCGTGGCAAGGTCTTCGGGTTTGCCGGGCAGCAAATCCTGGGGAGTCACGAGAATGTCCGGCTTATCCCAGCCGGCCAGTTCGCCCTCGAGGAGATTAAAATCGGGCTCTTCGTGGTAAATGGTGAATAAATCGACCGATTCCGTGCCCACTTTGAAGTAGTTGTCGTCGTGCTCCAGGAGTTTCACCTTCGTGTCGCTCGGAAAGCCGGACGTAATGACCAGCCGCAGTTCGGGAAACGATTGCCGTTCGGGGCGATCCAGGCGATAGATCGAACCGTATTCGATATCCAGCAGCATGACATAACGATTCGCGTGGCGGGTCAACTTGAGCGCTTCTTCCAGATCGTTCAAACGTTCCGCGTACAGCCAGGGATCGCGGTTGTAACTGACGACCGTTTTTTGCCGGGCCACTTCCAGATCGCGCAGGCCCAGCGAAAGGTATTTCTTCGCCTTAACGTTATAATGGTCTTTGATGACCATTTCGGCGTGCGTCGTCAGACGTTTATGGATCCGCACCCGTGATCGGTCCACCACCTGACCGTACAGTTTCAACAGGACTTCCTGGGTTCGGCGCACATGTTTGTACGCGGCACCGAACTGAAACGCCAGAAAATAGACGCGCGTCTTGAGATGCAGATTGATCAGGCGTTTATAAACGGCTTTTTCGGTTTCGGAACCGTAATTGCTGATGGCGGGATTGAGCGTTTTGAGAAAGCGCTCATCCAGGACGAGGCCCCGCTCCGCCAGGATCTGGGCTTTGACTTCCTTGCCGTTCCCGCCTTCGGACGCGCGCGCGGGATCGACCCCCACCCACAGGCCCAGCAGAACGGCAAGAAGAACGGCCGTGCCCGGTACCGAAATTCGAATGCGGTTGCCCTGCCCTGCGCCCATATGGAACATTTCGGGCACCGCGAGGCCCGGGCGACATAATCCCCTGAAAAAATTCCCGAATTGATAAAATCCTTGACAATCGTGCCCCGGGCTCTTTTTTTGTAGTCAGAGCTAAATTGGACATACTATGCCCGCAAAGAAATCGAAAAAACAACCGCAAGAGTCCACCTTTGATGTGGGTGACTACGTTGTTTATCCCATGCACGGGGTCGGGAAAATCTGTTCTATCAAAAATCAGGTGATCCTGGGCGAACGCAAGCCCTGTTACATCTTTGAAATCGACAACAGCAAAATGAAGGTCACCATTCCCGTGGAGAAAGCCCGGGAAATAGGCATCCGGCCCATCATTAAGAAAAAGGACGTGAAAAAGGTCCTCGACCTGCTCAAGAAAGAGGAGGTAGAAACGGAAGAGGACTGGAAGATACGCTATCAAAATAACATGAATAAGGTGAAATCAGGCTCTATCTATTCGGTGGCGGAGGTCTGCCGGGACCTCTACAAACGCGCCAAAGATAAAGAACTTTCCCTCATGGAAAGACGGCTGTACGAATCCGCTTACAATTTAATCTCCACTGAGATCGCACTCACCCGAGAAGTAAGCCAGGAAGAGGCCGGGAACCTGATCTCCGAGGTTCTGTCCTCGGTCAACTGACGTATCTTCTGACGGGCTTTGCGCATAGTTCCATTCACTGGCTCAAATTTCAGACAATGGATTTGAGTTATGAAACACATACTGAGGCTCCTGGTCGCCCTTTCAGCGGCGGTCCTGGCGCTTGTTTTAAATTATAACGCGGCGGGAAACGAATTTTTCGATCTTCCTTCGACGCTGCCTTCGGTAATCGCGGTGTTCGCGCTTTCGGTTTGCCTCCTGTACCTGGACGTGTTGCTCCGGCGCGTGAGTACCGAACAGGTTTTATCGCTGTCCGTGGCCGGCCTGGTCGGTCTGCTGGCGGCCTTTCTCTTACAGAACGTTTTTCTCGAATTTCAGGCGGCGCTCCAGAAAGAAGCCCTTGCCGTGTTCCTGGTGGCGGTTCTCTTTTTCGGAATCACGGGCAAGCTCGCGGCGGATTATTTTCTGTCGAAAATCGGCGCGGGTAAGGACGGATCGGACGGTTCGGTCGGCGCGCGCGATAAAATCCTGGATACCTCCGTCATCATCGACGGACGGATCCTCGACATCGCCGAAACGCATTTTATCGACGGTCCGTTCATCATCCCGAATTACGTTCTGCGGGAAATCCAGCTCATCAGCGATTCACCCGATCCGATCAAACGCAACCGCGGACGACGCGGCCTGGAAATGTTGAACAAACTCCAGAACCACAGTTCGGTCAAAGTCAAAATCAGCTACCGCGACTACAGCGACATCCGCGAGGTCGACGCGAAACTCGTGCGCATGTCCCGTGAAACGGGCGCGAAACTGATCACCAACGACTTCAATCTGAACATGGTGGCCGAACTCCAGGGCGTGCAGGTCCTCAACCTCAACAACCTGACCAATGCCCTCAAACCGGTCGTACTGCCGGGCGAGGATATTTTGATCGACGTCATCAAAGAAGGCAAAGACGAAAACCAGGGCATCGGCTATCTGGAAGACGGAACGATGGTCGTGATCGAAAACGGCGGTAATCTGCTCGGAAAATCGGTTCGGGTCAATGTCACCTCCATTATCCAGACCGCCGCGGGGAAAATGATCTTCACGCGCGCCGCCGAAGTCATTGAGGACAACCGGGACAGCGGCAGCAATGGCGGAGGCCGGGGTGGACGCGGTCGCCGCGGCGGACGTGGCGGCGGAGGCGGCGGTGATCGTGATCGTGGCGGCCCGCCCGAAGATACCGATGGCGATAGCGACCAGGGTCGTGGTCGTGGCCGCGGCCGCGGCCGGGATCGTGGTGATCGCGACCGCGGGGGTGACCGTGAATCGCGCGGCCCGGCGCCGGAGCGCGGCGGTGACCGTGAATCGCGGGGCAATGAACGCGACCGTGGCGGCCCCGAACGCGATAACCGGGGCAATGAACGCGGCTCCTCCGGACCGTCCATGCA
>CAZVZS010000078.1:0-6044 GCA_964631535.1 uncultured Leptospiraceae bacterium
GAGGGCGAAGCGCCGGCTGTTCGGCCACGGAGGGCCGTACAGCCGGCCTGCGTATACCTGTGGGGCGCATCATATTTTAGTTTCATGCATAATCCGGGTCAATACCGATTCCCCGCTATACCCTGATTGATAAGGGACTCAAGACGTTCGAGGTGTTCCGTTCGTAAAGTTATTTCTTGTGACGCCCAGTTTTCCTCCAGGCGTTCAGTTCTTCGTGTGCCCGGTATCGCGCTGAGGGAATCACCCTGCGAAAGAACCCATGCCAGCGCGACCCCGGCCGCGGTAGTTTTCATCTCCGCCGCGACTTCAACCACAGTATTCGCCAGCCGGCTGTTTCTGGCCATCGCATCCGCGCTGAATCGCGGGTTCTCAAGCCTCCAGTCCCCGGGTTCGAGATCGTTTCGTGACCGGATGGCCCCGGTTAAAAATCCCCGGCCAAGCGGGCTGTACGCGACAAATCCGATGTTCAGTCGCCTGATTGCCGGCAGAATTTCGACCTCAACGTCCCGCGACCACAGGGAATACTCGGTCTGGAGCGCGCTGACTGGATGAACCGCGTGGGCGCGAGCGATGGTTTCCGGGTCCGCTTCAGACAGTCCGATATAACGAACTTTCCCCGCCTGTACGAGCTCAGCCATGGCACCCACAGTTTCCTCGATCGGTGTCGCGGGGTCCACGCGATGCTGATAGTAGAGATCAATATAATCTGTGCCGAGGCGCTTCAGGGAAGCATCGCAGCAAGCTCTAACATAATCCGCATTTCCTTTAATACCCTGCCAGCTGCCGTCTTCGCCGCGCGAAATGCCAAATTTGGTCGATAGGGTGATTCGGTCGCGGCGCCCTTTGAGCGCCTTTGACAACAAAATTTCATTCGTAAACGGGCCATACATGTCGGATGTATCCCAGAAGGTGCACCCGATGTCCGCCGCCCGGTCGAGAACACGAAGATTTTGCGCTTCTGAGGATGTCCCGTAAAAATCCGACATGCCCATGCAACCCAGGCCGACCATTGGTACGCGCAGGCCCTGTGATCCAAGATTAACTTCTTTCATAACGTTGATACCCTCACCTGAAAATTTACATGATATCGAAATCGTTCGCAATACCTGATTCTGTTTATTATTGCCTGAAACTGCGGAAAGCGGAAAAAAATGTTGCGAAATCGGGGATTTTATTATACATTTCTGCAAAATTCGGCATGATTGGCTTGCGGAAATAAATGCACAAAAAACAGAAAAAACTGGCCGCGCTGTTTTCGGAGATACTGCCGGAAGAAACTATTTTTCACACTTCCATAAAGGGGATCAATTTATTTCGAATTGACCATTCGTTTCCCCGCGCGCCCATCGCATATAATTCAGAAATCATTATTTTAGCGCAGGGAGAAAAGCGGGTCTACCTGGGAAACGACAAATATGCCTATGACCCGTCGCGGTATCTCGTCCTCCCGGTACCGCTGCCGGCTGAATGCGAAGGAACAGCCGGGCCAGGCACGCCGATCCTGGGTTTAACAATTACCATTGACCCGATCGAAGTTGGCGAGATCTTACTGGAACTGGATGATCTCCGCAATGAAATTCATTCTCTGCCAAAGGGGATCTATACCGCTCCCATGAGCGCGGCCCTGTATGACGCGACCATGCGGCTTTTGTTTGTACTCGCTGATTCGCAAGACAAAAAGGTGCTGGCACCGATGATAAAAAAAGAAATTATCTATCGAGTATTGCGGGGCGAAAAAGGCGAGATTCTTCAGGCTCTGGCGCATCAGGGCAAACGGTTTTTCCAGATATCGAAGGTACTGCGGAAAATCCATGAGTCATACAGCGCTGATTTTGACATCGAAAAAATGGCGAAAGAATTAGACATGAGCGGCTCTACGTTTCACAGCAGTTTCAAGGCCGTGGCCGATACATCGCCCCTCCAGTATATCAAGAACGTCCGTCTGCACCGGGCACGGGCCCTCATGATTCAGGATGGACTGAATGCCAGTATGGCCGCCATCCAGGTGGGATACGAAAGCGCTTCGCAGTTTAACAGGGAGTACAAACGTTTGTTCGGAGTTACTCCGGCAAAGGACGTGGCGCCTCTGCGCGGAAACGAAAATCCGTAATCCGGGCGCGCGGGCTGGCGGCTCAGGCCGCGTGCGCGGGATCCGCGTTCACGAGACCTTTGACGTTTTCGAATAGATCGTGACCGGCCACTTCACCCGCCACGACCACATGGGCCGCTCCCATTCTGAGCAGTTCCGCGCGGTCGTTTTCGTCTTCGCCCACCATGACAATCCGGGCGTTCGGCGCGAGTTGCTTAAGATTCTGTAAGAGGCGACGGGTGGTGATCCCCTTGAGGAATGTGTCCGAAATCGTACAGATGACGACGCTCGCGTTTTCAATCCCGCAGTGGCCGAGTGTCTCCGGATGCGAAAGATCGCCGTAGGCCCAGCCAAACCCGTCGGCCTGCAACTGACCGGAGAGCGCCGCGTTGTAGTCCACGATCAAGGTACGACCGGTCCAGTCCGGGTGGCGCGTTTTCAGCCGATCGAGAAACGCGCGGGCGATCCGGAAATAACCGAGCACGACGATGTCGGCCGAACCGTGGCCGTGTCCCCCGCCGCTTTCCCCGCCGGAAGCCGCCGCCGTATCGCGCAGTCCGGTGCGTGCGAACAGCCGCACGAACACGGACGCGATCGTATCGTTGAACTTGATCACGTAGGTCGATACCACGGACGTGATGATCATCGCGGTCAGTACCAGGGACGAAAGCCCCGCGTCGATATGGCCGTAGCCCACGCCCAGCGCAAGGATCACGAGCGAAAATTCGCTAATTTGCGATAAGTTCAAAGCCGTGATGAAACCGGCCCGCAGCCCGTTGCCGAGCGCGATCGAAACGGGTACAATCGTGAGCAGGCGGTTGGCGAAAATATACACGAGTAGAAAAGCCGAGATCGCCAGGGTATTCGCGTCCGGGACCGGAATTTTCATGCCGAGCGCCACGAAAAACAGGGTCACGAAAAAGTCGCGCACACCGCCCAGTTTGGAAATGACGTCGTTGCCGTACGGAAACGCGGCGATGCTCACGCCCGCGATGAGGGCGCCCATTTCCAGGGAAAGACCCAGCACCCTGGCGCCCCCGCTCACTACGAAACACCAGGCGATCGAAGAAAGCAGCACGAGTTCGGGCGTACGCGAAGCCCAGCTGAATAATTTCGACAGAACGTAACGACTGAGCACGAAGGCCAGCACGATCAGGATCACAACGGCGCCGACCGAACGCCCGATGGTCAGGGGATCCGGTTTTTCAAGATTGGGCTGGAGGCCCATGAATAAAATCGCCCAGATATCCTGGAACACCAGGATGCCGATCGTGAGCCGACCTCCCAGGGTTTTGATTTCGAACTTATCCTGTAAAAGTTTCACCACGATCAGGGTGGAACTGAGCGATGATCCGACCGCGAGGTACACCAGGCCGAATTTACTATCGCCGATGTACCCGCCCAGGAGCTGAAGAGCCACCAGACCGATGCCGACGCTGAGCGCGAACTGCGAAACCCCCAGGATGATGATGGAACGACCCATGCGGGCCAGTTCGCGCAGATTGATTTCAAGACCGATGATGAAGAGCAGGAAGATGAGGCCCATCTCCGAGATGATCTCGATCGACTCTTCGCTCTTCACCAGCGAAAGGCCCATGTGGTGGCTGAGGATGATGCCCCCGCCCACGTACCCCAGGAGCAGCGGCTGGCGGAGAAACCGGGCGAGTATGGCCGCGCCTACGGCGAATACGATACCGAGCGCGATGTCGGTGAGTAAAGATGTTCCGTGTTCCATACGTACCCATGGGGCCGGGGGGGCCCTGACAAAATGGCGGAGGGTCGCGAGGCCCTCCAGAGCAGCATTTCCGTGACCCCATTAAATTTTCATTAATTAAATTTTCATTAAATTATTGAATTTTTCGGCAGCAAGGGGTGGGATCTGCGGTGGCGGATCCGCTGGCGGGCACCGGGAATCATTACCTGGATCATTGCGTTGACGCGCCGATCCTGCCCACATTTTAGACATTCATGGGTTCAAGAAAAAGATTTCATTCTGTAAAGTATCTTGGACGCCTGGGAGAATTTCTCACAAAAACGGTCGAGGCCAGGCTCGCGACGTACGGTTACGAACAGCTCAGCGCCTCGCACTTCGAAATCCTCACGTACCTGCTGCGCAAAGCCGGGAGCCGCAACATGTCGCAGATCGCCAGCGCGATTGAAAGACGCAAACCGACGGTCACGGTCCTGGTCGGTAAACTCGTACAACTCGGCCTGGTCCGCAAGGAATCGTCGCCGGAGGACGGTCGCGAAACGCGGATCGTTCTGACGAAGAAGGGGCTCGCGTTTCGTCCGGTCGCGAACCGGATCAGCAGCGCGATTTTATCCCTGGAACTCTGGGGCCTGACTCCGGACGAATCCGAACGCCTGTATCCTCTGCTCGATAGGATTTACACCCACATCAACCGTGATAAAAAATTTTGAGCGCGTCCGGATTACAGGCGATGATATCCGGGACGCTCGCCTGGATCACGCCCCGGAAAAAACGGGTCGACGACCGGCGATCGCCGCCGCGATGCCTTCGCGGGCATCACCCGTGAGCAGCGACTGACGAGAACGCTCAAGATCTTCCTTTATTATTCGGTCGAGATCACCCGCAAGCGAACGCACGGCGGCCCGGGAAGCGACAATAGCCTGGTGGGAATTTTTCGCCAGCCGGCGCGCCAGCTTTCGCCCGGCCAGAATTACATCGCCCTCCCCGGGGAACACATCGTCGAACAGTCCGATCGTGCCCGCCTCCGAGGCCTTGAACGGGGTACCGTCCAGAACATGCTGGCTGGCGATACGCCCGCCGACGATATCACGAAGCATCATGGAGACCAGCGCGGGTACCGCGATGCCGAGCTTCACTTCGGGCAGTCCGATCCGCGCGCCATCGAGTCCGAACCGAAAATCGCTCGCGATCGCGAGCATGGCGCCGTAACCCATCGCGTGACCGGTTACGGCCGCGATGACCGGCGCCGAAAAACAGTACACCCGGCGCAGGACTTCATAAAAGTGGGCGAGGAACTCGTCCCTGTATGCGGGCGACACCTCTGCGCTGATGCCCGCAAGATTCAAACCCTGGGAGAAAACACCGGGCCGGGCACTCTCGATCACAAGCGCCCGGACGCCCGCGTCCTCTGCCATGCCCAGGGTATCGCTCAGTCGACGAAAACTCTCCAGATCGAGACTGTTCGTTTCATTTATATTCAACCGCAGAATGCCGGTGCCCTCGTTCACTGTGAAAAATATCATCGCAATCCTCCCGGAACATTTAATTCGATATCTAACCATTTGCGACAAGGGCCAATTTTTCGCAAGCATAAATTGATTCTTGAGCCGGTGAACGGGCGGCAGTATAAAAAAAGGGCGACCGTCCCCGGCCGCCCCGTATCGCACTCGAATTGCCTGGAACGCGCTTACGCGGCGCGCGTAACCGGCGCGGCTTCGGTCGTGAATTTGAATTTATTCACGATCGTCGAAAGGTCCTGCGCCAGCCGCAGCAAATCACCGGCCAGCCTGGCCGTCTGTTCGGCGTCCGCCGCCCCACTCCGGGCCGCCGAGGAGATGCCGTTGATGTTGATCGTCACCTCGTTGGACGCGGCCGATGCCTGGGTCACGTTCGCGGCGATCTCGCGGGCGGAAATCGACTGCTCCTCCACGGAGGAGGCGATGGCCATGTTGATCTCATTCACCTGGGCGATGACGCGGGTGATCGATTCGATCGCGCCGACGGCCCGCAGGGCGCTGTCCTGGATACCGTTGATCTTGACCTTGATCTCTTCGGATGACGCGGCCGACTGGCGGGCCAGTTCCTTGACTTCGGCGGCCACGACCGCGAACCCTTTACCCGCTTCCCCCGCGCCGGCCGCTTCGATCGCGGCGTTCAGGGCCAGGAGATTCGTCTGAGCCGCGATGCCGGCAATTGTCTCGATCACCTGCCCGATCTGGCGGGCGCTATCGCCCAGTTCTTTGA
>CAZVZS010000078.1:6054-7248 GCA_964631535.1 uncultured Leptospiraceae bacterium
GCCGCGGAGTTGGCGGTCCCCGCCACGCCGGCGGCTTCGCTCGCCTTGCGGGAAACCTCGCCGATCGAAGTGGACATTTCCTCCAGAGCGGACGAAAGCACCTGCATATTCTGGTTCATCTGCAGAGCGGAGGACGCGATCGACTGCGATTGTTGCGATACTTCCTCCGTCCCGCTCGAAAGACTCTGGGACGCCGCCGAAAGCGTTTCGGACGATACGCCGAGGCGCGAACTCACCGAGTACACCCGCGCGACCATTTCATCCAGGCTGCCGATGAAATTGTTCATCCACTTACCGAGATTGCCCACTTCGTCCGTCGAAACCACGTCGATGCGGCGGGTCAGATCCCCTTCTCCTTCCGAAATATCCTTCACACGACTCACCGCGGCGTTCAGCGGGCTGGTAATGCTCCGGATCACGAAGTACAACAGCGCGACGGTCAACACGATAAACCCGCCCACGAGACCCATGACCGTGTAAATTTTACGAATCCCGGCGGACCGACGTTCCTCTATCAACGAATCGATCGTCCGTAACATACGATCGGCGAAATCGCGATACGAGTCCGCGGCCAGGGCGGACTGACGACGCAACTGCGCGGAATCCACCTGGGTTGCCCCGCTCGCGAGCGCGCCGCCGAGATCGCGCCAGAGCGCGTCGTGTTCACGCATGGCCGTGTCCACCGCGGTCTGCATCTGCTCGCGGACGAAGCTGTAGCCGTACACGGCCTGCACCGCGCTCATCACGTACTTCTGGCGATCGATGGCGCGTTCCATGGTAACGGGCAGAGCGGCTGCGTCCTCCGGACTCAAGTGACCCGATTTCGCGAGAATAACCCGCGTTTTTCCAAGATACGAAATCATCCGCGGCAGATTGCTCATGGACTGGTTGATCATGCGAAAGGTATTCTCGTCCGAATCGAGCATGAGCCCGGTTTCCCAGGCGACCGCCTCAATCGCGGCGGTCAGTTTGCCTTCGACCGCGCCATGGGCGGCCACGGCTCCGTTCACGTCCTGTCCGCCCGCGCGGGCTCGTTCGATCGCGGATTTAATTTCGCTCCAGTGACGGGGGAACCCTGGCGGCAGATCGGCCAGACCCACCGCGTCCAGATCGGCAACGGATTTGTCAATCTCACGGTCCAGGGCGCTCAGGCCTTCCCCGTTACCGGAAGCCGCCAGGATTACCGCGGCACGT
>CAZVZS010000078.1:7258-21326 GCA_964631535.1 uncultured Leptospiraceae bacterium
GAGCCAGTAGACCGAAGAGCGGCAGGAGCAGGCGCGTGCCGGAGCGTTCCACCGACAGTTTGCTGATCGCCTCCACCTCAACCGAAACCAGCAGGCCTGTCAGGGCAAGCAGCGGGATCGTGACACAGAATAGAATGAAAAAAAGTCGCGTGCGGATGGAGGTCTTCAGCAGCGGACTTCCGATTCGATTCCAGATATTTTTCGTTTCCATAAATTTTCCTCTCTATTTTAGTTTAAAATATTTACTATTATTCGCCGATTGTCAGCACAGACGCAAGGCCGCGGGTCCGATTCGCTCCGCGAAGGCGTGAAACTCTTCTTCCGGAAGCGGCCTGGAAAAAAGATAACCCTGGATCTCGTCGCATCCAATTGATCGTAAAAGTTCAAGCTGCTCCGTTGTTTCGACGCCTTCGGCGATTATTTTCAAACCGAGCGCCGTCCCCAGGCGAATCGAAGCGTCCACGATGGCGCGATCGACGGGGTTTTCCAGGATTTCGCGCACGAACCCGCGGTCGATTTTCAACTTCTGGATCGGGAAATGGCGCAGATTAGAAAGCGAGGAATAACCCGTCCCGAAGTCGTCCAGTGTGATGGGGATCCGCAACTGTTCGATGGCGCGCAGGTTGGCCAGTACGACTTCGTCGCGCTCGAGCATCACCGTTTCGGTCAGTTCGATTTCAAGACAGGACCGCGAAAGATTAAATTCGCGCAGGGTGGACTCCAGACGCGCCGCCAAATCGACCTGATGGAGAATCCGGGGTGAAAAATTGATGGCGATCGGAACGACGGGGAGGCCCTGTTCGTGGCGCGCGGCGAGCATGCGGCCCACCTCGTTTACGATCCATTCGGTCAGGGGCAGGATGAGGCCGGTTTCCTCGGCCACCGGAATGAACACGGCGGGCCCGGGGGCGTCCGGTTGATCGACGAGTCGCACCAGGGCTTCGGCGCCCACCAGTTCGCCCGTTCGCAAATCCTGCTTCGGCTGGTAGTACAGGCGAAATAGCCCCCGATCAAGCGCGCGCCGCAGGCGCTGTTCCATCAGTCGGCGCGACTGCTTGCCGTTCGCTTCGATCGGATCGAAAAAATGTACGAGACGGGTCTTGCGCCGGGCGTTCGCCAGGGCGTTTTCGGCCCGGTCGATCAAATCCTGCACCCTGCCGCCGTCCGCCGGATACAGGGAAACGCCGATGCTGGCGCTCAAAAAATGTTCTTCCGGACCCCAGCGCCGCTGGATGCGCTCAAGGAGGAGTTCCGCGAAAAGACCGGCGCCTTTTTTTTCGACGTCCTCCACGAGCATGATAAAAATATCCCCGCCCACGCGCGCGACGGTCGTCCGCTCCGGTTCGAAGGTCAGTAAATCGCGCGCGACGCTTTTCAAAACACGGTCGCCTTCGTCGTGGCCGAGGCTGTTGTTGATGAATCCCAGGCCGTGCAGGTCGATGAGAAAAATAGCGTGGACGGCGTTGACGGGTTCGCCATTAATTTTTGTCCGCAAGATTTCGCGAAAGGTTCTGAAGCCGGGCAGGCCGGTCAGAGAATCGTGGTATTTTTCGATCAAACGGCGCCGTCCGGTCTCAAGCGCGCGCAAAACGGATTTCTGGATTTCGATCGGATCGAAGGGTTTCGTGAAATAATCGAGGGCCCCCGCCCGGACCCCGAAGGCGGCGGATTCAGTTTCAGGATAGCCGGTCAGGAAAATTAATTTGGTGTCGGGTAAGTTTGTATTGAGCCAGGTGAGCAGTTCGGTGCCTTTCATGCCCGGCATGTTGATATCGGACAGAATGACGTCGACGGTCCTGGTTTTCAGAATTTCGCAGGCACAGGTCGCGTCGTAAGCCAGCAGGACTTCGCAGCCGAGTTCCTCGAGGATCAGTCGCAACGATGCGGCGACGTTTGGTTCGTCGTCCACAATCAACAGGCGTGCCGGACTTTTCATACCGACAAGTATGGCAGAATCGGGCGATTTCGCAATGGGGGAGATTACTTCCCCTCTGAGTAAAAACCCCTAACCGGTGGCTGAAAATTGAGTTTTCGCGCGTTTGCGGGGGTGCGAGCGTGGACGCCCAGCTCAACCGTAATTTTTCGCGCCTGGAAAAGCGGCTGGCCCCGAGCGGAAGCATCGTGGCCTGGCACCGCGATTTCTCCGGCACACCGGCGATTCCCGAAGGCTGGCTCGAATGCGACGGCAGTGATTTGGCAATCCCACGGACTCCGGTTCTGGAGCAGGATCACCGCGCACGGCGAACGAGACGAGACCCTCGAACATCTCCGTGATCTGGATCATGCGCATCAAATTGAGGACCGCTCGCGCCTCTCACAACAATTTCTTCGACACCGCGAATCGAATGAGTGCGGCGTTGTTGGGCAGGCCGAGTTTTTCGAGGATGCGCGCGCGGTGATTTTCCACCGTGCGCGGACTCAGATCGAGCTCCTGGCCGATGGCCTTGCTGGTCATGCCCCGGGCCACGCAGGATAGAATTTCTTTTTCGCGCTGCGAAAGCAGGGAAAGGGCCCCCTCTTCCACCGGGTCCTCGGCGATCGATTCCATGATCTCCGCGGTCAGGATGGGCGAAAACGCCTTGCGACCGGCGCGGATTTCCTGCACGGCCCATACCAGACGTTCAAACGCGTCTTCTTTTAGAAGATAACCGTCCGCGCCTTTCGACACCGCCTTCTTAAAATACGCCGCGCTGCGGTGCATGGTCAACATCAGGACTCTGACTCTACGGTGAATTTTTTTGATGAGCGCCAGCGCGTTCAAACCGTCGAGGCCGGGCATCCCGATGTCGAGGATGACCAGATCGCACTCTTTCTGGTTAAGAAATTCGATCAACTCGTCGCCGCTGCCCGCTTCGGCGACGACCTGGAGCGAGGGTTGTTCCTGGATCAACTTAACCAGGCCAGCGCGAAACATCGCGTGATCGTCCGCCACCATGATTCGAAACGAATCCGGTTGTTCTTTTTTTTTCATCACGTGACCTCGCCGTCCCGCGCGATGGAAAGCGTCAGGCAGACCTCGGTGCCGATTCCGAATCCGGAACGGACTTTGAGGTGCCCCCCCGCCAGGGCCGCGCGCTGCCGCATGATCGCCATGCCGATCCCGGTCCCGGCGCCCGATTCTCGCGGCTGAATCCCGCGGCCGTTATCCTGAACCGATAAGACCAGCGTCCCGTTCGCACCGCGCAGAAGAACACGAATCCGGTCCCCACCGGAGTGTTTGATTCCGTTCGTCAAACATTCCTGGACGATCCGGTACGCGTGCAGAGCGCGCGCGCCGTCCAGCGACGCGGTACCGTTCACGTCGCACTCGATTTCAATTCCGGCGGGTTTCAACGTCCGCGAAAGCTGGACGATCGCGTCGAACAGGCCGAGTTCCTGGAGTTCGGGCGGGGACATCGCGCGCGCCACGCGACGGCACGATTCGATCGTCTCGATCAACAATTCGAGGATGCGGTCCAGTTCGCCGCCGAGTTCAACGGAGACCTGTTCGTAATCTTTTTTTAAATATTGAAGCTGCATGCGCAGAAGCAAAAGGGCCTGCCCGATGCTATCATGCACCTCCCCGGAAAGTCGCGCGCGCTCCGCGTCCTGGATACCGAGGAGCACGCCCGAAAGGCGCGCGAGTTCGGCGGTCCGATCACGAACGATTTCCTCGAGTTCGCGCGCGCGGTTTTCCAGCCTGGCGTGGAGGACGCGGTTTTCCTCCCGCGTCCGGCGCAGGCGCACGGCGTTTTCCAGGACCCGCAACAATCGATCGGGGTCCATCGGCTTCGGTAAATAATCGAACGCGTGGTGCCGCAGCGAAGTCAGGGCGCTTTCGGTATCCGGCTCCCCGGTCATCATGATGACTTCGATGTCCGGGGCGATGCGTTTAACTTCCGACAGAAAGTCCGTTCCCGTCACACCGGGCAAAATGATATCTGAAATTACCGCGTCGATCGGGTATGTTTTGAGCAGAGCCAGACCCGCTCCAGCCTCGGTCGCGGAAAGCACGCGGTAGCCTTCCGCGCTCAGCAAATGAGTCATACTGCCGAGCACGCCGACCTCGTCATCCACGATGAGGACGAGGCTCGCGTCGGGGGAACCATTTTCAAGAAAAGCCATACGGGTGAACGGTGGTGAACCGTCCGATTTTAGCCTTTCTCGCGAAAAAAAGCAATCGAAAAGAACACGGGCCCCGAAAACACTCCAGGGGGCCCCGCCTATTCGTCTTCGTCATCCTCCTCCTCTTCGTCCTCGTCTTCGCCTTCATCGTCATCTTCCTCGTCAGCCGCTTCCAGTTCCTCCTGGACCTGCCAGGCCCGCACGAGCCGATCCAGGAACGCCCGTTCTTCCTCTGCCAGATCGTCCACGCCAACAATCGCCTGCGCGTCACGTACGATGGCCGCCAGGAGCTCCTTTGAAAAATGTTCACCGAGCAGGTGGATCGAATCGGTTAACAGTTCCTGGTCGCCCAGGGACCGACGGCAGAATTTCAGAATTTTATTCGCCGAAAGTTCGACTCCCAGCTGGCGGAGAGTTTCCTCCATATAAGTGGCGATTCCCTCAAGCTCCTCGTCACTGGCCTCCCCGTCCGCGCTGGCCGCGTGCAGGAGAATGAGGCCGATGCGATACTCCGGCGGATAATCGCCCATATCATCGAGCATGTCCTGGTAATCTTCATCAGACATTTCGCCGAGTTCCGATTCGATATCGGGCAGGATCGACTCGTCGTCCCCCCAGAGTTCCTCCTCCAGCGCGATCTCGTCCAGGCGGCGCAAATGCCAGCTATCGCCGAAGTTGAAATCGGGGTTCATGATGTAACGATAGGGAATATAACAGTAACCGTCGTCGCCCCATTCGTCGCCCCAGGAGTTACGCACGATGAATACCTGGTCTTTGTCGGAGTAACCGACGCAGAGCATCGCGTGACCGGAGTGGTCTTCGCGCGAGGTTTCTTTCGTGGTGGGCAGAGGCACAAGACCCGGCTTGCGGTGTTTATCGAACGAGTTGAACAGGGTCAGCCCGAACACGATCGGGTACCCTTCCGCCAGGCAGTGTTTCCAGGCGTGCAGTTCCGTCGGCACGACCGCGTACTCTTCCACCAGAAACTTCGCGCCTTCTTCGTAGGCCTCGTCCGAAGGCGCTTCGTTGACGCTCGCTTCCTCAAAAGGCCAGGTATCCTCGGAACAGAGCCCGTATTCTTTCAGACTCTTGACGGCGTTGGCGATGAACGTACCGTCGTCCACCATCTCGTCCTTCGCTTCCATTTCACGCGCGTTATAATAAAGAAACAATCGCGACACGTCGTACGCGTCATCGGCCAGATGGCGCTTTAGGAGGTATTCGTACGCGCCGGCCACGGCATTGGCCACGCAACTGCTGGTGGCACCCTGGTTTTCGACGTCCGTCATGTGCCGGCGTAAATCCACCCGGGGCGGCAAATCTTTTTCCTGAAAACGAGCCGATCCGTACCGTTTTTCACCGGCACCCGGCGCCGCGCTGCGATATCCTTTGACGCTGCGCGTCGAGCCGTCGGCCCTGTGAAGTTCAAACACCATGGTTCCTCCCGCCGCGAACCGAACCAGGTCCGCGGCGGGGGCATTCTGAATCGACCCGGGCCGGGCCGGCAAGATTTTAATGGGTGGGCGCCGGACGAAATGGCGGGGAGACCCAAACCCGGTCTATCGCGCGGCGGACGGGGCATGCCTGGGGCATGCCGAATCGCGCGAAATTTGAATTCGCTTATTTTTCACAAACCAAATAATAGGCGATTTTGGACCGCCAGTTCAAACCCGCCCGGCGACCGGCACGCGGGACTCCTCCCGGACCCAACGGGGCCAGGCCTCAGCGTTAAGGAAGACCCAGTTCCGGCTGATTTGATCGCCCCGGAATTCAAGGCGATCGATCCCCCGCCCTTTGATCTCCACGCCCCGTCTGTTCGCGAACCGGAAACTGTAACAGGCCGTGAATACGCCCGGTGTGGCGTGGGCGAGCAATTCACTCGCCACCCACTCCTGCACCGGCCACTGCCGAAACAGAATACGCAAATAGCGGACAAAATCCTCGCGACGAAAAATTCCACCTGGAACGTTCGGATCCTGGTAGTCCATTTCCGCCGCGTAAAAAGACGCGGTCCCCTCCGGGTCGCTGCGGTTCCAGGCCGCGACGCAACGTTCCAGTATGTTTCGGTAATAATCCGGCGAATTGTTCATGGGCTCCTCCAGAGTGCCGCGCCCGGCGATCGCGGTGCCACGGTAGACGAAATCGTCTACCGTCAGTCAAAAAAGAGTAGTCTATTTCGTCTACTCATATTTTCTGGGGCGGGGATCGAAAACTTGGCGAAAAACAGACAAACAGAGGGGCCCCGCGCGCGGATCGTGGATGCGGCCGTGGACCTTTTTTATCGGGAAGGGTACGCGAATACGACGGTGGACCGCATCATCGCTGAATCGGGTGCTTATAAAAAAAGTTTTTACCGGTATTTTCCCGCGCGCGCGGATCTCGGCCGCGAGTACCTACGAAAGCAGGGCTTTCGATTTTTAACGTTTCTGGAAACTCTGACCGCCCGCCACGACGGATTCGAACAATTCTGGCGGGCCTGGATGCGCTGGTTGAAGCGTGACGTCAGGGCCGGCCACTACCTCGGTTGTCCCTTCGCCGGATTCGCCAGTCAGGCCCGTGGTGAAATGGATCAGTTTCAGGATGAAATGGATCATGTCGTCGCCCGCTGGCGCGCGGAACTTTCCGCGTATCTACGCGGTTGCCGCTTCGCGGAAGGAAAGCTGCCACCGGAGCAGGCGATCGAATTGACGGACGGGATCATGATGCTGTACGAAGGCGCGGTGGCTCTGTTCGGGATGACCGGGGACGAGGCCTACATCAAACGATTGGAAGTCGACGGATTGCGACTGGCGCGCGGGTATCTGAACCGAACCTGAATCGCCGTCGGGCAGGAAAAATTCGTTCGACAAAACCCGCGACCAGAATGGAATTGCGCCAGCTTCGATTCAATGGAGGGTGTATGTTAAGCTTTGATTTTGCCTGGATTCCGGTTATCGTACTCGCGGTGGTGAATTTTTTCCTGTCCTGGATCTGGTATTCGCCCCTGCTCTTCGCGCGGCCCTGGATGAAAGCGCTTGGTCTCAATCCGGATCGAAAAATGTCGGACATGACGGAAGAAGAAAAAAAACAGATGCCGGTTCTGTTCGCCGGTGGGATTTTCGCTTCGTTCGCGTTTGTAATCATTCTCGCGGTGCTGGTGGCGTCCACCGGGGCCCGGGATTTCGTCAGTGGCGCGGGGCTCGGTCTGCTTGTTTGGATCGGTTTCGCCCTCACCCACAGCCTGAATACCATGTGGGAAGGCCGGAAGACAATGGTGCTCGTCATCAACAACGGATTGTACATTCTGACGTACACGATCTTCGGCGGCGTTCTGGCGGTCTGGCAATAATCGCCGCCGCCTGCGCGCATTCGGGTGCAAAATTTTCCTGAAAACACGGTTCTTATGCGCATCCGGGAAAATTTCCCTTCCCACATTTACGGGGGGTAATCCGTTCAACTTGTGAAGCCTTCTCTGCCGTATGTACTCCTCGCGATTTTATTGTTTCACCCGGGTGGCCTGATTTTCGCGGCCCCCCTCCATCGCGACTGGATCATCCTGAATTTTCAGTACAGCGCGGCGCGCCCGGATGACAGCATCGATCCGGCCGGTCTGACGACCCTGTCCACCCTGCCGCGCATTTTCAGCGGGCTGATTTCTCAGTTCACGCGCGTTCGCATGGCGAACGGTGAAAGCCTGGATTTGCCGGCCTCGCATCCCTTGCGTCTGGCCTCCGGCGAATGGCGCCGTCCGGACCGTTTGAAAGCGGATGATCGCATCCGCTACGGGGGCAGGATCATACGGGTTACCGGCATCGATTCTCTGAAGCGTGAGCCCGCGGTACGCGTTTACGTCATTGAAGCGAAGGAGTCGAAAGACGATCTTCGAGTCTCCACCGGCAGGCTCACGGAAGATCCGCTCGATTTGTTAACCGGCGCGCCCGAAGCAGGTTTTTGTTCCGGGAAGGCCTGTCAGCAGCGTCTGGGCCTGCTCTACACAAGACCGCCTGCTTTCGCCGGCGGCACCGCCTGGTTTTATTCATTCATCGCGATTCAGGACTTCTCGCGCGCGTATAAGGACCTGTCCAGCTCCTCACTGCGGAGCCGGCGCAAAGCCATTGAGTGGATCCAGCAACACGGCACTCCGGAACAAAACGCCAGGTTGAAGCTCTTCGCCCACAACGCCGGCTGGCGGGGTATGGGCCTCAGTTCCGCGGAATTTTATCAGAATCTTGTTCTGCTGAAAACGGAAACTTTTAACGACGGAACTATGACGGCGTTCGACCGCGAAATTCTGCGCCACGACTTCGGCCGCGAAGTCGATCGGGAAAACCCATCTGACGCGGGGACATCCGTCGCCGAAGAAGCGGAACCCGAAATTCGCCAGGGTCCGATCATCGACTGGCCGGCAATCGGACGATCGGCGGTCCTCCCGGGCTGGGGCAATGTTTACCTGGATCGACCGAATTCAGGGTACGCGTACGGCGCCCTCTTCATCGGCTCCGCGTCCTTCGCGTACTCCGAATACAATCGCGCGATTGTTTTTGCCTCCGCCTATAAAGAAAAATCGCTGCGGGCCGACATCCTGGCCCTCGTGCTTTCGAAATCGCTGGATCGCGATGCCATGCTGGTCCAGGCCCTGTACCTCAATCAGGACGCGAACAACAGCCTGAAGGCGTATCGCCGGTCCGCGACGGGCGCGATCAACGCCGCGCAAATCGCCGGGCTGGTTTACGCCGTCTCGCTCTTTCACGTCAGTACTCTGGCAATTTCCTGGCCGGATCCTGAACAGCCGGGTTCCAGCGCCCGTTTGCTCATCCAGCCCGCGGCCGACCAGGTTCAATGCAGCGTGGTGGTGGGGTGGTAATGGCAGGGTGATTTTTCGAAGCCGCGCTCCGAAAAGTTAAATACGCGCCCGCAGAGTCGCATCAACCGGAAACGGCCGCACGCATCACCCGGCCCGCCACGAACCAGCGCATACAGCGGTGGGCCACATCAGGTGAAAGTTCCATCATCGGGCAGCCGCCCGGCAAACAGGCGATGCCGTGTTCCGCGCAAAACCGCGCCGCCGCCGGCGAAAAACTGCCCTGCCCCACGGAACGGTGCATCCAGACCCGACCGATCCCCAGCGTCGCGCATTCGCGCACGACCTGGTCGGTGGCCGCGGGCGCGGTGCAGATCATGACCACGTCCGGTTTTTCGGGCAGGGCCGCAAGGTTCGGGTAACAGACGACGTCGCCCACGCGTTCGTGGCGCGGGTTCACCGCGTACACCCGGTAGCCGTGCGCGCGCAGTTTGTCGTAAATTCCGTTGGCGGGCGACTGGCCCGTGGAAGAATACCCCGCGACCGCGAACGTTTCGCACGCGAGGAAATCATCGAGCAACTTGCGAACGTCTGGATTCATGCGGGCATTCTGACGCGCGAGAACGGGGCAAACCATGCGTTATGTCAGGACTCGAGGGCGATTTTTTGCGGTGTGGGTGGGGCAGTTGGATCAGTGGCAGAGACAGAGGAGTTCGACGCACTGTCTTACCAGCGAATCGTCGCGGAGAGTCCGATTAATGGATCGGACCCGGCCGGATCCCCAGGCCGCAGGGAAATATCCACCTGCGGGCTGGAATCGGCCAGGCTTATGTGAAAGAGGGCGCCGGCCCAGACCGCGCCAGCCAGCAGGATAGCGGCGTTGTAGCGCGTGCCGGCCGCACGCAGACGGGTGCCGATATCGCCGTAATAGAACGCGTTGATCAAAAGGGCCCGGGTGCTATCACCGGTGTTGCGGGCCACGAGAAAAGGCAGGGGATCGTTGTAAGCGGCCCGTAGCACGTTGATCTCCTGCGCAGAGCCTGCCGCCAGACCTACGCTGCCCAAAAAGAGAACGCCCAGCGCTACGCCAGTTCCTGACCGTCCGGTATGCGCATGGCCCCAGCCCGGTAGAATCATGGACCGCAAGAGTGCCTCGCGCTGGCGGTCCGAAGCGTCCGCGTATTTTTGACGAATTTCCCGCCCGGTAAGTTCGCTTTCGATTCGATTTGCCTGAAGCGTTGATTTTTCTCTCTCGCGCCAGACTTCCAGTACTTTCTCCAGACGTTCCACCTTTGCGGCGATGGCCACCAGTCGGTCGTATTGCGCCCTGATGCGCGGGTTTTCCGCGGCCGATGCCGGGACCGCCGAATCGGCAGGTACGCCGCCGGAATCCTCAATTCCGCCCAGCAATTCCAGTTCGGATTTCAGACTGTCGATTTCGCTTCGAATTTGCCCGAGGACCGCGTCGGGATTCTGCCCGTTGGCTGACAGTTTGCTGATTTGTTCTTGAAGCTCAGACAATTCCTGGTCGCGTTTTTGCATTTGCGCCTGCCGGTCGATCTCATCGCTGTAGATGATGCGGACCAGGTTGCTTTTTGCGATGGACCGGCTCGTACCATTTTCCGTAAATCGCAGCCGCGTCCGGTCCATGCCTGTGATGATCACGTTTTCGTATTTCTCGCCCCCCTTCAGGAGCAGAGTGTCGGCCGACACCGCGGAAGCGCCGAGCAAAAGCAGGGCAGTGACCGTGAGTGAGACCCCCAGCCGCCCAGGCAAGCGTGCGGAATGGAACATCGACCCCAGCATGCCGCTATTGATTGAAGACATACACGCCTTCGCCGGTTGTTATTACGATATAATCCTGCCGCAAATTCAGGTGGGGCCATACGTTCGGGCTACCGAAATTGTAAGGCCCGCCAAGGATACTTCCGTTGGTCGCGAGATGAACATAACGCATCGAGGAAAATCCATTCGGATAGTAGGCTGCGTAAATGGTGCCGTCGCTCGCGCGGTCGGCTGTAATAAAGTTTATCCCTCCGGCCGTGTCGACAGTATAAGGACCGCCGACAACGGTACCGGTCGTACCGATCTCAACCATTTTGAGCGATGTGATCGATTCGCCATAGACAACAGCGGCCGTAGCCCCGATCCCGACGACGGAAAACCAGGCGATCGGCTGGCCACCGGTAAAAACGGTTGGTCCCGCCACCGATGCCCCGGAAGTATTCAGAATTCGGATCGTACCGCGATTCGAGTTGCTGTTGTCACGGTAGGCCAGGACCGTACGTCCATCTGAGAGCTGGGACAGTGCCTGGCCGTAGGTGACCGTGTATCCAGGTATAAGATTCGGACCGGAAACGACGCCCAACGAAGAATTCACGACGAAGGTCCGAATATACGACACATCCGCGCAGGCTACCATCACGTTACCCGAGGACATTTTCGTTACCGACACCGAGGTGTGCGGTCCAGAGACGAGTGTCACGGGACCTGAAAGGATATTGCCGTTATCGTCAACGTTCAGGATCGAACAATTCGCGTTTCCGGAGTAGGCCAGGGCGTTTGTACCATTCCCGAAGCGAGCCATGGATGGCATGGCGCCAAAGCTGTCGGCCTCGTACGGTGTTACGAAACCCTGGCGATGGCAATCGGTTCCGAAAATGCGCAGTGCGCTGCCGGCCCGCCGGGCGACGATGACCTTGCCCGAGGCGGTGGCGATGGCCGAGACTTCGGCGTTGCCGGTCGCCGAGGGCGGGTCGATCACCGTCGGTCCGCCCACCGAACAGTTGGGCACGCAACTCACCAGGACGTTGTCGATGGCGGCGCTGTTAATCGTTCCGCTGGTATTGGTGAGTGTGCAAGTAATGCCCGTCGGTTGGGCCAACTGGCTTATGTTGTAGGTGGCGCCGTTGCCCATAGCCGTCGCGAAGGTGAAGGTCCCGGCCGCGGTGATGGACAGATTATCGCCGCCGTTGTTTTGCAGAGTGATTCCAGCGCCCACGGAGCCGGTGACAGTACCGCCCACGGAGAACGTAGCAGCGACGCAAGTAACGCTGGCGCTGTTGATGTCGCTGCCGTTGATCTGTCCGGAACCCACGGCCGTACAGTTTTGCCCGGTGGGGTGCGTTTTTACACTGACATTGTAAAATTCACGGTTCGAAAGGGCGGTTGGGAAGGTAAAAGAACCGTTGGCCGATAAGGAAAGGTCGTCGCCGAAATTATTTTGTATTACAAGCCCGGTGCCGCTCAAACCGGAAACCGTTCCGCCGATGGTATAGGTGGCAATTCCGTCCGTGGTGCAGATCACCGAAATGTTGGCGACATGCGCGGAACTTATGGTGCCACTGCCGTTTTGTATCGTGCAGGTTTGCTTCGGCTCTGTTGGTTGAGTATTGACGGTAACCGAATAAGCGGATCCGTTGGCCTGCTCCCCCGAGAAACGGAAACCGCCGTTCTGGCTCAACCCCAGAAGGGAACCAATGGGACCCAGCCCCAGGATCAATCCATCACCTTCCAGTCCGATTACGCGGCCACCGATGGAATACGCCGTCGGCGTTGCCACCGAGGAACCGGTCGTAAATTGATATCCATGCGGATTCGCCAGCGAGTTACCGGCAAGGTCATAGACATTGGAACCGATGGAGACCGTATACGTCGTGGACGGTTGCAGCGGTGTGGCGGGCCGAAAGGTTACCGTCCGGCCGCTTTGCGAAACGCTGCCGGTCACCCCGTTCGAGACCTGGACGGCGCTGCTATCCACAGTCAGGAGCGGCTCACTGAATTCAAGCGTGATGGTCGTATCGGTCGGAACATCCCTGTCACCAGGTGCCGGATAGCCTTTCGGCAGGAACACCGGCGCTGAACGATCGGGTCGGTCCGATTGGAAGCGGGTGTCCGTGTCGCGGCTGTTCCCGGAGCAACCGTCCTTGCTCGCAGCGATCGTCAGGCGATAAATCGGTTTGTTCCCCACGGAGATGCGAGTATGGTACAGCCCGGGAAGTACCGCCGTACTGATGTATCCGGTTGAATTGGTCTTGATTCTGGAATACAGGGACGAATGGGCCGAAAAACCTGCGAAGCCGGTCAGTGCGAACCCGTCCGATCCAGGCAGCGAAACGGATTCGTCACGATACAATTCCACGTCCGCATCCCCCAGGGCATTGCCGTCCAGGTCGGTCAGGGTTCCGGATAGGGATACCAGGCTGCTGGAGTTGCCTGGATTGCTGATCAGAGAGAACAGAATGTTCGCAAGGCCCTGGTGGTTATTGGGGTCGAATGGACTGGTTTCGACGCCAACCAGACAGGAGGCGAAGACCAGGGAAAGGCCAAACGAAATCGCTGATCGCAAGATATTTTTCAGGGTATTTTCCATATAAAGTGTACCAGTTTTCCCAATTGTGTATGAAAATAAGGCCTGGAAGTTCCGTCAACGCAATTGTTTTGACGGCGGTTCCTGAAAGCGAAATTTAAGGCGAAATTATACTTAAAACTCAGAAAATTAATCGAAAGCGCAATTCTCACCGGCGATCGCACGACAGGCACCGCCCCCCAACCCGCGACTCGCCACTTATTCACCATAAGGTCGTCGTTTGGCATGATTTTACGCGCGAACGCGGACATGAGCTATATCAGGTTGCGATGGCGATTTTTGGCGGTGTGGGTTAGCCCCCACGATCGCGCTTGACGACCACACCCGCGCGCGCCATCCACTCACATGAGCGGCCTGCTGACCATTCTGCTATGCCTGGCGATCGGCGTCGCGCTACGAATCACCGGCCGCCTGCCCGAAAACAGCGCACGGACGCTGAACGCCTTCGTGATCTGGATTTCCCTGCCCGCGCTCGTGCTCGTGCAGATCCCCGCCCTGCTCGCCCGCTCCCTGCCCGGCGCGGAAATTTTCGTCCCGGTCTCCATGCCGTGGATTCAATTTTCGCTTGCATTTGTTTTATTCTGTGGATTGGGGAAATTGTTGAACTGGACACGCGCGGAAGCTGGCGCCCTCGCGCTGACCGCGGGTTTCGGCAACACCTCCTTCGTGGGTATCCCCATTCTGGAATTTTTGTTCGGAGCGGAAGGCGTGCGTATCGGCATCCTGGTGGACCAGCCGGGCAGTTTCCTCGCCCTGGCGACCATCGGCGTCATGGGCGCGTCCTTCTGCGCGCCCGCCGCCCGCCAGCGCGTAAC
>CAZVZS010000079.1:0-21305 GCA_964631535.1 uncultured Leptospiraceae bacterium
GTCGTGTTCGTTTTGATCGCTTCCTGCGCCACGTTTGTGTACTGGACTTTGACCGGCGAAATGGGTCGCGGGATTCACGCCACGATCGCGCTCTTGATCGTCGCCTGTCCCTGCGCTCTGAGTCTTTCGATTCCCATCGCCCGCATTGTCGCGCTTGAAGCCGCGTACCGCCGGGGTATTCTGTTAAAAAACGGTGCCGCGCTGGAAACTCTCGCGCGCGCGAAAATTCTGGTGCTCGATAAAACCGGGACGCTGACCGGGGGTCGTCCGCGGGTCATTCGCGTGGAACGGCGCGCCGGGAAACGAAGCGAAAACGATCTGCTGGCCTGCGCCCGGGAATTGCAGACTCTGGCGCGTGTACGTCATCCGGTCGCGGAAGCATTTCGCTCCGCAGTGATATCGGACGAATCAGGCGAAATGATGCCGGATGCGGCCGCGTATGTTCCCGGGCGTGGCGTGCGCGGAACAGGCGGGGGGTGGACGTACCTGATCGGTTCGCGTACGTTTATGGAAGAACATGCGGTCCCGGGCCTGGACGAAGAATCCGCCGATGACGGCGCCCTGCGCGTGTACCTGGCGGAGGGTCCGGTGGGCGGGGCGAACGTGACGTTGAGCCTTTCCGCGATTTTTTATCTGGCCGACGAAACCAGACCGGAAGCCCCGGCCGCGCTCCGCGAACTGCGCCGCCGACTCCGACCGATCATGCTCACGGGCGATACCCTGTCCGGCGCGCTGCGTGTCGCGCGTCCACTGGGCATCACCGATGTGCACGCCGGTCAGTCGCCGGAAGACAAACGCGCGTTCGTGCGCGGGCTGCGCGCGCACGGCGTCGTCTGCATGGTGGGCGACGGCATAAACGACGCGGCCGCTCTGGCCGCCGCGGACTCGGGCATCAGTTTTGCCGAGGCGTCCGAAATTTCATTACATTCGGCGGACGTATTACTCTTAAAAAACGATCTGCGCGAACTCGCGTTTCTGTTTCGACTGGCCCGGCGCGCCCGATCGAAGATGATCCAGAACCTGGCGCTTTCGTTCGCGTACAATCTGCTCCTGATCCCGCTGGCCTTCATGGGATTTATCGTGCCCGTGCTGGGGGCCGCGTTCATGGCGTTGAGTTCCCTGACCGTCGTGGCAAATTCGCTCCTGCTGGTGGTCGGCCGAAACCCCGGGGACAAACCGGCTGGTGTTTGACACCCGGTCCGGCTCCGCCAGAATCGCCCCATGAAAAAACGCAGACTCGGCCGCGCCGGCATGGTCGTCTCCGAACTTTGTATGGGCACGATGACCTTTGGCTCTTCGTGCGATGAGACCGAAAGCCGCCGGATTCTGGACCGCGCCTACGACGCCGGCATCGACTTTTTCGACACCGCTGAAGTGTATCCCGTCCCGCCCGATAAAAGTTATGTGCATCGGACCGAGGAAATCGTCGGGGCCTGGCTCGAGACGAAGCCGCGCGATTCGGTCCTGATCGCCACCAAAGTCGCGGGCCCCGGCCACGGCTGGTTTCAACCGCCATTGCGCGCGGGCAAAACCGGACTGGACCGTCATCACATTCGACGGGCGATCGAAGGCAGTTTGCGGCGGCTGCGCACGGACTACGTCGACCTCTACCAGACACACTGGCCGGACCACGATTTCTCGCACGAAGAGACCATGCGGGCCCTGGACGAACTGGTGCGTGAGGGCAAAGTGCGCTACGCCGGCTGCAGCAACGAAACGCCCTGGGGACTCATGAAAGCGCTCGCCGCCAGCGAACGCGAAGGCACCATGCGGTACGAAAGTATTCAGAATAATTTTTCGCTGCTCAATCGTCGCTTCGAGGATTCGCTCGCGGACATCTGCCGGCGCGAAAACGTTTCACTTTTGCCGTACTCGCCCATCGCCGGCGGGGTGCTCTCCGGGAAGTACAACGTGGAGCCGCCGCCGGAGAACGCGCGTTTCAGTCGTTACGCGAAGTCGGCCGGCCGGCGCCAGCAACGTATGGCGCACCGCTTCCTGAACGATAAGACCCTGGCCGCGACGCTCGAGTTTCAGAAAATCGCGGGGGAGATCGGCATCAGCTCCACCGTGCTGGCCGTGGCCTGGTCCAAGCAGCAAGACTTCGTCGCTTCTACGATCGTCGGGGCCAACACCGTCACGCAACTGGAAGAAATCCTCACCGCCGCGGACGTGGTTCTCGACGATGAGATCCTAAAAAAAATAAACGAAGTCAGCGAGCGAATCATGTACCCGATGGGCTGAGCGCTTCAACCCTGACTTCCAGGAGCATGGCGCCCATCCTGGGCTTGATGCTCCTGGGTTCGGCCCTCCTGGCCTCACGCAAGTCAGGGTTTCTTCGCTACTTTTTGTTGCTGAGTGCGTCAGGGTCCTGTTCCGCGGTTACATTCACGCTTCCGCTTCGAGTTCTTTCGCGGCGCGCAGGCCGGACAGGTACGCGCCGTGCACCGTGGCCGGGTAGGATTCGTTCGTGACCTCGCCCGCGAAGAATAAACGCTGGCCCACGGGCTCGGCGATCGTTTCATAATATGCCGGACTCGCGCCGGGCGGGATGTGCGAATACGAGCCGAGCGCGAAAGGGTCCGTGCTCCAGGCGGTGTGAATCGAACCGACCGGGGCGGGAATGGCGCTTCCGAACATTGCTTTACATTCGTCGAGCGCGATGGCCGTCGCGTTCGCGCGCCCCATGCGGTCCAGCGAGCGCGCGAAATCGCCCGCGGTCAAAAACACCAGGACGGGTTTGCCCACCACCGGCGCCAGGTTCCAGACATCCATGGCCTCTTTCACGTTCTCTTTGATTAAACCGAGCCGGTGCGCCTCCGCCGGCCAGAACGCGCGCGGAAAAACGAGCGCGATTTTATTCATCGTACCCATTGCCATGCGCTCGATGGCGGATCGTTTGCGTTCGGGGAGGGGCGGCACAAAGGTCACGCTGTTCTGTTTCAATACCCCGAGCGGCAGCGTGACGATGACACGATCAGCCTCGAAGGTGCCGGTGGCGGTCGTCACGGAAACCTGTTTCGCCCGGTATTCGATCCTGCGCACAACCTGGCCCGTGTGAATTTCGAGTCCGTCTTTGAGCGCGTCGATGATCCCATGGTAACCCTGCCTGAACAGCACATCATTCCCGGAAAAGCCCTCGTCCTCATCGAAATACTTCAGCGAGATCCGGTCGAGATCATCGGCGTATTCGATCGCTATGTCAGAACCGATGGTCCAGGCAAGGCCGCGGCGCGTCTGATCGCCCGCGATTTCCTCCAGGATCGGACCCACCGCGTCCGCGAGCGACGCGCGACCGGAAGCTTTGTTTTTTTGTTTTTCGAGTTCTTCCTCGAGTTCTTCCAGCGCCGCTTCGATTCTTTCGAACTGCTTTTCTGAAAGCGCCTGGCCATTTTCGTATAATTCAAGGGCGTCAAAATCACTGGTGAAAAGATTGAGTTCGTTTTCCCGCGCAAGATCGTGGATGGGATTGCCCTTGATGCCGTGAATCCACGCGGCCCCCAGATCCAGCGGCAGGCCCAGGGAACGGTCGGTCCATACCCGCCCGCCGATGCGGTCGCGTGCTTCCAGCACAGTGACGCGGAACCCGCGCGACTTCAGGCGCCGCGCCGCGGAGAGACCGGCAACGCCCGCGCCGATCACGAGCACGGTTTCTTTCGGCGCGCCGCAGGCGGGTCCGGTGGCCAGAGCCAGGCCCGAACCGATGGCGGCGCGTAAAAAGTTCGTGCGCGAAATGCGGTATTTCGTTCGCCTCGTACTCATGATCACCGTGCCGTTCGTTGCATGCATAATTCGGGCTGACCCGGATTGTGCACGAAATTCTTCATGAATTTTTGTACTCAACGAAAACCGCCTTTCAAGGCGGTTTTCTTCGTTCCTCAGTGGAACCGGATTTTTTGCATGAAACAGTGTGTTGCCCCCACAGGTATACGCTGCCGCGAAGCCAGGGATGGCGAAGCGCCGGCTGTTCGGCCACGGAGGGCCGTACAGCCGGCCTGCGTATGCCTGTGGGGCGCATCATATTTTCGTTTCATGCATAATTCGGGCTACACATATTCTTCCTTGTCCTTCTTGATGAGCAACTGTCCTTCCTCGTCCAGTCGCCGGGCGATCTGTAACACGTACGAACGGGCCTCGTTGATTTCGCGCGTGGAGATCGGACCGCGCCGGTCGATTTCTTCGAGGATGTCCGCCGCCCGGTTCTGGGACAGCGAGTTGAAAAAATGACGGCGAATTTCGTCCCCCGCTCCGCGCAGGGCCGAGGCCAGCAGGATGTCGTCGTTCACGCGCGAAAGCAGGAGCCGCATTTCCTTGATTTCCAGGTTGATGAGTTCCTCGAACGTGTACAGGCGCTCCTTCACGTCCTCCACCAGATCCGGCGCGTTTTTGCCGAGCTGTTCGAGCACGCGGTCCTCCGTCCCCCGGTCGGTGTAGTTGAGGATATTGGCGAGCGTCTCGGCCCCGCTGGTTTCGGAAAAAATTTCGTCGTTGCGCTTCTCAAATTTTTCGCGTAAAACGCGCGCGATGCCCTGGATGGCGTCCGGGTGAATTTTGGACGTACGCGCGATGCGCATGGCCACCTCCGACCGGTACTCCTCCGGCAGGTACTTGAAGACATACGCGGCGATCTTCGGCTTGATGAACGACAGGGCCACCGCCGTAATCTGCTGGTGTTCCTGGCCGAGCGTGGCGGCCAGCACCGCCGGTTCGATGGATTCGAGGAACTCGAAGTCGCGCTCCAGATTGCGCCGGTTGAGCCGCGCGAGAATATCCCGCGCGCGGTCGTCCCCCAGGCTTTTCGTCAAAAACTCGCGGGCCTGGTCGATTCCGCCGCGGATGGGCGCTTCGAAGTCCTGGACCATTTCGCGAAATTCTTTGAGAATCGATTCTTTGTCCGCCGCGCTGATATGGTCGATGCGCGCCATCTCGAGGGCCACGCGCTCGACTTCCTTTTCATCCATGTTTTGTAAGATCTGGCCGGCCTGCTCGGGTCCGAGGGCGAGCAGGAGGCGCGCGGCGCGGGCCGAACCCCCAGGCTGACGCGGGGAAAAGGCTCCCGTGGCGGGCAGAGCCGGGCCCTTACGCGCGGGGGACCCGGTCCGCACCGGGGACCTGGCCGCGGGCCGGTCAGAACCGCGCACACCCTCGTCATCGACGGTAAAATCGATCCGGGGTGGGGGTTGGGGGGGCGCCGGCCGACCTTTTGCGCTTTTGGAGGGGGCCGTTTCTTTCTTAAATTTTACCGGGAAACGGCCCGGCTGTTTTGATTTTTCGGACACGGCGAGATAATGCGACATAACTTTTGGGTGACAAGAAAAAAACGGTCCGGAAGATCTGGTTCCTGACGGAAAATTCGGCCCCTCGAGGACCCGGATTGGTGGAACGATCGTTATGAAAGGACCCAGATTGAACGAAACCCAGATTCAGGCCTTGTTGAAAAAGAACGAAGGCCTGGGTAAAGACCTGGACGAGATTGTCGCGTTTATCGGTCGCCAGGGCGCCAGGCTCGGCAATGAAAACGCCGAAGAATTGCGCGAAATGATTCTGCGGGCGTTTACACGCACGCGGTCGGGGGTTTGATCTTTCGATTTTGCGAATTATCTAATAGACTCCATCATCCTCCCCCGCCCCGTCACGCAGCCCTCCCGTAACGGACAACCCGCGCAGGCCGGTCGCGCCGGGCGACACACCAGCGCCCCCAGATCGAGAATCGCCAGATTGAGTTCCCGCGACCGCGGGGATTGAACAAAATCATGCGCCAGATGAATCAGATACGGCCGGCGTCGATCCTCGGCGCGGAACGGTCGGCCCAGCAGGCGCGTAAAAAAACGCACGAAGTTCGCGTCCACGGGAGCGACGCGTTCGCCAAACAGGCGATTGCGCAGCATGGCGTTGGAGTAATCGCCCACGCCCGGAATTCGCAGTAGGTCATCGGCGGCCACGGGAGCTCGTTTCGCGTAGCTATCGCGCAGATACTGGACCGTGCGAAACATCTGCCGGCCGCGCCAGCGCAGGCCGAGCGGTGACAGGAGGCTTTCCAGATCGTCCGCGGAAAGACGGGCGGCGCGCGCGGGCGTCCCGTACCGTTTCGTAAAATCGCGGTAGACCGGCACGACCTGATCGGCGCGCGTTCGCCTGAGCATCATTTCGGCGATGAGCAGGTGAAACCAGTCCGTTGTTTCGCGCCAGGGATAGCGCCGGCCGTTGCGCGCGAACCAGGTCAGGAGTCTTTTTCTGAGAAGCGGGAAGTGTTCGCGAAGGGCGGCCGCCGCGCGGTCACCCTCCGCTGGCGTTTCAGGCGATTTTGCGGCGGTCTTTTTTGGGCGCGCTTTTTTTGCCCTTCGCGAGTGTTTTACCGCCACCGTTCAAACTCCGGGATGGGTCCTGCGCGTATTGGGCCAGTCCGCGGTCCGCGCCGTGCAATGCCGCGAGAAGCTGTCCGGCGACGGCGCGCACCACCGGTACCGCGACCGAGTTACCAAATTGTTTGTACGCCTGGGTATCGGAAACCACAATTTGAAAACGGTCCGGAAAGCCCATCAATCGCGCGCATTCGCGCGGGGTGAGCCGGCGCGGATTTTTGCCCGGCACCGGAATCAGAATCTCCGATCCGTCCTTGAAGTAGCGCGCCGAAAGCGTGCGCGTGATGCCGTTCAGATCCGCCAGCCCGAAGCCGAACCCGTGTCCCGCCTGACGATGTTTTTCTTTATAGTCCTGTAAGTAACGCCAGAGGTGGTCGGAAAGCGTGTATCGCTCGGGGACGCGTTTTTCGAGAATATCGCGCAACCGCGGCGCCTGCGCCAGTCCGTTCCGCAAGAGCGAGGCCTGGTCCTGGAGCGCCTGTCCGGACGGCGGAAAATTGAACCGTTCGGCGTGCGCCCGGTCACGAAAACCCACGATAAAAATGCGCTGGCGATTCTGCGGCAGGACCTGGCTCGCGTTCAACACCTCCCAGCGAACGTGGTACCCGAGGTCCTCTTCCAGAGTGCGACGAATCGTATCGAAGGTCTGACCTCCGTTATGGCTGACCAGATTCTTGACGTTTTCCAGCAGAAAGGCGCGGGGCTTGCGGTCGCGCAGAATGCGCGCGATCTCGAAAAAAAGCGTGCCCTGGGTGCGGTCCAGGAAGCCGTGCTGGCGGCCGAGCGCGTTTTTTTTGGAAACACCCGCGATGCTGAACGGCTGGCAGGGAAACCCGGCGCAGAGCACGTCAAAGGCGGGGATGTCCGCGGAGGCGATTTGCGTGATGTCCCCCGCGGGTTCGTCCCCGAAATTGGCCCGGTACGTCTGCCGGGCGAACCGGTCCCATTCGCTGGAGAACACGCAGCGCAGTCCGGCGTCCTCCAGGGCCAGGCGAATCCCGCCGATGCCCGCGAATAAATCGATGAAGGCGGGCGCTGTTACGTTCCTTTTAACGGTCATTTTTCACTCCAGAGCGGGATAGCTTCAAAATCGGCCGGAACCCGAAAATTGTCCGCGTTTTTCCGCGCGGGGGCCGGCTCTTTTACTGGAGTAAGAATAACATCCGCCTGTGACAAAAATCGCGGGGGCGGCCGGAAAAAGTTATAATTCCTGGCGGGACCGGATCGAGCGCGCGAGGGCGTTCTGGTCCGCGTATTCAATCGAAGAACCCGTAGGAATCCCGTGCGAGATGCGCGTCAGGCGGAGATTCCGCCCCGCCAGCAGGGACTGTACGTAGCCCGCCGTGGCGTCGCCTTCGAGCGTGGGGTTCGTGGCCACGAACAGTTCGCGGAAGTTCCCCGCGTCCACCCGGTCCACGAGCTCCTGTAACCGGAGGTCATCCGGACCCACGCCATCCAGGGGCGAAAGGGCACCCAGGAGCACGTGATAGCGGCCGCGGAATTCGCCCGTACGCTCGATTGAAAAAACGTCGCCCGGCTCTTCCACGACGCAAAGCACCGCGTCGTCGCGGGCGGGGTCATCGCAGATGGAACAGAGCGGGGCCTCGGAGAGTCCGCCGCAGCGTTCGCAGAAGCGCATCTGCTCGCGCAGAGTCTGAATCGCCAGGCCCAGCTCTTCGGCCTGGTGCTTTTCGGCCTTCAGCAAATAAAAGGCGATGCGCAGCGCGCTGCGCTGGCCGATCCCGGGCAGGGCGGCCAGTTGACGGACGAGATTATCGAGGGCGGGGAAGGCCATCAGGGTTCGACTTTCACGCCCTTCCAGAAGGCGATGTGGTCTTTAATATTCATGGCCGCGGGCTTCGGATCGCGATAAATCCAGGCGGCATTGGGATTGGTCTGACCGTTCACTTCCACGTTGAAATAACCCGCCGTGCCTTTCCAGGGACAGAGGGTTTCGTGGCTGCTTTCTTTGAAGTATTGCTTTTTGATCGAATCCGGCGGAAAATAAATATTTCCTTCCACGGTTTCAAATGTATCGGTTTCGGCGATGACGGTGTCATTCCAGATGGCGCGGGGCATGGTGTTTCTCCTCGGGGTGGTTCGTATTAGATGCGGGATCGTCGTGGGAGTTACGGGGCGTATCCAGTTTCTACCCCTCGTCCGCGATAAACACCGGCACATGCCATTTCTGTTCGAAGACGTAGCGTCGAATGGAACGTTCGGTGCGGATGCGGTCCGGGTGGACCCCGCCCAGGCGAAAGAGCGGGTTCCGCACATAATGATAGGCCAGGATGAAACCCGTGAGACGCTGCCCGGCCCCGCTCAGGGCCCGCGCCGATTTTTGCTGGTAGAGCAGGCGCGGACGGTCGCCGCGCAGAGTCAGCGCGATGGTCACGTCGCGCCAGGGTCGGGTGCGATCAGCGGGGCCGGCGGCCAGCGAAAATTTAAGAAGTGAAACGAGCAGGCGGTCGAACTCGGCCTTCTGGCGCGCGTCTTCGCGGCATTCGTTGAAAATCGCGATCCCGGCCAGCACCAGAAAACCGGGAAACACAAATAGAAACAGAATCAGGGCCGGGACCCAGTGCAGCGAAACATGGGCGAGGATTTCCCCGGTGGCCGGTGTCACGGCTGGCCGCCCCCGGAACCACCCAGACCCCCGAGTCCGCCGATGATTTTATCGAGCCCGGGAATGTTCAAACCGCCGGTCATGGACCGCATCTCGTGCGCCACCGCCTCGCGCGTTTTTTTGAGCGCGTCATTGACCGCCGCAAGCACGAGTTCCTCCAGCATGTCGTTTTCGGCTGGCCCCAGGAGATTGCGGTCGATCTTCACGTCCACAACCTCGCCTTCGCCATTGCAGACGACGCGCACCATGCCCGCTCCGGCTTCGCCGGTCACGGTGAGCCGCGCCACGCGCGCCCGCACGGAGTCCATCTGTTCTTTCAGGCCGCCGAAGTTTTTGAAAAAATCATTCCAGTTTACGTTCATACATCGTCCAGATTGGGCGCCGATTTCGGATCGACCATGGTGCCGAGGAATTGTTTTTGCAAATCGCTTTCCGGCGAATAGGGTACGCCCTGTTGAATCGAAGCGCTGAGCTTGCCGAGTTTCTGCAAAATTCCTGAAAGCGAGGGCCGCGCCAGGCGTTCGCGCAAATCGATCAACTCCATTTCGATCAGGACGCGCGTTTCGTACGAATTGCGCAACTGCATCGTGCCCGTTTTTTTGAACAACTCGTAAATGGCCTGAAAGATCATCAGCAGGCGGGCCGGGTCCGCCTGACCCAGTGCCTGGTCGACACGATGAATCTCCGGACCGGGCAGGCCCAGGAACTCCGCGTCGACGATCCCCTTGCGAATATGCACGGCCACGCGCAGAAAATCGAGGTACTCCCAGACGAAGCGGTCCAGGTCCCCGCCCGAGGCGAATATCTCGTGGATCGGCCGCATCAGGTCCTCTTGCGGAGTCTGCGCGTCCAGCAGAGCGCGACACAGATCGAGAAATAGATCGATCGAAACCGAGCCGGTCAACTCCTTCACCCGCTCGGTGGTCAACCGATCGCCGCAGAAGGTGATCGCCTGTTCCAGGAATGAAAGCGAATCGCGAACGGAACCGTCGCCGCGGCGGGCCACCCAGAAGAGGGCCTCTTCCTCAGCGGGGATTTTTTCGCGCGCGCAGATGTCTTTCAGATGCGCCTGGATGATTTTCAACGGCGCCTTACGAAACACGAAAACCTGGCAGCGCGAGAGGATCGTCTCCGGCACCTTGCTGTACTCGGTCGTGGCCAGGATGAACAGGACGTGCGACGGCGGTTCCTCGAGCGTCTTGAGCAACGCGTTGAAGGATTCCGTCGTGAGCATGTGCACTTCGTCGATGATATAAATCTTTTTTTTGCCACTCATCGGCTGGAACTGCACGTTTTCGCGCAGCTCGCGAATGTGCTGGATGCCGCGATGGCTGGCCGCGTCGATTTCGATTACGTCGAGCGAATTGCCGCTGAGGATGGCACGGCAGGAATCGCACGCGTCACAGGGTTCGCCGTCCGCGGGGCTCTGGCAGTTGACGCGTTTGGCGAGGATGCGCGCGATCGTAGTTTTGCCGACACCGCGCGGACCGAAAAACAGGTACGCCGAGCCGAGGCGATTGTGCGCGAGCGCGTTCCCCAGCGACTGCACCGCCGTTTGTTGTTCAACCACTTCCCGGAATTTCTGGGGCCTGTACTTGCGCGCCAGGACGAGATGTTCCATCGATTTCTACTATAGAAAGGACAGGCCCGGAGGTCAATCGTGATATTTGCTTTACAGGGTCCCCTCCGGCGCGGAGGGTGCGCGTTCGGCCGGGGCGGCCGGGGGAGAAGCGCTTGGGCTACTATCTGGAAAAACTCGCCGAACCAGGCGCGAATGTGTTCATTCAGTTCGGCGGCCAGGGCAATACGTACATGCACGACCTGGTCAAGCTGTACCGGGAGTATCCCTCGCTGAAGACGTATTTTGCCACCGCGTTCGAGGCGATCGCCGAGGAACTCGTGCCCGGCCGGGATCTGTACGGGTCGTCCATTCTGAATTACGGCTTCGATCTGCACCGCTGGGTGCGCGGGGAAAATCTGCCCCCCGAAAAATATCTGTTCACGTGCACAATTTCGCTTACAGCGATTCACATCACACAATACGCGTATTACCATCTCCTGGAGCTGGAGGGGGCGTTGCCGGCCGCGGCCATCGACAACGTGGTCGGAGCCACGGGCCACAGCCAGGGGATCCATTCGGCCTGCCTGGCCGCGCTGCGCCTGAGCGGGGACGAGTTCCTGGCCGCGCTGAAGAAATACGTGAAATTTTATTTATTCGCCGGCCATCGCTGCCAGGAAATTTATCCCGTGCGCGAAATGCCGCCGGAGATACTCGCGATTTCGCAGAAACTCGATTTCGGCCCGCCTTCGCCGATGGTCTCAGTGGCCGGTTACACGGTCCCGGAGTTGCAGGCGATTCTGGACGAATACAACAAAGGCATCGCTCCGGAGATCGCCGTGACGATCACGCTCGTCAATACACCCACGGCCCTGATTCTGTCGGGACGCGAGGAGGACCTCGTGCGCATTCGCGAGCGCCACTACAAACAGATGGCGGAGCGCGAAATCGGGTGGAGTTATCTTGAAATCACGGCGCCCTTTCACAGTCATTTTATGATGTCCGGTCTGGAAAAAGTCGGCATCGATCTGCGCAACATGGGCTTCGATTTTAAAGGCGCCGATTTACGGTTTCCCGTGTATTCCACGTACGACGGCCAGAACATGCAGGAACTCGGCCGCATCGGCGAATACCAGTATTTGTTACAATCTTCCCGTTCGCTCGACTGGTCGAAGAGCATCGCACCGGTGCTGGAGGACGACCGGATCCATTACGTGGTGGATTTCGGACCGGGCCTCATTTCCACGCTCTTTACGCGTGAACTGCTGAAATTAAAACCCGCGCGAAATCCGGAGATCATCGCCGTGGCCACCCGGTCCGGGCTGAAGAAATGTCTTAAGAATGAGGGATGAGGATGTTGTGGTCCCCCTAAACTCTGAGCGCGCGAAGAGTTTTTTCCCGCATTTGCGATCCATAGAGAGCAAATGCCTTAATTCACTCTGAGCGCGCGAAGAGTTTTTTCCCGCATTTGCGATCCATAGAGAGCAAATGCCTTTATTCGACCCCAACGCCGGTCCCATTAAACCGGGAACATGAAGCGTCCCGGAATGACCGTTCAAGGCTGATTTCTCATTTCTCGGCGTTTAAGCAATTCTAGAAAAAAGCGAAACCAATACCCTCCGCCTAAACCGGCGGGTGGCCAAGCATGCGGCGCCAGGCGCTGAGCTGGCCCAGGTGGACGTTTTCGTGGACCAGCATCAGGTAATGGAGCGTAATTCCGACTTTCGGCATGTTGGGTTTCCAGCGTTCAAGGGGCTGCGGCGCTTCAAAGATACTTTCATCCGCGGCGCGCAGGGCTGCCTCCACGGCGTTATGGCCGTCCACAAAAGCGGACACGAGCGACTGGCGCGGTGGGTATTCTTCCGGCCGCGCTTCGGGTCTGGAGAGCATGCCGAATTTGTGCTGCTTCGGATCGTCGAACGCTTCGCGACGCAAAAGGTTCACCAGAACGGGGTAGTAAAGATTCAAATGTGAAAGAATCCAGGCCGCGTGATTGGCGCCGGGGACGGGCATGCTGACCATTTGTTCGCTGGAAAGATCACCGACAAGGCGCTGACCGTAATCCAGATTTTTACTCCATCCGTACAGAAGCGCGTCTACCGTCGTTGAGCTGGCCACGGGGAACGAAAAAATCCCCGGAACGCGCTGTCAAAATAAAAAACCCCGGCGAACCGACCCGGCCCGACTTTTTGAGTTCGAGACCTGAATCTTTTTGGTAGACAAATTCCGATGCGGAACCCCTGGATGATTGGATAGACCGCCGCGCGAGCGGCAGGGCAGGGGCTGTGTCGCAAATACCGCCAGTCATCGAAGCAATCCAGAAATCCGGCGCGCGCAAAGTCAGGGTGGCCATCACCGACGTGGACGGGGTGCTGCGCGGCAAATATATTCACATCGATAAATTTTTGTCGGCCGTTGAAAGCGGCTTCGGGTTCTGCAATGTGGTTCTCGGCTGGGACGTGGCGGATGTCTGCTATGACGAGTCGAAGTACACCGGCTGGTTTTCCGGTTATCCCGACGCCCAGGTGCGACTCGACCTGAACAGCTTCCGGCGTTTACCCTGGGATCGGGACGTCCCTTTTTTTCTGGGCGATTTCGTGGACGCGGCGGGCGCACCCCTCGGTGTGTGTCCCCGGCAGACCCTCAAGCGCGTGATCGCCCGCGCGGCTGAAAAGGGGTACGTCGGCAAATTCGCGCTGGAATTCGAATTTTATAATTTTAAGGAAAATCCCGTTTCGCTGCGCGAAAAAAATTTCGCGAATCTCCAGCCCCTGTCGCCGGGTATGTTCGGCTACTCGCTGCTGCGCGCCGGCCTGAACGGCGATTATTTCAACGCGATCTTCGACGAACTGGGCACCGGCGGCGTTCCGATTGAGGGCCTGCACACCGAAACGGGACCGGGCGTGATCGAGGCGGCAATTCAGTACAGCGAGGCGCTCGAAGCGGCGGACAGGGCGACGGTGTTCAAGACGGGAGTCAAAGAAATCGCCTATCGGTTCGGGATTATGCCCACGTTCATGGCCCGCTGGAATAACGCCCTGCCCGGCGCGTCCGGCCACATTCACCAGAGTCTCTGGAAAGACGACGTGAATCTGTTTCACGACGCGGGGGATCCGGGGCGCATGAGCGATCCATTTCGTTCGTATATCGCCGGGCAGCTCAAGCTCCTGCCCGAACTTCTGCCCTGTTTCGCGCCCACGGTCAACAGCTTCAAGCGGCTGGTGGAAGGGTTCTGGGCGCCCACGCGGGCCAACTGGGGCATCGAAAATCGTACCTGCGCGCTGCGCGTCATCCCTGGCGTTGAAAAAAAAATGACCCGGGTGGAGACGCGGGTGGGCGGAGCGGATCTTAACGCGTACCTGGCCATCGCCGCGGCGTTCGCGAGCGGGCTGTACGGCATCGAGCACGAACTCGAGTTGCCGGCTCCCGTCGAGGGGAACGCGTACCGGGACGAGAGCGCTATTCGCCTGCCGGCGACTCTGGACGAGGCCGCGCGAAAAATGTATTCATCGGCGGTGGCGCGCGAACTCCTGGGCGACGCGTTCGTGGAACATTTCGCCACGAGTCGCCTCTGGGAGTGGCGCCAGTCCCAGGCCGCCGTAACCGGCTGGGAACTGGAGCGGTATTTCGAGATCATTTGATTTCGGGAGATTCATGAAACAAATTCGTATAATTCGATCACCGGCCCGTTCACCATGAAAAAAGACAGCATTCTCTGGCTCTGGATCGTGTTTCTCGGAGTGCCGGTGCTCGCCAATTCTCTGGCGGTCCTGTTTCTCGTCGTATTGATCACGCCCCTTACGGCGACGGAAAATTTTTTCGGGGACCTGCGTCGTGAAAGGTCCCTGGTCTCGTTGTACATGGACCTCGCTCCGTTCGTGTTCGCGATCACCCTGGTTCTCGTCTACGCCCGCCCGGTTTTTCGCGAATGGAAAAATTTTTCGAATAAAAGCGAAATGTCGATTCTTGCCAGGCGGCGCCTCATGAACGCGCCCGTTTTCGTGGGCCTGTTCGCTCTGTCGGGCTGGCTCTTCGCCGCGGTCAACAGCAACCTGCTTCTGCTGAGCCTGGGACGCAAACCCGACGCCTGGTGGTTCGTGTTCAGCGGTCTGTTGAATTTGTTTACGGGTACGATGACCTTTCTGGTTACGTACTACGTCCTGGAGCGCCTGCGATCGACACGGTTCGTGGAACTCCTGTTCCCCGGGGGCGATCTGATCGATCTGCCTGGTCTCGTGCACGTGTCCGTTCGTGGTCGCTTTCTGATCTTTTATCTTTCGGCGGGTTTTTTGCCCGTGTTCATTTTGAGCGACGCGTTATTCATTCAAATGCGCGCGGCGGCGGGATCGGTTTCATTCATCCCACCGGTACTTTTCCTGATTTTCGTCACGGTCGCGGTCTTTCTCACGATCAATCTTTCGAGCAGTTTTTACGCACCGCTGCGCGAAATGCGCCTGGCCGCGCAAAAGATCGAGACCGGGAACCTGAACGTGTCCATTCGCATCACGTCCGGGGACGAACTCGGCGAACTGGGCGTTGGCTTCAATCGGATGGCCGCCGGGCTGCGCGAAAAAGAAAAAATCAAGGCCGACTTCGGTCGCGCGGTGGATCCGAAAATTCGCGACTATCTCCTGGAACACGGGAGCGAACTGGGCGGCCAGCAACGCGTCGCCAGCGTTTTATTTTGCGATCTGCGGGCCTTTACCGCGTTCGCCGAGGGTCGCGAGCCGCGCCAGGTCGTCGCCGTACTCAATCGTTATTTTGAACAGATGCACGTGGCCGTGGAAGAATACGAAGGTGTCGTCAATAAATTCATCGGGGACGCGGTGCTCGCTCTTTTCGGTACGCCGATTCCGGACGAACGCCACGCGGAACGCGCCGTGCGCGCCGGCCTGGAAATGTTGTACCGGCGCGATGAGTTGAACGCGGCCCTTGTGCGTGAGGGTCTGCCCGCTTTGCGTTCGGGTATCGGCGTGCACACGGGCGAACTGCTGGCCGGCAATCTCGGGTCCGCGCGGCGTCTCGAGTATACCGTGATCGGCGATACCGTGAACCTGGCGTCGCGCATCGAAAGCCTGTGTAAAAAGATGAACCGCGAGTTTATCATTTCCGAAGCGACGCGCTCCGCCCTGCCGGAAAACCTGGCCCGCTACTTCGTGTACCTGGCGCGTGTGCGCGTGAAAGGTCGCCAGGAGAGCGTTCCAGTGTACGGTTATCAGCAGAGTGGAGTGTGAATGTCGGGCAATAAAAAACCGCCGCGCATCGGCGTGACCGCCGGATTCGATCACCCGCATCCGGAACGTGAAAATTACAGGGGCAAAACCCTGCTGTACGTGGAACAATCCATGGCGCACTGGATCATGACCCACGGCGCCCTGCCCGTCCTCCTGCCTCCGGCCACCGCGCCGTTTCGCCCGGAAGATCTGGTGAACCAGATCGACGGCATTCTTTTTTCCGGCGGCGACGATGTGTGGCCCGGCCACTACGGCGAAGAACCGCTCCAGCCCGAATGGTCCGGTGACGCGGTGCGCGACCGGTACGAACTCGATTTATTCCGCGCCTGTATGCGGGCCGACAAACCGGTGCTGGGCATCTGTCGCGGCGCGCAGTTGATCAACGTCGCCCTCGGCGGAACCCTGTACCAGGATATCAAAACGCAACAACCCGACGCGCTCGCGCATACCGACCGCGCTCTCTTCGACAGTCTGCGCCATGAAATCGAACTGGCGGAAGGGTCACGCCTGCGCCAGCTCTACGGGCGAACGACCGGGCGTATTATCAGCGTGCACCACCAGGCGATCAAAAACCTCGCACCGGATCTGCGCGTGGAAGCGCGGTCGGTGCCCGACGGCATTCTGGAAGCCGTGCGCTACGCGCCGGGACCTGGGGCACGCGCGATTTATATCTTCGCCGTGCAGTGGCATCCGGAATTTCAAGCATCCGGAGACGCGGAACTCCTGCCCCGCGAACCCATCTTCGACGATTTCCTCGCCGCGGTGCGCGCGCGAATCGCCGAAGAGAATCGAACTTGACCGGCGCGGCCTGCTTCGAAAACAAATCGCATGGCGACGGAAAACGTAATCATCGCGGGCCTCGGCAACCCGGGCGCGCAGTACCGAAAAAATCGCCATAACGCTGGCTTCCTGGTGCTGGACGCCCTGCTGGACGATCTGGGGATCAGCGCATCCCCGCGAAAAAAATGGGACGCGGAAATTTTTTCGGGCACGTACACCACAGCGCGCGGAGAACTGCCGGTTTTTTTTATCAAACCCCAGGCGTACATGAATCGTTCCGGTCAATCGATCGGACCCGCGACGCAGTTTTACAAAGTGCCGCCCGAACGCCTGCTGGTGCTGCATGACGAAGTCGAATTGCCGGCCGGGCGGGTGCAGATCAAACAGGGCGGCGGACACAAAGGCCACAACGGGATTCGCGACATCATCGCCGCGTGTGGCACGGCTGATTTTTTTCGTCTGCGCATCGGAGTGGGTCGTCCGCAGGGACGCGACGTGGCGGGGCACAGTCTTTCGAATTTCACCCCGGCCGAAGAAATCGTCCTGGCCGATATGGCGCGCGAAGCCAGCCGCCTCTGTCGCGCCTGGCTGGACGAACGCGGGTAGTCCGGCCCTTCATAAATTCACCTCGCCCGCGCTCACGATCCTGCCCACTTCCTCCAGGCGACACCGCGACGCCCCGGTGTTAGCGGCCGCGAGCGCCGCCGCCGTTAAGTCGCCGCCGTGGACGCCGGCGCTGTCGTTGGCCCCGCGCGCGACGGAATTCAGATACAGTTGGGTCGCGATGATCATCGCCTGGCGGGCGGCCGCGTCGCATTCGAGCGAGGACGCGGACGTATAATATTTATCCCGATCGTGGGGCACATTCGTCGCGAGCGCCATGCCGGCCAGCAACACGCCCCCCGGGACCCCCTGGGGGTCCAGCGCCCGCGCACAGGCCACGGCGTCCCCGCGCGAAGCGCAATAATTCGTGACGCCGAACCGGTACGCGATGCCCCCGCCGCTGCGCAATAAAGCCTCGATTTCGGCTCCGGTCATGGAGCCGGTGGGCGGCATGCCGACCTCATTGAGTACAAGGCAACTCCAGGCGCCTGGACTCGCGCAGGCGCAGATAAATATAAGAAGTGCGAATTTTGTAAAATTTTTCACGGCTGTTTTTATAACGAAATTGATATTTTTCGAAAAACAGCGCGATGAACCAATCGCGGGGCTGTAAAACAGAATTATTAAAAAAGTTTATATATTGCGCCGTAAGTCCCGCGGCGTGCGCCTGGAAGAAAGGCGAGTGGCCGCCGGTCATGGCGCTCCGGCTGCCCGGCGCTCCGCTCCGGGAAATTAATACTGAATCTCAACATCAACTAAGGCGACCCGTCTGATCTGGAAAATGTTCGTGTTATTGGGCGGCTGCGGGAGGGTGAACCTGATCGGCCGAAGAGCCGGGGAGGCTTATTTTGAACAATCTTACCGAACAAACCGTTGATCGCAAAAAATTCTTACATTACACCGCGGCCGTGGGCGCGGGCCTGGGGTTGGTATACCTGGCTGCCTGCAAGAAAAAAGCCGCGGACGAGGCCATGGAAACGGCTCCCAGCGCGCCGGCCAGCGCCTGCGGGGATGTTTCCACCCTCAGCCCGGAGGACAAAACCCTGCGGGAAAACATGGTAAAATCGCTGCAGTACACCGAAAAATCGACAATGGCTGATAAACACTGCTCCAACTGCCAGTTTTTCCAGACCGGAAGTCCCTGCGGCACCTGTACCCTGATCAAAGGGCCAATCAGTTCGGAGGGGTATTGTTCTTCCTGGTCCGCGAAAGTCGGTTAACCCGGATCATTTACGCAACGGAAAATCACAGGGTGGCCGGTGGGGCCGGCTGCCGCGCTGAATTTGTGATTTTTGAACTCAGGTTCGCACCAGGAAACCCGGCCGGCGACGGTCGGGTTTTTTTGTCGTTTTGAGAAGCCACGGGAAGTCGCCGAAATTGCGCCCTCACCTGTAGAAAAGACCATCGGCAGTAGAAAAACTACAATTCAATCGTCATGCCTTCCTGCGCCAGGAAGGCGTTTTTCATTTCGGCTTTGACCTTTTTCGCCCGGGAGTCCAGAAAATCGTCGGTGGAATCCGGGTCATGGTGGGTCAACGCCAGCTTCTTCACGCCGGCCTTGCGCGCCACCTCCATGGCCATTTCGGGCGTGGAATGGCCGAAGCCCTGCTTCGGGACGGCGCCACCCGTGTAATCTTCCATCGTGTACTGGGCGTCGTGGATCAGTAGATCGGCATCCCCGGCAAAGCGAATCAGGCGGGCGTCCCCGCCCACGTAGCCTTCCGTATCCGTGGCGAAAACGACTGATTTGCCGCGGTAAAAAATGCGATAAATAAAAATGCCGTCTTTGGGGTGGGCCTTGCCGCGAAAGATACGAACGTGAACGTCGTCCTTGCCCGGCCTGGTTTCCACGCGATTGGAGTTAACCAGGCGCGGCCGGTTTTCCTCGAACACGATCATATCGGCCAGCAGAACCGAGGTCAGCACTTTCACGGCCGGTAGCTCGTTCAACTCCACCGGAAAGTACGGCGATTGAAACAGGACCCGGCCGATGTCCTCTTCCAGCGGATCCGGGCCGAACATATCAATCCGCGACGAAGGCAGGTACACGGGCTGGAAAAAAGGCAGGCCTTCATTGTGGTCGTGGTGCATATGCGTGAACAGAAGGGTACAGTGGATCGGCAGGCCGCTCGCTTTCGATTCGCGCATGAGTTGCTTGCCGAGGCTGATGATCCCCGTCCCGCCGTCGATGATGATCAATTGATCCCCGGCGCGAACTTCCAGGCACGTAGTGTTTCCGCCGTAACGAATCGTGGTTTCGCCAGGCATCGCGTGCGACCCGCGCACGCCGCGAAAGGTGACGCTCAGTTTGCTCATGGGTTGATCCTTGTTCGTACGATTGGAGCGTGTTCCATTATTTTCCATCCGCGGCTCCGCGCCCGCCGGGGGCACGCAAAAAAGAACGTACGGTTTCGGCGGGAATCGTCAGGCCGATTCCGGTACCCGGAGACCAGCCCCAGGTGGCCCGGTTGATACCCGCGATGCGCCCGTTCTCTAAATAAACCGCGGCGCCCGAACTGCCCGGATAGGAAAGCCCGGAAGTCTGAATGAACGCGAGATTGAGATACTCGCTGTCGGTGCCGGTCCGGTTTGTATTCGTAATAAAACCAATTAAAACACTATCGGAAAGTCCATAGGGCGAGCCGACCAGCAGGGCCGGCGCTCCCGCACGAACAGTATTCCCATCGGCCCAGGCTTCGGCCGACGTTAAATCCAGCTGGAAGGGGGACGCGGTCAGGCCACCGGTCGGCTGCCAGCGCAGGAGGGCCAGGTCGGTTTCGGGTTCACCGCGCACGAACTCTGCCGGTCCCTGCTGGTCCCGCTGGTGAATAAAGATCAGTCTGGCCGGTTTTCCTTCCAGGATAAAGTGTTGTTTTATGATATGATCGCAGGTGAGCACAAGTCCCGCCTGATTCAAGAGCAGTCCGCTGCCGACGATCATATCGTCCGCCGTGCGCAGATCCACCGCGCGAGAGCGCGCGAGGGCGATGACCTCCGCGTCGATCAATTCCGCTTTCCGACAGAACGAAATCGAACCGCAGCACAGAAGCGCCACCACCAGGCAGAAAAAAAACGCCAGCGGGCGCGCCGGTCCGGGCCTCTCCATTCGTTGATCTGGCGCGGCGTGGAGCGGGACACAAGAATTTTTTATGGCCTCCGGAGCGCGCGGCCTGTAAACCTGCCCGATGAGCTCCAGAGGATTTCGAATCAGCGTACTATTTCTCATGGCGGTCGCGTTGCTGTTCTGCGCGGTGGCCTGGATTTTTTCGTCCATGCTGGCCTTCCCGGAACGATTCCCCTGTGAGCGTCCCGACCAAAAAGAACTGTACGTGTACTGCGGTCCGCCTTCGGACATCGGGCTGGAGTACACGGATGTTGAATTTTCGGCCGCGGACGGGACCGCGCTCCGTGGCTGGTTCGTGCCGGCGCCTTCGCGTCGCGCGGTTCTTTTTTCCCACGGGCGCTCGGCGGGGCGCTGGATGGCATCGAAGTATTTGCGCGCGCTGCACGCCGCCGGTCTCAATGTACTTACGTTCGATTTTCGCGCGCACGGAGCGAGCGCGGGCGACTTCAGCTCGCTCGGATTCCATGAACGGACGGACCTCTTCGCGGCTCTCGATTATCTGGAACGGCAACGCGGCATGCGGTCCATTGGCATCGCCGGGTTTTCCATGGGCGCGGCGGCGGGCATCCTCGCCATGGCGGAGGATCAACGGGTGCGCGCGGGGCTCTTCGAATCGCCGTTCGCGAATGCGAGCGACCAGGTGGCCGACGGGGCGCGCGCTGGATTCGGCCTGCCGCGCTTTCCACTGGTGCCGATCGTCATGCGCCTGTACGCGCTCCGTGGCGGGATGGATCTCGCGCGAATGAATCCCGAAAACGCCGTGCGAACCATCGCGCCCCGCCCGGTGTTCATCATCCACGGCGAGGAGGACCCGGCCATTGCCATTGAACACGGCCGGCGCGTCTTCGCCGCCGCAGGCGAACCGAAGCAATCCTGGTGGGTCCGGGGCGGGCACCACGTTGACTCCTGGAACATGGACCGCGAACAATCCGAGCGTCTGACGGTGGAGTTTTTTACGAAAAATCTTTAGCCCGGTTTATGCATGAAACGAAAATATGATGCGCCCCACAGGTATACGCAG
>CAZVZS010000080.1:0-20139 GCA_964631535.1 uncultured Leptospiraceae bacterium
AAGTCCAGGGAGGGACTTTTTCAGCAACCTGTTGGAGCAAGAGTGACCCCGCTCATGAAAAACCATGCGGATTCCCGGACGGAAGTCTCCCACCACGAGCCTCAGACTCAAAATCACGATCGCCTTACTCGCGCTTACGTTTCTCGTCAGCCTCGGCCTGAGCGTGGCTTCCTACCGGATTTTACAGGGGCAGCTGGAGGCGGAATACAGAGATCGCCTGTTACAGACGACCATCCTCGGCACCTACATCCTGCCGCGCGCGGAACTCCGGCAACTCAACGCCTCGCTGCGTCCGGATTTGACGGCGACGGAAGTCGCGCGCGTGGAAGCGTCCGCGCAATTTCGCGCGGTACATGACGCGCTACAGAAGATCCGCGCGTCAAAACCCAATCTGATTCGTTACGTTTACGTCTGGCAGAAAGCGGAACGCGACGGGTTCACGCGTTTCCTGGTGGACGCGGACGTGCTGGAACTGGTGGAACAACAGGTCGAAGGCGAATCGGTCGAGGAAATTTCGCACTTCAATCAATTGTACGACATTTCCGCGTTTCCGACCGCGCTGGATACCATTCGGTTCAATCGAACCACAGTGGACCAGGAGTTCGTGTACGACGCCGCGTACGACATTTATTCCATCTCCGGGTACACGCCCATTTACGACGAGGACGGACGCACCGTGCTGGGGTACCTCGGCATCGACATGTCCAGCGGCAACGTCCAGACGGCGCTGCGCGAAGCGATGACGGTTTCCGTGATCATCGGGCTCCTGGCCGTACTCCTGGCCTCCATTTCCTCCATGGCGCTCGCGTATAAAATCGTGCAGCCCATCCTCGATCTGAACCAGACCGTGCTGCGCTTCGGCGAAAAAGATTTCAGCGTGCGCGCGCGCGTTCAATCGGGCGACGAGGTCGGACTCTTATCGACCAACTTCAACTCCATGGCCGATACGATTCTGGATTACGATCAGAAAATGAGCACGATCATGGCGTCGCTACGGCGGTTCGTCCCCTTCGAGTTTCTCGAATTCCTCGGCAAAGAAAGTATCATCGATATCGCGCTGGGCGATCAGGTGCAGAAGGAAATGACGGTCTTCTTTTCGGATATTCGTTCCTTTACCACGAGTTCGGAACACCTGGGACCGAACGAGACGTTTCGCTTCATCAACTCGTATCTGGAGCGCGTGGGCCCCGAGATTCGCACGCACGCGGGCTTCATCGATAAATACATCGGCGACGCGATCATGGCGCTCTTCCCCACCGGCCCGGACTCCGCCGTTCGCGCCGCGCTGTCCTTGAAAGAGCGCCTCTTCGAATTCAATCTCGATCGCAAGATGAGCGGGATGCCGAACATCCAGATCGGTATCGGCATTCATAAAGGCACCCTGATGCTCGGCACGATCGGTGAACACCAGCGCATGGATACGACCGTCATCGCCGATTCCGTGAATCTGGCTTCGCGTCTGGAAGGTCTGACGAAACTGTACGGGGTCAGCATCATCATCAGCGAGACCGTAAAAAACGCCCTGACCGACCCGGACCAATTCCACCTGCGCAAGCTGGGTCGCGTTCAGGTGGCCGGCAAGGGCGACCCCGTCCCCATCTGGGAAGTGTATCATGTCCTCGATTTTCTGTACCAGCACAAACGCCAGACGGCCGAACAATTCAACCAGGCCGTCGATCTGTACGTCCAGGGCGATTTTCGCGCGGCCCACGCGCTCATGAAAGAAGTCTATTTACAGAACGAGGAGGACAAAACGACCGTCTTCTTCCTCCGCCGCATGAAGTTTTACATCAAAAACGGTACCCCCGATAACTGGGAGGGGGTGGACCGCATGACGACGAAGTAGAACGCCCCGCGCGAACGGCGCCCGATTAATACTACAACGGTAGATAGAATTTTACCACGGGGGCACGGGGGACACGGAGAGTGAATACTCCGTTTCCGACTCCGGAACGTTCCGGAACGCTGAAATTCGTTGAATTGGCTGGTGCTCCCTGTGACCTCCGTGTCCCCGTGGTTGAAAAATTCGCGTTTGAAGTCATCTGCCGTTGTAGTATTAACCACGAACCGCCGCGAACGGCCGAAACGCCGTGACATCAAGGCTGGCCAGTTCGTTTTTGTACACCAGACCCGCACCGCGCAGCGCGAATTCTGGATGCCGCAACTCCAGTTGAAACGTATCGGGCAGGCCGGCGCGCGTCAACCGGACCCGGGACGCGCGAATCGCGTTCAGGAATTCCTCAAAACCGCCGAAGTGTTCCTCCCCGGCGAAGCTCAAAGGCGGCGGACCTGGCGGACGTTCCAGGGGCGGCCGAAACGAAAGTTCCGGATTATTTTCACTAAATTCGAATAAAATCGGACGCTTGCGAATATCGCGCAGAGGCCGTCCGTCGGGCAGGCAGCGAATCGCCAGTTTTTTGGATTCGTCGAAAATTCTGAAAAACTCCCGTGCCCCGCGCGCGTTCGCGAGCAGACAACCGCGCCAGTCCCGTTCGCGCCGGACCGCTTCCAGGGTACGCCCGCCGAACGCGTCGTGCGGCGCGAGCGAAAACAGGCCCAGGCCGATTTCCGGATCGATCGAATACAGACCGCGCCAGTCCGGCTGAGCGTGCGCCCGCGCGCCGTGCGCGGCGCCCACGTCGACCTCTGTACGCCAGCCGTCCACGTTCAAGGTGGGGTTCAACTGCCCGAGCATCGTAAGTGATTCGTAAACCAGTTCCCAGACCGCGGCCTGCGCGTCCGCTCCCGCCCCGGGCCGCGCGCCGATTTGATGAGCCAGCAAAACCGGCAGGGTCCCCAGCGTGTTGAACACGGGGGCTTCCGGATCCCAGCGACCCATTTCCACGCAAAACACCGGCAGTTCATGCAGACCGGGCGGCACGAGGACGGGTTGCTGGATCAGGCGATTCTGCGCACCGCCCAGAAACACCGTGCCCTCCGGAATCAGGGCCGAACGGCGCGCGGCGGGGTTGAGGGCGACCAGGCGCGAGACCGCCGGTTGATCCAATTCACGCACACTTAACAGGCCAGGCACCTCGATTTCGCGCAGGGTCCCGGTCACCGGACCCGTTAGCGAGCCGGCGCGCACGGCGGGCAGGGCCGCCGCTTTGTGCGTCGTCTCCTCCACCGCGCCCAGGCCGTCCAGCCAGGCGGCCGCGAGCGGGCGAAAGTCGATCCAGTCATCCCCGACCGGCGTGGTTTTTTCTCCTGACAGGAGGCGGGAATCTTCGGGGGCGACGTCGCGCCAGTAGACACGCGGGAGGTGCTCTTTCACAGCCCGGAAAGTAACACTTGACGAAAAATCGGCAAGCCGAAAAAACAAGGACCATGCCCGCTGAAATGAACCTCCAGCAACAGATCGCGCTCCTCGAAAAAGTCGTCCGGGCTTACGAAAAGATTATCAAACTGAACGAACAGGAAATCGCCAACGCGGACGAAATCATCCTGATGTATGAAACGATTTCGGAGACCTATCGCCGCGAGTTGATGGAGGCCCGGCAGACCGCCTCCGCGCGCGATTCGGTCTCCACTCTCGCGAGCGAAGAGCTGCGCGCTTCCATCGAACGCATCAAAAAACTGGAAGAAACCAACCGCGAACTTCGCAAGCAGGCGCAGGAACTCAAGCCGGACTGATTCAGGGGCGCCCCCGCCGCTCACCTGCCAGGCTTCGTCCGCGCGGCGGACCGCGCTATCGCTCGCGGGGACGCTCGCTCTATCGCTGGCGCGAGCGGTGAAGGGAAACTCTTCCACACCGCTCTGATAAAAAAATATCGTCGGACTCCGTACCAACCTCAAACTATGAACCCATTTTTTCGGGTTCTACGGATTACAGCTCGTTTCACATACGCTACGGTATACTCTAAATTCGGCGAAAGCACGGGGCTATCCGGCCGGAAGGAGTATACCTATGGGATCAACTCACGGTGTTCCGAACGAAAGGCAAACGCGGTGGTGGTTCACCTCGCGAACAACGGCCATGATCGCGGGTATCTGCCTGGCAGCAATATTTCTGGCCGAATGCAACGCCAACCAGGCGAAGCAGGACCCCGACCAGATGTCCATGCTCTTCCTTCTGTGGTTTCTGTCGCAAAAGCCGCCCACAGACAACGAGGAAATCGCGGATATCTATTTCGAGCGGGGCTTTCCGGGCACCACGAATTCAATTTCTGACGGCGCCTTTTCCGGAGTGGCGGGGGATTTTACGATTACAGTGGGCGGTGTGACCGCGACCGGCATTTCCCTGCCGGGGGGAAACTCTTTACAGTTCACGATGCCCACTCTGAGCGACATTACGGACAACAAAAACGTTGTTCTCACGGTGACAAAATCCGGAGCCACGGTTTTTTCGAAAACGATTCGCTACCGGCCGGTCCCTTCCCTGGGCTTCGGCGCACCCAATGGCACCAATCGTCCGATCAGCCCCAACGATAAAAGCGTGTTCTTCACGGTCACCGTGGCCGGCGCGGGCGAGCATCTATTCAATGTGTTCGGTTACGGCGGCGCGAACCTGGATCTCTACTATTATTCGTCGCCCGTGTCGGCCCCGACGACGATCGCCGAAGGAACGGCGAGTAATATCGAATTCAAGAAGGTGAATATCGGCGCCCCGGGAACCTATTACTTCCAGATCAAACACGTTTCCGGCCCGCGAGTCTGGTTCAAGACCAACATCGCCGACGGCGAAATCACGCCCGCGAGTACATCCAATGGCATCAACGATGGTAGTTTTCTCTGTTACGATCGCCAGTCAACGGGAACCGCTTCGAACGCAGCTTCCGGTTGTACCACGGTGAACGGTACGGGAAGCCGGTCCGGTCGCTGTACATACGTGACCGGATCGGGAGGCATCAATACCCGCCACTACTACATCGGTGGCTTCAGCACAAATTACGCCCAGGATACCTGCCTCATTGCGGGCAATGGTTCTGAAAACGAAGCGGAAGCGATTTTCCAGGCGAATTAAAGCGTTTTCCGAGCCTGCCGCCCGTAGTCCAATTCCATCCAAAGTAGTATAACACGAATTTGACAAAGTCGCTCAAAAACCCATCGCGAACATTATCCGCCGCGGACGGTGCGTGGCCCGTCCGCGGCGGAGGCGCCTGGGATAAACCAGGAAGGAAAAACTTTTTGAAAAATACAACGCGGTCCCTCGCCAGCCTTCTGGCGGTGTTTTTCGCATTGAATCTGTCGGCCTGTGGTTTCGTGCATTTAGGGCTCGGCACATTTCGTCAGGAAGAAGAGGAAGGACTCAACCCCCTCCTGTTGCTCGCGCTCTCCGGCGGTTCGCTCTCGTTCACGTCCGGTAACGCCTGCGGTCTGGGTTACGCCGCCGCGGGCCATCCGGGCAACTGGTCGCTGGTTCAGGCGGAGCTTCAGGCCCGGTCAGCCGCCGGTTCGAGTGGCACCGGCACCGCGGATACGACCGGTATCACCGGGTTCGGGGCCGGAGCCAACAAATGGTACGGGGGCGTACTCGCGCCCAACGGTAAAATCTACGCGATTCCCAAAGGCGAACCAAACGTACTCATCATCGATCCGACCACCAACACCGCGGATACCACCTCCATCGCCGGACTGGGCGGCGCCGCAAAATGGCAGGGCGGCGTACTGGCACCCAACGGAAAAATCTACGCGATTCCCGAAGACAGTACCAGCGTCCTCATCATCGATCCGGTGACGAATACCGCCGACACCACCACTATCACCGGCCTCGCCGGCACCGGCAAATGGGCGGGCGGCGTGCTCGCGCCAAACGGCAAAATCTACGGCATTCCCGAAGACAGTACCAGCGTGCCCATCATTGATCCGGTAACGAATACCGCCGACACCACCACCATCACCGGCCTCGCCGGCACCGGCAAATGGGCGGGCGGCGTGCTCGCGCCGAACGGCAAGATCTACGGGATTCCCCTCGGCTCTGGCAGCGTACTCATCATCGATCCCGCCACGAACAGCGCGGATACGACCAGCATCACCGGATTGACCGGCAGTACCGTCCGATGGGTCGGCGGCGTGCTCGCGCCCAACGGAAAGATCTACGGAATTCCCGGCAACACGACCAGCGTGCTCGTCATTGATCCGGAAACGAACACCGCGGACGTGACGAGCATTACCGGACTGGCCGGTGGAGCCAAGTGGTTCGGCGGCGTGCTGGCACCCAACGGAAAAATTTACGGGATTCCCGCCGCCAGTTCCAGCGTGGGCATCATTGATCCGGGGGCGAGCGGCCGGCTGTGCGACTCCATTCTTTTGTCGGGTTACCTCAACAAGTTCTGAGATGTCGTGGCGTCCCGGCAGGATTTTGGTAACCGCCCTTTCTTGCTCAAATCGGGGAGCAATTCATCGCGCATGAAATACTCGTTGATCGTGCGCAAGAGCATCATCTTCTGCTCCAATGTGACTTTTTCGACTTCCTTGCTCTGATAAACCCTGTACGCCTCACAAGCAACGCTATCAGATGGATAACGCCTGAGTTTCAGGCGCGCAGAATGGATATTGAGGGCGTTTTTCATTTGTTCGCCAATATGTTCCAGATCCTGCGAAACCATACCATCGTTGGAGCGGACCAGTTTTTCCTGCAGTTCCCTGGTCCGATCCGCGATGATGGACGGGATGCCGAGTTCGGCCGTGCTAATCGTCGCGATGATGGTCGGGGAATTTACAATCTTGACCGTTTGTTTATTTTCAGTATTTTCAATCCAGAAGACGAAACCCGTCTCCACATCCACGAAAAAATCCTGGTTCCAGAACGCCTGAATGTCCTTCTCATCCGATCTAACATCCGCGTCCCGCGCGAATAAAACTGCGAGCCCGGGTTTAAGTTGCCCCAGATAGTTGTCCGACCCGCTCCGATCAATCATCTGTTTGGTGTATAACTGGAACTCGTAATCGATGATCGGGCTGTTTTCGTCGTTGCCGACCAGCATCTTCGCGCCCTCAATACCGACCTGCACCAGAGGGGCAATGGCCGGATCGACCGCGACCGTACTCAACTTGCTGACAACCGTGGCCGATCTGGTAAGGAAATTTTTGACATCATCATTGTCGTCCGTCGCGACATCGATCAAGCGGAAGCGAAAATACGGCGGCACGAGACCGGACCAGGAAGAATCGCTGAAAACCGTAAGATCTCCGAAATCCATGGTCGAAAAATTTTCAACGTCCCGAACGTATTTCACGATTACGGGGGTTTTTTTCAGGCTGCCTGAATCCACATCGACGACAGCCGCCACGTCGTCTTTCAATCGAGAAATTTTTAGAACCGAATTTAAAGCGGGAAGGCGCAGGCGATTGATGATAAGGGAAATGCTGTCCCCCGGTTCAACAGCCTGGCATTCGGACTTCTTATACTTTGCCCGCAAGAAGGCTTCTATTTCTTTGGACTGCTGCTCAAACAATTCAAAACGGGCTTCGTCGGATTTGTTCAGGTCAACCTTCTTCTTCTCATCGGTCTTGCCCGGCTCAACGCTAATTTTATCTATTTGATCCAAAATTTTTTTGATCACATATTCTTTTTTTTTATCCCCGCCTTCCCCTTTTTTCTTTCCATTTCCCGCCCGCACGGAGCCTTCATCAGAACGTTCAGTGTTCTTTTGCGTCGAATCCTCAAATCCCCTCACAAACTTTTTGAAAAGCTCAACTTCCTGAAAATATTGTGTGAAAAATTCCTCCTTTTCCAATTGTCCTTTCTGCCTTGCCAGTTTGCTCAATTTCCCCTTCAACAAGCTGAAACTAAGCGCGATTTTGACAGTTTTGTTTTCAGTACACTTATTGCGAAACGCAGCCGGCGATATCAGCGCGCGCAAATTGTGCTTTTTGAACTTATACTCGATATCATCCCCAATGAAACGAGAGTGCTGAATCGAATAAAATTCCCCATCTTCCTTGAATCCGTGCGGGAGACTTTTTAACTTTCTGGTGAAAAACAGACGCGAATCAGTGTAACGGGGCACCTGGTAGCTGATCGCGTCGCTGCCGTCTTCCTGCCCGGCCAGAGCGGCGGACTGAAACGCAACTAAAGAGAAAAAAACGGAAAAAAATCGAATTCTATGAATGAGCTTCATTTCGAAAGCATCGTTTTTCGAAGAAAAGCGTCAACCAATAAATTCACGCGCAATTTTTCATATTGAGAAAAATACAGGAAATTCCCCATCACTCGTACAACAAATACTTCTGGCGAATTCGCCGAAACCGGTCCAGATCGCCCCGCCAGGACGCGCGGATGCGCGCCTCGCTCCAGCCGGCTTCGATCTGGCGCAAAAGCTCGGGACCGCCGGCCATGTACGCGAACTGACCGCGGTTGAAAAAACGGTCGCGGCGCGGGAACGAACGGTACGCTTCGATCAACCAGCGCAGATTCAGGCCGGGCCGACCCGCCGCCGGGTCACCGCGCAGATCGAAGCCGCGGCACAGTTCGCCGAGCAGTTTCAAACTGCCCGCGCCGCGCGCGGGGATCGGCACGAAACGAAAATCGCCGGGCAGGGCCGGATGACCGAAGACCTGGAAGGGAAAGGGCGTGCCGCGACCGACGCTCATCGCCGTCGCCTCGAACAACCCCAGGTGCGGATACAGATAGATCGATTGAATATTCGGCAAATTCGGCGAAGGCCGCACCGGCGGCGAATAACGTACCGCGTGCGTGTAGTTCGCGGCCGGGACCACCGTGAGATCGCAGCGCAGAGAGCGGCCCAGCCAGCCTTCGCCGTTGATCATGCGCGCGTACTCACCCGTGGTCATGCCGTGCACCAGCGGCACGGGGTGCATGCCCGTGAACGAACGATAACGCGGTCGTAGCACCGGACCGTCCACGTAGAAGCCGTTCGGATTGGGACGATCGAGCACGAGCAGCGGCACACGGTAGCGCGCGCAGGCGTCCATGACGTAATGCAGGGTCGAGATGTACGTGTAAAAACGCACGCCCACGTCCTGGATATCGTAGACCAGCACGTCGATGTCGCGCAGCGAATTTCGCGTGGGTGCCTTATTTTTTCCGTACAGCGAAATGATCGGCAGCCCGAAACGCGTCGACCGCCCGTTCGCGATCGTCTCGCCCGGCCCGGCCCGTCCGTCCAGACCGTGTTCAGGCGCGAAGACGCGGCGCACGTTGACGCCCGACCGCTCAAGATGCGTGAGCAGGTGTTCGCCTTCCACGAGGGCGGAGTGATTGGTGACGACGGCCACGCGCCGACCGCGCAAACCCGGAACGTAACGGTCGAAGCGCGCCGCCCGAGCAGAGGCCGCCCGCCGTCGCCCGTAGCCGCGCCGGACGACGGGCCCGTGTCCGCGCTTTCCCCGTCTTCTTCCACGAGCAGGTCACGCTCGAACCGGCCCGCGCGCTTCAGGCCGTCGGGACCGAAAAACACGCCGCGCCCCTGAAAGAACCCGCCCTGAAATTCGCCCTCGTAGCGCGCGCCCGAAGCGAAAAAGTAAGCGCCCTTGCCGTTGAACCTGCCGCGCTCCACCTGCCCCAGGTAACGTTTGCCCGCGTCGATAAAAAATTCGCCGCGCCCGTGCGGTTGCCCGGCCTCCCACTCGCCGCGGTAACGAATGCTGCCGTCCGAATTAAAATATGTGCCCTGTCCGTGCGGCGTGCCTGCCTGGAACTCGCCTTCGTACCGATCGCCGTTATCGTAGTGATACACGCCACGGCCGTGAAACCGACCCTGGCGCCACTGACCTTCATACTGGACGCGACCCCGCCCGTCGAGCGCCGCGCCCCGACCGTTTTTACAGTCGCCGCGACACGTTTCCGCCGCAGCGAGCCCGGAAGCCGGCACGAGCGCCGCCCCCAGAACGACGACCAGCAAGAGCGCGCGCCCGACGAAGTTCATGGTATTATGTCGGCTGGTGGGAGTGCGTTTCTTGAAGGGTTCGCGCGCCGCCGCCGCGGAGACAGGCGCGGGACTTGACTCGGCGACAGGACAACGGGAACATGTACCGTGCAGGTTGTAATTGATGCACTGGACGATCTCCGAAAGTCAGGGCGAATCAGCGACTACGTGATCGGCGGGGCGACGGCTCTGCTGTATTATTCCGAACCGAGCTTCACGGAAGACATAGACGTTTTTGTCCAGTTCGAACCGAAAGCCCTGATTGCCGACCTGGGACCGATTTATGATTTTTTTAAGAGTCGCGGAGCGGAATTGGTTGACGAGTATATCATGGTGTCAGGGTTCCCGGTTCAAATCCTGCTACCCTATGATGAGCTTTCAACTGAAGCGTTTTCGCATCCCGCCAGAATGCCCATGGGGAACGGCACTGTGAAAATCCTGGGACTCGAGTATCTGATTGCGATTATGATTCAACTCGGGAAAGCGAAGTACCGCGAACGGCTGCGAATCCTGCTGGAGGAAAATATCTTTGACGAAAAAAAGCTAAATGATATCCTCACAAGGCACAGTCTGGCCGAAAAATGGAGCCGCCTGCGCCAGGAACTTCAATGAGCGAAACGGAAAACAAGCGCATCGTATCCCCGGGGGACCAGCTCGACGCGGCGGTACGAAGCAAGGCCTCCTACGCCTCCTGGCGGAAATTATTGTCTTTTGAGGAAAAGCTGCGCATCCTGGTTAAACTCCAGGAAAAAGCATATTTCTTCGGCAGGACGAAATTCAAACCATGGCCCATTGATAACCCTGGCTCAACGGACAATTATGCAAAAAGGCGGGAGGTGCTCGATCCCGGGAATAAAGATGCCGGCCCTGGCAGCGCGCCGTCCTCGAATTCGCCTCCGTAACGGTCCCCCCTGTCCCGGAAGTTCACGATATTATGTCGGTTCTCGGGGGTGCGATTCTTGAAGGGTGCGCGGCGCTTTCGCGCAGCACACGAACGTGAGGGGCAGGTCGGACACTTTCCCGAATCTAAAGTGACGATCAGGCGAAAAAGAGTTTACATCCTTTCCGACTTCTATATTTTCCTGGCGTTCCTGACGAGACGCGACAGGGCGCCCGGAGTACGCTCTCGCAATCAGTCCGCCTCTGGCCGATCGGCAGTTTACGTTCAAGATAACCACATCAGCCCACGTACACGAGCGAGTATGCCTGCGACGAGACAACCTGATCCAGGTTACGGATAAATCACGAGCGGGGAATGAACTGACTCTTTAGAGCATACGAAATGGACGAACAATATGGAAGAAAAACAGGGCGGGGAAGGCGAACCGACGCCGGCGGGAGCGACCGGGACCACCAAATATTCCGTGGCCATCAATACCCTCAAAATCGAACCGGAAGAGGTTTTCCTGGTGAGATTCACGCTCAGCCCTGGCGGCGATATCTGGGCACGCTACGATTTCCAGCTGTACGACGCCAGTGGCAAGCTGTACGATTCCTGGTACCACTGGACCAACGCGACCGATCCGATCGCTGCTGCCACGACGACCGACTCAACCACTGTCGAACTTTATTTTTTCGATATCAGCCCACCTCTGGCACCCGGGAATTTCACCTTCCAGATGAACGCGATGACGAAAACTTCCACGACGACTCCATGGGCCGTCGTGGCCGGAAGGATGCCGTTGCCGCCCGCCGCGGCCACGGCCGAATTCCTGCCCAATCCTCCGCGCCTGGCGGTCGATTGGCAATGGTCCGATAGCTTCCTCGCCGGGACGACGGTCCAGTTTAATTTGCGTTACATTACCAGAGGAGGCCCGAAAACGCAAACGGGCGCGCACCAGGCCACGCTCTCCCTGCCAGAGAGCACGAATAATTCCTCCCAGTACGAGTTCGCCATTCAGACGCAATACTTTGTCACGACCGGCGTGACCGAGGTGACCAGCTACAGTCCCTGGGTTCCGCAAGGCAATTTAAAGGTGATCGTAGCCGCTCCGGAGGAGGTGCTGGCCGACTACTATGCCGCGGAGAACGAAGTCCGGGTCTACTGGACCCAGCCCACGCCGTACGGTGTGGGTGGATACACCATCGATTACGAGGTGGCGGAGAGCAACAGCGGGCAGACGACGGTCGCCGGCCAGGATAACACCGAATTATTCGTACCGGCCGCCGAGATTCCCGGATACGATCCGGTGCAGCAGACGCCGCTGACCGGCCAGGTGCGCGCCACCGGCCAGAACAGCCCCGCGTTTATCGCCCTCGGGCCCAGAAGCCCGGTCGAAGATGTGCAATATCCGGAGGTGGCCGAGGCCGTTCTGATCCAGGTCCAGACGAGCATCGACACGTTTCACAACTGGTTGATCGTCACCGACACCTGGCTCAATGCCGAAAACGCGACCGGATACACCATGTACGTCGGCCATATCATCAGCTACGATCCGATCACGGTGGGGGGCAAAGAGGGCTTCGACAAAGAATGGGTACAGGACGGCACGGTAACGGGACAGGCCACCTACAAGCATTACGACGCGACCCAGGCCTACGCCACCTCGGTCCTGGCCTATGCCGGGAATCACCAGAGCACCCCCTCGCCCTGGATTCCGCTCATCACCGCCGTTCCGCAAAATATCGAGTTCTATTTTCTGTACCGCGCGGACACGAACCAGGTTTTTCTCGAAGCCGATTGGGATCCGATCCCCGACGGCGCAAATACCGTGTACGAGATCCAGCTCAAGATCGGCGGTCTCGATCCGATCACGGTGACGACCGAGCCAGGTCAGACGAGTTACAGTTCGCAGGGGCCGGCCGAACCTGGGGTCGCCTATTCGATTCAGATTCGCGCCCGGGATCTGTACGTGGTTCCCGAGGATTCGACCTATCAGGTCCTGCGCTTCGGACCCTGGAGCGATTCCGTGCCCGCCGGCACCGGCGGCGTTCTGGCGCGCAGCTACGCCTACGATTCGGCCGGACGCCTGCGCCGCGCCATCAGCGGCAATCGCACGACCGAGTATACCTACGACGTGCGCGACAACCTGATCCAGGTTCAGAGTAAAACATGAGCGCAATCAAACTCAACTATTCGAGCGCAAGCGAAGCGGTCGTCGTACTCGACTGCCAGAGCGGGGCGTACGTCAGCACCCTGGTGACTCACGACGGCAATCTGTCGGCGTTCACGGCATCCTTTCTGGTGCGGACCTCCGCCGCAACGCGCGGCTCTCTCTTCGCATGGGGCGACGTGGCGCTGGATCTCCAGGCGGACCGGAGCCTCGTATTGAGCGTCGATCCGGTCGCCGCCAGCCAGCTACAAACCGGCGTCCCGATCGACGACGACGGCTGGCATCGGATCGCACTGGTTGTCACGTACGGAGTCCGGGGCCGAATTCGACTGTTCCTGGACGGAGTCCCCGTGTACTCCCTGCGTCGCGCCCTGCCCGGGACCCCACCGGCCAGCGGCGCCGCGCTCCTTGTCGGCGCGGGACTCTCAGAGACGAAGACCGGGGCTCTTTCGGAAATCCTGATCTTCGCCGGCCCGCGCGACGATCATACGGTGGTAACGGCCATGGAACGCCGGCTGCTTGCGACCGAGAGCGCCCTGATCGAAGTCAGGCTGGACGGCACGGACGATCCCGGCGTAATCGCGGGCGCTCAGGCCGGCGAAGACCCGCCCCAGGTCTATCTGGACAGCAGCCAATCAGGTTTGCGCCTGCGCGCAACGCCGGTTCTCCAGGTCGAATGGACGCCGCATCCGGATCAGGGGCGCGTTCTGATCCAGGACGCGCGGGCATGCAGGTGCTACGCCCAGGATGTCAACGCGCTGACCGCTCGCGTTACCTTCGATAACGAAACCACCGGCGACGGTGAGGACGTGGCCATCCACCTGCGTTATACCGGACAATTACAAAAAGGGTCGGCGCAGGCGGGCTGGACCGATCTCGGGCTCGATTCGGAAACGGCCCTGCCGCTCAACCTGCGCACTCCCGCGCTGACCTTCGAGTACCAGGAGCCGGAACCGCCCCAGGACAGCACTGAAGAGTCCGCGAAGCTCATCGCGAGCTGGCAAATCATCGACCAGGCGGAACAGTACCGAATCGACCAGACGATCGTCAATCTGGCGGCCGACCCGCCCGCGAACGAAAGCCTGACGCCGGTGGTCCAGGGCGAAACGAGCTACGATATCACGGACCAACTGGTCGACACCACGCCGGATCGTTCGTATCGCATCGTCGTCTGCGGCCAGACGCCTTCCTGCTTGAGTGACGGACCGGCGAGTGACGCGATCGACGTGATCACGCCGCAGACCACGCTCGGCTTCGTCCGCGAGCAGGAAGGCACCGAAGGCCAGGAACAGACCGTCTTCTATCTGACAGTATCCTATCCGCCCGCCGACGGCGCGAACAGTTACTTTTTAGTCGTGACGCAGACGAAGGACCCGACGGGAGAACCACCCGATCCACCGGTCAGCGTCACGCAAATGCTCTACCAGGCATACGATACGGAAAGCCCTTACGTCGTCCAGGGTCTGCCGCTCCAGTTGAATTGCGAATACGCCGTGGGCCTCCGCGCTCTCGGCACGGGAACCATCGGCGCCTGGACCGCGAAAGTCGTGGCGACCACACAACCGAACAAGCCGGTGCTCTACTTCGATACAGCCGGCTGGCAATCCGGCGACGATCTCCTGGTCCGCTGGGACGACGTGCTCGACCCGGAGAAAGGGCCGGAAGTGACCGTCACCTATACGGCCACCTTCTACTATTATCCGCCTGCGGGCGATCCGGAAATTCTCGATCAGGTCACGAACATTCCGAACACGGCCGAAGACCGTCGTTATGCGATCGCCTATGCGTATACGAAACAAGATCAGGTGTACGTCCTGCGCGTGTATGCGGCGGCCAACAATCTCGAAGGACCGCCAAGCGACGTGCCCGACCTTTCGGCGCCCGCCACGGTAACCCTCGGCTATGACGGTCCCGAACAAACTCTCCGCTGCGCCTGGACCGCGGGACCGGGCGCGACGAATTATTACGTCTGGATGTATCCGGAAGGTTTCAGTCCGCCGCCCCCGATCATCGCCGAAGCTGTGCGGAGCGCGACGGATCCGCTCGAGTTCGACGCGCAGGAATATATTCCCTCCGGCCTCAGCGCCGGAAGTGGAGTGCGTTCGCTGGCTGCGGGCGCTCTATCGATCTTCCGTTCGGCAACGACGACCGTCCTCTCACCGCCGTATCAGCGCCCCCTCGTCGGCGTCCCGGAAGCCGGCACCCTGACGGCGGAGTGGCTGGACAAAGACGCGAACGTAAGCTTTATTCTCGAACTGTACGAGTCGAACGTCCTCCAGAGAACGGTGCGAACCGACGATCCGCCGATCGCTCCAGGTCTTTATCAGTATACTTTCACCGGTCTGGATCTTTCGGCTGGCCATGTATTCAGCGTTCGCATCCAGGCAGTCCAGAAAGACAACAACGGCAATACTTCGCCCTGGTCCAACACAGAGACGTACAGCGCCGACGACGAACTGGATAAAGTACAGAGTCTGCGCGTGCGCGTGCTGGATTCCGACGCCGGTCGAATTTATGCGACCTGGAATCCGGTCGGTCAGGCGGATGTGATCTACGACTTACAGGTAAACGGCGTTCCCGGTTTGATCTCGCCTTCCGAAGCGGCCGACCGCGAAACGGCGGCGACGGTCCAGGGAGCCATCGAAAACGTTTTTTACTCGCTGCGCGTGCGCGCCCGCAACCCGTTCCTGAATAAAACCGGGCCCTGGTCGGACCAGGCCTGGTTCGTCTTCACGGACCGGGACGATAGCGACAATGAAAAGCCCGGAAACCAGGACAACTCTCCGGAGACCGGCGAACCGATCAACGTGGCCACAGGAACCTATTCCTACGGCCGTACCCTGCTTTTCGTGGGCGGGGTGAGCAATTTGACGCTCAATTTCTACTATAATACGTATACTCCCGTTGACCCGGAGGGTAGTCTTGGCGCGCGCTGGAACCACGAATACGGCACTCGCCTGCGCTTTTACGAGACCACGCCTCAGGGCCAGAAGACGCCCGTGAAGGTCACTGAGGTTCTCTGGGCCGACGGGGCATCGGATACCTATCTCGTCCCCCCGAGCGGTTTCGGCGCTTTCATTCTGATGGGGATCCCCCGGCCCGACACTCTGTCGTACGACATTGAAGACGGCGGCACGGACCTGGTGTATACAGTGACGCGGGGCGACGGCACGATTTATCTTTTCGACGAGGACGGGCGCTTGACGACGATTCGTGCCGGCGACGGACGGCAGATCGCGCTCAATTACGCTTCCGGTTTCGAGCTGGACCATGTCACCGATTCATCGAGCGGGCGGTATCTGGCCTGCGCGTACGATGGCGGCCGAATCAAGACCGTGACAGACTCCGCCGGCCGGGCCATCGCCGTCGAATACGACGAAAACGGCGATCTCGCAAAATTCACCGACCCTTACGATTCCGCCGTAGACACGGCCGCGAGCGTTCTGGCCGACGACAACCGCACCCTGCGCTTCGGCTATCTCATCGAGAACGGAGCGTCGACCCATTTGATCCAGACGATCTACGACCAGAACGGAAATTTATATCTCGGCAACGAATACGCATCCGACACCCACGGGGGGCAGCAGGAAAAACGGCGGGTCACCAGGCAGGCCGGGGCCCGGGGCGGAAGGGTCCAGCTCGGCTACGCCCAGGGCCAAGCGGTGAACACGGCCCCCACCGTGGACGTCACCGTCACCGACGCCTCGGGCTTCGTGACCGTGTACCGTTGTTCCGTCGCCAACGGCAGCATGTACGGCGCCGTGTATTATCTGACCGCAGGGCCGGTGGAAGACCAGACGGACGATGCGCCCATCAAACGTGTTACGCGTATCTACGACGATCTCTTCCTGGTCGTGGAAGAACGTATCTACGACGGGGTGCGTGGCACGGATGCCTGGACCACAGGCGCGGGCGACGCGGACCAGGCGGGAGTCAACGAAGTCGTGGTTCGTTACGTGCGCGACGCGGCGGGCCGCCCCCTGCACGTGCGGTATCCGGATCAGGCCGGAGTGGGCTTTGTCTCGATCCTGTACACTGACAGCGTCGCTCAGTACGTTTACGACGGCAGCGGACGCCTGGTGAAATTTTACGACGACGCGGGCAATCCGACTGCCTTCGTGTACAACGACGACGGAACCCTCCAGGCGACGATCGACCCCTTCGGCTACGGCTACCGGCGCCAATACACAGCCGAAGATCCCGCCACACAGATTCCCGGCGCGGACGGCAAACCGATTCCGGCCCTGCCCGCGCGGCAGTACGAAACCTACGTTGACGATGTCCCCTGCAACGTGACGACCTTCGCGTACTACACCGAGACGGCGAACGGCAATTATCCCGGCGACCTCAAAAGTTTCACCGATCCCTTCGGCCGCACCTACACCTTCGCCTGGAACGCGCGCGGCCTGCCGGTCTCGGTATCCTACGAAGAAAACGGACAGGTTCTGTACGAAAGAACCATCACGTCGTACGACTCATTCGGGCGCGTGCTCGAAGAAAAGATTCGCAGCGACGGTCAGAGCGTGGCGGACGCCTGCGTCTATACCTACACCTACGATCCGGGAACGGGACGTCTCACGAGTTACACCAACCCCCTCGGCGAAACCGCGAACTATGAATTGACCGCGAACGGCCTCATGGAGACCATCCATTACCCGGGCGCGAAAAACCTGACACGTAAGTTCGCTTATTACGACAATGACCGGCTTTCTTCGATCGATTACGGCCCGGATGATTTTTTCGAGGAGGACGGCGCCGGCATAGGGGCGCGGATCAAACGCAGTTTCGGTTACGATGGCATCGGCCGACTGGCGAATCAAACGGACGGACGCGGACAGCTCACCGCCTACCTGCGCAACATCGTGCGTGATACGGTACAGGGTCTGCACACCTCCGTGCTTCGCGTCAAAGAGCCGGCCCATCCGCTCTCTCCGGCCGGCGCGGACGTAGACCCCGTACTGCGCTTCGACGTGCTGGGCCGTTTCGTCGAAGTCGTGGATCGCCAGAACCGTGCGACGGTCTTCGCCTATGAAGTCACCCCCGACCCGAATCTAACCGTCCCGGGCGTGCCGGAGCTTGCCCTGCGCCGGGTTACGCAGGTATTCGGACCGGAACAAGCCGGAGAAGAAACCCTGGTCCGGGAATACGATCCCCTCGGTCGCCCCCTCAAATTTACGAGCCCGGGCGGAAGTTCCACGACCTTCGCTTACGCCGAGCGGGTCGACGCGAACGGCGAACCCTACGGCCCGGGACGGCCGCCGGAGTCCGGCGCGCTGACCTATCGCCGGATGACGCGCACCCTGCCGACCGGGGACGCCGACGAATTTCTGCTCGATTCTGCCGGGAAGGTGTACTCCTGGAGGACGGTGTCAGGGCCAAAGGGAACGATGCGACGGGTTTACGGCTACGATTTTCTGAGTCGACTCGCGTCGACCGAAGAAACGGGGACCTTCGACGTGGCCCCCGTGAACGGACCGCCGCCCGCGCAGCGCACACGGGTCACGACCTATTCTTACGCCAGCGTGAAAATTCCTGAAAGCGTAGCACCCTGCCTGCAGGTCGCGCTCCAGCAGCCGGCTTTCAGCGGAGAAACGGCCGGCACCCCCGTACAAACTCTGTACTACGACGCCCTTGGGCGACTCGTGAAACAGGAGGACGCCTCCACGCCGCCATGGGCGAACGTCTGGACTTATTTCCCCGAGGGCTTTGCGAAAGGCCTCACGACGCCCAATAGCGACAGCATCGGTTACGACTACGACTCGGCCGGGCGATTCTGTTCCTTCGCCGCAGGCGGTTCGTCACCGTTTCTTATCAAACACAGCCTGGACGGCAATGGGAATCGAATTCAGAGTAAAGACAATGCGAACAATGCCAACCAGACCGTGGTCAGACAATTCGATTATTTGAATCGACTGTTTTCGCGCCAGGACGTGTTCGGCGGCGTTACGAAAACCATCGGCTACGAATACTACGCCGAAGGAGCCCTGTACCGATTGACGTATTCCGACCGAAGCCAGGTCAGTTACGAAATCGACCTCCGCGACCGGATCACGAAAGTAACCGACTGGGAAGAAAACGTATTTCGCTTCGAATACAACCCTTCAGGTACGATCTCCCGCGGTTATTTCAAACCGAAGGGGGGCGCGGAATTTCTTTCTACGGGTTACGAATACGACAACTCCTGTCGTCTGAGAACCCTGGTCAACCTGACCCCTTCGGGCAGGATCATCTCGTACGAAAGTTATGAACCGGACCCGAATCACCCGGGCCAGATCACCGGCCAGGCGATCCTGCCACTCAGCGAAGCCGAGGATCGCTACCGGCCGCAACCCGCGCTGGCGGTGAACGCCGACAATCGCCTGAGCGATCCGGGCGCGAATTACGACGCAGATGGCAACATGCGTCGCACCGGCTACGGCTTCGATTCCCTGGGACGCCTGATCACGGTCCCCGGCGGCGCGAACCAGTACGACCTGGACGGCCTGCTGGTTAAAATCCTGAGCAGCGGACCGGAAGGGAACACCACGGCTGTATATGACGCGCGCGAATTCGAGAGTCCCCTGCTCCTGCCGCCGGGATTGATCGGTTCGGCCGGCTACCGGGCCGCCTCGCAGGGACTGTGGGCGCTCGGGCCCGCGGGAAGCACCGCCGACGGCGGGCGGGATCGCCTGCTCGAAGGTTACAACGGCGGAACCCTGCGCCAGCGCTTCGTCTACGGGCCGGGCGGCCTGCTGGCGCGAACCTCGTTCGATCGCACCGGGAAACAAACCGGCTACGAAATGTATCAGCTGGACGCGCGCGGCAGCACCGTAGCTCTGACCGATACCGGGGGCAATATCCAGGCCAGCTTCTTCTATGACGACTTCGGTTACCGGCTCGCGGAATTCCCGGATACCTACTTCCCGTTCACCTATAACGGCGAGGACGGCGTCGTCGATCGACAGGATGTTTACCTGATGCGCGCGCGGGCCTTCGAATCGAACAGCTACCGCTTCCTCCAGAAAGATCCAATGTTCGGCGATGTGTATCGCCCGGGCACCATGAACGCGTATACCTTCGTCGACGGCGATCCCATCTTTCGCATCGATCCGCTCGGACTTTCATCGGGCGATACGCCTTCCGGCGGTGGCGGTGGCGGCAACCTGATCAAACCGATCTTCGCGGGTACGGCCATCATCGGCGGCGGCGCCCTCATTACGGCGGGAATCATCGGCGCGATTGTCGGCGGCTCCGGTGCCGGTGGCACCGCGGCGGGT
>CAZVZS010000081.1:0-5176 GCA_964631535.1 uncultured Leptospiraceae bacterium
GGAAAGCACGCTCCGGTCCGCGTGGCGCACGAAGGCCGCGTGGCGGGCCGGCTGGAGACGGCGCAGGCGCAGATACAGGGCCAGGGGATCGCCCGCGAACGCGAACCGTTCGGTCTGGGTATAGTTGACCTGGTAAACCCGGCCTTCGGCGATCCAGGCGCGCGCGCGTTCGACCGCGGCCAGAAATTCATTGCGCGCGGAATCGTTAATTATTCTTTTTAGCGAATACGAACCCGGGCCGTGCGGGGGGGCGAGCAGGGCGCGCGGTTCCCGGAAGACGCTGACCGGCGGCCAGGGCCCGGTCGAGCGCCGCAAGGGCGGCGGGCGTCTGGTCAGGCGAGTCGGCGCGTATTTCGGCCAGCGGCTCCGCGAACCAGAGGCCGTTCGCGCCCCGATCGATCCAGACGACAGGGTCGTGCGTTTGCATGTGCTTCGCGGTATTTATTCCGCCGTTCCAGGCGGCGCGGCCGCGTAGCGACCGTCCCGGTCAGGCCACCGGTTGCGAGATTTTTTTCGCGTTTTTTTTGCGTTCGGCCGGGTCCAGGAATTTTTTACGAATCCGGATACTCTGCGGGGTAACCTCGACCAGTTCGTCGTCGCCGATGAATTCCAGGGCTTTTTCCAGAATCATGTTCACGGGCGGAATCAGACGAATGGCCTCGTCCGTGCCCGAAGCGCGCACGTTGGTCAGTTTTTTCTCTTTGATCGGGTTGACGTCCATATCGTTGTCGCGCGAGCATTCGCCGACGACCATGCCGGGATACACCAGCGTGCCGGGGCTGAGAAAAAGTTTGCCGCGTTCCTGGAGATTGAAAAGCGCGAACCCGACGGCCTTGCCCGATTCCATCGAAATGAGCGCGCCGTTTTTACGACCGGCGATGGGGCCAACCGCGGGAGCGTAGCGCAAAAAACGCGAATTGAGCGCCGCGGTGCCGCGACTTTCGGTGACCAGGAACGAACCGAAGCCGATCATCCCGCGCGTCGGCACGATGTACTCCAGGCGCGTAATCCCGTGTTCCCCGGTGAGCATGTGCAACATTTCGCCGCGCCGGCGATTGAGTTCGTTGATGACCGTGCCCGTGTATTCTTCGGGCACGTCGATGATCACGGTTTCGAACGGTTCTTCCGTTTTGCCGTTCACCTGTTTGAAAATTACTTCCGGACGCGAAACCTGAAGTTCGAAACCTTCGCGACGCATCGTTTCAATCAGGACCGAAAGATGCAGGTCGCCCCGTCCCTGGACCTGAAATCGATCCTGGCGGGTCGGTTCTTCGATGACGCGCAGAGCCACGTTGGTCATCACTTCGCGCTGAAGCCGCGCGCGAATCTGACGGGCGGTAACGAAATCGCCTTCGCGTCCCGCGAAGGGCGAATCGTTTACGAGAAAATACATGGAAACAGTGGGCTCGTCAACCGTGATGGCCGGCAGGCGTTCGTTACAACCTTCGCCGGCGATGGTTTCGCCGATGTTCAGATCGTCGATTCCGGCGATGGCCACCACGTCCCCGCCGTCGGCCTCTTCGATTTCCTTACGATTCAGGCCCTCGAATCCGTAGAGACGCATGATCCGGTAGTCTTTCGAAGTGCCGTCCAGCGCGAGCAGACGGATGTTCTGGTTGCGATGGGCCCGGCCCTGAAAAATACGCCCGATGGCAAGGCGGCCCACGTAGTCGTCGTACGCGAGGTTCATCACCTGCATCTGAAACGGGGCGTCGAGGTTCACCCGCGCGGGCGGTACATGCTTGAGTACGAGATCGAGCAATGGCGTGAGGTCTTTGTCCTCTTTGCCGGCGCGTTCGAATTCCAGCGAAGCGAATCCGCCGCGCGCCGAGCAGTAGACCACCGGGAAATCGTGCTGTTCGGGCGTCGCGCCCAGGTCGTCGAACAGATCGAACACGTCGTTGAGAACGCGGTCCACATCCACGCCGTCCCGGTCGATTTTGTTGATCACCAGAATCGGGCGATGCCCCAGCTTCAGGGCCTTATCCAGCACGAAACGCGTCTGCGGCATGGGCCCTTCGAACGCGTCCACGAGCAAGAGCGAGGTGTCCGCCATACTGAGCACGCGTTCGACTTCCCCGCCGAAATCCGCGTGGCCGGGAGTGTCGATGATATTGATCTTCGTTCCCTTGAAGTATACCGTACAGTTTTTGGCCTTGATGGTGATGCCGCGTTCGCGTTCCAGATCCATCGAGTCCATGACCCGGTCCTGGATTTCCTTGCCGTGAATGGCCGCGGTCAATTGTAAAATGCCGTCCACGAGGGTGGTCTTGCCGTGGTCAACGTGTGCGATAATGCTGATATTTCGAATTTCCATTTTGTTAACGCGGGGGCGGCCGGCGTAGTTTCCGCCACGGAGGAGAGAGCGTTTCAGTCCGTATTCGTAGTGGCCAGCCGTGTTTCAGCCACGTTTTCGCAAGGGCCCGTGGCGGCCATCCGAATTTTCCCGGGGATTCGTGAATTTTTGTTACGCCGGGGGGTAACGATGATTCGCGCGCATTCTGCTATACATGAACGTGCCGGCGAATAATTTCGTTCCATGAGCCGGTTCGCCACCGATTTAATGCGAGTCGTTGCTTCCTGCTACATCATCTTCAATCACGTGAGCTGGCCCACCTTCATGGGCATGGGCGCCGGCGAGGCCGACGGCCTGACCTGGCTGACCGCGCTCGGCAACCAGTTCGGCAAACCCTCCGTTTTGTTTTTTATTTTTTTGAGCGGCTTTGCCTTCAGCGGCCTGGCGGGAGCCGAACGTTTGCGCACGGGCCGGTTTTATCTGAACCGCGCGGCGCGGATCATTCCGCCGTTTCTGGTGGTGACCGTGTTCTCTTTTTTCCTGGCGGGGAATTTTAACTGGATTGACATTCTGCGTTCGCTGCCGCTCGGCACGGCAATGTTCCATCTGTACTTCGTGCCCCTGATCTGTTATCTCTACCTTTTGTTCCCACTGCTCCGTCGGATCAGACCCACGCCCCTGTCGCTGGCGTTTTTGACCCTGGGTTCGATCGTCCTGTACGGCGTCATTACGCTCATCACCATCGACAAGCCGGATGACGTGTTGCCGTTCCTGTGCGGCGGCAGCGGTTCGCCCCTTTGCGCCGTGCTCGGATTCGAATCGCCGGAGGTTCGCTCCGCGGTTTCGACCTGGAGTCGGTATTTTCTCTTCGGCCTGAGTTTTTTCCAGGCGGGCATCTGGCTGGGTCTGCCGGCGGGCAAACATATCCTGGAATGGGCCCGGCGCCGGAGCCGGCGGCGCCTCGCGCGCTGGTTGATCCCGGCGATATTGATTTCGTATGGAATTGTATTTTTTGATTTTTATACGACGCTGCGACGCGGCGATTACGACGCGGACCAGTCGGGAACCATCTGGCGCCTTTCGGTAGCCGTGTACGCTCTGACCTGGATATTCGCCGTTGCTTTATTGCTGCGCAAGAGCCACCACCCCATGCTGTCATGGCTGGCGCGCTGCAGTTTTCTCGTGTACCTGATTCACCCGTTTTATATTCAATGGTTCACGGACTGGAATTCGATCCAGGCGGTTTTTCCCGTGCTCGCGCTGAGCTGGGCCACCGCGGCCGCGCTCCAGTGGCTCGCGCTCAACAATAAATACGCCGGCCTGTTCCTGGGCGAAGGAGACCGGCTCTTCGCGCCCCTGCCCGGTTCGCCTCGCACGCAATCGCCACCTTCCAATATTCCCTGAAGTACGCTCCATTCACCCGGTCGGTTTTTTTTGAGAAAAAATGGGTGCGACCGGTTTTTTGAGACACGAAACGTAAAACGCATCCCTATCTCTCGCATGAATCATGCGCGGTTGCTGGAATCCAAACGGTTTGAGAGTGAACGGTTGTTCGAGTTCGTTTCCGCTCCTTCAAGCTCCGGCCAGGTCTGTACCCTTCTGTTGCCTCGTTCCCTGCGTGCGAGCCTCGAATCTTATTTGCGTTCAACCGGGAAATCACTCGGGTCTTACCTCGGTGGACTTCTGAAAAAAAACCGCGGGCGCATGATGTGCGCTAACTGGGGCATTTCTGCGGGCTGCTTCAGGCACTACCAGGCCCAGGGCCTCGAACTCTGCAGACGGAATTTTCGCGCTCAGCCCATTGTCTGGTACGAACTCGGCCTTTTTGCTGCTTTTCTGGGTTCTTCGCGCTGTCATCTTTTCGTTAAGTTGATTGAATTTGATTTATATGGATATCCAGACGGTCTTGAGGGAGTTCCTACAGGAACACTTGAGGAATATGATCAATATTTCCCAAAATATATCGAAACAACGGTAAAAATAGAACAAGGACGAAAAGTAGCGCGGCGAATAATTCAAATTCCAAAGGACGAACTGGATTTACCCTTGCATTTTTTCCCATTTCCGCCGCCGGAGGATGTGTTACGAGCCTGGTTGAGGCGAAAATACAACGCCGGCTGTTAGGCCACGGCATAAGAGTGGGGCGAGCAAAATGAACCCGCATTCCCACGACCCAAACTGCGCGGCAGTTTGAACTTGAACCCGACCGGGCTCCGGTGGAAGCCCGGCACATGAACAGGGAGCGGGAGCCATAATATGGCCGCACAGCCGGCCTGCGTATACCAGCGGGGCGCATCATATTTTAGTTTGTTGCATAATCCGGGTTAACCAGCGACTCGCCCAGGTCCTCCGGTCGACCGGTACAGTAGTCGATGATACCCGGCAGGGCCGCGGGGGGCGCGCCGGTCCAGAAGATCGTCCAGGGCCCGGCGCGCTGGGAGCCTTCCGCGAGACGCGCGTACCAGCGATTGATGGAATTGGTAGCTCGTGAACGCCAGTAGAGCACGGGATGGCGGGTGCGGACCTCGTCCCAGAGTTCCTGGGCGATGCCGGCCCCGCGCGCGCCCTTGCCGACGGCGAATTTCGAAAGATACCACCCGTCCGGACGCCGCACGAGCAGGATGGCGCCGAGGTATTCTTCCTCGATGTAAAAATCGGTAATTTCGCTTAAAAATTCTCTACTCGCGATTTTGCGTTCGAAACTTTCTTCGATCAAACGCGCCAGCCGGTCCTCGTCCACCTCCGCGCGGCCGGCCAGGGACAGGATCGTATGTCCGGTCTGGATGACGGTTCCGGCTCCTTTGACTGTGAAAATTTCTTTTAAAATATTGGCCGGCGATGTAATCGCCAGATGCAGGCCGGGCAGGGACCGCACCAGCT
>CAZVZS010000081.1:5186-16907 GCA_964631535.1 uncultured Leptospiraceae bacterium
GAGGACGGCGCCGTCCTCCGGGGCCACCGCCACCGGGCGGCGCTCCAGGAAATGCCCCAGTTCGCCGTCGCCAGCCAGAGCGAGGGCTCCGCGCATGCGCACGAGTAGAACGCGCGGGGGCGCCAGCTCGCGAACAGCTACGTCGACAGTGGTCGGGGCCAGCACCAGCGGGAGGGCGTTCAGTGTGCGCGCGCGTTCGATTTCACGACGGTACCGCCGGGAATCGCGCGATTCCGTTACCAGGGCGATGCGATAAAATCGAAAGAGCGGCCGGGCCGCGGTTTCCAGAAGCTGGGCTTCACGCGGCGCGGCGGGCCCGGACAGGAGCACGGTGGGAAACAACTCCATGCGCAGCAGGTAATTCAATTGTAACAGAAAGAGATCCCGGGCGCGCCGCAGGGTATCAAAATCGGGACAGAGCAGAGCGAAACTGGCGGTGGAGTCGCTCTGGAATTTTTTGAAATAATATTCGTACTCTTCGCTGCGCCCGATGCTGTCGAGGAAGAGGCGGATCGTCCGGGATAAGATCATTAACGGTTCAGGTAGTCAGGATCGAAAAACGTATCGTTGGGCAGGCGCGAATCGTCGTACGTGAACACCTCGAAGCGCGTGATCATGCCCGTGGTCAGATGCAGGACCTCCAGGCGATTGGGCGAAGGCAGCACCCCGCTTTTGCCCGTGGCCTTCATGAGCACCTCGCCGTAGGCCTGGCGCATGGTTTTGAACATGATCCCCTGGCGGTCGTGAAAGTCGATGCGAATGGGCCGGTACGTTTTTTCCTGGTCCGCCAGCAACACCATTTTGCCGTACTCGCTGGAGATGATCGGCCGCATGGAAAGCCTTGTGAAAATTCCGGCCTCGCGCGTTTTATAAAGAATGGCCTCGCTCCCGTTGTAGTTGGCCTGGAGGCTGTATCCGGAAAGATCGATGTACGAAAAGCCCGTGCCGAGCACCGGTTGAAACCGTTCGTAGTCGCGTTTGCGAAACAACTGCGCGCGCGCCGCGTCCCAGAGCCAGATTTCTTCGCCGTCTTCGCGGTACAGGATCTTGGCTTCCAGACCGCGTTTGCTGCTGGAAAAATGAAACAGGCGTTTGCCCTCCTTGTTGTACATGGAAAAATCCCAGAGCGCGGTGGACCCGGATTTCGTGACGGCCGTCAGGCGACCGGTGAGGATCCCCTCCCCGAACCGAAACGACTGGTCCACGCGCGCGATGATTTCCTGGATGGGAACGACGACCCGTTTGCCTTCCACGGCCACCCCGTCATCAGGCGCCGCCGGCGCGGGGGAAGTTCCCGCGGGCGGGGTCTGGGCGCCGGTCTTCCCCGCATTGCCGGGCTGAAACAAATAGAACAGCGCCAGCGCCACGGGAACAAGCAGGCCCGCGAACCGAAATACAGAATGCCGGTGTGAATTCGGGCGCATGGCGTCGCTGTACACTTCGGCATTGTACGGGGCAAGTAAAGTTTCATTGAACCGATTGAGCAATTTCGAGAATTGCATCGAGCTTTTTTTAGTTTTTAAACGGTAACAAAACCACGACTGCGCGCCGATTTTTATCGCCAGCATCGCAAAACAATCCGATCCTTGCGTCATGGAATTGTCCGGAAAAATCGTACTCGTAACTGGCTCGGCGCGCGGCCTCGGGCGCGCCATGGTCGAAGCGTTCGCAGCGGCCGGAGCGCGCGTCATCGTATCCGACATTCGCGCGGAAGCCGTCGATGAGACGGTCGCGGAACTGGGGGCGAAGGGCATGGACGCGACCGGCATCGCCTGCGATGTCAGCAAGGAAGCCAGTGTGGAGGCCCTTTTCGCGCGCATCCAGAACGACATGGGCGGACTGGATGTGGCCGTGCTCAACGCGGGCATCCTGCGCGACGGTCTCCTGCTGCGCGTCGACCGCGAAACCGGCCGGGTCAAAGGGAAGCTGAGTCTGGAACAATGGCAGGCGGTGATCGACGTTAATCTGACCGGAGTCTTTCTCACCGGCCGCGAGGCGGCCGCGCTCATGGTCGAACGCGGCACGGGCGGGGTGATCATCCCGATTTCGTCCGTGGCCCGCCACGGAAACCCCGGCCAGTCGAATTATTCCGCGGCCAAGGCCGGCGTGGCCGTGCTGACGAAACTCTGGGCCCAGGAGCTGTCGCGCTTTCGGATCCGCGTGTGCGGCATCGCCCCCGGTTTTATCGCCACGGAGATGGTACTTAAAGAAATGAATCAAAAAGCCCTGGAACACTGGCAGGCGAAAATTCCGATCGGCCGCCTTGGGGAGCCCGCGGAAATCGCCGGGACCGCCGTGTTCATCGCCGAAAACGATCTCATGAACGGGGTGGTCGTGGAAGCCTCCGGCGGCGTGGTAATCTGACCTGGATTTTTCCGCGGGTGGCTCATTTTCTTGCGATCGCCCCGGGCCGGGTCTTCCGATAAAAAATCCATGGGAGTCTCTTCGTTTTTCCGCCGCCGGGTCGTACTGTACGCGACAGGCCTGCTTTTAATGGGCGCAGGGCCGTCCGTATTCGCCGAACAAAAGCTGCGGTTGAACGCGGGCTGGTGGGGCGGTCCACTCAGGTCGGAGCTGGAAAATCGATTTTTACTGGATGACATGGTCGAGGGCGACCAGCTCGACCGGATCAATCTGCCGTGGATCGGACGCGAAACTTCCACAATCTATCCCCTCGGCCTGGAATACATCGGTCGCGTGGGCCCCGGTAAGGTTTTGCTGGGCGGCAATTACGTTCGCAACAGCCCGGATTATAAATACGCCGGCCTGACCAACGACCCGACTCTTTCGCTCGTGCGCCTGTACAATTACGAAACAACCGACTACGAAGGCAGCCTGGGCTACGAACTGGAAATCACCCCGCGACTGCTGCACATTACCCCGCGCGTTGGATTTCGCCAGCATTTCCAGGAATTCAATTTCACCGAATTAACCGTGGGCCGCGACGATTTCGTCGCCGCCATCGACAGTCCGTTTTATTCGTCCGCCCGCAGCGCGTACGGCGGGCTGGGGATCCAGTATTTTCTGACCGAACAGGTTTCGGTGGTGCTGGAGGGACTCTATTCGCCGCCCGTGTTCGCCACCTGGGGCGGCAACATGCAGCACGAACGCACGCGAGTGGGCACGCGCGACAACGAAACCTTCATCACCTACGACCGCGCCGAATCGGCGTATGAAATCACGATCCACCGCGGGAGTTTCGCCGTCCAGTACGATCTATCCGACGAGATTCATTTTCGCACCGGATACCGCGAGGAAGTCCAGGCGGCGCGGTACCCGGGCTATTACAATTTACCACTCATCATTCGTAACAACACGATCGATTTCGAGGGCGTCGTCAAAGAGTTCATCACCGACTACGCTTTCTTCGATGCGGAGCAGACCACGCGCAAAGGCTACGCGTTCTTCGAAATTTCGCTCGACGTGAACTTCGTCCCGCCCGAACCGTACGCGCCGGCCGGGGCCGGCGGCCGCGAATCGCCAGAGTTCAACCGCGATTTTAATTAGTGGGGGTTTGGAAGTAAGCGGGTCTGAAACCTGGCACCGTTTAATTTTCATTAAATGTGACGGCGATTAGGCGCGTTCCGGAAACGTGGACGAGGCTCCCGCTCTGGATATTGGCCTGTACTGTATAGGTATATGTTCCCGCACCGGGGCTGTCGATTGTCCAAACTGAACTGGGCGGAATTTCCAGGACATTATTGACACCGCCCGAATCATCCCCGTCGTTTCGCATATTGGCTGTGTAAATCGGAGTACCATCGCGGAGAATACGAATCTGGGCCAGAGTTGAGGCCGCACCGTAATGATGCAGTTGCGCTGTCGCACCATCCAGGGTCCCGGTAAGCCCCACAAAGATGGGTGACCCATTGGTGGTTTTTGTTACCGAAAGTCCCGTTACATTAACAAAAGAACCGGAACTGTCTGACCAACTCGTCGCCGTTCCTGACTGAATCCGTAGAGGATTGTCCAGGCGAGACTTAAGATTTGAGAAATTGGCGTTGATCCGGGCCGCGGATATCAATTCGCCCGCTGCGAAATCATTGAGACTTTGAGCAAAAAGTAATGAAAGCACCCCAAAAAACAACAATCCTGCGAAAAAACCCAGGCTTCGATAAAAACCGGAACGAAACTGACACCAGAAATTTCCCATTTTAAGCTGCCTTCCTCACCCCGGACTACCAGAGCGCGAATTCCGGAACTCCGTCAAGTAAAAAATGATTTTTCAGGCCGCTCAAATTTATTCAGCGCAGTTACTATGAGCCCCGCCCAGCGAAGCCAGGTACTCGCCCCACTCCGTCGGCAGCAGATACTTCTTCTTGTTGTTACAATCCTTACACGCGGGCACCAGATTTTCTTTGACCGAGCGACCGCCGCGCACGAGCGGAATCATATGGTCCATCGTCAAATCGCCGGGCGAAAATTCCTTGCGACAGTAATAACAGCGCCCGGCGGCGCGTTTGCGTTTCCACCAAGCGGACTCGCGCAACTCGCGCGCGCGATTTTTTTCTTTTTGTAAAACGTCCGGAGCGACTGTGTTTAGAAATTCGCCGGGCGGCAGATCGGGAGCGAATTCGGGCGAAAAGTCCGCCGGGCCGGTGGCCGAGCCCCGGCGACCGCGAGCGCCGGAACCGCCGCGCCGACCGCGGGGACCGGACCCTCCGTGGCGATCAGATCCGGCCCGTTCGGACTTCGTCATGGGTATCGCGGTACCAGCGCGTCATATCCAGCAGGGACAGAATGCCGAACACCTTGCCGTCTTCAATCACCGGAATCGTGCGCATACGATGTTCCAGCATGACGTTCAGGGCCTCGCGCAGGCGAGTGCCAGGCGTCACGCTGACCAGGGGTTTTTCGCCGACGAGCTGGCCGACGGTCGTTTTGAGGTAATCGCGATTCGGATCGAACACTTCCTCGTAACCGAGCTTGAGCAAATCGAAGCTGGTGAGCATGGTACAGGCCCGGCCCTGCTTGAGGACCAGCATCCCGAGGAAGCCGTGCTCCAGGATCAGGCGCGCGGCTTTCGCGCAGAGGTCGTCGTAGTCGCAGGTGATGACGTCCGTGGTCATGACTTCGTCCACGGTCGCGTCCATCATGCGCATCGTGCGCTGGAGAATTCGTTCTTTTTTTTCAGGCGAAAAATCGTTCATGGGTTCCTCAGTGTGTTCACGCGGCCGGCCATCCTACCCGTCGACGAGAAATCGCAAAATGCCGCGACGGGCCAGCTCCTGGTGAATGCGGTGCTGGATGCGCAGGCGAATATTTTCGGCGACTTCCACCAGGAACCGAATGTTCTTCGCGTCCTTGCGGCCGTACTTATCAAGGCGCACCGGCTTCATAAAAATAATTTTCCATTTAACGGGAAATGGGATCAGATTGAGCGGAATCGGAATTTTCGCCCCGATCAGTTTTTCGGTCCAGTCGATCGTTCCCAGATTCACCTGTGATTCTTCCGCGCCGATGATACAGGCCGGCACGATCGTGGCGCCCGCCATGACGGCCAGGGACGCGAACCCGGGATTGAATTCCTGGAGTTGGTACATTTCAGTCGTGGGTTTGAAGTTTCCGGCTTCGGCCTCGGGGAATATGAGGAGCAGATTGTTGCGCCGCATGATCTTGATGGCCTTCTTAAAATCTTGCGGAACGTACCCCATTCGATTGGAAACGTACGCAAACACTTCGTTGGAATGCCAGAAGTTGTGGCTCATGGTCCGCGGCATGCGCCGGGCGAATTTGAGAATTTCGTTCTGCATGACGAACGCGTCCCAGCCCAGGACCCCGCTGTGATTGGGCACGACGAGAACCGGTCCGGTCCGCGGAATGTTTTCGATACCCTCTGTTTCCAGCCGGGTGTAGGCGCGCATGGAATCCAGGACCCGGTGTGTAAAACCACGGAAAAATTGGTAATCGAGCGGTTTTCCAACCAATTCCTCCGGCGTGGGCGATTCAAAATATTTTTTATGTGCCATACAATAGCCTGTCTCAAAAATCGCGGCGCATGCCGCTCTGGCCCGGCGCCCGCTCATAACGCAGGCCCCACATCCTTCCCGTCAAATAAAAACGGTCAACCCCGGTTCGAAAGAAATGTTCTCAAAACGCCCGGTCCGGCCCCTCCCAGAAACCCAGGCAGAGGCGCAGGACCCGGGACGAGCCCGTCGCGCGAACCAGCGGCAGGTTCTGGCGTACGGGCGGGGGAAGCCGCAATTCCTGATAAATTTTTTTTACTTTTTTCGTGCCGCCGGCCGGCAGGCGCACCCGGTCCCCCGGCCGGAAGACATCGATGGTTTCGCCCACCCGAACGGCCACGTTTTGTTCGCGATTGTTATAACGCACGCGCGGCTCGCCGGGCAGGTCCAGAATTCGAAATGGACGCAGGGCCGCTGAACGCCCGCGATGAAACAGCCAGACGGGGCCGGACCCGGCCGCCCAGACGATTAATTCCTTCGATTGATAACGAAGCATGCCGGGATCAGTCCGAACCCATTGTTTTTTGAGTTCATCGATGAGTGCCTGGCCGGCGGGCGGAAGGCCCAGTCGCCGCAGACAGAGATCGAGGAGCGTCTTCCATTCGGAACGATTGGCGAAACGAAGGAGAGCGCGATCGAGGTGAATACAGTCCTCGGGAGCGTCCGCCTGCGCATTGGACGCCTGTTCTAAGGGTGCGGACCGGACCGCCGGCAGATCGTGAAAATTTCGCCAGAGTTTGCCGCCTTCCAGTCCAAGTTCGCGCAGCTCAGGCAGAACCCGGGCCCGAATTCGATTGCGGCGAAACGTTTCATCCGCGTTCGTCAGGTCTTCACGGAAAGGAATCGCGCTGGCCTGGACGAGTCGATCGATCTCAGCCCGCCCTAGGACCAGCAAGGGCCGAAACAGCTCCAGGCCGAAAAGACGCGTAACGAGGGGCATGGTCGTGAGCGCCTGCGGTCCCCCGCCCCGGCAGAGAAACAGCAGCAGCGATTCGGCGAAATCGTCGCCATGATGTCCGGTGACAACCTGTCCGGCGCCTGCCTTTTCGACGAGGCGACGCGCCGCGCGGTAACGCAGAAGTCGCCCCGCTTCCTCCAGGCCGCGGCCGGTCCGCTCCGCCATGCGCCGGACATTTCCTTCCATAATATAAAGGGGCCAGTCGATTTTTAGGGCACGGCGCCGGATCAAATCGACGTCAGCCTCAGTTTCCGGCTCGGGCCGCAACCGATGGCAGAAATGAAATACGAGCGGGGTCTCGCGCAATCCCCCCGCGGACCATAGCTCGCGAAACAATTCGAGGAGCAACATGGAATCGCGCCCGCCCGAAACGCAGAGCACCGGCGGACGCTCCGTTTGAAACAGGGCCTGTGGCAGAAACGCGAGGACTGCCGCCGAAACGGCTCCCGGCACGGTTTTTTGTGGGGGCAGCACGTTAAAAAAAACGAACTTCCTTGCGTGATTGTCAACAAAAGGAAAAAGTTGGCCGAACTGGAATTCTCCGGGTGTTTTTCCCCCCGGAATCCGTAAAACAATGAGCGCGTAAAATACGCGTTCAGGAAGGACAATATGAAAAGAAGAATGTTCTCAACCGTTTTCTTCGCGTCGATGTTCCTGATTACCGGGACATTGTTCGCCGCCGGACCGGACGATGTGGTCGGTAAGTACGCGACCGATGGCGGCAAATCGATCGTTCAGGTTTATAAATGCGGCGCGCAATACTGCGGCAAGATCGTGTGGCTGAAAGAACCAAACAATAAAGAAGGCAAACCGAAGCTGGACGTGAACAATCCGGACGGCGGCCAAAAAGCCCGCCCGCTGATCGGCATGAACCTGGTCTGGGGATTCACGCACGACGGCGGCAACGTCTGGGCCGGCGGCAAAATCTACAACCCGGAAGACGGCAAAACCTACAGTTGCAAGATGACTCTGGAAGGCAACAAGTTGAACGTCCGCGGATACGTGGGCATCGCCGCTCTCGGCAAAACCACGGTCTGGACCAAAACGGGCTGAACCTTTCGTCGCTCTGGTAAGGGCATTCCCCAAAAAGGCCGCGCGGGTCCCTGCGCGGTCTTTTTTTCACGGTTAATTCAATTGACGAACGGTTTCCCGGAGCGCAATTTGCGGTTATGAAAGCCACCGTCATACCATCCGGTCCCCTGCATGTCGGCCGCCGCGTAACGCGTGAAGCGTACCTGGATCTTCCGGACGATGGTTACAAATACGATATGATCGAGGGAGTGCTCCAGTTGACACCGAGTCCTTTATTCGAACACGGCCGCGCCGCCGGGCGTTTTATGGGTCGATTACAATCCTTTCTCACGAAAAATCCAATTGGCGTCGCGGTTCCCGAAATCGACGTCCTGCTCCCGGACGGCGGCGATGTACTCCGGCCGGACATTTCGTTCATCCTGACCGAACACATGGGCATTGTGATCCAACACATCCACGGAGCCCCGGATCTGGTTTGCGAAATTCTTTCGGATAGCACCGCGGTCCGGGACCGGGGTATCAAAGCCGACCGCTATCTCAAGAGCGGCGTAACCGAATACTGGCTGGTCGACCCCCGGGACCGGTCCGTCGCGGTTCTGTATAACGAAACCCGAACCACCTGGATCGAACAGACGCAGGCGCCGTTCCCGAGCCGCGTCCTGCCCGGCCTCAGTATTTCCGCGGCGGAACTCTTCGGTTAGCCCGGATTCAGCGCCACCCGGCTGAGTTACGAAAATCGGCGGCTCAGTTTTTGGTGGCATGAAATCTTGTCTCCAAAATACCTGTCCCGTGCGGTTTTTTCAGCAAATCCTGGCTGCTGTTCAGGAAGATTTTAGCGCTCTCATCCCGGGAAGCAAAACCCCGTTCAATGTTGACACCGTATTACGCCTGGTCCTTTACGCGGGCCTTTTGATTTTTGCCTTTCGATTGTTTTACGCGGGACTGAGCGCGACACCGGAAATGAATCCGTTCAAACACGAAGATGGCCGGCCGCGCTCCGGGCCCTCCGTCGAAAATCCCAGGAATATATAATGGAGCTGCCCTGGCATTACCTGCTGGAATGCCCTGTCCAGAAATACGAATGGGGCAATAATGATCCGAAGGGGATCATCCAGACCCTGCTCGCCGGGCACAATCCGCTGCCGGAGGGGGCAACCGCGGCCGAACTCTGGATGGGCGCTCATCCCAGCGCGTCTTCGCGGCTCATGCCGGAAGGGACTGAACTCTTTCAGGCCATAGCGCAAAATCCAGGTCATTTCCTCGGGCCTGTCCTGGCCGACCGGGGGTTCGCCACCCTGCCCTTTTTATTCAAGGTCCTCGACGCGCGTCGTCCGCTATCCATCCAGGCCCATCCGGACAAAGCGGGAGCCGAACGCCTGCACCGCCTGGACCCCGCGCATTATCCAGATGACAACCACAAGCCGGAGGTCGCCATTTGTTTGCGCGATTTGCGCGCCCTGATCGGATTTCGCCCGGCGGCGCACATAAAAGTTTACCTGGAAAAATTATCCGAACTCAAACGCCTGTGCGATCCGCCCGCGGACATGGATCCAGAAGTCGATCCCAAACGGTGGATTCGTACGCTGTACGGCAATCTCATGCGCAGCACGCCGGACCGCATCGACTCCAGCGCGCGCTTCCTGCTGCGCCGCGAAGAAAAAGGATTCGTGGTAGAAAACCAGTTGTTCCGCTCGCTGGTCAATTTATTCGGCACGCGCGACCCGGGCATCTTCTCCGTGTTCTTTCTTAATTTCGTGGAGTTACGCTTCGGGGAGGCGATCTACCTCGGCCCCAACGAACCGCACGCGTATTTGAGCGGACAGATTCTCGAGTGTATGGCCGCGTCCGATAACGTGGTGCGCGCGGGACTGACGGGTAAGCACATCGATGTCGAGACCCTGCTCGGGATGTTACACTATACGCCGGGCCTGCCCGCGGTAAAAACACCCACTGACCACGGGGTCTTCGAAACCTACGATCTACCCGTTTCCGATTTCCAGGTACAACGCTGGCATTGTTCGGGCGAGCCCGCCTGGATCGGCGACCACGCGCGCCCTTCGATTTTTTTACTCTTACAGGGCGGTGCTATCATCATGGCCGATGGGGCCCCGGGCGGCGGCACACCGGCGAACCGGGAACTCACCCAGGGTCAGGTTCTATTTTTGCCGGGCGATCTGGCCGCCCGGGGCATCCGGGTGGCGTTTTCCGGTTCCCGCGATACGGTGCTCTACCAGGCCACCGTCGGGCCCGAGTTTTAGCCCGGGCCGCGCCTCCGACCCTGAAGATATATTCGGGCGCACTTTTTCTGAAAAATGGCCCCGCAAATTTGGTTGACAAAAACCAGAATCGTCCAACCTTAATGAGACATAATAAAATTATGGGGCCCTGCTGGTTTCCGGGCGGTCTGAACCCGATTCAGGCCGTCTTTGTTCTGGCCCGAAAAAAAGTAAAAACATAAAAAACAAAAAAGGGGTTATTGGGTGGCAGCATTATTGTATCGCACAGAAAAAAAAATTAAACCGATCGAGGCCAGGCGTCCGACTTTATCGCGCGAGGACCTGGAGTCCGTGCTCGATTGTCTGATCAACGATCAGTTGAACACCGGGGCCCTGGCCCGGCGGTTCGAAAAATCGTTCGCGAGCACCTTCGGATTCGGAAACGTGCTCGCGGTCAACTCTCTGTCGGGCGCCTATCATCTGGCCCTGCTCGGTCTGGACGCGGGTCCCGAAGACGCGGTCCTCATGAGCGTGCTGGCGCCCATCCAGGCCTGCGACGCGACCCGTTATACCGGCGCACGGCCCGTGCTCCTCGATACCGGTCGTGATTCGTTTCATCCGGGAACTGAGGCCGTGCTGGAGGCGCTTGAGGTTCTCCAGACCGAAAATACGCGCAAAGTCTTTTTTATCCTGGATCACACGTATGGCAGCCCCTCGCCGGTGGACGCCGCGCGTCTGCGCCAGGCCGGCATCAAGGTCATCGAAGATTTTACCGGGATGGTGGGGGCCGAACGCGAGGGCGCTTTCTTCGGCCAGAAAGGCGATGCGGCCCTCTGCGGCACCGCCGAGTACGATCTGTTGACCACGGGCAACGGCGCCCTCGTCATTACGGACGATCAAAAACTTTTCGCGAAAATCCACGATCTGCGTTACGGCGGGCCGCGCAAGGAAAACTCCCTGGCCTACGATTACACGCTTGAGGATTTCCAGGCGGCCATGGGCCTCGTGCAACTTTCGCGGCTCGGCATCACGCTCGGCCGGCGACGCAAGATCGGCATGAAGTACATGGAGACGCTGCGTACCACGAAACACGCGACGTTCTTTATCGAACCCGGCGTGGATTCGTATCTCCAGTTCCCCGTCGTGATCGATAAACCGCACGAGGAGGTGAAACGGTATTTCAATTCGCTCCAGATCGGCGTCACCCGCGCGGTCGAGCCGGCCCTGCACCGTCTACTGGGGCGACCCGGCCTGGAATTCCCGAACGGCGAACGTTTTTATCGCAAGGCGATTTCGATTCCGATTTATCCGAACCTGACGGCCAACAACGTGGACCGCATCGCCTCTTCGCTACGAGGTCTTGTGTAACATGCGGACAGGGCCCGGGCGATTCGCGCGCCGGCTCGTGCGCGCCCTCGCGGGGAGCGGGGTGGCCCTGTTCGTGCTCTCCACAACCGCGCTCGGCGCGGAAGAGGAGAGCATGGTGCAGAGTTTCACCCGGCGCCTGGAACAGGCCGCGCGCGCGGCCGCGAATCCCCTGCGCGCCCTG
>CAZVZS010000081.1:16917-19780 GCA_964631535.1 uncultured Leptospiraceae bacterium
GACCGGCACCGAGGAAACCGGGGACCCGCGCGGCGACGCGGCGCAGCGCCGCGCCCGGCTGAATGCCGCGGCGGCAGCCCAGGCGGCTCCCGCATCGCGGGACCCGGGAGCGCAAACCGAATTACCGCCCGCTCGCGCGGACGAAACCTCCAGTCACTCGCAACCGCAGCCCCGCACCGAACCACAGCCGCAGGGGCAACGACCCGCGCAGGCGCAAGCGCCCGCGGAAAAACTGGAAACCTTCGCGCTCCAGGCCAACGTCATCCTCGGCGACGGCCGTTCGGTACGCGGCCGGATACATTTTCGCGCGCCCGAAAAACTGGTTGTGGTTCATAAGAGCGACGATATCGAATATCGCAAGACGGTGCGCGTGCGCGATTTGCGCTCAATCGAAATCACGCAATGGAAAGGCGAACCGCAACGTCGCAATCAAAAAGGCGAGTGGATTTATAAATTCGCTCCGATTGAAAGTACGCTCACACTGGCGGGCGGGGTCGTCTTGAAAGAAAACGCGCGGCTCCTGCCCTACTTTGAAACAATGACCCTGCGCAACGCGAACGGCGAAGTGACCCTGTTTTCGTTCTGGATCGATTTATTGCACGCGAACGGCACCTGGTACACCGGTATCACCGGCCCTTCGAATGGCCTGCGTCGCACCGGTCACAAAGACGTCATACATCGCATCGAATTCGGCGACAGCCTCGACGATCACGAGTAAGCGAGCGCTGCGCGCCACCCTGGCCGATTTAATCGGTCGCTGAGGGGCGTTTCTTCCCGGTCGGGCCGGGCATCAATTCGCAGGGATTGTATTTTCCAGTATTTTAGCGAAATTATGGCGAATCGTGCCGACTACCCGAGCACCCACCACGAAAGAAGAACGGCCAGCGCGTTGACCAGCGCGTGCGCGACCGTCGGCGCGATGATCGTGGGCCGCAGTTCGCGCACGTAGCACAGGCCCATGCCGAGCAAAGTCAGATACGGGATGGCCGGCCAGCCCTGGGGGTGCAGGAGCGCGAAGAGAAAACCCGAAAGAAAACCAGGACCGGCTCCGGCCAGTAGCAGGCGGCCGAACGATCCCTGTACGGCGGCGTTGCCGGATTGTTTCCGGAAAAAACCGTACAGCAGGCCGCGAAACACGATCTCTTCGATCAGCGGCACGACCGCGACGGCCAGCGCGAAAATCAACGCCGGGCGCGAGCCTATCTCAAATACGACCGGGTGCGCGAAGCGGACGGCCGAGTTGCCTTCCTGGCCACCGAGGTACATGACCACGGTCAGAAAAAATCCGAGCACGAGCGCCGCGAAGGGAAACACCGCGAGAAACCCGAGGACACCGTAACCGATTTCGCGCGCGAGCAGGACGGGTCGCGGCGCCTCGCCGAAGAGCAAAAGTTTCAACACGCCGGGCGATGTATTGCTCGCGAAATAGTACAGTGCGAGGCCCATGATCGTCGGTAAAAACAGGATATGAAACGCGAGCCGCCACTCCGCGGGCACCAGGCCCGCGAGCATCCCCCCCAGCGGGAACATAAAAAATAAATACAACAGCGTCGTCTCCAGCAGCACGCGATTTTCGCGCGGCGGGATCAGGTCCAGGACCGGGCCGTACAGTGCCAGGGGGCTTTTCACGAAGAGCGCGAGCACCACGAAAAACCCGCCACCAAGGCACACCGCGACGAGGAACACCCCGCCGAGCAGTTTCATGTGCACCGCGACCGCGTCCTGTTCAAGGCGACTCTCCAGGTCCCGCGCTTTCGCTGTTTCGTTTCGCAAACGGTACTGTTTGACGCGCGCCAGGTCTCCCGTCGGCAGGCGAAAGAGCGCCGCTTCGTTCGCCAGGGGTTGGCCTTCGATATACAGGCGCTGAAACTCTCGCTCAAGATCGCTCCCGCTCCCCGTGAACGCGACCGGAGGCGCGCCGAGGTGCGCCTGCAACATTCGTTTCTGGACTTCGACGGTTTCCCTGGGCAGAATGGATTGTTGATTCAGCGTTTCGAGTTGCTGGACGATCGCGTCGATATATTGCTTTTTCTGTTCGGCGGGGTACTGGTTCGCGACCAGGGCCTCCGTCATGATCAGGCGGAGCATCGCGTTGCCGTGGACCGCCTGCAGTCGACCCATGTCAGCCTCGGGGACGGCCTCCGTCTTCGTTTTCTGGAAATAAACGGCGGCGCAGGTGATCAGCGCGATGAACAAAAAACTGAACGAACGCAGGGATAGGATGGATTCTTCGCCCTGGGGTTGTTCCTGGGAGCCATTGGTCGGATTTGTCATTGTCAGAAACCAGCAGGCGCGCGCTCTGGACCGGGGCAAAGCTTTTTTTCGAACCGGTCCCGGGACTACCTCCCTGAAGTTCTGGGATTGTCGGGGACTGGCTCAAAATTGCGGAGGTTTATGTTGATTCGAGTCGTTCGCCACGGAAAGCCGGCGGTTTCGTACCCGCACCGGGGCCGCCCCTGCGCGGCCGCGGATTTTAACGCGGCCCTTGACCGGTACGACGAATCGGGCCTGGACCGGGACTGGAATCCTCCGCGCCGCCCGGAACTGTCGGCCTCGCGTCTGTTTTCGTCGGATTTACCGCGCGCCCTGGAAACCGCGTCCCTCTGTACGAACCGGCCGGTCGACCACATGCACGTCAGCCCGCTCTTCCGCGAGATTCCCCTGCCCCGCCTGCGGTCCGGTCGCCTGCGCCTGCCGCTCTTCCTCTGGATGCTGATTTCCCGGACGGGTTGGTACTTCGGCTGGCTGCGCGGCTTGGAAAGTCGAACACAGGCCGACCGGCGCGTGCGGCGCGCGGCGGACCTCCTTGTAAAGGCCGGCCACGAACACGGTGACGTGCTTTTGTTTTCGCACGGTTTTTTTC
>CAZVZS010000082.1:0-17174 GCA_964631535.1 uncultured Leptospiraceae bacterium
ACGAGGCGGCACCATGCCTGGTACGCGGGCGGGGCGAAAACCCGGCTGATCCCGCCCCCCGTGGCCCGCGGTTTTTCGGCGCGTCCCAGGTCATTCCAGACTGTTTCGTGTAAAATAGATTTATTATCAATATCAGCGAAAACGATCCGTGACCCGCCGCAGGCCAGGACGAAGGGCGACGCGGCCGGGAAATGAACGTTGGCCGGAACGTGCGATCCGGCCGGATCGAAACCGGAGGCGCCAAAATCGCCGGAGGGCGCGACCAGGGTGGTGCCCATGCGGGTCGCGACCGCTGAAAACAAATTCGCGACCGTACTTTCGTCGGCCGTCCAGCGCCCTTCCGGCAGCCCCGCGCCCAGCAAGAGCACGTCCACCGGGGGTCCGCCGAATACCGCGCTCACCAGGCTGAGTACGAATCCGGCGAACCAGTCCCCGGCCTGGACGGCGGCGGGCCGGAACACGATCAACTCCGCCCCGGGAGCCAGCGTGGCGACGACTTGCAGAGCCGTCATGGAATCCCGGTCCAGTCCCCCTTCCTCCTGGCGCGCCGGGGGCCAGAAGCGGACGCGCGACGCGGAAAGATCATGTTCGCCTGAAAACTTATAAAAATTTTCCAGGGGAATCGGACCCGATTCGCCGAACAGGCCGATGCGCTGACCGCGACCGGTATGTTCGGGAAAACGGTACAGGCGCGCCAGGTCCTCCGCGCGCAGAATTGTGTCCCCCGCCTCACCGGAAAGCGCGGGGCCGTCGTTCGCTTCGGCCAGCGCGGAGGGACGCGAGGTCAGGCCGTATACGGCGCGCACGACTCCGGCCACTTCACCGGGCAGTCCGATCGCGCCTTCGTATCCGCGGAAATCACCCGCGGGCGAAAAATAATCGTGCAACTCCACGCGAAACGCGAAATTCAGATCGGCCACCGATCCTTCCAGCCTGGCCACCCGGCCGCCGAACATTTCGGGCCAGCCCGGTCGTAATTTGAACGCCCGCGCGAAGGCTTCCACAATCCGGCGCGCGTCCTCCGCGACCTGAAAGATCTCCCGGCCGGGGCGCCGCCGCTCCCCTCCCGGGGGCAGCGACCCGTCGCGCACAGCGTCGGCGATGATTTCGTGATCCGGAGTCGTGAAGCGCAGCAGGAGAAAAACGGTCAGGCGTTCCTCCGCTGAACTGGGAGCCAGACGGCGAACGGCGGGCGTTTTCGGTAAAACACTGCCCGCCAGCGATACATACGAACCCGGAGAAAGCACAGAGGAGGAACGGAAACGGCCAGGGGATGCGGTGACAAGCGATTTTCGAAAAAAACGCTTCTGCGCACGAATGCCGGTTTTTGTGATCCCATGCGTAAAAGTATTAATAGCAGGCCGCTGAAAAAGCGCGCCTGCTATCCCGGATACCTGAACCGACGCACCGACATCTCAGCCCGAACGGTACGCGCGGGCGATTTCGGCGGCGATCAGGGCAAGGCCGGCGCGTACATCCTCGTCTTTTTGCGAAAAACTGACGCGGATGCACTCGCGGCGGTGCCGCCAGTTCGCGTCCGGCAGGCCAGGGAAATACGCTTCGCCCGGGACCACGAGACAGCCGCGCGCCTTGAGGCGCTCGTACAGTTCCCGGGACGCGACCGGCAGACCTGGATTCCAGAGCCAGAGAAAAAAAGCGCCTTCACAGCGGTGCAGGCGATAGGGCAGATCAGGATCCATCAAGGCGCGCAGTTCAGCCTGCGCGGTTTCGGCCTTCGCCTGGTAATACGGCTTTATGACCGTATCGCACAGGCGCAGAAGGCGACCATCGCGCGCCGGACCAAGGGCAAGCGCGGGGCCGAGGCTGCCGCCGGATAGATTCATCACCGCGTTCATGCGTCCGATCATCCGCGCGATCTCGGGCCGGGCGACAACGATCCCGGTGCGCGCGCCGGGCAGTCCGAGTTTGGAAAGCGATAGTGTCAGAACGATATGTTCGTCCCAGATGGTTTCGGTGGGAGTGAAGACGATGCCCGGAAACGGCGGACCGTAGGCCCCGTCGATGATGAGCAGGCGATCCGCCGCGCGGGCCAGCTCCGCGAGTCGCCCCAGTTCCGCGTCGCTCAGTACGTTGCCGCTTGGATTGGTGGGGCGCGTGACACACAGGGCGCCGATTTCGCGCAGCGGCGGAAGCGCGTCAAAATCGACGTGATACTTGAAAGAGTGATCGCCGCAAAGTTCGATGCGCGGCTTCACCGACAAAAACAGGTCCGCCTCCAGGCCGGTCTCGGCGTAGCCGATATACTCGGGCGTGATCGGGAGCAGGAGCGGCCGTTTGTGTCCGTCGGGAAATGTGCCGGCCAGGGCGTTAAACAAAAGCACGAAGGCCTGCTGGCTGCCGCTCGTCAGAGCGATATGCTCGCGGGTCAGCTCGCGGCCGAATACGCCTGAAAGCAAACTCGCCAGAGCCTCGCGAAATTCCACGTCGCCCTGCGGGTTGTCGTAGATCCCGATCAATCGCTCGAAACGATCGTTCGTCCTGAGGATGCTCTCCATCTCCGCGCGAAACAGGGCTTCCACCGCGGGCAGACGGCCAGGGTTGCCGCCGCCGAGCATCAAGACCCGCTCCGGACCGTTGAGGGCCCGGTCGAGATCGTCCATCAGCTCGAGAATGCCGGAAGCCGCCTCGAATTTTTTTCCAAACAGTGATAAGTCCACGTTCACGCACAGGGCCGCGCGTGGTTGTAACGGGCAAGTCTTTCTCTGGTTTAAGCGCACGGCGTCCGGGAATTGTCTTGCTTCACAGCTTCCCTTTCACGATGTGTACTTCTTATCACATGGAACCGCGCGGGCTCAAACGCCTCAATCGATTTGAAAAACGAATTTTTCAACTGGCCGAATCGAATCCAGATCTGATTCGACTGACCCAGGCGGGGTTTTCACACCGGACGAAATCGAACTATCGTTTCCCGATTTACGCGCTCGAAATCGGCACCCGCCAGGCCATCAAAAAAAATCCGGTCGGCCTGGTGGCCGGGGTCCACGGCCTGGAGGTGATCGCCGTCCAGGTGCTGCTCGATTTTCTGGAATGGGCCGCGGATCCCCGGAGCCCGGACCGCATGCGCGAGCTGGCCCGGGGTAAAGTCGGCCTGGTGGCCCTGCCGATTCTGAATCCTGGCGGGCTCGTGTTACGCCGCCGCGCGAACCCGGCCGGGGTCGACCTCATGCGCAACTCGGGCGTGGACGCGGAAAAAGCGATTCCCTTTTTCGGCGGCCAGCAGGTCTCGTCGCTCCTGCCGTATTTTCGCGGTAACACCCTGCAACCGGAATCGCGCGTTCTGTTTCGGTTTATCGATTCGTATTTCGGTCAGGTGAAAAATCGGATTCTGCCGGTGCTGGATATTCATTCCGGGTTCGGCACCATCGACCGGGTCTGGTGGCCGTATGCCGGCAAGTCCGCCCCCTGCCCCGACGACGCGCTGTTTCGTACGCTGGCCGATCACTTAAAAAACCGGCGCGGGCACCGCCAGTACGACTTCAGTCCCCAGAACGAATCGTACATGATGCACGGCGATCTCTGGGACCGCCTCTACGACGAGTTCCTGGCCGCGCGTCAGGCGAAGTCCGCGCGGTTTCTGCCGATGACGCTCGAGATCGGGACCTGGACCGCGCTCAAAAACAATCCGCGCCGTCTCCTGGATAAAAAGAAAATTTTCAATCCCACGCGCGATCGCAAAAAACAGACCACGCGCGCCCACCGCGAATTCCTACGCGACTTTCTGCTGCTGGGGGGCACGAAACCGGACGAGTGGGCGGGGAAGTAAACTCGGAGAAAACAAATAAGCGATCCGGAACGTTAAAAGTTTGAAATTATCGGGACAGAGCGTTGGGGGACGATTCAGGGCGCATCCGCTTACGCGGACCGGGCTCTCCGGCCGGAGGGCCGGCCGTCGATCCCTTGCGCGTTTACCAGGCTTCACTGGAGCCTGGTTCGGGAAAAAACTCTTCCCTTGCGCTCAGAGTTTAGGGGGACCGCAACCCCCCGGCGCGGGAGAGTTTGAGAGGGACCGCCTTCATAGGGCCCGTGCTCCTTATGGGTCGCACGGACACGGGTTCAAACTGCTGCGCAGTTTGGGTCCCTCTCAAGTTTTTAGCGTTCAACGAAGCGGTTGTTGTAACGCGCGTCGATTTCGGCGCGGTTGAAGAGGATGAAAAAATCGATCGTGCCGAACTCGTGGTCGTAGGCGGGCCTGGCGCCCAGCTTCGATCCGGCGCGGATATACCCTTTGATCAGGGCCGGAATCTTTTTGTTCAGGGCCTTGCTGTCTTCCACGACGAGATGCGGATCGAAGCCTTCCACTTCGTACCCGGGACGCGGCCGCACATCGAACCGCGCGTCCACCAGCGCGTCCTTCCCCCGCAGCCAGGCGCAGATTTCGCTGGCTTCGCGTGAATCGCGCGAGTGTACGGAACCGCAGCCCATGAGATACTGGACGTTGTATTCTTTCAGATAGTTGCCGATGCCCACCCAGAGCATATTGATGACCGATCCGTCGCGGTAGTCCGGGTGCACGCAACTGCGGCCAATTTCGGCGATTTCGTCTTCGATCCGGTGGATGGCGGAAAGATCAAATTCGTTCTCCGTATAAAAACCGATGTTCCGTTCGGCCACCGAGCGACGCAGCATGCGGTAGGTGCCGACAATTTTATCCTCACCGGGCGTGGTTTTATCCAGGACGATCAGATGATCGCAGAACAGATCGAACTCGTCCCGGTCCTTGCCCGTGTGCGCCGATTCGGCCAGGCCTTCATTCAGCTCAAGATTAAATATTTCATAACGGAGCGCGAGCGTCCGCTCGATTTCCAGCTGGTTTTCGGCCAGTCGAACTTCCAGTACACGCCTGGCCCGGGTTGTCGTTGTCGCTACGGGGAATGCCATTGGTTTGCCTCTTTTTCACTCAATCTTATCCACGGTTATCCGTCCGAAGCGTTACAGACGGATGACAACAGCGTGAAGATCGAGTTTTTCGAAAGAGGGGTTTTGATGGGGACTGCTGAGCTGGATTTTCGATGACCGGGTCCCGAACCTGGCGCCCTGCCCGCATGTCTTCGGGGGGATTAACACCCGATCGAGATGTTCCCGGGCGCCCGTCGATTCTCGACCGGTGGAATTTCCCATCGGCGCGCAAGGCCGGCCACATCCACCACGTCCACGGCCGTGCCGTCGTAGAGCAAGGCGACCCCTTCCGTGGCGGGCAGTACCGCGTCGCGCCTGCGGATCGGCCGGATGAGAACATCCTGCACATCGACAAGGTGGTCGACTCGTATCCCGTAAAAAAACGGTTCCGCCCGTACCAGGATGAGGACCGATGGCGTCGAATTCTCGCGCGATTTTTTATTGTGATCCTGACCGCGCAAATCAAGGAGCGGCAATTGCATGCCGTGATAAATAAAACTCGCCTCGTGCTCCTCATGCCGGTGCGGAGATTCGGGACGAATGAGTTCGACAATGCGCGGTTGCGGCAGGGCCCATCTGAGATCGCCGCTGCTGATCAAAAGACAGGTTCGAATGGCGAGCGTCTGCGGGAGGGACAGGGTGAGTCGCTGAGTGCCGTTCTGGGATTCCTGTCCGGCCTCCACCTGGCCGCCAAGCCAGGCCAGGGAAGTCCGGACTCGTTCCCAGGTATCGGGGTACCTCGCGCGGTCCTTCACCGTCCTGCCGTCGTGCTTGCAGTGAATCAGAACCCGATTCTCCCTGACCTCAGCGTCAAGGTAAATCGTAGCCGTCGGGGCCTTCGCGTTCTTGATCCGCTCGGACGGTACTTCAATGAGTGTCTGTATGACATACCGTAGAAGTTCCAGCAAGCAGGGCGCGAGGCCCGCGATGAGGTCGCGGTCCAGTTCGATTCCTTCCCCGGTCACGAGAAATCGCACCAGTTTGTGTTCGGCGCGAGCCTGATTTCGCAGCGTCCGCGGCAATTTATCGAACAGAGTCGACAGTGGCTGGAGACGGGAGTTTAACAAATCCGTTTGAATTTGCGCCACCAGGCGATTCAGTCGCTCAGCGGCCGAATACAGGGACCGGTCGTTCGTTTCGCGTAAAAGCCGTTTTAATTCGGTTCCGGCGATAATCGCCTGGCCGGCGTGATTGATGATCCCGTCGATCCGGCTGGCTGATATCTGGAGATTGCGGAGCAGTTCAGCCGCGTCGCCCTTGAGGGCGTCCCGCCGGGAAGCACTCACAAACTCGCGCAATTCGTCCAGGCGATCCAGCATGACCTCCGCGTGCCCGGATTGAACGCCGTTGCCGCTGAGGGCCTGGATCAGACGGGCCAGTTCGTTCGCGCTACCGGTTACGCGTCCGACCCGGAATCGTATGGCGGCATCGCGCAGTCGTTGCGCGCACTGGCGCAGCTCCTGCACCGCCCACGCCCGTTCTCCATGACGATCAGATCGCCGGGTTCGAGCCGCAGCACCAGCGACTCGACCCGGTTGATCAACTCGAGGTTCTTCTCCCCGAATTCGATCCTGTCTTCGATCGTCATCGGTCGTGATTCGGTCATGCTTGCTTCCCTGGTATGATTAGAGGATAACAGAACGGACTGTTTTTGTGAAGTCGTACCGACCACGCTTTTTTCCGTAGCGGTACCGATCGTTTTTCTTTTCCGTACGGCACCGGCCGAACGCCCGCCGGGCCTGGATCAGGAGGGAGGGACGCTTGAGTAGCCCCGGTTCCGCAGCAGAACCAGGGAAATATCGTCGGTTTGATGGGCACTGAAATTCATCACCTCGGCAAACGCGGCCTGCCCGACCTTTTTCAAAGGTTGTCGCGCGTTTTCGAGCAAAACACGCGCGAGTCGTTCTTCACCGAATAGTTCGCCGGCTTCGTTCCGCGATTCCGTAATGCCGTCCGTGTACAGCATGATTATATCGCCGCGTTCGATGGGATAGGTAGCATCTTCGAGAACGTCGGCCACATTGTCGGAGAATCCGAGCCAGGTGCCCGTGGTAGGAACGATCTCCACCGTATTCGTCCGGGCCCGGAACAGAATCCAGTCGGTGTGTTTGCCGGCGAACGTCACAGAGTTATCTTCCAGGCGCATCAGGAGTACGGTCAGGTACAGTTCCGCTCCCAGTCGCATGATGTTTTCTTTTAGAACGCGATTCGTATGCGCCAGGACCTGGGCCGGGGAACTGTCCGGCCGGGCCTGAATGATGGAGTAGACCGAAGTCTGGGCCATCATCATTAATAAACCGGAATCGACCCCGTGTCCGGATACGTCACCGATCGCCACCCAGTTCGAGTCGGCGGCCTCGATCAAATCATAGTAGTCGCCCCCGACTTCTTCGGTCGGCAGCATGATCGCCGCGGTTTCGTAATAGCCGATTTCCGGTTTGTCCGGCAAGAGCGCGGTCTGGATCAGTTTGGCCAGCTGCATTTCACCCCAGAGGCGATCGCGACCGCGCAGTACCTCGGCCCGGGACTCTTCGAGTTGCCGGTTCGTACGCACCAGCCTGGAACGAAGATCGTACTCGGTTCGGACCAGGTTATACCGCAGCCAGGAAATGCTGACGGTGATGATGATCGTGGAAGAGAGAAAGTATAGATTATTGATCAAATTGCGCGGTTCGAACGGATGCGACTCGAACAGATTCATGCCGAGGTAGATCGCCAGCGTTAGAATCCCGTTCAACAGGGAATGCAGGGGCGACCAGGATAATAACATATTGACGGCGATGATCACCAGAATCAGTCCCGCGTAATAGCTGGAGTCGAATCCCCCCAGGTCCACCGTCATCCGGGAGATCATCCCGCCCGTGGCCAGGGCGAACACGTAGCCGTGCACGTTGTTCCAGGGCCCCGGTTTCATTTTTCGAACGAGAAAAAATTCGAAAAGCAGCAACAGAGTGGTAATGGCCCGATAAATCGCGAACCGTTCGAGCAGACGCAGAGGCATCGTGAAATAATCGAGCACCAGAAACAGTGGAACCAGGATCACGCCCAGAAGCACCAGGACCCGCAGCCAGCTCTGGACGATGGGATAAAGATAGGCTTCGAATGTTGACGGATGCCCGGCGTCGATTTTAATATCCGGAGCGGGTTCCGCGGAAATATCCGCCACTCGTTCAGCCACGACGCTCATGGAGCCACCGCCTGTAGAAACATCTGGGATCCGGTTTCCTCAAAAAACAGATTGCGATGATGGACACCCGCGCCTTCGGTTAAATCGATCATCTCGTCTTCCGTACGATAGTACAGAACCCAGTCCATCCAGTATTCCATGTAAATCCGGTCGGGATTGCTCGTGTGATAGTTGCCGATGATCAGATGCCCCCCCGGACGTAGCATACGAAACAATTTGCGAAAGACCGCTTTCGCCACGGGCGGCGTCAGGTAATCGAAAAGGCCCATGGAGTAGATAAAATCATATTCGCCAAATTCTTTTTCCGGATCGCGCGCGCGCAAAATCGTTCGCACCGAATCGGCCATAAAACGCACTGCCACCGGCCGGGAAAGGCGGCCTTCCACGCGTCCGACGATCCGGCGAGCCGCCAGCAGCGCCTCGCTGTCCTGGTCGAACAATGTGACCTCCAGACCATCCGCGTCCCGGGCCGTACAAAAAAAATCTTCCACTTCGACCGCCTGCCCGCATGCCACCGACATGACGCGAAAGGGTGAGGCAGGCCCCCGCTCCGCGCGAACCTGCCGCATCAGCCGGGGGATCAACGTTCTTCGATTGCGAACGGCCTGCGCGGCATCCACTCTCAGCGGATAGATCTGCATCAATTTAGCGAAAATGCTGGCGCCTTCTTCCTGATTTTCGTAGATCATCCGGAGCATTTCGTAGTCTCCCGCGTAACCTTTCGGCTTCAGATTCGTACGGGTCAGCAACCTGGAGTGTAGAATGAAATCCCAGACCTGTTTTCTAAAAAAAAATCCGTGAATGTCGTTTTGTTCCTTATCGAGCCCCGCGGTTACCTCGATCAACTCCTCGACTTTCGCGCCGAAGTATTCCAGAAAATCCTGCCCTTCCCTGGCGATCACCAGACTCTGAAGATGCTGGCGCACATTTTCGGGTTCGACCGCGTAACGCCGATCAATATCGTCGAAAAACTGTTTGTATACGCTGATCTCAAAATTTAAATTCGCGCTGTATTCTTTGAATCTCTGGCGGACCCGATCCTTCTGCGACAGAATCAGGGGAATGTTAAAATATGAGGAAGAATCGCGGGTCTTGAGTTCTCCGTTGGCCAGCAGGTCTCCAAGTTCGTACTGTTCATCCAGAAAAATCAGGCGCCCTTCGGGCGGTTTCGCTTCCAGTATCGGGAGAAAACGACATTTGCCGAGCCTCACCACGCGCCCGCCGATCCAGAGCGACGCGTCGTCGAAATCGCCTCCGGCTTCGATTTCGTGCTGCCACTGGAGCCGTACGTATAACGAATAACGACTGCTGTCGAAAACACGGAGCGGAATCGCCCCTGTCCTGCGAACGAGCTCACCGGTTACAACCTGCGTTTCCATTATTTGTACCCGTGCACCTGGATTCTTCCATCCCTGGTTTCAAAGACACGCAGAGCCGAAAAACTGAGATCCTGCCATTTTTTGCGCTTATTGTAGACGACCCTGATGGCCGAATTGCTTTTTCGCGCCTGTTCCAGGGCTTTGATCACGGGCATCACGCTCGATGAATTCATATATTCCATGTCCTCGAAATTCCAGGTGACTGGTTTTTTCTCGTCCGCCCCCTTTTTCATCGTGTCCAGCAGGATCGGAATCATGAAGGGTCTGGGATTGCGTAATTCGCATTTGCCGGTCCAGCGCGCTTCTATGCTTTCCGGCGTTTCAAGGATTTCGACTTTAAGATCGTTATCAGCGAATGTTTGTGTGGTCATAGTTCACTTCCTGTTCAGAGAAAAGATTGCGGAAATACAGATACAGTCTTCTTCCGTTACGTAAAAATCCAGGATCGCTTCCCCTTCATACGCGATGCGAACAAGGCCGAGTCCGCTTTCGTCGCTGTCCAGAGGCTGCGCGGCCACGAGCCGCAGACGCTCCAGGTAGGCCTGGAAAGGCGATTGATATCCGCGAATCCATTGCACAAACGAATCGAGGCGTCGCATATTTTCTTCTTCGCCGGAGAAATCGAGCGGACTTTTCACTTCCAGCGTGACTTTATCGTCATCAACTTCGATGGATATCTCTATGTTTTGATCCGGATTCTGAAAATCCCCGTACTTCACGGCGTTTTCCAGCAACTCCGACGCGACCATGCACAACGCGTCGCGGAGATCTTCCTTAAAGTGGAACGACTTGAAAAACGAATTGCATCGTTCGCGAACTCTGGCGATCTGATCCCACTCGGGTCGGACCGTCAAATTCAAACTGCGTTCTCCAGTTCCCGCTGTTGCGGTCATTTTGCGACTCCATTACCGTATTCGGTAACGTGGATACTTTCGCAAAAATTCACTCGTGTCAAAATAAAAACGCCTTTCTCAAGTTAGCCGCCCCCGTATTTTTTTGTATTGGTACGGAAGGGCCGGTACGTACAAACGGTGATCGAATTTTACTAAATTTCTTATATTAAAGCTGTCGGCGCGTACACCTGGACGGTCGCGGATTTTCCCCGCACCTGAAACGAGCCGAGAAACTCCACCTCAAATTCCTCCCGGACACATTCGAACGTACCGCGATCAATCAAAATGTCGCGACCGGTTTTTTTGGTCATTTTTTCCAGGCGGCTGGCGGTGTTCACGGAATCCCCGAGTACCGTGTAATCCATGCGACGCTGGTAACCCACGTTCCCCGCGAACACGCTCCCGGTGGAAATCCCGATTCCGAAACGCACCTCTTCGCGCAAATATTCCGGCAGGTTTTCGTTGTAAGCGCGGGTATACTCGCGCACCTGCAGGGCCAGGCGCACACAACTCACCGCGTCGCTGTCCTCCGGGAAGGGGCAACCGAACGTGATCAGCATGCCGTCGCCGAGCATCTTGTTTACCGATCCGCCGTTCGCGTAGGTGAGCTCCATGATTCCGGAGAAATAGTTGCTGAGAAAATTCGCGAAATCGCCCGCCGTCAACTGTTCGGCGATGCGCGTGGAACCCCGCACATCGAAAAACATCAGGGAAGCCGTTACGTTCTTTCCCTCCAGGTCCGTGTCGTGGTGCTGGTCCACGAGATAGTCCACGAGATTTTCCGGGAAATAGACCTCCAGCATTCGTTTCTGCGCCTCCACATTCCGGACCTGGTCCCAGAGTTTATCCTGGTAACGTTTCATTTCGGTGACGTCCCGAAATACCACCGCCGCGCCCAGCATGGAGGCGAAATCGTCGCTGATGGAAGACACCGTACCCATGATGGGAACGCGCTCGCCATTCGAACGCACCAGGATCACGTCCTGATTCAGCACAATCGTACCATCACCGGTCAGGACGGACCGGATCGGGTCCTCCCACCGCGCCCCGTTCGTGGATTCAACCTGAAACACGCTCTGGATCAACGCTCCGACGCACTCGGCTTCGACCAGACCGACCATACTTTCGGCCACGGAGTTCATGAACTTGATTCGCCCCTCGCTGTCGGTGGCGATCAAAGCGTCGCCGACGCAGCGCAGAGTTGTAGCGAGCCACTTCGTCGTCTCACGTAATTGTCGTTCCGATTTATGCTTGTAGAGCGCCATCTCGATGGCGATTCGCAAATCTCGCTGCTGGATCGGCTTGAGGACGTAGCCGTACGAGTTGCCAATTTGCGCCCGCGCGATGGTATCGCGGTCGCTGAACGCCGTGAGGTACACCACGGGCGCGTCAATGATGCGGTTGATTTCGTCCGCCACCTGAATCCCGTCGATGAACCCTTTTGACAGCATGATATCCATCAAAATAAGATCCGGACGCAGCGCCCGGACGACCTGCAGCGCCTCTTCGCCCGTGGAACATAACATCGGAACGGAATAGCCCAGGCGCCCCAGCATGGACTGAATGTCGCGAGCGACGATGTTTTCGTCCTCGACAACGAGTATCCTTTCTCCGGCCATAGTCTCGTCTCCAAATCTTTTTATTTTTTTTTAGCGAAATTTTTAAGCGGGCCGCGCGGAAAGCGCCTTCGTACGTCTGAAGACAAACACGCTGCCGCAAACCTTTTTGTGTTTGTCTTCGATGGGTGCGGCGCTGGCCTCGACCTGCCGGCGGGTTCCGTCCCGTCCGATCATGAAAAAAATATCCGACCCGAACTGGAAATATCCCTCCTTCCTGACCGGGCTTTCGGGTGAAAGGCGGAATACGGTCTCCAGATCCCGCCCGATCGCCTCGCCTTCCGTCCAGCCTGTCACCATTTCGGCGGCCGCGTTCATGAGACGCACCGTGGACGCGGTGTCGATCGCGAGGATCGCCTGGTCCGCGCAGCGCACAGCCGCGAGCAGCCATTCATATCGCAGGCGCGCCTCACGCTCCCGCTGATGCCTGAACAGGGCCATCTCGATCGAAATATGTAATTCCTTGGTTTGAAAGGGTTTCAAAATGTAACCAAACGGATTGGTCAGTTTGGCGCGTTCCATCGTGGCCTGATCCGCGTACGCGGTCAGATAGACAACGGGGATATCAAACTTTTCATTGATCTGCTCCGCTGCCTCCACTCCGTTCAGAAAACCTTTTGATAAACGAATATCCATTAAAATGAGCTGCGGATCTATTTCGCGCGCTTTGCGTAACGCTTCTTCCCCGCTGGCGACCGTAAAGGGTACCGAATAACCGAGCTGGTTCAGGCGTCCCTGAATGTCCTTCGCGACAACATTTTCATCTTCAACGATCAGAATCCGTGCTTTGTTCATAATATGCTCCTTTTTTCGAGAAAGCCCCGGCGTCAGCCGCTCTCGCCTTCATTGTAAAAAGCGAGCCCGTTTTTCCCCATCTGTTTGGCGGAGTACATGGCGCGGTCGGCGCAGCGTACAAGAGATTCGATGTCACGCCCGTCCCGGGGATACAACGCGATGCCCACGCTGCTTGTGACCGTGACGGCCGCGCCTTCCAACTCGAACGGTCGACGCAGCGCGTTCAGAATTTTTTCAGCAACCCGGCGCGCCCCGCCTTCGTAACCGGCGTTTAAGATGATCACGAATTCGTCGCCGGCGAAACGCCCGACCGTATCCTCGCCGCGAACCGTTTCGCGTAAACGTTCGGCCACACTCTGTAAAAGTTGATCGCCCGCCAGGTGCCCGAGAGTATCGTTCACCTGTTTGAAGTTATCGAGGTCCACGAACAGGAAGGCGACCATGGCCCGGGCCGCGTCCGGGTTCGCGAGGGCATGTTCGATGCGTTCATACACCAGGGCCCGGTTGGGCAGACCGGTCAACTGGTCCAGAAAAGCCAGTCGCTGCATGCGCTCTTCCGCCGCCCGGCGCGCCGAAATATCCCGGAAAATAATGACGATTCCGATTTTTTCGGCCTGGTCGGCGATCCAGGAACAATTGATTTCCACCGGGACGGAACGCTCTCCGGCCAGGAGGACCGCCGTAATGGCCAGCGCGGTACCTCCGGGATTGGCGCGCAGCAGTGCCAGAGGATCGAGCCGCTCTCCCGTGGTTTCGTCATTCCAGAGGTTCAGATCGGAAATCGCCCTGCCGAATACTTCCCGCTCGCTCAATCCCGTAAGTTGCTGGGCGGCGGGATTGATGGAGCGTACGATCCCGGACGGATCGGTGGCGATCACCGCGTCGGCGATACTTTCCAGAGTCGTCAGGAGCCAGTGTTCGATCTCAAGCATGCGCCGTTCCATACGATGCCGGAAGAGCGCCATTTCAATCGTTACGTTCAATTCGCGCGTCTGGTACGGCTTGAGAATGTACCCGAAAGGCCGCGTGATCTTCGCGCGCGCGAGTGAATTCGAGTCCGCGTACGCCGTCAGATACACGACCGGGACGTTCAGGAATTTGAGAATTTCCCAGGACGCGTCGACTCCGTCCAGATCGCCCTTCAACATCAGATCCATCAGGACCAGATCCGGCCGGAGCTCGTGGGCCTTTTGAATGGCTTCCTCGCCGGTCGCGGCGGTTCCCGATACTTCGTAGCCGAGGCTGGCAAGTCGCGTACGAATGTCGTTCGCGACGATGCTTTCGTCCTCGACCACGAGTATCCGCGCCGCGCTCATGAAACTTTTTCCTTCGCGGCGGCGGGCTCCCGGAAAGTGAGCCGGACTTCGGTACCGCCACCGGATTCGACCGTGAGTTTTCCGTCCACCTGCTCGGCCAGGATGTCCACGAGCTTGAGCCCCAGCGAATCGGCGGAGCGATAGTTAAAATTTTCGGGCAGCCCCACGCCGTTGTCCTTGATCATTAGAGTGTATTCGTTTTCTTCGCCGGTGAGCACGACGGAAATGCGGCCTTTGCCACCGTTCGGAAAGGCGTACTTCATCGCGTTGGTCAGAAGCTCCGTCGCGATGAGCCCGCAATGCATCGCTGAATCCAGATCCATCCACTGGACGTCAGCCTCGACATTCAATTCCACCTGGGTCAGTTGCGTTGAATACGTACGCCAGAGGTTGTTGACGAGATCGCGCAGGTACTCACCGAAATCGATGCTCGCCAGATGTTCCGTTTGATAGAGCAACTCGTGCACGAGGGCGATCGAGTAGATCCGATCCTGGAATTCCTGGAATATTTCGATCGTCGCGGGCTCGGAGATAAAATCCGACTGGAGCGAAAGGATACTGGAGATTACCTGTAAATTATTTTTTACCCGGTGGTGAATCTCCTTGAGCAACATGACTTTTTCGTCCAGTGACTGGCGCAACTGACCCTCCGCGCGTTTGCGTTCGGTAATGTCGAGAATCAAAGAAAGGCCCTTATTCTCGACGCCCTCCATGAACGCCGCGCCCACGAGAGAGTTCACCACGGTTCCGTTTTTTCGAACGCAGCTCCGTTCGCGGGGAGCGTGCACGGCTTCGGTCGCGAGGGTTTCGAGGGCGTACTCCGGACTGCCGCGAAATTCGGACGGAACCAGATCGGCCCAGTGCAGTCCGTTGACGAGATCTTCGTGGGCGTAGCCCAGCATTTCCAGAAAAGCGTCGTTGGCGGCCGTGATTCTGCCGGAAAGCCCCCAGAAAAAAATACCCACGATGTTCGATTCGAATACGCGCCGGAAACGCGACTCGCTCGCGCGCAGGGCTTCCTCGGCTTTTTCGCGCTCCTGGATTTCCAGCAGCAATTCACCGTTCACGCGGGCGAGTTCGGCGGTCCGTTCGCGCACGCGCTTCTCCAGTTCGTCCTTGCTGTTGCGCAGCATTTCTTCCTGTACCTTGAGGATCTTATTCTTGCGATACAACTCCGCGAAAACCGAGACCTTGCAGTGTAAAACTTCGGGATCGATGGGTTTGACGATAAAATCAACCGCCCCCAGTGAATAACCCCGGTGCACCTGCGCCTGATCCTGATCGAACGCGGTCAGAAAGATGATGGGGGTCCGGCTCATTTTCTCGCGCGTACGAATGAACTGCGCCGTTTCGAACCCGTCCATACCCGGCATGCGAATGTCGAGAATGATCAACGCGAATTCCTGGCGCAGGAGCAACCGTAGAGCGTCCACGCCGGTCTGGGCGGTCACGATCGAATATTCAGATCCTTTCAGCACCGATCGCATAACGCTGAGGTTGTCGGGATTATCATCCACGATGAGAATCGTGGCCGCGATCGATCCGGACCGGCTTTCCCCTTCCGCCAGGCCGGGATTCGCCGGAGGACGTTTCCATTGGTCAAAACCACGCATTTGTGAAACTATTTCGTGTATCGGTTCCATGTTTTTTTTAACGGTACAACCAGACCCGCAGCAAGGAGAGCAGTTGTTCGATGCCCACCGGCTTGGTGATGTAGTCGGAAGCTCCGGCTTCCAGGCATTTTTCGCGGTCGCCCTTCATTGCTTTGGCGGTCACGGCGATGATCGGCAGGTCTTTCCATCCGGCCATGTCGCGAATGATCCGCATCGCTTCGTATCCGTCCATCTCCGGCATCATAATGTCCATGAGCACGACCTCAATGTCCTTCATCTTGTTCAAGAGTTCGATTCCGTCCCGTCCGTTTTCCGCGTAAACGATCTGCATTTCATGCCGTTCGAGCACGCTGGTCAGGGCGAAAATATTGCGCACGTCGTCGTCCACGATGAGCACTTTACGATCGCGAAGAACCGGATCGGGTTGCAGGACCTGGCGGAGCATTTCCAGTTTTCCGTTCGGCAGATGTTCCTCGGACACATGCAGATAGATGGAAGTTTCATCGAGTAAACGTTCGGGGGACCCCGCGTCCTTTACGATGATTGATTTCGTCAGCATGCGCAGTTCGGTTTCGTGCTCCCGGTCGATCTCTCTGCCGGTGTAAATGATCACCGGCAGTGTTTCCCAGCCCCTGGCGCGAATTTCTTCGATGAACTTGAAACCGGTCATATCGGGCAGACCCAGATCGAGCACCAAACAATCGAAGCTGCCCTTCTCAAGGGCCACAAGACCTTCCGCCGCCGTGCCGACAGCCGTCGTCTCCACCTCGTCGTTTTTGACCAGGTCCACGATGGAAGAACGCAGCGACTCTTCGTCCTCGACGATGAGAAGTCGTCGAACGTCCCGCTTTAAAAAATCACCGATCCTCTGGAACGCGCCCTTCAGGGCGATTCTGTCGACCGGTTTGGTGATATGCGCGATGGCGCCCATGCGCAGTGATTTGCGCCAGCGGTTGTCGCCGGAGATGATTTGAACGGGAATGTGCCGAAAGCGCGGTGTTCGTTTCAACCGGTCCAGCAGAGCCCAGCCGTCCATGTCCGGCAACCGGAGATCCAGAATGATCGCGCTGATCCGATAATTGTGCAGCAGGGTGATCGCGGTCTCGCCGTCCAGAGCCACGATGCCCTTGAAGCCCTCGCTGCGCGACATATCCAGCAAGAGGGACGCGAAGGGCAGATCGTCCTCGATGATCAGGATGACGCGATCGTTCGCATCGAGTCGCGACCGGTCGTCGCCGGTTTCATTTTTGAGTGTGTGGAGCGGCAACATATCCTGGGAGGATTGACGCAGCGATGGTTCTTTGAACGCCACGGCGGCCTCGACCCCTGACACCGACTGGATCCCGACCGGGACCGGTTCGCTTTCCCTGGCTTCCTCCCCGGCCTCGACCTCCAGCGGGTGTTCTTCCGGAAGAAACAGGACGAAGGTACTGCCGCTGCCGATCGCGCTGGGGACCT
>CAZVZS010000082.1:17184-19646 GCA_964631535.1 uncultured Leptospiraceae bacterium
CGTCAGGCGTCCGCCGTGCATCTCGACGAGCTGGCGGCTGATCGCCAGTCCGAGTCCGGTACCGCCGTACTTGCGGTTGGTGCTGCCGTCGGCCTGGCGGAAAGCTTCGAAGATGACCTGCTGTTTGTCGGAGGCGATGCCGATGCCCGTATCGGCCACGGAAAAAGCGATCACCCGCGCGCGCGAAAGGATCGGATGATCCGTCGACCAGCCGCGTTCGTCCGCTTTCACCTGGACGGTAATTCCGCCCTTTTCGGTGAATTTGAACGCGTTCGAAAGCAGGTTGCGCAAAATCTGTTGTAAACGCTGGCGGTCGGTCCGGATGAATTCGGGCAGCCCCTCCCCGAGTTCGATGCGAAACTCCAGGCCCTTGCCGAGCGCCAGTTGCCGGAAGGTCTGGTCGATGTATTGCGCCAGTTCCTGGAAACGAATCGCGCCGACGTCGAGCGCGAGCTTGCCGGATTCGATGCGGGCCAGATCGAGAATATCGCTGATGAGCTGTAACAAATCCTGGCCGGATGAATTGATGGTTCGCGCGTATTCGACCTGCTTGGCCGTCATGTTCCGGTCGTCGTTTTCATACAACAACCTGGAGAGAATGAGCATATTGTTGAGCGGCGTGCGCAATTCGTGCGACATGTTCGCGAGAAATTCGGATTTGTAACGCGAAGTGATGGCGAGCTGGCGCGCCTTGTCTTCCAGCGAACCGCGGGCCTGTTCCACTTCCCGGTTTTTGCGTTCCACTTCGGTATTCTGTAAGGCGAGGAGCCGGGCCTTCTCGCCCAGTTCCTCGTTCGCCTGTTGCAGCTCTTCGCGCTGCTCCATGAGCATTTCTTCCGAACGTTGCAGGGATTTCGCCTGGTCCTCGAGTCGTTTGTTGGTCTGTTCCAGTTCTTCCTGCCGTCCGCGCAGTTCTTCCGTCAGGGTCTGGGATTGTTCCAGGAGTTCCTCGGTCCGCATCATCGCCGCGATCGTATTGAGCACGATGCCGATACTCTCCGTGAGCTGGTCCATGAAACTCAGGTGAATCTCCGTGAATTTCTGAAATGAAGCCAGTTCAATGACCGCTTTCACCTGGCCTTCGAACAGTACGGGCAGCACGACGATGTTGAGCGGCGTGGCCTCACCCAGACCCGAGTTGATCTTGATATAATCCCCGGGCACGTCGGTGATGAGGATCCTTTCGCGTTCGAGGTAACACTGGCCGACCAGGCCCTCGCCCTCCCGGAAGCGGTTCGAAATGCGTTTCCGTTCCTGGTAGGCGTAGCTGGCCAGCAGTTGCAGTTCGGGACCGGCTTCCTGGTTTTCGGTGATGTAAACCCCGCCGTGCTGCGCGGAAACCAGCGGCGAAAGTTCGGAAAGAATCGTTTCGGAAACGTTGGCCAGATTGCGCTGGCCCTGCAGGACGCGGGTGAATTTCGCCAGGTTGGTCTTCAGCCAGTCCTGTTCGGTGTTGATGCGCGTGGTTTCTTTCAGGTTGAGGATCATCTCGTTGATCGTGTCTTTGAGCGCGGCGACCTCGCCCTGGGCCTCGACCATGATCGACCGCGAAAGGTCGCCCTTGGTCACCGCGGTGGCGACCTCGGCGATCGAACGCACCTGGGTCGTGAGATTGCTGGCCAGTTCGTTCACGTTGTCCGTGAGGTTGCGCCAGAGGCCGGCCGCGCCCGGAACGTCGGCCTGACCGCCGAGTTTGCCTTCGATCCCTACTTCGCGCGCGACGCTCGTGACCTGGTCGCCGAAGAGCGCCAGGGTATCGATCATGCTGTTGATGGTTTCCGAAAGTTCCGCGATTTCGCCCTTCGCCTCCAGGAAGAGTTTCTTCTTCAAGTCCCCGTTCGCCACCGCGGTCACGACTTTGGCGATCCCGCGCACCTGGGTCGTGAGGTTCGACGCCATGAAGTTCACGTTGTCCGTGAGGTCCTTCCAGGTCCCCGCCACGCCCTTCACGTCCGCCTGGCCACCGAGTTTCCCTTCCGCGCCCACTTCGCGCGCGACCCGCGTCACCTCCGAGGCGAACGAGTTGAGCTGATCCACCATCGTGTTGATCGTATTCTTGAGCTCCAGGATTTCGCCTTTCACGTCCACCGTGATCTTTTTGGAGAGATTACCCGTGGCCACGGCCGTCGTTACGTCGGCGATGTTGCGCACCTGGTTGGTCAGGTTCGAAGCCATTGAGTTTACGTTATCCGTCAGGTCCTTCCAGGTCCCCGCGACGCCCTTCACGTCCGCCTGGCCGCCGAGTTTGCCTTCCGTGCCCACTTCACGCGCGACCCGCGTCACCTCCGAGGCGAACGAGTTGAGCTGATCCACCATCGTGTTGATCGTATTCTTGAGTTCCAGGATTTCGCCCTTCACGTCCACCGTGATCTTTTTAGAAAGGTCACCGGTGGCCACGGCCGTCGTCACCTCGGCGATGTTGCGCACCTGGTTGGTCAGGTTCGACGCCATCGAGTTCACGT
>CAZVZS010000083.1:0-2198 GCA_964631535.1 uncultured Leptospiraceae bacterium
TTCCGGAACTCGGGGAAGCGCGAGGGCGCGCGTTCACGTTCATTCCGCGCGTCGCTTTCCGCGCCCGGTCGTCGCTCCTCCGGATGTTCGAACGTCCGAATCCGGCGTTGATACACCCGGCCGTTGTTGAGGCTTGTGTCGCTATTTTCGTTAGATGCTGAATTGTTGCCCGTGTTTTTGTTCGTGTTCTCAGACATGCTCGGCCTCGGTTGCCGGGTTTAGGTCCGGAACTGACCTGAGCGGGGTTGCCGGGGAATGAGGCGGATACATTTTTTCGGTATGGCCCGATTTCGTAAGGATCGCAAATGGGTACTTTCGCGTATTTTTCGTAAAAAAATGCCCGGTTTTTTCGCCTCGCCACTCAATCGCGCGCGGGCAACGAAAGCATGCTCAGCGGATCGACCGCCACGCCGCGGATGTAGAGCGCGATGTGCACAGGCCGGGGTCGCGGCTGCGCTTCGATCGCTCCAGAATCCGGGGTAGCGCGTTTCAGGTCTTTGTAGGTGGTTTTGGCGCCATCCCCGCGGATTATTAACAGTCGCCGTTCGATGCGTGACGGGAGGGGGTACCGGGGAGCACCATGGGGATGGGATTATTGATACACGCCGCCTGTATAAATGAAAAACCGTGCGAATCGGAAACTGTACAGGGTGTTTTCGGGTGGAATTCGGTTCAGGCGCGATTATAAATGATCCAGAAAAAAAGCGCGTCGAACCCGTCGCGAACGCACAGAGCGATGGTTAAAAATTTTTGCGATTGTTCGGGCGAGAAAAAATCACCCAGGTTATTCAGCGCGGGAAAAATCATGTTAAACAAATAAAATACGGGAAAACTCAAACCCGCGAGAACCATCAACCCGGGCGGCCTGGTTTGACGACGGGCAAGGATCAACCCCAGGCCGAGCAGGACCGCTTCCAGCAATTCAGCCGCCTTCAAGGGCACGAGCACGAAGTAGATGTCGAGTCCGAGTCTTGCCGGCCACCAGGTCGCGATCGTAAAAAGTGAACCCATAAAAAAGTTGATGACGAGCAAGACGGCGGCCAGGACCAGCAGGCGCGTTCGAAAATACGCCACCAGGGCGAAAATCGCGCAACTCCAGAACAGATTGAGCAGTATGATCAGAGGCGGAGCCCAACGAAAGGAACCCGCCTGCATTCCCGGAATACGGATCAGGGCGAACACCCCAAAGAGCACCGCCGCGACGAGCAAAAGATAGGGCCGGTCCACCGCTCCAGCCGGACTCGCGCCCGGGTGATCGTGCTGGTTGTTCGAATCGCCCGTCATTCTTCGATCACCGCCGATTTCCCGGGCTCAATCTTCCTGGAGGGCGATCGCGAGAATCGCGTCGGGAAGTAAAATTTTCGTATTAAATTCCAGTCCGATCAAATATCGATCTTTGATGGCGACGCTCTTGGCCTGGTAGATGATGCGCGTATCGATCTCGAACGGTTCTTTCAGCACCTGCGAACGGATCAAGACCCGGCCCTCCTTTCCGTCCAGGCCGAGGTAATCCGCCAGGGGTACGTCCACGGGAGGGGCTTCCTGAAAATTCAGGAAAAAACTCATGCCGCTTTCATGAATATCGCCGAGGGTTCCACGAATCTGCCGCGCCCCGCTCAGGAGCTCAACCGCGAAGATTTCGTATTCACGATGGTAACGGCGTTCCAGTTCCCGGCGTTCTTCCTGCGACTCTTCCACGTGATCCACCCCGGACCAGATTTCCCACGGGCGGGGCTTGCGGCCAATCCAAAAAATTCACCTTCCGCTTGCGCGAAAGTCCGCCGCGCGTTCAAGGTAGGCGGGCAGGCGCGTCAGCGGCACCGGCCGTAGAGAAGAGCCGAAGGCCCGGTCCAGCAGCCGGCCTTCCAGGTCGCGCTCCGCGTAAGCGGAACGCCGGGCGATCACCAGCAAATTTTCCGCGCGCGAAAGGCCAACATACAGCACGCGGACCTCCTCGTCCGGAATCAGATCCTCCTCCCCTGTTTCCAGGGCTCCGCTCCAGCCGCCGAGCAGGTCGAGCAGGACGACCGGAAACTCCAGGCCCTTGGATTTATGGATGGTCAGCACACGCTCGGGCGGGAAACCGGCCTGGGTCCAGATTTCGCGTCGAAAATTACTGCGAACGAGTACGCGAAAATCCTCCCCCGCCGCGAAAACCGCGCGGAGGTCCGCCTCCATGCCGCGCCCGCCCGTCACGA
>CAZVZS010000083.1:2285-19068 GCA_964631535.1 uncultured Leptospiraceae bacterium
ACGCGTTTGAGCAACTGGCGCGACGAAACACGAATGGCCCGGTTGCCGGCGCGTACGATTTCGCCCGTGCTGCGATAATTTTCCACGAGACGGTACTGGCGCGCGTTCGGAAACGAACGACCGAATTCCAGAAAGGGCCGCACGGTGGCCCCGCGAAAGCCGTAGATGGCCTGCCAGTCGTCGCCCACGGTGACCAGGCGCGGCGGATCCATCTGCCGCAAGAACGCGAGCTGACGGGGGTCCGTGTCCTGAAACTCGTCCACGATGATCAGATCGTACGCGCGGCGCAACTCCGAAAGAAACGGCGCCCCTTCTTCCAGGCCGACCAGCATGCGTTCGATAAAATCTTCGTACTCGACCCGGCCGTGTTCGCGTTTAAAGACCGCCAGCGCGCGACCGAGCGCGAAGGCCACCTCCGGGAAATGTTCGCGCAGAACCTGGCGTTTGCGCAGCAATAGTTCGAAGGGGATGCCGCCGATCCGGTCGGCGTGGCGGCGCAGCTCGCCGTACAGGAAGGCGCGCTTCTCCTCGTCCTCCAGCAGGCGGGGCGGGGACTTTCGCCAGGATGGATCGAGTCGCATTAAATGGCGAAAACAGAAGGAGTGGAAGGTGCTGATTTCGGTCGCGGAACTTATATCTTCCGGAAGTCTGGCGCGAATTTCGCCGGCCGCTTTGCGACTGAAACTGAGCAGTAAAACGCGCCCGGGGTTTTCCAGGCCCTGACGCAGGCGATACTCCACCAGGCCGATGACGGTGCGCGTCTTGCCGCTGCCCGCCGCGGCGATGACCTGTTTGACGGGATGTTCGTCGGTGATGATCCGGCGCTGGGCGGTCGAATAGCGCGATAGATCGAAATGGCGAGTCATGCTCGATAGGGACAGGCGGATCGCGTTTCGTTCCGCTTTTTTTTGCGCACGCGCCATCTGTTGTGTTATTTTTTTTCGGTGGCCCGGGCAATGACCGGGCCCGGGGGCACTTTTTGACGCGAGCTTAAAAATTTATAAAACCACGAGAGCCACGTAGATCATCGAGCTGCCCGGAATTCGTCCAATTCCTTTAAAAGCGCCGATAATTTCTGATTTGGTCGTCGCTCCGGCAGCGCAGCGTCGGGATCCAATGGCGCGGAAAAAACCTGTCCGCCGCGGTTTTTTTTCCAGTGGCCAAAATTTTTCCGCGCAACGATCACGAACTCACCTGCCCATCTTCTGGAAATTTATCAAGGAGATTCCCATGCGGAACATTGCAAACGCCATCATTGATGGCAATTTAGTTCAGGACCCGGAGATGAAACAAACGAAATCGGAAAAAACCGTGACTTCGTTTTACGTCGCCGTCAACCACGAGTGGGGCGCGAAGGACGGCAACCACCATGTGTCGTACATCCCCGTCGAAACCTGGGAGAAGCTGGCGGAAAACTGCGGCCAGTATCTGAAAAAAGGCCGGCGGGTCACGGTGGAAGGCGAACTGCGCCAGGATCGCTGGGTGGACGAAGGCGGTCGGGTGCATTCGCGCATCAAGATCGTCGCGCGCAACGTCCGCTTTGACTCGGCCCCGCGCAAGGACGACCAGCCGGCCGAAGAGGAGGTCAAAGAAGACGCGGCATGAGAATCGGGCGGGGGACCGAACGAGCCCCCCGCCTCTTCGCCTCAGGGAACCATCGTATGCCAGTACGCCCAGGCGATGAGCACGAGTTGCAGGGGCAGCCGCGCGAGCAAACCCCAGGCCGGGTATTTCCGAAACACGGTCTTACGCTGCTGATACATGTAAAAATTCGCGGGGAAAACCGCAACCAGCAGAGCGATGATGCCCCAGGCCGCGTACGCGCGCAACCCGGCGATCAGTAACGCACCGCCCAGGGCGATCTCCACCACACCGCTGATGTAAACCACTTCCAGGTGAAACGGAATCCAGGGCGGCATCATTCGCAGGTAAAATTTCGGTTTCACGAAGTGCATGATGCCACCAAACACGTAAAAAGCGGCCATCGAATACAGACTGATTGTCGCGAGCATTTGATTCTCCCTGAAGGCGCGCTCCCGCGCTCTTATTCGGATCCGGCAGGAGGTCCCACCACGACAAGCGATTCATCACCCGTCATGAACGAACCGGCCAGGCCTGACCTGCGAAACGAAGCGGAAAGGATCACTTTGCGCCCGGGCGCGACGTCCGCGAGTTTTTTTTGTTCCCAGGTCTCACGGGCGGGATACCGTTCACCCCGGGGTACGTCCGGGATCAGAGTCACAATCGTATCCCCCGGGAGGGTTTTGCGTTCGCCTGCCCGCGTATTTTCGACTTCAACTTCCACTGCGCGGGAGGATGTTTCAGGCGCAAGGATTCTGTCGAGTGGAATATTCCGGGGCGGATCGAACCTCCGGAGCTCTCTGAAACGCATCTGGACCCTTTCCCTGGGCGATGACGAATAAGAAGCCGTATTCACATTTATTCACGACCGGGTCGCACCCCCGCCTGCTCCCCTTCCAGCCGGTAGCCGACACCCGGGAGGGTCACCAGTCGCACCGGGCCCGGGTCATTTTCGCCTATTTTAAGTTTTTTTCGTAACTGGGCGATATGCACGCGAAGGCTGTTGAGTTCATTGGCGATGCCGCCCCAGATCTGCGCCAGAATCTGTTCGCGCGTCAGGGTCCGGCCGCGGTATTCCATGAACAAAAGCAAAAGCGCGTATTCGGTGGGCGTCAGGTGTACGGTCGCTCCGCCCACTTTTACTCCGCGTTCGGCGGGGTCGATTTCGATCGAACCGATGGTCAACTCCATTCGCGGCCCGGGATCGTTCGCGTGGCGCAGGGCCACACGAATGCGCGCGAGTAATTCGCCCATGCTGAACGGTTTGGTCAGATAGTCGTCGGTACCCGCGTCCAGGAGGCGGATTTTTTCGTGGTCTGATCCGATCGCGGAGAGCACGATGATCGGAACCCGACTGAATTCGCGGATCCGCCGCAGCACTTCAAGCCCCGGACGATCAGGCAGAACCAGGTCCAGCAGAATCAGATCAGGAAGAGGATACACGGCGTTTTGTAAACCTTCCGCCGCCGTGAGGGCTTCGCGTACGGTGTACCCGTTGCCTTCCAGTGCGAGGCGCAACATCCGACGAATCGCTTTTTCGTCGTCGATTACGAGGATGGTTGGCCCGGTTGTCATGATTCGTACGCCTGCGCGGGCCCCGCCGGCATATGCATCAGAAATTCCAGGCCGCCTCCCGCGGGAGATCGCGCTGTCAACGTTCCGCCGTGCAATTCTAAGATGCCACGCGCGAGCGCGAGTCCCAGTCCGGTGCCCCCGGTACGGCGCGTATCGCCCCGGAAAAATTTTTCGAATAATTTCTGGCGGACTTCTTCCGATACACCGGGACCGTTGTCCGCGACCGACAGACAGGTCAGGCCGTCCGACTCCCGAAACAGGCGAATCGTGATGCGCGTTCCGGGCGGCGTATGGACCGCCGCGTTGTGCAACAGGGCCTGGAAAGCCTGAGACAACAACGACGCGTCGACCAGAACGTTCGGTACTCCCGCCGCCAGATCTGTATTCACAATATGTTCTTTTAATTCTCTTTTAAGCGAATAGAGCCCCTCTTCCACCGTCTCACGCAGGTCGGTGGAGTCGCGTTTGAGTTCCAGGTGGCCGGACTCGAGACGGGACAGATCCAGGAGATTGTTCACAAGCCGTTTCATACGTTCGGCGCTGTCCAGCAACTCCTCCAGCAATCCGCGGCGCAAATCTTTTCGGTCCGCCACGACGTCATCCAGAAGGGCCCCCGCCGATCCCATGATCGCCGTTAGCGGGGACCTTAATTCGTGCGAAAGCGTATTCATGACCACACGAAACAGGCGCTCTGATTCCTGGACCGCCTCCAGCTCGCGTTCCTGTTCCGCAAGGCGCGACCGGTCCACCGCGGCGGCGATCTGCGAATTCATGGACTGGAACAGATGCTCCTGGGAGATGTCCAGCGCGGTTTTCAGTTCGAGTCCCGCGACCCCGATCACGCCATCCACGGTCCAGAGCGGGGTATAAAAATAACGCGCCTCGGGCAGGGTATCGGAAAACCGGCCGCCGGGTTTACGATTCTTGAGCACCCAGTCGGCCAGGGCCCGTTCCTTTTCGTCGTCGTAAATCGTACCCGGTTCAGGGGGTCTTTCCAGAGAGCCGTTCCGCTCCAGCAGGACGATGGCATTGACCAGAAAGGCCTTCTCCAGGTGCTGCGCGGCCACGCGCAACGCGTCGGCTGATCCGGTGGCCCGGGCCATGTCCTGCGAAAATTCGTACAGAATGGCTGTCGTCTTTTCGCTTCGAATTAAGCTTTCATTGTTCTTACGAATTCGACCCGTAAGCACACTGGTGGCCGCGGCCACGGCGTAGTACGAGAACAGCATGAGGACGTCTTCCAGTTTGTTGATAAAAAAAGTGAACTGCGGGGGAATGAACAGCCAGTTCCAGAGCAGGGCTGAAAGGGTGGCCGCCATCAGGACGGGCCCCCGGCCGAGCATCGCGCCCAGCATGGCCACCATGAAGAGATAAAAGATCGATGGTGCCAGGTAACTCGTGAATGGATGCACAAACCAGTTGAAAGCGGTGACCCCCAGAATCGTCCCCAGGGAAACCAGATACTCCTGGCCGCTGCTGCGCGGTTTCATCTGGAAGTAATAAAGCCGTCGGATTTCCGACTCACGATCGGGAACGATGTGGATGTCCACGCCGGGACAACTTTCGAGGAGAACTTCGGCCAGCATTCGACCGCGAAACAGCCGGCGAAAAAAGGAAACCGCCGGACTTTTCCCCATGACAATCTGGGTTATACCCTTCTGGCGAGTGAGGCGCGACATCACCTCGACCAGATCACCGCTGCCGGTGAGTAATTCCGCGCCCATCTGCCTGGCCAGTTCCAGGTTGGCCATGATCGTCCCCCGCACGGCGGGATCCTGGTCGACGCCGGTATCGACGTGGATCGCGAACAGTTCGGCCAGTTCGTCCTGGGCCAGTCGCCGCGAAAGCCGGATCAAGCGCGCGGAACCGGGGTGTGTACCGAGCATGATCAGAATCCGTTCGCGCGAACGAAACGTTTTTTCGTACACCCCCGTGGTGAGGTTGGCCTTCACCTCCCGGTCGACGAAGCGAGTGGCCGTGGTGAGCGCCATTTCGCGCAGCGCGATTAAATTCTGGCGGCGGAAAAAATTACGCGCGGCGACTTCGGCCCGGTCCGGGGTGTAGACCTTGCCTTCGCTCAGGCGTTTATCGAGCACCTCCGGACTGACGTCCACCACCTCGATCTCCGCGGCCCGGTCCAGAATCGAATCCGGCACGCGTTCGTGGATCCGAATGCCGGTCAGTTGTTCGACTGAATCGGCCTGGCTCTCGAGATGCTGGACGTTGACGGTGGTGAACACGTCGATCCCGTGTTCGATGAGTTCGATCACGTCCTGGTAACGCCGGGGGTGACGCGAACCGGGCGCGTTCGTATGCGCGAGTTCGTCCACCAGCACAAGGGCCGGCCTGCGCGCGAGCACCGCGTCGATATCCATGTCTTCCAGCACGATACCTCTGTATGGCATCTTGCGACGCGGCATGATTTCAAGGCGCTGAGCCAGATCTTCCGTTTCGCGCCGACCGTGCGTTTCGAGGTAACCGACAACGAGATCCACGCCGCGTTCAACCATACCGCCCGCCTGCGAGAGCATGGCGTAGGTTTTACCGACTCCCGGACACATGCCGAGAAACACTTTCAAACGGCCGCCGGAGCGTAACGTTTCGTCAGTCTGAACGGTTTCGAGTAACTGGTCCGGATCGGGCCGGACATCATCGCGCTGGTTTTGCATGATTAAAAATTCGACGCGGAGGACGCGGACAGGAATCCATTCTCCGCCGCGCCCTCCCGACTCCCTGTTAAAACTGTCCTCAACCGCCCGAAAGCATCAAATGCTCCACAATTGGCCCGAGAGCGAGCGCCGGCAGAAACGTGAGCGCTCCCACCAGCAGCACGGTGCCGACCAGAAACCCGACGAAGAGCGGGGTGTGCGTGGGCAGAGTGCCGGAACTGATCGGGACCTTCTTTTTCGCCGCGAGCGATCCCGCGATGGCCAGCACGGGCACGACGATCCAGTAACGCGAGAAAAACATGGCCACGCCGAGCAGGGTATTGTAGAACGGCGTGTTCGCGCTCAGTCCCGCGAAGGCGCTCCCGTTGTTGTTGCCGGCCGAGGAGAGGGCATAGAGAATCTCGCTGAAGCCGTGCGTGCCTGGATTCAGCACGCCGGCCTGGCCGGCTTTCGCAAGGACGGCCACCGCGGTGCCGACGAGCACGACCGCGCAGGGCACGAGAATGCCAACAGCGGCCATTTTCATCTCGAAAGCCTCGATCTTTTTACCGAGGTATTCCGGCGTACGGCCCACCATCAACCCGGCGATAAACACCGCGATAATCGCGAAGATGAGCATGCCATACAGACCGGAGCCGACCCCGCCGAATACGACCTCGCCCAGTTGCATCAGAAACATGGGCACGAGGCCGCCGAGCGGAGTGTACGAATCATGCATCGAGTTGACCGAACCGTTCGAAGCGGCGGTCGTGGCCGTGGCCCAGATGACGGAAGCGGCGATTCCGAAACGCACTTCCTTGCCTTCCATGTTACCCCCGCTCTGCTGTTCCGTCGCTGTCTGGGTGACGCCGGCTTTTTCAAACAGCGGGTTTCCCGCGCGCTCCGAAATCATTCCGAGTAATAACAGCGGCACGAAAAGCACGATCATCGCCGCCAGAATCGCCCGTCCCTGACGCGGGTCCCTGAGCATCTCACCGAACGTAAAACAGAGCGCCGCGCCGATAAGAAGAATCGCGATCATCTCCGCGAAATTCGAAAGCGCCGTAGCGTTCTCGAACGGATGCGCGGAGTTCACGTTGAAAAAGCCGCCGCCGTTCGTGCCGAGTCGTTTGATCGCGATCTGCGACGCCGCCGGCCCGAGGGCGAGGGTCTGGGTGGTTACAGTTGAGTTTTCCGGGCCGATCAGGGGTTCGAGGAGTGTAGCCACGGCGTACGGACGAAAGGTCTGCACCACGCCCTGCGAAACCAGGAAAACCGCCAGAACGACCGAAAGCGGCAGCAGGATATACACCACGCCGCGCGTCAGGTCCACCCAGAAATTGCCGACCGTGGGCGATTCTTTGCGCGCGAAACCGCGGATCAGCGGAATCAACACGGCCATCCCCATCGCGGCCGACACGAAGTTCTGCACACCGAGGCCGGCCATCTGCGTCAGATAACTCATGGTCGCTTCGCCGGCGTAACCCTGCCAGTTGGTATTGGTCGCGAAACTCATCGCCGTATTAAAGGAAGAATCCGGCGTGACCGCGGCCATGGCCATCGGGTTGAGCGGCAGCATTGCCTGGCAACGCTGCAACGCGTAGACCACGAATAACCCGAGAGCGTTGAAAAGCAACGCCGCGTACGCGTACGTTTTCCAGGTCATTTCCTCCGCGGATTTGATCCCGGCGATTCTGTACGTGAACCGTTCCAGAAACCCGAGCCATCGAAACGCGGCCGGGACCTTGCCCTCGTATACGCGGGCCATGTACAGGCCGAGCGGATAGGCAAGGAGCAGAAGGAGGCCCATATAAAGAGCCATTTGTAAATAATCATTCAATATCATAAACATACTCCAGGGCGACAGGTTGACAGAACCGAATTTCGTTTACAATCCCAGAGTTCATCTCATAACCCGTCAGAAAATTTCCGGCTTTACCATGGCGATTACAAGATATACGAAAACCCCCACCGCCATGATGCCCGCGACCCAATAAATCATTTCCATTGTTGTTACCTCAGTTTTTCGAACACTTCGACGAGTCCGAACGTCAGCGCGAAGAGCGCCAGAACCAATCCGATCAATACAAAGTCCATATTCGTTACCCTCGATTCCAGGCCGGGCCTTACTTCGAAATTTTCTCCAGTTCCAGATTCATTTTCAGTACGTTGACCCTGCTTTCGCCGAGAATCCCGAACAACCGCCCTTCCGTGTTGCGCTCGACAAGGGCGCGGACAGTCTCTTCTGGCAGCCCCCGCACCCTGGCGACACGTCCCGCCTGGTAGCGCGCGGCCGCGAGGCTGATGTGCGGATCAAGGCCCGAACCGGACGCCGTGATCAAATCGACCGGGACCGGCGCGGTGTTGTCCGGGTCGGCCTGCCGAAGCGCGGCGACACGCGCGGCGATCGCCGTATGCAGATTTTCGTTCAAAGGCCCCTGGTTCGAACCCGACGAAACCGCGGCATTGTAAGCCACCGGTCCGGTGGCGGAAGGCCGGCTCCAGAAAAATTTCGGATCCTGAAAGGATTGCCCGATCAGTTCCGAGCCGACGATCTGACCGTTTCGTTCAAGCAGGCTCCCGCCCGCCTGGTTCGGAAAGACGAATTGCGCGATGGCCGTGATAGCCAACGGGTAGACGCCTCCGGTTAAAATGGTCATCGCGACAATCATAATCGCGGAAATTCGCAGTTGTTTGAAAAACATAAACCCTCCTGTATTTCGTTAAACCTGGAGCCGGTCCGGTTTATTTTCGTTTCACGCATAATCCGGGCTAACTCACGTCAGCCCCAAACCCGTTAGAACCATATCGACCAGCTTGATGCCGATGAAAGGTACGATGAGTCCGCCCACTCCGTACACCAGCGCGTGCTCACGCAAAAGTTTACTCGCGGGAACCGGTCGGTACTTCACGCCACGCAGGGCGAGCGGAATGAGCCCGATGATGATCAGGGCGTTGAAGATCACCGCCGAGAGAATCGCGCTATTGGGCGTAGTCAGCCGCATCACATCGAGCGCCCCCAGCGCCGGATAGGTCGTGGCAAACGCCGCGGGAATGATCGCGAAATACTTGGCCACGTCGTTGGCGATGCTGAACGTCGTCAGCGCCCCGCGCGTGATCAACAGTTGTTTGCCGATCTCGACGATCTCGATCAGTTTCGTCGGATTGGAGTCGAGGTCGACCAGGTTGCCGGCCTCCTTCGCGGCCTGCGTGCCGGTGTTCATGGCCACGGCCACGTCGGCCTGGGCGAGCGCGGGCGCGTCGTTCGTTCCGTCCCCCGTCATGGCCACCAGTCCCCCGCCGGCCTGAGCCTCCCGGATCAGTTTGAGTTTCATCTCAGGCGTTGCCTGCGCCAGGTAATCGTCCACGCCCGCCTCAGCCGCGATCGACGCGGCGGTGGAAGGATTGTCGCCCGTGATCATGATCGTGCGAATGCCCATGCGCCTGAGTTCCGCGAATCGTTCCTTGATTCCGCCCTTCACGACATCTTTTAAGTGAATCACGCCGAGCGCCTTTTTGCGTTCGACGACGATCAGCGCGGTTCCGCCCGCGCGGGAGACGTTTTCCGCCGCGGTTTTCACATCGGCTGGAATCTGGCTGCCCTGCCCCGCGACGTACGCTTCGATCGCGTCGGCCGATCCCTTGCGAATCACGCGTCCGTCGTTCAAATCGACGCCGCTCATACGCGTCTGCGCGGTAAACGGGACGAAACGCGCCCCCAGTTCGTGAATGTTCCGTTCGCGAATCGCGTACTTCGATTTCGCCAGAACAACAATACTACGCCCTTCAGGCGTTTCGTCCGAAAGCGAAGAAAGTTGAGCCGCGGAAGCCAGTTCGAACTGTTCGACGCCGGCGGCCGGGATAAAATCGACCGCCTGACGATTGCCGAGCGTAATCGTGCCGGTTTTGTCGAGCAGCAGGGTATCCACGTCGCCGGCCGCTTCCACCGCCCGTCCGGACATGGCGATTACGTTCGCCCGAATCATCCGGTCCATGCCGGCGATGCCGATTGCGGAGAGAAGCCCGCCAATCGTGGTCGGGATCAGACACACGAGGAGCGCGACGAGCACGGTGACCGTGACCGGAGTGCCGCGGCCCATCGCGTTCACGCTATAAATGGAAAAAGGCAGCAGCGTGACCGTCGCCAGCAGAAAGATGATCGTCATACCCGCGAGCAGAATGTTCAACGCGATCTCGTTCGGAGTCTTCTGGCGTTTGGCGCCTTCCACCATGGAGATCATCCGGTCCAGGAACGTTTCGCCGGGATTGGACGTGATTTTCACGACCAGCCAGTCGGAGAGCACGGTCGTCCCGCCCGTAACCGCGCTGCGATCACCGCCGCTTTCCCGGATGACCGGGGCCGATTCGCCCGTAATGGCCGCTTCATTCACCGACGCGGCGCCTTCGATGACGTCGCCGTCCATTGGAATGAGTTCGCCCGCTTCGACAAGGACCACGTCACCTTTCCGCAAGGTGGAAGCCTTCACGACCACGGGTTTGTCGCCGCGTTTGCCATTGGGAAGTTTTTTGGCCGGAGTGTCCTTGCGGGCCTTGCGGAGTTGACCGGCCTGGGCCCGGCCCCGCCCCTCCGCCATGGCTTCGGCAAAATTCGCAAAAAGCACCGTAAACCACAGCCAGAGCGAAACGGCCAGAATGAACCCAGGAGGCTCTTCCGCCGCGCCGGAAAGCGAACGCAGCCAGAGTACGGTAGTCAGAATCGAACCGATTTCCACCACGAACATGACCGGGTTTTTGACCTGATGCCGCGGGTCGAGTTTTCGGAGCGAGCCCCACAGAGCGTCGCGCAGAATCGCCCCGTTGAAAAAATTTCGTTTGCGAGTCGTCATGGAAATACCTCTTGTAAGACCATGATAGAACCACGCTGGATTGTGAAACAACCTGGAAAACTCGTATCCCCTGATATTCGCCTTAATTTAAGCGCGCAGCGTATTAAGAAAACGTTAAGAGCGTGCGATCGAAGGTTCGCCCTTCCCCACGCCAGTCTTTATATATTCTTAATCGAACCTGATTTTTTCTTAATTTGTTTTCGACCGATGCGCGAATATCCGACGCGCAAAATTTTTCGCCGGATTCATCTTGACATCAGGGTGACGAGTATGAACGGGATCGTAATCGGACTGCTGGTCGTGTATCTTTTCTTTTATATAGCGGATACGAACGGCGAAGAGAGCGCGACCTTATAATAGAAAGTATCAGGTTGAGCCGTTATTGAGCGCCGCCGTCAAGGAGGGCCCGTCTGGTTTTCCGCAAAATCGTGACATTTTCCTCCGGTTGGAAGTGGTGCAGGATGTTGGGAAGTAACGCCGGGGAGCGGAGGCCATACATTGGCCGTACAGCCGACCTGCGTATACCTGTGGGGCGCATTAAGAAAACGTTAAGAGCCGGGAGGATGCCACCGCCGATTCACCTGGGAAATGGCACCGGGAACTCCGCCCGAGATTATCACCGCCACGTTTCGCCCTCCATTCCTTAATGGCCTGCCGTGGCCGGGAGTTCCCTGACGTCGGCCACAGCGAGGATCCGCAGCTGGGCGTCCGGTGAATTCCCGCATACCCATGCGAAAAAAGCGATGATCGCCTGCGATGTTGATTGAAGCAACTTTCATTTCAATCTGGAGGCAGCGGAAAACCCTCGTTCTTTTCGTCGGGCAACAATGAGAGGACCGGGCCGAGGGGCGGAAGGTTCAAATGATTAGGCGGGGCCGGACGTCGTTTGTGAGTTTCCAGAAGTTGTCGCCTTTGTTCAGGCTCCAGAACTTTCAAAATGCGGAGCGCGAGTCTGCGACGCGCATCCGCGGAAGCTTGTTCCCGTGCCTGAAGAGAAATGATCGCGGTTTCCACTCTGGCGAAATCCGGTTGCCGGGCCGTGCCTTCCGTCAGGAAATCGGATTCGGCGCTTGAGGGTTTCGGCGCGATACGTTCCAGTTCCGCAATAAAATCCCGTGACGCCTGGAGGATTTCCCCGGTTTGTTCGGGCCGCAGAGAAAATTTTTCTTCCATAAGCGCAATCCGACCGTCCAGAGTGTGAAAGCGTCTCATCTTTAAATGAATTGTCAGACCGAATGTGATCAGGGCAATATTCGCGATTAGCGAAACGGCCAGCAAGATTCCAATCCATGGTTTCATGAACATTACTCCTTATTCAGCGAACCAGATAGGCCACAGTTTGCCAGTCGTACAAAAACGCGCTGGCCAGCTGGTAAGCGACCGCGCAGGAAATGAGAAGCATGGCACTCGCCGCGAAATACAGCGGAGCAAGAAAACCCCACGGCGAACCTGCCGCGACAAACCCGAGGGCCTGTGCTCGCGCTTTCGCTTTTATTGTCAATAGCTCGTCGCCCGATACACGCGCTGCAGCGCGCAATTCTGTTAGAGCGCCTGGCTCAGTCCGTGTTTGGTCGCCTTCCAGCCTTGCGGCAAGACGGTGCCAGAATTCGATCTGGAAGTCCTCTTTCCTCATAATCTTCACCCCGCAAGACTGCGTTCCCGGGCCGCGAAAAATTTGCGAATCCGCACGATTGCTCTATGTTTGCGGGTTCGTACCGTCTGTATTTTGATTCCCAGTTCCAGCGCCACCTCATCCTCCGTTAATTCCTCATCGAAAAGCAACACCAGCACCTGCATTTGATCGGGCGAAAGCAGTCCTTCCGGAAGGTTCGCCAGAACATCACTCTGATCCGGATCCATCTGGCGATCCCGCAATTCCGCAATCAGTTGCTCTCCCGACGGGTGAACCGGAATTCGGCGCCGCTTCAGGCTGTCCAGGGTGGAACTGCGCGCGATTACCGATAGATAGGTTCCCAGGGATGCCCGTGTGGCGTCGAATTTACGCAGTAAACGGAAATCGTCCTTTATCAACCTTATAAAAACATCCTGAATCAAATCCAGGACAAGTTCGGGATCCCGCCTCCCCCGGCGATCAAGCACGACCTGAACCGTCCTCTGAATAGTTCCCGTATAGGTTTCCACGAAGGCGTTCCATCCCCGCGGATTGCCCTTCAGAAGTGTCTGTAAGTTGCCGTCAGTCATCCAGAATTCAGGCGGCAGACAATTCCGGCCATACTCCGGGACCTGACTGCTGGATTCCTCCTGCCTTTAATTGATTATACGAGCTTTTTCCGATCTCAATCCCGTTCTGTGAATTTTTTTCCACCGTCCGGTCAGAATTTCACCTCCATTCCGGCGTTAAACAGGGGCAGATAAATTTTTCGACCAGGCAGGCGGATTTCCAGAAATTCCTTATCCGTGCTGACCGAGGGGTTGACGCCCGGGAAGTAAGGCAGGAAGGCATTGAACTCCTGGCCTTCGGCCTGCCGGCGAATCCCCAGGTTGATCAGATCCAGGTACAGGTTCGCGACGCCCCAGTCATATGGAAAAAAGGTATCGATACGCAGGTCCGTGCGCACGACCGGTTCCAGCCGGGCGGAATTGTACATAGAAGAATACACGGGCAGATTCAAACGACTGCCGCTCGATCCGGCCAGGTCGGCCTCCTCGCTCCAGACGATGGGCGTGATGGGCGTATTGGTGGCGTAAAGCTGGCGCAGTCCCAGGCGCCACTCCGGCGAAAACTGATAGGCGAGGGCAAGGTTGGCCTGGTGGGTGCGGTCCAGATCATACAGTTCGCGCCGGTCCGTGTCCGGCCAGATTTCCACCTCCCCGTTGTCGTAAAACACGACATCGTTGCCCCTGACTTCGAAAGCCCGCAACACGTCACGCTGTTCGTTTTTATTGTTCAGTTCCTCCTCCATCTCGTCCGTGAAGCGCGGCTGATGGTTGTTGCGATGAGCGATGGAATAGGTATATGAAAAAATTCCGCTCCAGCCCCGGGAGGGCGACGCCTGTTTGCGCTCCAGAAATAATTCCAGACCGGTACTGTCCCCCGTTCCGTCATTGGAATAGCGCTTACTTCGATTTTCGAAAGGGTCCAGGTGAATCGTTTCCTTTTCCTTTGCCAGAATGTAAGGATCCGACTTTAACCAGAAAGCCTCGGTTTCGAACCGGTCTTCCACCACCAGGGAACTGTATTCGTTGCGAAAACCTTCCATCTTCAGGGTCCACAGGTGCGTGGGCCGGTATTCGAAACCTCCCGCCGCCAGGTTCGATTCCTCCAGGTCCAGATCGGAATTTCCGCCGGTGCGGGAAATCTGATCGATGAGCGGCGCGACTCCGAAATACCGCCCGGCGCCTCCCAGCAGGCTCAATCGATCAGTCAGCGCGTATTCCACTCCCAGGGCCGGCCCTGTGCCACTGTCGCCGGAAAGAGAGGTGTATTCCTGGCGGACTCCCGGTGTGAAGCGCCAGGGGCCGGAGCGGATCTCCGCCTCCAGGTAGGTGGTCGTCTGAAAGAAAAAAATATCATCGCCGAAAAAGAGCGATCGATACACCGGGTCGTCCAGCAGGCCTTCGAAGAAATCGGAAAAATCCGGAGTGCCTTCGCCCTGGCGGGGGTTTACCAGCAGGTTGTCGATTCCCAGGAACCACCGGTTCTGGCGGTATTCACCGCCCGCCCGCATGGTTACGTTGCGACCCAGGTCGATGGTCAGTTCGTCGCGAAGGGCGGGTGAAAATTTTTCCTGGCGATCGTCGTATTCGAACCAGGTTTCACCCGTGAACGGGTTGGTGAACTTCACCTCGAAATTTTCGCGAAAGCCGGTGGTCTCAAGGGTAAGCTCGTTCTGGAGCCGGGAGTTCGCGTACAGGTAACGCAGACCGCCCGAATAAAAATTGCGGTCCGTCTTTACCGGCGGCCTGTCATTCACAGCGCCACGGCCGCCGCCGCTGTCGAAATAGTCCAGACGATCGCCAGCGCCGAACAGCAAAGCTTCGACGCGATGCTCCGGAGCGATTTGATAGGCGAATTTCGCCTGGCCGTCCTCGTAGTCGGCGAACTTCGCGTCAGCCGGCAGAGCGTCGGGAGCCAGGAAATTTAAGACCAGATTGCGATAGCTTTTGCGGGCACCCACCGCCGCGAAACCTGCCGGGGCGGAACCTGCTCCGCTCGACCCCAGGGGCGTTTCGAAGTAAGCGTCGGAACGGAACATCCCCAGGTTCAGGCGACCGGAGGCGCGCTCCACCCCGGACGGACCGGCAATGTCAATCACGCCTCCGGTGACCCCCGCAAAACGTCCGGGGATGTGACTCATATAAACGTCGACCGATCGCACAAAATCGCCGGAAACGACGCTCGATTGTTCACCAATGTGAAAGGGATATGCCATCCGGAATCCGTCCAGATAGAATCCGTTGGCCAGGGAACCCCCGCCCCGCAGCGTGAGAAATCCTCGCGTGGAATTGGAATAGGGCGCGTCAAAAGGATTGTCCGCGAAGGAAAGGCCGGAGGTCGGAAACAATCCGAAGGCGGCCGCCTGGCCGACTCCCGGCAGTATCTCCACAGCGCGCAATTTATCACCCATGGTGCCGGGTACGCGCTTCAAGTCATCCCCATCCAGACGGTAACGCGAAGCGCGCGAACCATCCCTGCGCCCCTGAACCACGATGCCCTGCCCCGGCTCCACCACCTGGGAAGGGGGAGCACCGGGCCCGGCCTCTTCCACCCTGGGCGGCCGCTCGGACGGAAAGTTGATCACCAGGCGCTCTCCTGCCTGGCGCACTTCTTTGCGCATTTCGAAAAGGCGATCGTCCGCCACGACGCGCAGGGTATAGAACCCGGACCCAGGAACGTCGAAGGTGAAACGGCCCGACTCATCTGTCGTATAGGCTTTGCCTGTCTCCTTAATAGCCACGCGGGCGTAAGGCACCGGCGAACCGTCGGCGCCCAGAACCTGTCCCGTCGCCGGAAGGGCGAGCAAAATCCTGGTCGGCCAGATAGATATTAGCCCGCAGAGAAATAGAATCCATTGTGTACTGGCGCGCGTCAGAATTTTCCCTCGCGGGTGTTTATAAATTTATACGAGTAATTCATCTCCGCAATCCCCCGGACCCCCTTCGCCTGAAAAATATTTTGGATTTTTTTGGACTCGGGAATTCGAGGCGGCGTCCGGTCGTATTCAAGTATGTATGGAACAAAAACATTGCGCGTACGTGAACGTGCGAACGTTCGGAATACTCTTTATGGCGGGCTTATGTCTTTCCTGTGCCTCCGCCAGTGCGGGTATCACCACTTCGACGATCCCGCTGGAAGGCAAACCCTACCGGATTCTGGGAGACGCGGAAACGACCCGCTCCTGGTGGAGCTTCGATATCGGGTTCCTGGGTTTCCCCCTGCGGCAGCCTCCGGTGGATGAAGCCGTTCAGGATCTGTTGCAGGAAAAAGGCGGCGACGCGCTCGTCAACCTGCGCTACTTTACGGATCGCTCAATCTTCCTGTTCATGACCCGTCATCGATTTTACCTGAAGGCGGAAGTCGTAAAACTGGAAGGCGAAACGCGAAAGGAACCCGGACAGTGAGCTGCGTCATGTCTGCCCTGGTGAAGAAATCCACGGCTTTTCTGGCCTTCCTCCTCACATTCGCGTGTTTGCCCGGCGGAGTGATTCAAAAAGGTGGCCGTACCGATCAGTTATTGTTCCTGCCGGCTGCCAGCATGACCCACGGAGCGCCGTACCGGATTCTCTGCCCGGCCGGGGCCGAAAGAGCCGCGCAGGGTTTTTCGTCCGAACTCCGCAATCTGGCCAACTATCACGGTGAGTGCGATGTTACCGGAACCCATTCCACTTTCTACCTGCTCCACCTTGTGCCGGTCACGGAACCTCTGAACCCCGCCTTTGCTATCGCCCGGGCCGTGGACAGCCTGGAAGGGGACACAATGATTCACATCCGGGCCTGGCACGAAACCCATTACTATGGCATCCTGGGCGCCGCGCGGGTGTTCAATGTCCGCGGTACGGTAGTTCGGTTCATAAATTCCGATTCAATCATTTCCCCGGATGCGGGGCGGAAAAATAGCCCCTGACAGGTTGCTGAAAAAGTCCCTCCCTGGACTTTTTCAGCTGTCGCAT
>CAZVZS010000084.1:0-15191 GCA_964631535.1 uncultured Leptospiraceae bacterium
GAACGAAGGCGCGGGCCCCGGGCGCGGCGTCCCGGACGTTGCCGCCCACGCGGCGCGGGACCGTGGCCCCCGCCTGTATCTGGGCGAGGGCTGGACGAACCAGGTTGGCGGCACCGCGATCGCCTCGGCCGTCTGGGCGGCCCTCCTGGCCCGGCTCAACGAAGGGCTCGGCGATAATCTGGGCTGGGTGCACCCGCATCTGTACCGTTTGCAATTCGAACGGCGCGGTGTCTGTCGTCCGGTGCTTCCAATGGTTGGCGCGGACGCCAACGGTCCGCTTTCGCATCGCCATACCGTGAAATACGCCGTGGCGCCGGACGATCTCTGGAATGCCTGTTGCGGACTCGGAACGCCCGACGGTCAGGCCTTACTGGACGCGCTGCGGGGCGTGGGCGAGTAGAATCGGGAAAGATTGATATGGTCGGTCAATTTCCAATTGGAATCCAGTACACGGCTCCCGTGGCTCCTTCTACCCTCCAGTAGTCCCCTTTTCGGACCGGCATGGTGAGACCGGTATTACCGGTTGAAGCATCGCCTTGATTATAAATTCGGACTGTAGTCGGACTTGATGATGAATCCGTATATCCATGAATTGTAATTCCGCCACCGTTGTACGCGGTTACAATTCCGTCTGAACCGGCCAGGTAATTTGTATTGTTGGTTCGTAATTCCCAGGTGCCGAATTTTGCCGATTCGACCGCCGTTTTCAGGCTGGCGAAATTTTCGTTGATCCGTGACGCGCTGATAACTTCGCCGGTAGAAAAAGAATGAATGGTACCGGAAACGCTAACTGCCATAAGCCCAGAAAAAAAAATTGCGAAACTAAATCCAATTCCTGCGAAAAAACCCTTTCTGACCCATTCAATAATTATATTTTTCGTATTCATCGGTTTATCCTTGCCTGCACCCGGGAGGCTTTTGTTTCAAAAAGTCAAGTAAAAAAAGAATTGCCTGATAATACTCGAAACGGGTATTATCACCTGTGTGTTGAATCAGATCGGGAAAAATAAACGCTCGGGCAGCACGCGTCCTCCGGGGATGCGCTCCAATAAACGATTTTCAATGTTTTTTTCGCCTAAAACCCGGGAACGAAACGTTTCAGGAAAAAGTCAATTTCGCGCCGGTACGCGGCCAGGTCGGTATCGACCGAGCGGCCGTGGGCCGCGCCCGAGCCGCTCAGATACAGATGTTTACGCTCGTGCGGAATCGCCGCGAAAATTTCGCGGCTGTTGTCGGGCGGGATTTCCGTGTCGCTGAGCGAATGCGCGAGAAATACCGGTACGGAAATTTCGCGCGCGGACGCGGCGGGGGTGACCCGTGAAAAATCGGCGCCCGACCTGGCCTCGCCCAGAAACTGCGCCAGCGGAAACAGCAGTCGCACCGGTTCGCCGTACAGATCGATCGCGCGCTGGCGAAAGGTGGGCCCGGCCGAGGCGAAGGCCGAATCCGCCGCCACGAAAGCGATCTGTGGCAGTAGCGGCGCCGCCTGCAACGAGATCGCCCCGCCCATGGATTCGCCGATGATCCCCACGCGCGCAAGCGGCAGATTGACGCGCGTCGCGAACTGCCGCACCACGCGCGCGAGATCGTGTTTTTCAAAAAAGCCGTAGGTGCCGAACGCGCCGCTCGATTCGCCGTGGTGGCGCGCGTCGAACACGACCGCATGGCAGCCGCGTTCGAAAAAAAGCCGGGCGTACTTTAAACCGCCGTAGCGCGTACCGGAGTGGCCATGGGAAGCGACCACACCGCAGCGTGCCGGGCTCCGTTCATTTCGAAAGAGCCAGCCTTTCAGTAAAACCTCATGGCTACGGAGATCGAACGCTTCGGGAGCGGGCAGGCCGAACTGCCAGGGCCCGGCGATGTTCAGATTTTTTCGGTCGTCTTCCAGCGGCCGTCCGGGAAAATCCACGAGCACGCTGGCGAAGTACCACCCGGCCGCGCCGTAGAGTACGCTGATCAAGAGCAGCGTGAGGGCGATTGTCAGACTGATTTTTTTCATGGGACCTTGCCTTTGCGCTCCGGTTCGTCTTCGGGACCCTGCGGCGGGGGCGGTAAAAAAATTTCGGTGAGCACGCGACCCTGCATCCCCGGCGGCGGGGGGATGTCGAGTACGCTCAGGATCGTCGGCGCGAAGTCACGCAGATCGATGCTGAGTTGTTCCACCCGGTGCCGGGTGCGCGGACCGGACACGATGAAACCCGCCGCGAGATCCGGGTGATCGGGCAGGTAGCCGTGCATCCCGCGAAAGACGCGCGCCTCCTCCACGATCCGGCGCGGATTCGAACCGAAGAACGCGTCAGGTCGGGACAGCGCGATCAGATCCGGCATGGACGGATTTTCCGCCGGGGTGGCCAGTCCCAGACCGACGAATTCGCCCGGTTCGATCACGCGTTCGATTTCGGGAATGGCCTGGATCGACCGGAGAATGGCGGCGCGTACGCGGGCCTGGCCGGGATTCTGTAAATAGACGAAGGCCGTCTGGCCGTTGTACACCGCGGCGGCCGCCTCGCGCCCGTGGACCGGGTTCGCGTAGTTTGATAATAATCCTTTCTGAGCGAATGCGCGGTTCAGATCGACGCAGTGTTTCACTTCCAGGAAACCGTGATCGGAGACGATAAAAAACGTCGTATCGTTGTAAATCCCGGCCGACTGGGTGGCCACGATCAGGTCGCCCACGAGCAGATCCACGAGCTGCAGGGCCCAGCGCGTACGCCGCGAACGCGGGCCGGTACGATGAGAGTAGGTATCGAGGCTGACGAAATGTACGAGAATTAGCTCCGGCCGGTGATTGGCGATGACGTGGGTGGCCGTGTCGCGCGCCAGGAAATCGAGTTCGAATTTTTCCTCTTCGCTCAGTTTCGCGAACAGATCAAACTCGATTCCCTCCGCTTCCAGTTCCTTCCGGAAATTCGCGGCGATGAATTTTTTGTAATCTTCCTCCAGATACAGTTCAGGAATATTATAATCGAGATTTTTCGCGCCCGCGCTGCCCGGCCATAAAAACGCCCCCGTGCGCAGGCCGGCGTCCCGGGCCAGGTCGTAAATCGCCGGAACGCGGATGGCTTCTTCGCGGTTGAGCTCCCATGCTTTTTGTAAAACGCGCCGGGAACGGTCCAGATACCGATTGCCGGGCATCCCGTGCGTTCCGGGGGAGACGCCGGTTACGATGGTCGCGTGCGCGGGCCAGGTCATGCTCGGAAATACGCTGCGCGCCGTACCCGATACGCCCTGATTCGTGAGAAAGTCCAGATTCGGAGTGTTTACGAAATCCTGGTCCAGATGAAACGGAGCCAGTCCGTCGATGGAAATGACGACGACGTACTGCCGCTCCCGGGTCCCCGAAAACGTGGGGCCGATCAAAAACGAAAAAATCGCGACGAGCCCGATGGTCGCCAGCGCGGTCGGTGGTTTTCCCGATTTCCGGATCACAGGTCCAGTACACCTTTTCCAGAAATCCCTGGCAAGCCCGAAAGCGGCGTGAAAAACCTGCTTGCCGGAACGCGGGCTCGGGGGCATCGGGTTGAACCACGCGGCCGCGTCCCCGGGCCGACTCCGTCCATCGGTACCATGAACCTTTTTTTTTCCCTGCGTGAACGCTGGCGCCTCCTGCCTCGAACGGTCGTCGAAGTATTTTTTATTTTTTTCGCCATGGGCGTCCTGTACCGCGGTCGCCTGTACTACAAAGTGCAAACTTCTCTGCACTCGCCTTTCGCGCTCGACGCGAAGGGTTTTCCCCTGTTGTATCTGTTTCACCACGTCTGGCAGGACATCGCCGTGGCTCTGACCGTGGCCGCCGGGTTCTGGTTCATGGTCTGGATGCGGCAGCGCTGGTTGCCCGATCATCACTGGCCGCGTTTTCTACGACTCCTGCTGGTGCCCGTTCTCGCGCTCGTGATCGGGATGGGATACGGGTCACACTTTCAGCTCGTGTTCATGATGAACTCCGGACTGGTGTTCGATCTGGTGATGGAAGGATTTTCCGAACAGGCCACGAAGGCCGGTTTTTTTTCGTACGTCACGCTTCCCGATTTGATCATCTGGGTTTTCCCCGTGCTTCTGTTCGCGGTCCTGACCGCCCTGACCGGTAGGCTGCGTAAGTGGATGGACCGAATGCTCATCCTGTTCGTGTTCGCGGCGGGGTCCATGGTGGTCGGCGGAATTTTTCTGCGGCGGCCTGGTCTGCCGGAGGAACTCCGGGCCAATCCGACCGTGTATCTCGTCTCCGACATCCTCAGTCGCCTGCGCGCGCGCGAGGCGGGGCCGGACCTGAGCCGCCACGGGGACCAGATGCGCAGCGTGGCCCTGGTCGATCCGGTTTTCGTGCAGGGAGGCGAGCCCGCCCAGGCCAGGATCTGGGCCGAGGAACGCCAGTGGAACGTCGTGTTCATCGTCATGGAAAGTACCGGTTTTCGTTATATCTTCGATACCGGCCATAAAAACGAAGTGCCCATGCCATTCCTGAAGAATCTCTCCGAAAAAGGCTGGTTTTTCACGAACCACCATTCCAGCTCCAACTCCAGCGCGCGTTCGCTCTTTTCGATTTTCAGCGGGCTGTACATCAAGCCGCAGATCGAGTTTTTCGAAACCGGAAAGAACGTAGTACTGCCTTCGTATTTTTCGTTCGTGCCGAAGCGCAAAACCCTGCTGGTCACGCCCGGCCCCTTGCACTGGTATTTTCCGCACGCGTTCCTCGCGCATTCCGGTCTGCGCGAAATGCACGGATTCGACGAACTGGAAGATATTCCGCGCAAAAACGAGCTGGAAAACATCGTCTTCGCGCGCGACGAACGCGAAACCGCCGGCTTTTTTCTGGACCGGCTGGACGAGAAACTGAGGCGGGGCGACGGACCGTTCCACGTGGTCTATTACAGCATGGTTCCGCACTGGCCCTATACTTCGTACGGGCCGGACTTTAATATTTTTCCCTGGGACGCTTCCAGTCTGAAGCTCAAGTATTATAATAATTTGCGCCTGCTGGATACCCAGATCAAACGTATTTACGAATTCGTAGAGAAAAAGGGCCTGCTGGAGGACACGATCTTCGTCATCACCGGGGACCACGGAGAGGCCTTCGGGCAGCACCCGGGCAACTATATTCATTCTCGCGCCAGTTACCAGGAAAACGTCCACACGCCTCTTTTACTGTATCAGCCGGAAATTTTTGAACCGCGCCGCATCGAACGGTATACCAGCCACGTGGACATCCTGCCCACGCTCCTGGACGGGATGAAAATCGAGTACAACCCGGCGCTCTTCCAGGGCGAATCTCTTTTCCAGAAGGAATTACGCCGAAAGTATATTTTTTTCTATGGAAACGAAAATACGATGTCCTCGATCGCGGTGGACACCGGGGTCAAGGTCCAGATCGATCTGGCCGTTCGTTCCTGCCACGCCTGGAACCTCAGGGAAGACCCGGACGAAAAGGATTCCGGTTCGTGCGACGAACACGCGGACCAGAAAGAGGCCTTGCAATTTTTTAAAGAATACACTTTGCAAATTCTCGATTCGTACAACGACCAGCTCAGGACGACCGGCGGTTTCTTCGGCGAACGTCACCCGACGCGCCAGCTTGCCGCGTACGCGGAAGAAGAATTCGCCGTGGAAGAGCGCGCACAACAAAAAGACCGCGAGGCCGAGGCGGAGGAAGCCGCCTCCGAATCGAAACGACGCGCCGCCGTCGAAAAAGAAAAAAAGGCCTCCGCCGAAAAAGAAAAAGCCGGGCGCGAAAAAAAAGAAAAGGCGAAAAAAGCGAACAGGGACTGGGAAAGTTCAGTGGAGTACCTTGAGTAACCCCTGTTCGTGTGCGGATCGACGATGCTGACGATGTGCCAGGCGACACGTTTCCCCGTGAGCGGCCAGAAAAGGTGCGTTCCGTAGTCCCGCGCCGGGTGCGAGTTGTGAAATGGGATCCATTCTATTTTTTCGCGAAAAGTTCAACCCGCGAGAAACGCGCGCATCAAACGAACCATGTGGCCGTGGTCGGCCGTGCCCGCCATTTCGCGCGCTGAGTGCATGGAGAGCATGGGGTTACCCGCGTCCACCACGGGGATGCCCAGGCGCGTGGCCGTGATCGGGCCGATGGTCGAACCGCAGGGCAGATCGGAGCGATTGGAAAATTTCTGGTACGGGATTTGTTCGGCGCGGCAGAGCGCTTCGAGCGCGGCGCTCGAGGCCCCGTCGGTGGCGTAGCGCTGGTTGGAGTTGTACTTGATCACCGGGCCCTGGTTGAGGCGCGGGCGGTGGAATTCGTCATGGCGATCGGTGTAGTTGGGATGAACCGCGTGCGCCATGTCGGCCGAAAGAAACAGGGCCGAGGCCAGTCCGCGCAGATACTCCTCCCGGTTGTTTCCCAGCGCCAGATAAATTCGTTCGAGGCTATCGCTGAGAAACGGGGAGGCGGCCCCCTGGCCGGTGGCGCTGCCGATTTCTTCGTTATCGAACAGCGCGATGAGTGCCAGCGAGTCGTCGCCGGGCGCGGCCTGCTGGAGCGCGAGCAGGGCCGCGTGGCACATCGCCAGGTTGTCCAGGCGGGGAGCCAGGATAAATTCGTTCTCCAGACCGGCCACGCGCGCTGGCTCAACCGGAAAGAGAGCCAGATCGAAGCCGGTGATCGCTTCGCGATTGATGCCCGCTTCGCGCGCCAGAAACTCCAGCAGGCGGTTGCTGTTTTTTTCGCGTTGCGCGTCCGGGGTCAGTCCCAGCGCGGGGGCCAGTTCTTTCGCCGGATTGAGTTTCAGGCCTTCGTTGACGCCGCGGTCCAGGTGAATCGCAAGCTGGGGAATGCGCGCGATCGGTCGGTCCACATGCACGAAATTCCGAACGATGCGGTCGTCCTGGCGATGAAACAGACGCCCCGCCACGGACAGATCGCGGTCGAGCCAGGAATTCCAGAGCACGCCGCCGTACACCTCGATGCCGAGTTGCACGTAACCCTGTCTGGTGAACTCGGCCGCCGGTTTCAGGCGCAGGTGCGGGGAGTCGGTGTGCGCGCCGATCATGCGCGCCCGTCGCACCGGTCCGCCCGGGGCGCGAAAGGCGATGATCGACGCGTCGTTGCGAATTACAAAATATGTTTTTTCGCTCTGAATATTCCAGGATTCGTTTTCGCGTAATTCCTGGAAACCGGCCGCCGTCAATTCGGCGGCGGCGCGTGCCGCCGCGTGAAAGGCAGTGGGCGCGGAGTCAATATAACGGAGCAGTTCGGGGATGAAAGCTGGTTCGGACATAATTTTCGTTCAGGTGGTCGGGCCCGACGCGGCGGGAACGGACCCGGGGCCGGGGACCGCGGGGGTCGGCCCGGCGTCGGGATCCGCGGTCCGGGGTATTTCACCACGCGGGTCGTGCAAAGGCGCCGGTCCGGCCTCGCGCTGCTTGCGTAAGAGTCGCACCAGGCGCGGATCGGGCACGATCCAGGCGCCAGCGTGATCCCTTCCGTTCAGATCGATGAAATGCTGGGTTACGCCGATGAGGCGATGATCGCGAAACAAAAATTCCACGCGACATACGTCGCGGCCTTTTACCGCGCACAGGTATGTTCCTGAACCGAGTTGCTGGAACCGGTTGCGGCGTACGGGTTCTGATCCGGACTCAGGCCCAGGAGCTGTTCGGCCACGAGCGGGTCTTCGGGGTTGAGGGCGTCGCCGCTGACGAGCAGGACGCTGAGGTCCAGGCCACTCTGGCGTTCGAATTCGGCGCGCATGGTTTTTAACGCGGTTTTTTGATCCGGGAGGGCCGGGCTCGTCCAGCCGGTCAAGAACGTATTATAATCCTCGCCGGGGGCGATACGAAATTGATCCACGGGGGCCGCGAACATCGGCGCCTGGCCGCGATTGAATTCGACGGCCCGGGCGAAGCGCACGTCGGGCAAAAAATTGATTGTCGCCAGATAATCGTTTTCGCGCGAACTGAACGCTACCGCGTCCACTTGCAGGGTTCGCAGGAGGTTGAGGCCGGGCGGGAGCAGGCGCCGTACGAATTCGCGCGCGCTCGTGGCGCCGGTCAGATCTCCGGCGTGCACCAGCAGGACCTGTCCGCGTGAGACGGCTACGCGCTCGCGCGTGCGTTCTACCAGAGTGTGCAGGGCGGCCAACCCGCCGCGCCCCGCCGCGTCCGTTTCAAAATCACCGCGCCAATCGCCGATGGCGAAGAGTACCAGGCGAAAATCCCTGGCGGGCGGAACGGTGGCGGCCCGGCCCGCATCGGGCAGAAGTGACACGAGCACCAGCCCGAACACAAGGAACGCGAGGAAAAAAACCTGGAACGGGCGTACCCGGCCCGGTTGAAAAAGCGTTTGCGATTTTTTGCCTCCGGGGGTATATCTGTTCCGTGGTCGCATACTTTCAATATCGGTCTCTGGCCGCCAACAGCCCATCCCCGGAGCGGGCCGCGGCCCCCGTCCTGTCGGTCTTTCTGGTTGCCGTACTCCTGACCGCCTGCGGGTCCGGCACCGGGCGGGAGTTGCAGGGCACCTACGCCACCGTTGACGGCCTGGCGCAACTGGAGTTTTTGCCCGGCGGGCGTTACGTGTTTCGCGATCAAATCCTCGATATCAGTATCACCGGCGAATATTTTCTGGCCGACGCGCGGCGTTTGTTCCTGCGTCTCCCCCTGCAGCGCGCCGACGCGCGTCCCGGCGCGCCGCTGCTGCTGCGTCACCGGGATGAATTGCGCATGCGGCGGGCCGATGGGGTCACGATGCGATTTTTCCGGCGGCGGGACGCGCGCGACGGAGCGGAAAGACTGCTCGGCGAATTAAAACCGGGTGAAACGCTCGCGGAAACCCGCGCGGAAAGTTTGCCGGACACCGGGGCCGATACCCTTCCGCCGGAAGTCACGGAACCATGAGCGTGGCCTGGTTTTCCAGGTGAAACGTAAAAAAGAAAGTGGCGCCCTGTTTGGGGCGCGACTCGGCCCAGATGCGGCCGCCGTGGCGGCGCAAAATACGCTGCACCGTGGCCAGTCCGATGCCGCTGCCGTCGAAGTCTTCGGGCGAGTGCAGGCGCTGAAACACGCCGAACAATTTTTTCGAGTACTTCATATCGAAGCCGGCGCCGTTATCCCGTACGAAAAAAACGGTTTCCCCTTCGCCGTGCGTGCGCCCGAATTCGATCAGGGCCTCCTGCTTTTTGCCCGTGTACTTCCAGGCGTTGCCCAGCAGATTTTCGAAGGCGATTCGTAAGAGGCCTTCGTCGCCGACGGCGGTGATCCCCGTCTGGATATTGATACGAATTTTGCGGGCCGGATCCGCGCGGGTAAAATCGTCGCAGATCTGCCGCGCCATCGCGCTCAGGTCCACCTTTTCCGGTCTCAGCTCGCGGCGGGTGACCCGCGAGAGATACAGCAGATCGTCGATGATCTGTCCCATACGTTCACTGCCGGCGCGGATCCGCTCCAGATAATCGCGGCCTTCTCTGTCAAGTAGCGTGGCGTAATCCTCGGTCAGGGCCTGGCTGAAGCCCGCGATCGAACGCAGCGGGGCGCGCAGATCGTGCGAGACCGAATACGAAAACGATTCAAGTTCGCGGTAGGCGCCGCGCAATTCCTCCGTACGGCGCTCCACGCGTTGTTCGAGTTCCGTGTTCAGCCGGTGCACGGCCTGTTCCGCCCGCAGTCGGTCGAAAATTTCTTTTTTCAGCGAATCGTACAGGCGGGCGTTTTCAAGCGAAATCGCCGCCTGGGTCGTGAGCAATTTTAGAATTTCCAGCTGACCCTGCGCGAAGATCCCCGCGGCCATGTGGTTCTCGATGTACAGAATGCCGATGCGTTCGTTTTTGTGAAAAATGGGCGTGCAGAGCAGAGAGCGCAGATTCTGTTTTAAAACGTACGGGTCCGAAGCGAAGCGCGCGTCGCGCAGCGCGTCTTCGATGATCGAAGGGACCCCGGTGCGGCGCACGTTATTGATGACGGGCATGCAGAAGAACAGGTGGTCGCTTTCTTCCGTTTTCACGGGGTTGTACTTGATGACGATCTCTTCTTTTTCCGTGCGGCCTTCGACGATGCTGTAGAACCCGTTGTCGCGTTCCAGGAACAGAACACCGCGGTCCGCCCCGGCGCTTTCCATGACGATCAGGATGATTTTTTTGAGCAGCTTTTCGGGATCGATTTCACCCGACATGGCCTGGCAGGCCTTGAGCGCCGCGCGCTGGTCCGCCAGCGCGGGATCGTCATTGTCCGCGTGCGGTTCGGCGTGGTCGAACTCGGCCAGACCGGCCGGCCGCGCGTTATCGAAAAGATCGCCGTGGCGTTCCTCCAGAATCGTGGCTTTGCGCAGGGCGCCCCAGCGTGTGTACGCTTCCACGGCCTCGCGCACGTACGTGCGGGCCACGCTGCGGTTGCCCTTCATGCGCCAGAAATCCCCCGCGCGTTCAGCCGCCATCGCTTCGAACAGCAGGAAACCGCCGGAGCGCGCCTCGGTTCGCGCGCGATCGTACAGCCCGGCGGTTTCCCAGTCGCGGCCGGAAAAACGCGCCCGTTCGGCTTCGATCAGCGCGAAGAGATGGACGAAATTTTCCGGGCATCCCTCCGACCACAGTCGCATCCGCGCCTGGTTCGCGTCCGCGCGGCGAATGTACTCGTCGCGCGTATCGTGGTCCATGAGCGGCGCGAGTTCCAGCAGTAACAGCGACTCGAAAAAATTGTGCAGGGCCACGGCGAAATTACTGTACATGTACGGCAAAAGTTCGCCGGCGTCCACGACCATCGCGAGCGCCTCCACCCGGTAGCCGTGCAGGTGCAGTGTCAGCGCGCGGAAGAGTGCGTAAAAACACAGCGCGGTTTTACTGTGACTCTGGCGCAGCTGGTCCAGAAAACCGAGTTCGTCGCCCACGTTCGCGTGAAAGAACAGAGTCCCGGGTACTTCGCCCGCGAGCGCCCGGGCCGCGAGCGCGGTGACCTGGATGGAATCCGCCGCGGCCTGGTTGCGCGTCTTGCGCGCGAATTTGAGATACGAACGCGTCTCTTCCTGGAGTGCCTGTAGGGAAGTGCCCAGAAAAAAACCGTGCACCGCCCGGGTTTCCCGGGTATAACCCGCGTATAATAATTCACCCGCTTCCAGACCCTGGCGAAACGCGCGGTCCAGGGGACCCCGTGAACGCACCAGGTGCGCGCTCCAGGGCGCGATGAATTGCGCGAACACGGCGGCGGTTTTGCATTGCTGATCCAGCGCGCCGCTCCGCGCGGCAAGCGCCAGGCCGAGTCGTCCGAATTGGGTCCCGCGCGCGAAATCGTTCTGTAAACACAACCAGCCGCCGTAGTAACAGTACCCGAGCGCCGAATCGGGCGAATGCCCGTGCGTGAGCGAAATGCGCGTCATGACCGCGCTGAGCGCTTTCATCAGATCCGTCTGACGCATGAACGTGGGCGCGAGCAGGGAGGCCAGGATGCGCAGGGCCATACCCGTTTCATCGCGGCGCACTTCCGGCGCGTCCACCAGGCTTTCGAGCGGGCGCGTACGCAACAGGGCACAGATCCGTTCTTCTTCGCGTTGTAAAATTTCCGCCGGATCCTGTTCGGGCAGTTCCACCTCCAGCAGTTGCAGGGCGCGGCGGCCCAGACGGTAGGCTTCGCGGTAATCGCCGATCAGCGTGTCCTGGATGATCTGGAGGTTGTACAGCGCGGCCTTATCGAGTGGGCCCGCCGCGTGTTTGAGCGCTTCCTCGATCAAAATCCGGGCGCCGTCGAAATTGCCGCTGAGCGATTCGACTTCGGCCAGTTCGCGGTACACTTCGTACGCCAGAAAATAACGCGTGGTCCAGATCGTATCCCTGTCGCCGGGCAGGAAATCGAGCGCCGCCAGGAGGTACCGCCGGGCCGTCGAATACGCGGTGGCCTCTTTCGCTTTGCGACCGGCCGTCAGGTTCAAACGCGCCAGGTCCGCGCGCTCTTCTTCCGCGGTCACGAGCCGGCGCCCCGCGTTTACGTGATCGGCGATGGCGAAGAGGAGCTGACCGACCATGGGTCCCGCTCCGTCCGCGAGCATCATGCGGCCGATTTCAAGGTGCACGCGCGGTTTCTGATCTTCCGGAATCAGCGAATAGGTCGCTTCGTGAATGCGGTCGTGCGCGAACCGAAAGACGTCCTGGGTGCGAAAAATCATGCCGCCGGCCAGGGCCGGTCGCAGATCGGACAGAGTCTCGATGATGGACTTGCGCGCCACCAGCGCGATCGTCTCCAGCGTGAACTGATTGCCCAGGCAGGCCGCCAGCTTTAACATTTCACCCGTGGCCGTATCGAGCTGGTTGATCCGGCGGATCATCAGATCGCCCACGTTGTCGGTGGCCTGGAGCCGGGCGATTTTTTCCAGGTCCCAGGTCCAGCCGGTCTCCGGCGTGAAATCGAGCAACATTTCGTCGTAAAGGCTCTGCAAGAATGATTTTACGAAAAATGGATTTCCGCTGGTTTTTTCCTCGAGCAACCTGGCCAGCGGTTCGGCGCGCGCTGGATCGCATTTGAACGTGTCCACCAGCCAGTCCTGGATATGGTCGACCTCCAGCGCCTGTAAGGGAACGTAACGATGTTCCAGGCGTGATTCCTCCAGGCCGCGCAAAAAAGCGACCAGGTCCGGATTCTCGCGGGCTTCGGATTCGCGGCAGGAGCCGAGCACCAGGAGGTACTCGATTTCGTCGTCCAGCAGGATATCCGTGAGCAACTGGAGCGAGGCCGCGTCCGCGTGGTGCAGATCGTCCAGGAATACGACCAGCGGGTGTTCGCCGCGCGCGCAAACCCGGACGAAATTGCGAAACACCAGGGAGAACCGATTGCGTGATTCCTCAGCGCCCATCGGCGCGAGCGGTAGCCGCGGGCCCATGATCGTTTCGATGCCCGGCACCACGTCCGCGATCACCTGTCCGTTCGGACCGAGCGCGCCCATAAAGAGCGACTTCCAGCGCTGGATACTTTCTTCGCTCTGGCCCAGAATCTGGCGCACGAACGAATCGAACGCCTGCGACCAGGCGCCGAAGGCGGGCCCACGGCTGAAGCGTTCGAATTTTCCCGCGACAAAAAAACCGCGCCGACCCGTGACCGATTTTTGCAACTGGTGCACGAGCGTGGTTTTCCCCAGCCCCGCGTACCCGGAGACCAGCGCGAATTCGCGGCCGCCGCGAGCGGCGGTCAGAAAACTATTCTGTAAGATGCGCGATTCTTCCTCGCGCCCGTAAAATTTCTGCGCGATCTGAAACCGCCCGGACGTATCGCTCCGGCCCGGAATGAAATAGGGAATCGGCCCGTACCGAATCTGTTGCAGGCATTTTTCAAGGTCGCGGCGCAGGCCCGCGGCGCTCTGGTAACGGTCTTCCGCGTTTTTGGCGATCAACTTCAAAATGATGGCGACGATCACCTCCGGCACGCCCGGTTTAAATTCGCGCGGGTTGGGCGGGGACCGGGCGATGTGGGCGTGCACGGCCTCCATCGAGTCCGTGGCCGTGAAGGGCAGGCGCCCCGTGAGCAGGCGATAAAACGTCATGCCCAGCGAATAAAAATCGCTGCGATAATCCAGCGACCGGTTCATGCGCCCCGTCTGCTCGGGCGAAATGTACGCGAGGTTCCCTTCCAGCAGGCTCGGGTCCGGAGTCCGACCCGCTTCGAGTTTCGTGCGCGAGGCCAGCGAAAAGTCGATAAACTTCACGGCCCCGGTGGCGGGATTGAGCACGATATTTTCCGGGTGAATATTTTTATGGATGATATTGTTCGCGTGGATGTGGGCCAGGCCTTCCGCGAGCTGGACCGCGATTTTCAAAAACGGCGCGAGTTCCAGCCCGCTCAGGGGAATGGACTGACCGAGGGCGACCGCGTCGTTGTCCTCCACGATGAGAGCCAGACCCTCCCGGTAGGATTCGAGCGCGTGGTAACGAATGACGTGCGGGTGGTTGAGCGATTTCCCGATTTCGAATTCGCTCTGGTAGCGCGCTACGATTTCCGGAACGCGCAGATCTCGAACCGACGTTTTTACGATCACCGGCAAATTGCCGTGCAGATTGGAGCCGCGGTAAATCACCGAATGCGGGCCGCGGTAGATCTCTTCCTGAATTTCGTAACCGGGGATGGAGATCATACAGTAAAAAACACCGGACGGGGGGGCGCCACGGGCCAGGGTCACGCCAGGCCCTTTTCATAAAAAGCCAATTTTCCCGGGTGGCGGCCAGGCTGTAAGCCCGGATTATGCGTGAAAATGTTCGCGAAAATTTTATACGAGAAAACCGCCATTCAACCGCAATTTCCTGATTCTCTACGCCGCGTCTCAAAAAATTCGTAATTTCCAGGAAATTCAATTTTCAGGAATAAATTCGAGTTTCGGCCGGGCGATTCTACCGGTCGTCCTTTTTTTCGACCAGCGGGCGAAAGACGACGCTCTGGATGGATCCGCCGGATTCCTCGCCTTCGTAAAAAATCCGGGCCTGCATATCGCGTGCGGGCGCGTACAGGACGATGTCTTTGAGAAGATCGTACGCCTGCAGCGAATAATCGAGGACGGTCACGATCAGAGCCAGGCCCACGGCCTTTTCCCCGCCCGCTTTCTGTTTTTCCGCCCGGCCGCTGACCAGCAGCCATTTATAAATCCGCGCTGACGATTGTACCGAACGCAGGGTGGCCAGATCCAGCCGCGCGGCGGGCAGCCGGGCCGGCTGTCGGTCGAACGTGACCCGGACCGTTCCCCCTGTGCTCGCGGCCAGACGCAGCCGATCGGAGAGGGTCGCGTCGAAGAGGGCGTCATCCACGTAGCGCACGACGTCACAGCGCGCGAAAAGTTCGGCGCAGGGATCGCCGGCGGCTTTATGCGAAAAGTAAACCAGTTTCACGAAATCGGACTGGCGGTCGTAGATCGCGCGCGCGTGGTAATCCGCGGCCGGGCGGTAATAAAAAAAGCCGTATACGCGGCGAAAAATATCCCGGCTCAGTTTCAGGACGTCTTTCACGAGCGGCAGAGGCACCAGCGCGAGGCTTTTGGGCTGGCCTTCCACCGGATCGATGAGCACGCGCCCGTCGCGGTCGGCCACCTCGCGCAGATACACCAGAATCTCCGCGAAGGCCGGGTCCTTGAACTTAATTTTATCCGCCTCCAGATCGATTAATATTTTTCGGTGGCCGGCCTTCATCGCTTCGCGTAGATCGTGTTTAATTTGATCCGGGCGAAACGTCAGTCGCAGGCAACCATCGCCGCAGGCGGTCTGGCGCGCGTACTGATTCTCCACGCT
>CAZVZS010000084.1:15287-18628 GCA_964631535.1 uncultured Leptospiraceae bacterium
GCGCGCGCATGGCTTCGCGGACGGCGTAGGTGAACACTCCGTTTTCGATGATGTTGCCGTCGGAAAGCACAATGCCTTCCAGCGCGGACTGACCGTTGATCGCCGCGGACACTTCGATCGTGCCCGTACCCCGCCGGAGTTCCGGAAAAAAACGGGCGAGGTCGGCCTGGTCCTGGCTGAAACGTTCCGTCGCCCCGGACTGCGGAACACCGCGATCTCCGTTGAAGAGGAGTTTGCCGCCGCCCCGCAATCGCAGAATTTCGGGTTCCCCGGCGCCTTTCACCCCGGTGGCGGCCGTTGTCGTGGCCACCGGCGCGGTCGTCGTTGGCGTGCGTTTCGATCCGGGCGTGTTCCGTTCCGGTATGAAGGACTGGCAGGCATCGAGAAATAACATTTTTTGACGGGCCGGGGTCGTTTCAAGCAGGCGGCGAATTTCTTCTATAGTAATCGCGGTCCGGTCAAGGTTACCGAGATTCGTGCCGGCGGTGGCGTAAAAAAAATCGAAATCGGCGAAGGTTCGCCCGAGCAGTTCGCGGCGCGCCGGGCGCGAAAGGCCGTGCCCGGAAAAATACACGAGCACCGTATCGTCCACGGTCGATTTCGCCCAGAAACGTTCCAGGTCCTGGATGGACTCGCGCGTGACCTCCCGGTCGGTTTTCACGAGGATCCGAATTCCGCCCGGATACGCGTCACGGCCCGCGCGGTCAAACAGGCCCGCGAATTCGCCCGCGTCTTTGACAGCGAAGTGCAGGGGCGTGAATTCGCCGCCCGCGTAACGGTCGACGCCGAACCCGGCCACATACAGCACGGGGGCGGGCGCGCGGTCCGGCCGGTACAGCAGACGAACGGTCTCGCGGCGCGATTCGACGCCCCGGTCGTTCAGGCCCAGGACCTCGATCACATTGCGACCGCCGTCCACCGCGGACAGGGTGATGTTCCGTTCGACTGTAAGCACGCCTTCGTTCGTTTCCGGTTGCGCGGCGCTGGCTGTACGCGCGTGCTCCAGGGGCACGCCGTTCACGAAAATTCGGTAGCCGACGATCCGCGCGTCGCCTTCGTCGCGCACGTTAAAACGCAGGGGAAAGCTCCTGTCTAACGTGATCGAATAATCAGGCGGGCGATCCTGGATATAGACGACCGGCGCGGCCAGCTCCAGATCGCCGTCCAGTTCCTCCGGGCGAAAGCCGTTCGCGGCCGCGCGCAGCTCGCGCTGGCGCCGGAGCGCCTGGATCCGCTCCCCCAGGTTTTTCGCGAAAAGATCCCGCGCGTCCGGCCGGGCCTCCGGGAAAAGCCTGGCGAGCACCGTGTCCGGGCGATTGTAGCGCAGATCGAACTGGTCGAAGCTATAAAACAATGGCGATTCGTCCGGGCCGCGGTTGATTTTCCAGCCGAAGTACTTCAGCGCGCCCGGCGATCCCATGAGAAACGGGTCCGGCGTCGTCGCGATCCATTCCCCGTCGCGCGCGAAAAAAAACGTCGCGATCAAACGGCGTTCCTTTACGTCCCAGAGCCGTACGGTCTGATCCGCCGAGCCGGTGACCAGGCGTTGCCCGTCCGGCGCGAAGGCCAGCGCCATCACCGCGCCTTCGTGGCCTTTGAGCCGGGCGATTTCATCGCCGCTCTGAACATCGAACAGAAACAATCCGGCGGCTGAACCCACCGCGGCCGCGGTTCCGTCCGGCGTGAAACTGTACGCGTAGATCGTATCGTTTTTTTCAGGCAGCGAAATACGCCACTCGTCGATCTCGATCGTATTGTTGTACAGTTCGCTTTTGTAACGAATCGAACGTCCGCCGTGTTCTTCCTGCGGGCCGTGAACGTCGGCCGCGGCCGGGGGGGAGTTTAAATCGGACACCTCCAGTTCCTCCAGGGAAAACAAACGCGTGAGCGGGCCGATCGCGTTGGGCCGGGACTGTACATTGGCGTTGCCGAAATACAGGGCGCGACCGTTCTTCGCGAAGGCCACGGCGAAAACCGCCTGGCCCGCCCCGCGTAAGACGCGCCGGGCCTGACCGCGACGCGCGTCCCAGAGGTGGACCGCGTGATCGTTGTCCCCCGCGCTGGCAACCAGGCCCCCGGGACCGGCCGCGATGGCCAGCACGGTGTTGTTGTGCCCGGTGTAAATGCCGCGCACTGCGCCCGAATTGGGATCCAGGCGAAAAATGGGCCGTCGGTATTCCGCGCGTTCCGGCGTGACCTGGAACGCCTGAAAGGGCCCGGCCGAAAAAATCCCGTCCGTCGTCCAGGCGATTTCCTCAATATGTTTGCCGCCGTAATGGCTTTCAGGAAGCAGAGCCAGCACGTGACCGGCGGGCACCTTCGGGCCTGGAGCCAGCAGGTCGCGCGTGGCGTACACGGTCAGAGCGCGATCGAACCCCGAGGCCAGCAGGCGCTGACCGTCCGGGGCGAAGGCCAGGCGATTGTACGCGACGTCGGTGATTTTTCGCCTGAGTTTGCCAGAGCGGTCCCATACGCGAAATACGCCGTCGAACCCGGCCGTGGCGAGCAGGCTGCCGTCCGGGCTCAGGCTCAGGCCGTACGTTTCGTGTGCCCGGGGATCGAGGATCTGTTTTTTCCATACGCCGCTTTCCCGTCGCCATTGGAGCAAGGGCCCGGTGCCGGTCTGGGATGTGTAGAGCGTCTTCCCGTCGGGCGCGAAGGCGATTTTAATCACCGTGGATGTATGGCCCGCCAGGTCGGCCAGGATTTCGCCGGTTTCAAAATCGTAGAGTCGCAAAAAGCCGCCGCCTTCCAGGTAGCCGCCCGCGGCGAGCACGCGGTCGTCGGGAGAAATCGCCAGGGATTGAAACGCGCCCGCGAACCCCGGCCCGCTGAAGCCGCGGTACGTTCGTAAAAGTTCGCCGGTTTCGGTCAGGAAAACGCGGATCGTTTTATCATCCGAAGCACTGGCGACGAACCGTCCGTCACGGGTCAGGACCAGTCCCCGGGTAAACGCTTTGTGCCCGCCAGGATCGAGTTCGAGCCGCGGGGTGCCGGAGGGGGCGGCCAGGACCAACCCCGGACCGGGCATGAGCAGCAGGGCCACCAGCGCCAGCAGTGCGGGCGGTATGGTCCAGGGCAGGGCCCTGTTCTTTTTTTTCAAGGATTGCATGGGTTTTCGCTCCGCTGGACTTTTCTCGCAACTCCGGATAATGGACACTCCAAGAATTTTTTTGTTCAACGAAAACCGCCTTTCAAGGCGGTTTTCTTCATTCCTCAGTGCACCGGATTTTCTGCATGAAACAGTGTGTTGCCCCCACAGGTATACGCTGCCGCGAAGCCAGGGTAAACTCCGAGCAGGGCGAGGAGTTTTTTCCCGCAATGCGACCCCCCGGGAGCAT